>JAGCNV010000039.1 GCA_017645765.1 bacterium | reverse complement strand
TATCTTCTATATTTTCCCAATAACCGCTACCGTTGCAGGACATTAATAAATTGCCGCCGCAGGTATATTCGCCGGGTAAACAATCATAGTTGAAACGGGTGTCATCTATTTCATCGTCCTGTTGTTCGGTTTCAGTTACAGCGTCATCATCGCCCGGTTCAGTGCTTCCGGCATCAGCATCTTCGGTTTTGTTAAAGTCGTCATTTGGCTCCGAATATGCGTCATCACCGTCGTAAATATCGGCATCGACCGCATCATTATCAGCAATTTCTCCGGTTTCGGTCTCTTTTTTCGAACTACCGCAACCCGTCATCAGCACAAAAAGCGCCAAAATTGCCAGAGCACAAAAAAGTGTCGTGATTTTCTTCATTTGCGACCTCGACAAGTCTCGATTTTTAAACCGAAGTATTTTATAAAAATTCTATGTTTTGGCAATAAATCACAAAAGCCACGCGAAATAATCAGAAATACACTGAACTTCGCCCTCTTTCTGGTAGTCTTTGGTGTAAAGCAGAATTTTTTTTGCCCAAAACCGCACTTTCCGCAAAATGTTTGCGCTGATGCTATTCGTCATGTTGAGCAATGTGATTCGGTTGGAGCATGGGATGTTTGATTGTCCTTTCGAGCCTTTTAATGTAGTTTTTAAGACAATCTCAAAACAGTCTCTCTTTTTCAAATATTAGATATTTAAATATTTTTACTTTTATTTATAAAATTTGTCGATATAATATTGTAGTTATTGGTGTTTATTGGAATTTCTAAATTATTTTGTTAAGGGTGATTTGAAGCCATGAATGAAGTTTTTGTTATTGAAAAGTTTGATAAATATAGAGAAGACAATCGGCGCGAAGTTAAGGCCGCGGAAGGAGGTCTTCCTCAAAATTTGTGGGAAACTTATTCAGCGATGGCAAACACTTACGGAGGTGTGATTATCTGCGGAGTCCGCGAAAGAAAAGACGGTTCTTGGTTTGCGACCGGCATGAAAGATGCTCCCAAACTGATAAAGAATTTTTGGAATCAGATCAACGATTCCAAGAAAGTAAGTGTTAATCTTCTTGATGAAAGGGACGTCAATATTTACGAAATCGCGGATTCAGTGATTGTGGTCATTAATGTCCCGGCTGCAAGTAGAGAGCATAAACCTGTCTATATAAACGGAGATATGTATAAAGGCACTTTCAAAAGAACGCTGGAAGGCGATTACCATTGCACCAGAGACGAAGTTCAAGCAATGCTCCGTGATCAGAGCAGATTGACAACAGACATGAAAATTCTGGAAAATCTTGATCTTTCCGTGTTTGACAAAGAATCTGTCAAATCATATCGCATCTGGTTTGAAAACGAACATCGCGGAAATGCATGGGCGAAACTTCCGGATGATGAATTTTTGGAACGAATCGGGGCGGCAGGCAACGATTTGAGGGATAAATACATGCATCCGACCTGCGCCGGACTTCTGATGTTCGGATTGGAACACACTATTACAAGAGAGTATCCGAATTTCTTTTTAGATTACAAAGATCATGCTCTGCCTTCTGTCAGATGGACAGACAGAATTCAGTCACAGTCGCCGGATTGGACGGGAAATGTGTTTGATTTTTTCACTATGGTTTCCGCCAAACTGACAAGAGATCTTGAAAAGCCTTTTCAGCTTGACGGCATGGTGAGAGTTGATGAAACAATTATTCACAAATCGTCCGAGAAGCACTCGTCAACTGTCTTGTAAATGCCGATTATTTTTTGCCCCGAGGTATTGTTATCGACAAATATCCTGACAAGATCGTTCTCAAAAATCCCGGAACAGCGATTGTCGGGAAAAAACAGATGCTTCGCGGCGGAGATTCCGAGCCGAGAAATGCAAATATTATGAAAATGTTGAATCTGATTGGTTTCGGAGAGCATGCAGGAAGCGGTGTTCCCGATATTTTTGAAACGTGGGAAACCGCAGGATTAAGCGAGCCTGTAATTGAAGAATGTTTTGGCGAAAACAGCCCGAGTAAAACGATAGTGACTCTTCCTTTGGTGAAAAAGATTCAGAAAAGCATAGTAAATGTCGGTGTAAACGTCGGTGTAAATGCTAAAAAATTATTAGATTTAATCTTTGAAAACCCAAGTATTTCTGCTGTTGCAGCAAGCGAAAGTTTAGGAATAAGCAAACGTCAGGCAGAACGATTGTTTAGCCAGTTAAAAGAACTTAACTTGATTGAACGTATAGGTCCCGATAAAAGTGGACATTGGAAAATAAATTTACCTCAACCAACGGATTCTTAAAAAGTGTCACCTGTAGGCACTTTTTAAGAACAATCTGCTTTCCACGACATTTTCCAGCAAATCTGAAATCCTGAAGAAGTTTTAAAGCCAAAACACCGAATAAAAACTAGCCAAATTACCGAATGAAATTTTGCCAAATTGCAAGATTGCTTTCGCGAATTGTCATAATTCGGGCCTTAACTACGAAGAAAAAGAGAATCTCTGCGGGAATTAGCTTCGCTTATCTCACGCAGCGGACATAATATTCTGATGACTTTGAACCGGAGTAGATGTAGCCACCTGTGAAGCCTATAGTCCATGCAGAATTGTTTCCATTACTAGAAGACGACCATAATGTTCTGATGTCACCCAACTTACTGAAATAACCGTTCATGACAGCATAATTATTAGGTTCGCATTTTTTGTACACGTAGCAATCGGATTCCAGACAGTCGTCCGTAACACCGCACGCTCCGCCAGTTTCCGTGTCCGGGCAGTTTTGGATCAGTGTCCTAAGTTCACTGATTGTAGGCAGATGCCAGTCGGAATATTCACAAGATGTCAGATTTTCGCAATAATTTACAGCATCCTGCCATCTCATAGTCGCATCATAAATTGTTTCTGCAGCCAGCGGCGACCACATTTTTCCTTCCACATTGTGACAGACATCTTGGCATTTTCCAGTTGACGGATCACATTCTCCTTCGCAATTTTTGATTTTCCAATGACCTTTTTTGCAATATCTGGATTTTGTTGAAGGATTTCCTTCCCCACAGCTGTATTCGTCAGTAACACATTCCGCCTCGAGGCATTTTCCTGTTGATGGATCACAAGTGTAGTCGCAATATTCTTCTGGAATCCAATAATCCTCTTCACAATGTAGCGATTGGGAGTTTATGCACTTGTGTTTGTCGGACATACATCCTTTACCGCCTGTTTCGTCATCTGAATATTTTCTGACACAACGGTAAAAATATTCAGTGTAAGTTCCCGGCGAACCACTGGCAACTGTGCCGTAAATGAAGTTGACATACCAATCGTCGCTGGAGTAATCGGCTTGTGCGGAAGAAGAAAAAAGCACATCAATGTCACCGAGTTTGCTGTATTTGCCGCTTGAATCACGAGGACAGGAAGAACATACATTTTGCGCCCAGCAATCCTTTTTTGAAAGGCACTCATCTGTAACTCCGCATTCTCCGCCCGTCACAGTGCCTTCGCAGTTCCGTATCAGTGTCCGGAGTTCATCGATCGTCGGCAGATGCCAATCGCTGAATCCGCACTCTGTCAGACTGTCGCAACTATTTCCCCAGAAAAATTTTTTTGATGACCACATATTGCCGTCAACAACATTACATCCGGTATTTGTGTTAAAACCGTCAATTTTTCGAACGCACCGGACTCCGCCTGAATTCGTACAAGCATTACGACCTACTGCACCGTAATTAAAGTCAACACCGTATGCAAAACCCGGATCATCCACAGCAAATGTTTGGGAAAAACCAGAAGATGACCAGTACCAGCCTTTGTCTTTGAATTTGCTGTAATTGCAGCCTGGATTGCAAACATAAGAATAGCAGTCGTCAGCATTCCAGCAATCAGTGAGGATCAGACAACTGTCTGAAAGTTCGCAATTTCCGCCCGTCTCAGTATTCGGACAGTTCTTGATCAGAGTTCTGAGTTCACTTATCGAGGGCAGCCTCCAGTCATCATAGCCGCAAGCTGTCAGGTTATAGCAATAATTGGATGCATCAGTGTGTCCCATATTGCCGGATGCGCGCGGTGCCCACATATTGTCATTGATTATTGCACAGCTGTCGTCTTTGATCGGTTCACTGTCGTCATTGTCGCAGGCACTATCGTCTTCATCATATACTATAATTTCTTCTAAATCAGTTGTCTCGCCAGAGTCAAGATCAGGAAGTTTTTGCCATGAATTCGCATCTTCGGTTTCGTCAGAGTCGGCATCCATCTCCGAATCTTCAGGATCAGCGTCGGCATCAACATCGCTATCCGCTGCAATGTCATTGTCGACATCCGTTACGGCATCGCTCTCTGCTGTTTCCTTTTTTGAACTGCCGCAGCCCGTCATCAGCACAAAAAGCGCCAGAACGGCAAAAACATAAAAAACTGTCGTGATTTTCTTCATTTGGAACCTCGCGAAGTTTCAATTCCAAAAACACAGTATTTTACAAAAACTCAATAAAAACACCAGTTTTTTAAATTTGTCTCAGGAGACAGCTGCAAAATTGAAGAAAAAACTTGACATTCAAAACTTTCTGACTATCTTGTCGCCTGCCAGAGCGGGAATAACTCAGTGGTAGAGTGCTACCTTGCCAAGGTAGACGTCGCGGGTCCGAATCCCGTTTCCCGCTCCATTTTTTTATGTCCTTTTTCAATCGAAATTCTTTGGTCGGCACCTTAGCCAAGAGGTAAGGCAGAGGTCTGCAAAATCTCCATCTCCGGTTCGAATCCGGAAGGTGCCTCCATTTTCAAACTCATAACCGCCGGAGTGGCGGAATTGGTAGACGCAAGGGACTTAAAATCCCTCGGGACAACCTCCTGTACCGGTTCGAGCCCGGTCTCCGGCACCATTTACAGCACTTAATGAAAAAATCTTTGCAATAAAAAAAAACCGAATATAATTCAGCAGGCCTTGTGGTATCTTCGCTTGGGCCTGTTTATTCACTTTTTTTATTTAGAGGTATGAAAATGAAGAAATTCAAATGTCTGGCTGTAGTATTTATTCTGGCTTTTATTGTTTCCTGCGGCGGGGACAAAAAGGAAAAGCCGGAATGCGTTACCAATTCCGACTGCGGTGACGGTCGTGAATGCAAAGAAGGTTTTTGTGTTGACAAAGAGCCTGAGGAAAAACCGGAAACGAAGCCTGAGTGCGTCACTTCCGAGGATTGTCAGGACGGTAAAGAATGTAAAGACGGTTCCTGCGTAACTGTCGAGCCTACAGAATACTGCGGAGACGGAATTGTCAACGGCTCCGAAGCCTGCGACGACGGCAAAGACGCTAATGACGGTCATTACGGCGGCTGCAACGAGGACTGCACTTTGGCAGACTACTGCGGCGACGGCACAGTCAACGGCGAAGAAGCCTGCGACAAAGGAACAGATGCCAATGTCGGCGGCTACAACGGCTGCAAGGCTGACTGCACGCTTGACGAAAGATGCGGCGACGGCGTTAAAAACGGCACCGAAGAGTGTGACGACGGCGAAAACAACGGCATTTACGGATACTGCAACGCCATCTGCACTGGTGTAGGCGACTACTGCGGAGACGGAGTTGTCAACGGCGAAGAAGCTTGCGACGACGGCGAGAACAACGGCAAATACGGAAAGTGCAATACCGAATGCACCGGTTTAGGCGAAAGATGCGGCGACGCTGTTATTCAAAGAGCAGTATGTGAACTGCCGGAAGAAGAAACTGATACAGATACAGAAAATACAGATACAGATGCAGAAACTACAGACACAGACACAGAAACTACAGATACAGAAAATACAGATACCGATACGGAAACTACAGACACAGATCCGACTGAGCCGGAGGAAATGTGTGTTGTCAATGAACTGGCTAACGAAAATTGCGATGAAGGCGAACTCAACGGTGTTTACGGACACTGCAATGCTGAATGCACGGGCTTCTACGGCTGTGGTGACGGAAAACTCCAGCGCGAAAACTGCGAAGGCTACGGGGAAGACTGCGTAGTAACTGAAGGCATAAACGAAGAATGCGACTACGGCGTAAACAACGGAACAGAATACTGCAAATACGGCGAGGAAGAACAGGAAGGCGTGACCTGCAAACGCTGCACGACAGACTGCAAACTCTCCGAAGAAGATGCTACCCTCAGCTACTGCGGAGATGCAGCTATAGTCGAGCTTAACGGCGAAGTCTGCGATGACGGCAAAGCTACGAACGGAACGATCTACGGGCAGTGCAACGCAGAATGCACAAGCCTTATGGTCTGCGGTGACGGAGTCACTCAGCGTGCAGGCTGCACAGGTTACGACAACTGCACCGAAGTTGCAGATGCAAACGAAATATGCGACGGCAATACCAAATCGTGCAAAGAAATTGCTCCCATATTTTCGGCAGAAAGCGAAGCCCTTTGCAGCGAATGTTCTTCTTGGGATGAATCGACATGCCAGTGCGCGGAATACTACTCCGGCAACGGCTGCCTCAACTGTGACGGAGCTCACTTCTGCAACGGACACGGAACATGCACGGCAGACAGAACCGGCAAAACGACCTGTGCATGCACAGATCATTTCACAGGCCCGACCTGTAACGAATGCGAAGAAAAATACCACCTCAATGATGCAGGCACCCTTTGTATCAAAGATTGCGACTCGTCATGCGGACAGGCAAGCTTCCTTATCAACCCTGCAAGCCACGGTCACTGTGACTACTCAGGTGAAAAAGGAGTATGTGTCTGCGATCCATGCTGGATGACAACCGGTGTCGCACTTGTTCTGCCGACATTCGAAACTCCTGAGTGCGCACAGTACACTCCGAACGTTCCCGGCTGCTAAGCTTTACACTGAATAGAATCAATCCAAAAATCTAGGATCATCCAATTTTTCGATAGAATCAGCACTTTTTGCAAAAGCTTCATTATTCTGGCGATTCTGATATAAATTCCTGTTTTTTACTGATTTGGAGCTGAATAATGATTGCATACTGCGGGCTTGACTGCGAAAAATGCGACGTATTCATAGCGACAAAAAACAACGATCAGGTGCTGCGTGAAAAAACCGCAAAACTTTGGAGCGAACTGAACCACACAACAATTCTGCCGGAACAGATCAACTGCACCGGATGCCGTGCAGACGGAGTCAAAACCGTTTACTGCGAAAAACTCTGCGCCATCCGCCAGTGTGCGATGAAAAAAGGGTTTACGACCTGCGGAGACTGCGCCGATATGGAAAAATGCCCTACACTCGGAATGATCACCGCCAACAATCCAGATGCTCTGAAAAATCTGGGAACCGCATCCTGCGAGAACATCTGAGCCGATTAAGGAAACAGAGTTTCTTGCAAGGATGGAATTGTCAGAAAATCTATAGACAAATTAAATAGTTAGCCAAAAAAATTCTTTTAAAAAAATCTTTTTTTGTCAACCTCCACGTTTTTCACCGCTTATGTATGATGTGTGCGATTGATTTTTAATAGAAAGAATTTGGAGGAAAAAACAATGACAGACACAAATCGTGAAAACAAAAGCGCGACTGTAGACAAAACAACATTGCCGAACAGAATCAAAACTCTGCTCAAATACTTGAACCAGAACCTTTACGGAAAGGAAGAGGCGGTCCGTCTCGCGCTTCTTTCCGCTGTTGCAGGAGAAAGTATTTTCTTTTTAGGGCTTCCGGGAACGGCTAAAAGCATGATTAGCCGCCGCATAGCAAGTGCATTCAGCGATTTTTACGAGGACGGCAAATTCAACACTGAAAAAGGCGGATATTTTGAATATCTGATGAACGAGTTCTCCACTCCTGATGAAATATGCGGTCCTGTCGATCTTTCGGCTCTCAACGAAAAGCCGAGCCGCTACACCCGTGAAACAAAAGGTTATCTGCCCAGCGCGAAAGTTGCCTTTCTTGACGAAATCTGGAAAAGCGGTCCCGCGATTCTGAATACTCTCCTTCCCATTGTAAACGAAAGGATTTTCCACAACGGAAGCGAAATCGAGAAAGTGCCTCTCGTATCCCTCGCAGCGGCATCCAACGAACTTCCTGAGAAAAACCGCGGACTTGATGCTTTGTGGGACAGGTTCATCCTGCGCGTGCAGGTAAATCCTGTTTCAAACGAGGAGGATTTTTTCAAAGTCGTTGATGAAGACAGCAACAAAGAGCTTATATCTACTGCAGAGCTTACGGCTGTTCTCCTTAGCATTTCTGATGTGAAAAGCTGGCAGGCTGAAATCGATAAAATCGAACTCGGTAGTGAAGCAAAAAATGTAATCACAGCTATCAGAAAAGAACTCGTGCGACGTAACAATGACACAAACCACAAAGGTGACGAAACCTATTATGTCTCCGACCGCCGCTGGAAAAGAATCGTTCATCTCCTTAAAACAAGTGCGTTTCTGAACGGACGCGATTCCGTGGATCTTATGGACTGTTCACTCATTGAATACTGTATCTGGAATACCGACAAACAACAGAGCGAAACATCTGAAATTATAGAGCAAATCCTGAAACAGAACGGTATAAGCTTAAATCTTGACATTGATGATATCAAGGATCAGATTAAAGATTTTCATGACTACATAACAAAGCAGTTTTACACAGAAGAGGAAACTCCTTTCGGAGTAAAAACTTCATTGATGCAGGACGGTTGCGAAGCTTATGAGTTAGTTCAAACGGTAAATTTAAAAATATGTCTGCCGTTGCCTCCAGGCATTCGCGTTCGCCTCACTACCTACAAAGATGTCGCTGTTAAATACATATCAAAAACGGGAAATTATTACGATGACACAAAACAACAAATCGGAGAACAACACCGAGCCACTTCAGTCAACTTGGATATTTCTTCCCAAAAATTAAATTGGATAGATTCTCATAATAATCAAGAATATGAACGACAGGTAGATTTTTCAACCACAAAAGGTCAAGGTTTAATAAAAAATCCTGCTGTTTTTGAGCATCCCGATTTTTTGGAACTTCGCCAGCAAAAATCCGACACCGAGTGGTATCAAAAAATCCTTACCAACATCAACAATTCTTTAAAAGAAATTGATGACTTTGAAGCAAAGCAGGCTGAACCTTTCAGGCAAAATCAGTTCGTCGAACAAAAATTCTGTGAAATAATTTTGTCCGCTGTAAAAGATTCTCGAAAACAGATTGAGGATGCAAAACTCAAATTGGAGAAAGAAAGGCAACGTTACGCAAATTAGGAGCGTAAATCATGAAACAAATTTCAAACAAACGCGACTATTCCCAAAACAAGGAAATCCGCAAGTTCGAGAAATTCGGCTCGACAGAATTTGGCAACGAATTAGAACGCAAACATCTCGCCCAAAGCATTGCGGATGAATGTGACACCTATCTGAAAGATGATGAAAAAATCGAGTTCAGTGATTTGCAGAGTCATCAGGAGACAAAAAAATTCCTGCAGCCCGAAAATCAGGAGCAGAAAGAACTGCTTGATTTTGCAAAGAATCACGAAGAGCTTAATCAGCAGATTCAGGAAGAAATTCTCAAGACGCTGCAAACTGTTTACGATGAAACAGAAATCACAGACCCGAAGAATCCGTTCTACAATGAAAATGTTTTCATGCGCAGTTTGAAAAATCTTTCCGATGAAGTGCTGTTGAAACGTATTCCTGACCTTCAAACGCTGCTTTACAAAACCAAAACAGGGAAAGACAACTCCGCAAATTTCGATTTTTACAAAAAACAGTACGAAAAACTCTTGGAGCCGGAATCCGACGAAAATACAGAGCAAAAACCGAAAACAAAAATAGATAAGCACCAGCTCGAAATTCTTTCGCGCAACCTGAAAAAAGACCTTCAGGAATCTTTACAGGAACGCTACACTGCATGGCAGCTTGAAGAAATCGACAAAAAACGCAAAGCCTATCTTGAAGAACTTTACAAAAAAATCGCACAATTCAGAAAACTTGAGGAGCTTCTTTCACCTTTCCTTAAAAATTTCGGACGTTTATGGGATCTTTCTTCAGCCGATTTTAATGATTACGGTTTCGAAATTTTAAGTGATTTCGCCGACCTGCTTGAAAATGACAAATCCTTGCAGGAACTGGCCGATTTGATCGGCAGACAGAACAGCGAAACCAAGCGTTACGAAAAAGAGCTGCGCGAAAAAGTCGAGATAAAAACCGAATTTCATCCGAAACCGGCATACCGCGGACAAATAAGCGGTTTACGTTTGAGCGGAGAAATTTCGTCCGCACTGCCGAGCGAACTTGCCATGTCGAAAAACGATGCAACAAGACTATATTTCGCCAAGAAATTCGCCGAGAACAAACTCCTTTCTTATGCATATATCAACCGGCAGAAATTTTACCGGGAAGAACGCGGAACTGAAGAAGTTGAGGTTCCTGTAAAAGAAAAAGAGCAGAAAGGACCGGTAATCATCTGCGTTGATACAAGCGGTTCGATGAACGGTACTCCGGAGCGCGTGGCAAAAACTATAACGTTCGCCCTTGCAAAAAAATGTTTGGAAGAAGAGCGCAAATGTTACCTCATTTCCTTTTCAACCGGAATCGAAGTGCAGGACTTCTCGGAATTTGAAAAAGGTAACGGATTGCTTGAACTGGCAAAGTTACTGCGGAAATCTTTCAACGGCGGAACAGACGCAGAACCTGCTTTGCAGCATTCTCTGACACTTTTACAGAAAAATGACTGGAAAAACGCGGATGTTCTTGTTGTAAGCGACATGATTATGGGCAATTTATCAGAATCAGTGAAATCAAGCATCCGTTCACAACAGGCGAAAGAAACAAAATTCTACTCCCTGCTTGTGGGCAATTCTGGCAATAAAAACGTCATTGAAGTTTTTGATGAAAACTGGAGCTACAACATCAATTCGCGCGATGCGATGCACCATTTAGTCAGGCAGACTCACAAGCTGAATGAAATAAATAATAACTTTTTACAAGGTCGAAAATGAAAGACAGCAATTCAAACACACAAAAACAACACAAAAGCAGCAATTTACCTGACCGCATAAAGACTCTTCTTGAATACTTGAACCAGAACCTTTACGGAAAGGAAGAAGCTCTCCGTCTCGCCCTGCTTTCCGCAATTGCAGGAGAAAACATCCTGTTATTAGGAGCTTCAAGAGCTGACAAAAGTACTGTCAGCCGCCGTATTGCAGCCGCTTTCAGCGATTTTTATAAAAACGGCAAAATCAACATCTGGAACGGTCATTATTTTGAGTATTTTATGAATGGAAACGACGAACCAAACGATATTTTCGGCCCCGTTGACCGCATTACAAAGCAGCATCAGACTGAAAATTATCTGCCCAATGCAAACATTGTCCTTCTTGATGAAATCTGGAATATCCGTCCGACTGTTTTAAGCACAATACTTAAAATCATAAATGATAAAAAGTATTATAACGGGAATTCCATTCAGGAGGCACCTCTTCTATCTGTCATAGCAGCTGCGAAAGAAATTTCATTTCCGCCAAACAAGCCTCTCCTTGCTGCTCTGCGCGACAGTTTCACTATACGGGTACTCGTAAATCCTATTCAAAATAACGATGATTTTTTCACATCTATAGACTCGGAAGATGATGAATTGAAACCGGATAAAGAACAAAAAGCGGCTTTGTTAAGCATTGAAGAAGTAAAACTTTGGCAACAGGAAATCAACAAAGTTGAGTTGGACAAAACATCTAAAAAATGGATTTCCGGAATCAGAGAAAGTCGGAAAGACATCAGTGACCGGCACTGGAAAAAAATAGTGCATATCCTCAAAACAAGTGCTTTCCTGAACGGTCGCGAAATTACAAATTTCACTGATCTCTCACTGATAGAATACTGCATCTGGGATACAGACAAACAACACGATAATGCAGTTAATTATGTCGGGAGATACTTGGATTTGGATACTCACATAGGAGATATTCCGGAACAGGTCAAGGCTTTTAAAGACAAAAAGGAACTGACCGCTTTTGAAAAGCAGGAATATGCTTCGCTTGACGAACTGATAAATTCAAAAATTGCATTAGGGAAACGATTCAAAGACCATGTGAGAGCAGAATTTACAAACAATATTTTTGCAAACCAACAAAATCTCGACATCATTTTGGAGAAAAACGACACACTTATTGCGAAGCTTGAAAAAGAAAAGACCGAACTCAACAGACTGCATTCACTTTATGCAGAAAAATAAAAAAACGATAAAGTTCAATCTTCTTTCAAAAATTTTCTCTTTTTTGTCAACTTCCCGGTTTTTCACCGCTTATACTTCGTGCAGGCAGTTTGATTGACAACAAAACACGGAGGCAACATGAAAGACGAATTCGAAAGAGAAATCAGATGCGAAAGCGAAGGAAAAATCTGCTACACGGAAAGAGAGGCCGGAAACACTCTCAACGGGGTCAGACATCATGGCAACAGGGCAAAAAAGATTCCGCAGAGAAAATATTTCTGCAAAAAATGCGGATGCTTTCACCTGACAAGCCAGAAATCAGAGAAAGAGAGCTGCTCAAAACGCAACTACTATCTGAAGCGGAATAAAATTATGGCTTTCGAATACAAAAAACTCTGGCGCGAAGAATATTCTCTCTTAATGTCAGACTAACAAGAGGGAGTGAGCAGAATCATGACAAAAACATCCGGACTTTGCCAGTTGTTTATTCCGGCGACTTTTACTGGAAGCGAAAAATTTTCAAAAAAAAGCCTATTGACAAGGATATCTTTTTTCTTAGTATCACGCCGGATAAACGCTTTTTCCTGAAGCAGAAATGCTTTGGGGCAACTGGCAATGTTTCTACGGTTGTAATCGATTCCGTTTAAGGAGGAGACAAAGTGCAAGAACGAAACAAAGATCAAATTCTTCCCGAAATATTTCTTTCCAACAAAAATAACCGAAGGAGGCAATATGCGTATTCTTCTGGTAATTCACGGATATCCGCCGTTTTACATGGCAGGATCCGAGGTTTACACCTACAATCTCGCAAGAGAACTAGCAAAAAACAACGATGTTTTCGTGTTTCACCGCATCGAAGACAAAACGAAACCGCTTTATCAAGTTGCTGATACGACTAAAGACGGAGTAAATATCCGCTATATCAACAATTATGAGCCGGATAACGCGACATTTTATGACAAATATCTGAATCCTGCTGTTGATGACGCTTTCCGCGATTATGTAAAGTTAGTTAAACCCGATGTCGTGCATATCGGTCACTTGTCACATCTTTCGACACAGATCCCGATTATAGCAAAACGGGAGTTCGGGTTGCCGGTTTTGTTCACGATTCACGATTTCTGGATGTTCTGTCACCGCGGCCAGCTGATAAATCCGAAGAACTGGCAGATCTGCCCTCTGCCGAATACCGGTCAATGTACGGAATGTGCCGCTTTTCACTACAAAAAGCCCGATTTCAGCACAGAACTTATAAAAGAGCGCGACGATCATATCCGTAATGTTCTTGAGTGCATCGATGTATTCTTCGCTCCGTCACACACTTTGGAAAATTTCTACATCAATATGGGCGTTGATTCCTCTAGGATTTTTTATTCGAAATACGGTTTTAACCTTTCAAAAATCCAAAAAAGTCCAAAATCTCTGCATGACAAAATCACTTTCGGTTTCACGGGGCGCATAATCCTCACAAAAGGACTCCATCTTCTGTGCGAGGCTTTCAGCAAAATCCGCGGAAACGCAAAACTTGTAATCTGGGGGGATTACGATAGCGAATACGGTCAGGATCTGGTCAAAAAATATTCCTGTTGCGGCATAGAATTCAAAGGAGCGTATCACAACGACAAATTACAGGAAGTCCTTGATTCTTTTGATGTTCTTGTCTGCCCGTCGATCTGGCTCGAAAACGCGCCGCTTGTAATTCAGGAGACTCAGGCAACTGAAATTCCTGTTCTGGTGAGCGACAAAGGCGGAATGGCGGAACTCGTCCACGACGGAATCGACGGCTTTACATTCAAACTCGGAGACGCAGATGATCTGCGTTCAAAAATGCAGGATATTGTTGACAACCCCCAAAAACTGCTGAACCTGAAAGCCCCTGTTGAAAAAGTCCGCTCAATAAAAGAGGATGCTGATTTCTGTGTTCAGAAATACAAAGAGCTCTCAAAAACGCAGATTGTCTATCCGCACCGCCCGGCACCGTGGAGAGTGACTTTTATCACCAATCCCGACAAGTGCAACCTTCACTGCAAAATGTGTGACACTTTTTCTGCCGACAACCGCAGTCGGCTGACAAAATCACCTCGTTCAGAAATGGATTTCGCCGTTGTCGAAAAGGCAGTAAACCTTCTTGCCCCGCACGGACTGAAAGAAATAATCCCTTCAACGATGGGCGAACCGCTTCTTTATTCGCACTTTGAAGAACTTGTGGATTTGTGCAGGAAAAACAATATCAGAATGAACCTCACGACCAACGGAACTTTTTCGAAAGGTGTTGAATTCTGGGCTCCGAAGTTGCTTGAAGTCATCTCGGACGTAAAATTTTCGATCAACGGAATAAATCCCGATATAAATGAAAAAATCATGTGCGGGGCAAACACAAAAAAACAGCTCGCAAACATCGAATATTACTTGAATATCCGCAAACAACTCGGAAATACAAGTACCGTCACGCTCCAATGCACATTCATGAAGTCGAACCTTTACGAGTTGAAAAACATCATTCTCTGGGGAATCGAACACGGCGTTGACAGAATAAAAGGTCACCATTTGTGGAAAACTTCCGATTCTCTGGACAACGAAATGCTCAGAACCAAGGAAAACGCACCGCTTTGGAACGCTGTCTGCGAAGAATGTCATAAAACTGCCGACGGCAGAATCAGACTTGAAAACTTCACTCCGGTTGATTTGAACGAACCTGACCTTGATTCAAGCGACACATTCTGCCAATTCCTCGGAAAGGAACTCTGGATAGAATACGACGGCTCTTACCAGATCTGCTGCTGTCCCGACGAAGTGCGCAGAGAGTTCGGAGAGTTCGGCAATGTCACGGAACTTTCCCCTCTTGAAATGTGGAACGGCAGGAAATACCGCGACTTTATTGCGAACTGGGGAGAGAGTGAAAACTGCAAGAAGTGCAATATGAGGAGGAAAAGATCATGAAGATAACTTGCATCTCCGGATTATACAAAAACATTTGCGGCGGAATTAAAAAGTCTTGCAAAAAGACATTAGAGGAAGTGCATAATTCTCTGCAAATAAACCCTCATTACCGCAAGCAATTGGTCTGTTATGCTGATTGCACCGAAACATCAGACTTCCTAAAAAAAGAAGGGTGTTATGTTCACAAGGTATTTGATGATGCGCCTGCTGACATTATATTTGATACAAAACACAAAATGAAACATTGGATAATGTATAATGCTGTCAAAGAGTTTAAAAATGTCCTTTGGATTGACTGGGATACATATAACAGAAAACCGATTGACGAACCGTTTATAAACTACTGTCTTGCCACTCCAAATCCAAAATTTACTTGGATAAAAAATTATTGGGCCACAGTAAACTGCGCCGTATATTATTTGAATGAAAGTTCTTTGGAACTTATGAAGAAAAGTTTTTCAGCAAAAGTATCCGAACCTAATGACGAGTTATTGTGGACAAGCGTACTCCCGCCGGACGTAAGGAAACAGAAAGAATATTGGTTAAACAGTTTTGTTGTAAATATCTGGGATGAAATAGAGTTTCAAGATGTAACATCAGAAACATATTTCCTTCATTTGAAAAATTTTTCTATGTTAAAAAATTACAGAGGTTAAGCATGATTATAGAAAATTTATCAAAAACGGACCGCATTCAGGAAAAGAAAATCGCTGTTCTTCTCAGACATGCTGAAAGAGCCGAAATACCTGAAGGAACTTTCGGAAACGAAATTCTCCTGACAGAAAAAGGGAAAGAAGATGCCGAAGACTTAGGAAAAAAATTATCAGTCTATAATGTGCAAAAGATTTATACCAGCCCGATACATCGTTGCGTGCAAACAGCCGAATACATCAAAAAAGGTCTGGGAAAAAATGTGGAAATTGTAATCAACAACGAATTGGGGGATCCCGGATTCCATGTTTTAGATGCAAAAGCAGCAGGGGAAACTTTTTTAAAAAACGGATTAAGAAAAATCTTCAACGATTTCGTTTCAGGAATCACACCGGAGGGTTGGGCTTCGGTTGAATATTTGCGAACCCACGCTGTAGAATTCCTGAAATCAAGGATGGAAAATGACGGAATTACTCTGTTTATAACCCACGACAGCCTTATTTCAAATTTCGCATTCGCAAACCACATCAAAACCTACGATCCCGAAAATGATTGGGTTGAGTACCTTGACGGTTGTATAATGGATTTAACCGATTACAAAAAATATTATAAGAATTTATTCACCCAATATTGGCAATATCTGACAATAAGTACCGCTTGCAAAATGAATCTTTTTGACTCCATAGCCGATGGAAACATAAAGTCGGGAACATATTCCGGATTGAAAAGAAAACTCCTGCAGGCTCTTGTTTGTTGCGGACTTATTTGTCTTGACGGGGATATTCTCAGACTTACAGAAAAGGGCAAACTATTTACAGAAACTTCCGAAGATAGTTTGAAATACGCTTGTCTGAACTGGTCAGGGGTTCACATGACTGCCTGGCAAAATTTGGATTATACCATCCTGACAGAATCACCATCATTTGACAAAATTTACGGAAAAACATTTTGGACATATCTGAACGAAAACCCAATAGAACTCGACCTCTATCATCGTGCAATGTATGAATATGCACGTGACGACTATGAAAAAATCGGGGAAATTATTGATTTCTCGAAGCATCACAGCGTTATGGATGTCGGTGGCGGATACGGCGCATGCATTTCAAACATAAAAAAGTGTTATCCCGATTTGCATTGTCACCTTTTTGATCTGCCGAAAGTTATAGAAAAAGCGAATGTAAAAAATATCGAAAAAATCGGCGGTGATTTCTTTTTGGAAATACCACCTGTAGCAGATGCCATTATTTTATCGCGTGTTATTCATGACTGGAACGACAAAAAAGCAATTCAGATAGTTAAGAATTGTTTCAGAGCCTTACCTTCCGGCGGTACCCTCTATGTTATAGAAAACTGTTCTGATAAAACAGAATCTGATTTATCTTTCCTCTCTCTGAATATGGCTGTTATCTGCAACAGTATCGAGAGAAGTAGCGACGAATACATAAAAATTGTTTCATCTGTCGGTTTTAAATTCAAAAAACATTGTAAATTAAATGAGTTGCAAACAATATTGAGGTTTGAAAAATGAGTTGTCAGTTAAAGAAAAAATATATAAACATATTGAAATTCCATGAACCTGGACTCGCACCTGTTGAGGATGAAAGCGGCTGGTATCATATTGATGTCAACGAAAATGCAATATATCCGGAGCGTTACGAGCGGACTTTCGGCTTCTACTGCGGCCGTGCTGCAGCAACATCAAAAGAGGGTTGTTTTCACATCGGAACGGACGGAAAAGCGGTCTATGCCGAACGATATGCATGGTGCGGAAATTTTCAGGAAAACATCTGCACTGTACGTGACAAAAACGGCAGCTATTTTCACATTGATACTGACGGAAAACGGCTTTACAAAGAAAACTACCTTTATGCCGGTGATTTCCGCGACGGAATTGCCTGCGTAAAATGTTCCGACGGTTTTTGGCGGCATATAAAGGCAGACGGCACTTTTCTGAACTCAAAAGGCTTTCTGGATCTGGGAGTTTTCCACAAAAATATCGCTCCAGCCCGTGACGAAAATGGCTGGTTTCATTCGGATGTCAGAGGCGAACCTCTTTATGCCGAACGATATCTGAACATTGAACCGTTCTACAACGGATTCGCTCTGGTAACGAATTTCGACTGGTCAAAAAAAATAATAAATGAAAAAGGAAAAACAATCTTAAGGGTATAACAAACAAAAAAACTATCTTTTTTGTCAACTTTCCGATTTTCCGTCCCTTATATATGGTGTGTTTTTGACTGTTTAAGGAGCGAAAATGAAAAAATCTTTTGCGATTTCGATTAGTTGTATGGTTTTAATCTCTCTGTTGTTTCTCGGTTGTTCTTCAAAAGAAGAAAAAGCGGAAACTGATGAAAAGGTCGCTCAAATCGAGCGCGTTTTTCAGGAATCGGAAGAGGAAGAGCCTGTCTCCTACGGGGTATGCAGACCTCAAGAAGCGAAAGCGGAACCTGTCCGTAAAAAAGTCAAGGATGAGCCGGTTTCCCCTAACCTCATGTGGTCCGAGCCTTCGCCGGGACCGATGTATTACGGCTATATTCAGGATTACTGCAAAGAGCTGAGGGAAGGCGGATTCTCCGACTGGCGTCCTGCCACTCCTGCTGAAATAAAATCAACAATGAAAGAGTGCAAAGAATTTACAGAGCTTCCGAACCGTAACGGAGACTATTCGCTTGATGTCGCTCTCGGTAACTACTGGCATCTTGACGGCTGTTTCTGGGGACTCAGGAACGATGAAGAATCCCAAAAAGACGATTGGAATGCTTATGAAATTATTATTCCCGAAAAGTGCATTGTTGACAGCTGGACTCCGTGCAACCAATGCCAGTGGGACACATGCAATGTATTCTGCGTCAGGAATGCTTCGCCGGAAGATAGCGTTCAAAAAGCGGAAGCGGAGACCCCAAAAGTCGATTTGAAGAAGCTGCAATGGTCCCAAAACACGATGTTTGACCAGAAAAATTACTCAACATCGCTGCTCTCCCCTGCGCACAACAGATATACCGGCCTTAACTGTGATTACGGCTGCAATATGCGCTTGTGTCAGGACACATATTGTTCAGAAAGCGAATTGAAAAAACGCGAAGAAGAAACGATTCCCTGCGGATACGACCCTATGGACTGCAGCACGTATGAAATTTTCGGTGTCCACGATCCCTATTCTTACTGCGGCAACTTGCGGGAAGGCGGTTTTTCCGACTGGAGGCTCCCGACACTTGAAGAACTTAAAGCCTTAAAAGTCAAAAAACATGAAAAAAACGGTATTCGGGAAAATTACGCCCTTTTTCTTTCACAAAACAAAACCGGCAAATACGGCAGCTGGATCTTTGACCCGTTACAAAACAGAACTCTTTTGATCAGCATATTGGCAAGACACTCCGCCGCCTCAGAAGTCAAAAGCTTTGCCGGAGATACGAATGTAATATGTGTCAGAGATAAAAAAGAGAACGACCGCAGCATAAAACCGCAGAAAAAACCCGTAAAACCGCTCCCCGACCCGAAAAAACTGAAATGGTCGGATATTGCTCGGAAAGCTATGACCTGGAAAGAAGCCGATTCTTACTGTTCCAATCTTGAAGAAAACGGTTTGTCGGACTGGAGACTGCCGAATATCGACGAACTCAGAACTTTGATTCAGAACTGTGACCTTACGGAACCGGGCGGTAGCTGCAGAATCAGCGAAAACAGACAGTGCCTCGGCGAAAAATGCTGGTCTTCTGACTGCAACGGCTGTTACCAGAACGGGACATCGATGTTAAAAAATAAAATCGCGGCCTTGGAAGAAAATTTGAGGGAAGATTATGGCGATTTCTGGTTTTTTGAGCTGGAAAAAATGGAGATGAATGGACTAAGTGTTGAAGAGTATGAAAAATACAAGCAATTACAGCATGAATACGAACAGCGGGAAACTGCCGATTTCAAGGAATCCGATTTCAGCAAGATCCATTCAAAAGAGCCTTTCTGGTCGTCAACTCTTGACCCTGAAAATACCGGCGAAGTATGGGGAGTCGATTTTATAAACGGCAAAGTCGGTCAGATGACAATGTTTATCGATGTTTACGACGACTTGGGATCATTCCGTGCCCCGAATTTTTACGACTATAAGCTTAAAGTCGTATGCGTAAGAAATAACTAACAATTTTTCAGCATTAAATCTTTTTTAAAAAATTTTTGTCAACTTTCAGATTTTTCACCGCTTATAGGTGGCGTAAGGTAAAGGTCAATTGTAAAGGGAGGATTTAAAATGAGTAAAAAAATCTTGGGAAAATACGAAATCATTAGTGAAGAATCAGAATCTCTCAAAATCGCGCGCTACAATGGTTGCGATTACCGCATAGAGATCGTCGCAAAAACCCCTTTCAGCGGGAAATACTCTAATATCGCGAAAAACATCAACTTGATCTCGCACCAGAACATCAGCAATCTTAAAATCGAAGAAGATGACAGAAACTTCTATTTTGTTGACAGGGATTTCGGCGAAGAATATTCCGAATTGAAACCGGAATGGTTCGGTCCGAACTATGTTTCGCTCATAAAATGTTATCAGCAGATCGTTGATGCCGTTGAGTATATTCACCAGAAAGGCTTCTATCACGGCAATATCAACCCCAAAAACATACTGATCGACAGAAATGAAAACGCATATCTGCTCGACTTCGGCAGATGCTACATCTATGCGATGATGAGCAATTCGCCGGACAAACACTTCTATGCTCCGGAACAGATCGCCAAGGACGAATGCTGCAAAGAAAGCGATATCTACTCGTTCGGACTTTGTATGCTCGCTCTTCTGCTTGAGTCACATTTTGATTCTTTCAAATTTCCGGACATTTACAAAGATTTCGACTCTCTGGAAGAGATATACGAACATATTGCAGAGCAGTCAGACATGCTTGACAAAACTAACTCCGAACTGCTTCTGATCATAAAGGCGATGCTGAAAGCAGATCCCGAAGAACGCATAAAACTGCTTGATGTCCGCAAAAAACTCAACGATTTATTGGACACTATCTTACCGCGCAAGACTTTCGGCATTCAAATAGGCGGTCGCGTACTTGAAAAATGGAGAGACTATCACGATTGCGAACCCTTTGCTGAAAAAGATGATATCAGGGAAAGAATCGAAAACTACCGCGCATATTTAGAGTTCGGAAAAGACAGGAACGACCGCGATGAAATAAGAATCGCCATCGGAGATCTGACATTCTGCTGTTCAGCAAAAGAAAATAGTCGTTATTTTTTCTGCTTCAATATTCTCGAAAGCCCGTCAAAAACGGAACTCCTGCAGAAATACGGGCTTCCGACGGATGATATATTCGAGATACTCGGTTCAAATGAACGGGATATGAGTTGTGATCACGCAGGAGCGATGATTGAAAAATTAAAAGAGCGTTATGAGCAGAAAAAACTCGAAAACGAACGTTATGAAACCGATATCAAAAGCATTGTCACCGAAGAGGAACTGCTTACGGCTGAGAAAAAGACTATAGACGAAAAGAAAAACACCAGAAAAGTGATTTTGAAGGAATTGAACCGCGGCAATGACACTTTGACATTGGAATATATAATAGACAAAGATAAGAATAGTCATGAAAACGATACGGCGGAAAATATAACGGAAGACATTTGTTCCGACAGGGATTTCAAGCAGAAACAGAATGTGATCCTGCAGAAGGATCTGAACTCCGAATATGCTCTCAAAGGTGTAGTGGAGCGATCTGAATCTGGTTTTTCCGTAACTGTAAAAGTAGGGAACTACGAGGTCGGGAAATATACTGATGATCAAAACACGAATTTTCACCTGGAAAAGGGAGGCGAATATTTTCTGAGTTATGACTACCAGGCGGAAGAAGCTGTTTGGAACAAGAAAAACTATGCTCTCTACATGTTGCAGAACGGGGATGTCTATATTCACAACTTTCTTAGAAAGATAAACAGACCGCAGGAATTCATAGAAAACGATCTTATCGATATCGAAAAGTTCTACAATAGCAGCCTTGACGAAAATCAGCAGATGGCTGTTCGTAAAGCCCTGTCGCTGGATGACAAATGCGAAGTAATGGTCTTGCAGGGCCCTCCCGGAACAGGAAAGACAGTAACCATAACCGAGATAGTAACACAACTTTTAAAAACACGGCCTCATGAGAAAATACTTGTTGCATCCCAGAGCAATCAGGCTGTAGATAATGTTCTGGAAAAAATCTGCGGCATTGAAGACAAGATTCTCCGCATCGGGAACGACGAGACAAAAATCAGCAAAACGGCACAAAATTATATGCCGTTGAGAACACTCAATAAAATAATTTATGAAAACATAAAGCGTCTAGACGCAAATCCAGTCTCGTACTCCAAGGATGGAATACAAAATAAGATGCTGGATCTGCAAAAGGATTTCCGGGAAAAACTACAGCATATAACCTCAAAAATGCTAAACAGCAGAAAAGATTCCGAACTGGCGGCGCTTTTCACGCGGAATATAAGACTGATCTTCGGGACGCTGATCGGTATTTCGTCATGGAAAAGCTTCAAAGAAATCGTTTTTGACACCGTAATCGTTGACGAAGCCGGCAGAGCTACCTTGAGCGAACTGCTCGTTCCGTGCATAAAGGCGAGAAAGCTGATACTCGTCGGTGATCACAAGCAGCTTGCTCCTGTCATTGATGACGATGTGATCGAAAAAATCAAAGACCGGGAAGAAGCCAAGACTTCGTTCTTCCAGCGGGAATTTGAGCGTATTCAGCGTGCCGGCAGACCGAATCTGATTCATACGCTGACTTACAATTACCGTGCGGAGCGCAGCATCTGCGACCTGTACAGTAAAGCATTCTATGACGGCGCACTAAAAACGACTGATGCAGTAAACGCCACAAAAAAGCATTCTCTCAGCTTCAGATCAAGCGTCGTATGGTGTGACACCGGAATGTTGCCTGATAAGGAAGACGAACAGGAAGGAACAGGAAAAATAAACCGATGCAACGCCGCCATTATCGGGAAAACATTAAAGAATATCCAGGCAGAGATGAGAAAGAGCGGTATAAACTACAGCATCGGCATAATTACCCCTTATAAAGCCCAGGCCGGATTGCTGCGCAAAAAACTTGCCTTAAAGAAAAATTTTGCAGAGTGCAGCATAGAGATCGGAACTGTCGACAGTTTTCAGGGAAGTGACAGGGACATCATCATCTATGACTGCGTAAGATCCGGAAAGTTAAAAGGCAAAGCGAAGATAGACTTCATCGCGGACGAAAAACGTCTCAATGTGTCGCTGTCGAGAGCAAAAAAGCTTTTGATAATCGTTGGAGATATGGATTTTCTTCATAAAGCCAGGGTCTCCGACAAAAACAATCCGTTCGAAAGCATTATTGACTATATAAATCAGCACAAAGACTCTTATGAAATAATCAAATTGGGAGGGAAAAATGACTGAAAAACAAAATAAGACCATAAAACTGGATTGGGAACTGCTTACCCACCAATACAGCGACCATTACGAAGGATTTGTAATGTATGACGTCCTCGAAATCGATTATCCGGTATACAAAACCAAAATACAGTATGCGCTTACGAAAGAACGGGAAATCCATCCGATAATCATCTCTGTATTGAAGATTATCCAGTTCCTTGAAACAATCAAAGAGCCGGATCCTTATTCATATCTGCATAAAATCACCCGGCTGGATGAAGAGATTCTGGACAGTATTCTGGCAGACATCACGACAAAAGGCTATCTGAAGCAGAATGACATAAAACAGGAGGATTTGAAACTTTCCAAAGAAGGAAAAGAGATTTTGGAAAAAGAAAAGGAACTGGTTACGGAAAATGCCTCTGACTGGCTCTATTTTGACGGAATATACGGAACTGTTCTGCCGGATACGGGAAAATTGGATCAAAAAGCAAGAGACGGTGCTATCGAATTCAAACCCAATATAAAATCACGACCGAGAACGGAATGTCTGGATGATGAGTTTTATGAAAACAAAACTCTCAGGCAGGTCATTATAGAAAATCTACAGGACAAAAACGATATAACGGATATATTTGAAGTTTTGCCCGGCAAGTTTTTCCGCAGATACGTCTGTTTGTTCTATAAAGATGAAGATACAAATGAAAGGTTTCTGGTTCTCAACAAAGATTACGAAGAGGATTTTGAAGCCACACAGCTGGTTGACCGTATTCTGAGCGAGCAGAAATTCGACTACGAACATATTTCGCCTAACAGCAGAAACACATTAGGAAAGAATGCAGACCGCTTCGATGAAACGACTCCTGAAATCATTAAAGAAAAAACCAAGCCGCTAGAGGATATTTCCATCATTGACGGAAAAACCATAGAAGTTGACGAACACAAGAAATATTTCGTCTATATCCTTGAAAATGCCAAGAAAAATATTTACATCCAGTCTCCATGGATCAATTGGCGAACTCTTAAGATCTACAAGGAACATATTCAGAATGCAGTCAAAAGAGGAGTAACAGTAACCGTAAAATACGGAATGAAACCTCGAAACAGATTTGATAAAATCGGCATTGACAATGAGTCCCAGAAGTTTTTTGACTCGCTCGGCAAAGACCATTTCCGTCTGATAAAAGCAGACGACCACTCCAAGATCGTTATCCACGACGATGAGTTCATGATAATGGGAAGTTTCAACTGGTTTAGCTTCGGCGGCGGAAACGAACCTGATGCACGCGGCGAAACATCGACGATCAACATGAATAAAGATGAGATTTTAAAGCAGATTGAAAAATTCAACTAAATATCACTGTTGCTGCGCCGGATTTACTTCCTCCGCTTTCCTGATGCAGTCGCATAGATATTTGCAGTAATCAGTGGTTTTCTTCCTATAATCATCAGTCAGCATATAACCGTTGTTGTGCTGGTAAGGATTACGCGCCACGCTCAAGTGTTTCGCTTTTTCGGTGAATTTTTTATAATCTCCGAATATTTCTTTCAGTTTGAGTTTGTCATATTCAAATTCATAGAGGAAAAACAGGCTTTTTGTAAATAACGCCTCCAGAATAGAGATTTCAATATCGCTTTTTATAGTGCCTGACTGTTGGTCTTTTATCATGTTTTCTTTTAGTTCTTCCGCTTTTTTCAGGTCATAGGAAAGCTGATACTGCTTTCTTGTGTAAATTTTGCCTTGACACTCGTAATTTTTGGCATTTTGTCTTGGAACATCGTTCGGGAAGAAATAATTTTGCAGAATCTGCATGATATTTTCAGGATTTTTTAAAATATACACATAAAGAATTTTGTCTTCCCAGCGTTCGGAATATTCCTTTTTCATTTTGGATTTAAGGATTCTCCGCAAACCGGTTTCGGTTTTATTCCAAAGCGGGAAGAATTCGACTTCTTTTTCTTTCATTTTCATGTACTCATAGAGTCCGCCGGAAATAAGTTTCGGATTTTCATTATCAATATCGATAATGATTCCGTAATCATATAAAGTGTCGATATCAATCTGTGTGCATGTCGAATCCATAGGTCCGAATACAATCTGGTAAAGTTTATTCTTCAGGTTTTCGCCGAGCGAATTCAGAGTTTTTTCAAATTCATCATGAATAAGTTTCATTTTTGAACGGGAAATCATACCGAAATCAACTTGTCTGCCGGAATCTTTTTCTTCTTTATACGCTTTAAAAATAAGATCCAGCCAATATGGATGACATCCGGCAAACTCTTTAAAATATTTGAGATATGCCGTCTCTTCGTAATTCAGACTGTTTTCCGATATTTTATTGTATCTGTAGTAATTTTCCAGCTCTGTATCGGAAAATCCGCGGAGATAAAATTTGTTGTCGCCAATGAAATCCAGCTCTTTCACAGATGTTTCCGATACAAAAACAAATGCAGTTCCGTATCTCGAAGGATTGGTTACCAATTCTTTGAGAACAGTAAAAAAACCAGAATAATTTTTTAATAATTCTGATGAATTGTAGAAATCATCAACAATGCACACAACCCTTTTTCCATAACTTTTTATTGTTTCGAAAAATTTGTATAAAGTGAAGTATCCGTCTTTTTCGATATTCTCGCTTTTGATTTTTTCATTTAATTGAAGCGCATCTTCGCAGTCACCCCAGAAACCGGCTTCTCTTTCAATAACTTCACAAATCGATTGAGTCATATTTTTGAAAAAAACATCGGCTGAATCGGAAACTTTGGACAGTACTTTTGCCACGATAATATTCTTTTGGTAATACTCGGCGCTTCTGACCTCAAAAACATTGTAAATCAGAGAGGATTTTCCGATTTTCCGCATTCCGACCAAATTCACGGAACGACAATGATCCACCGTTTTGTCCAATAGTTTTTGTTCTATTTCGACTCTGTGGATATAAAATTTGTCTTTCATAATATTGCCGACATTTTTCAGGCGGTTCTCTTGCGGAAAATCAGTCTTTTTGGCAGTTTCTTCGTCATCGGATTTTGATTGTTTCCAAAGGGCATATGCTCCCAGGCCGATTGCTCCGGCGACCCCCAAACCAGCAGCCCATTTTTGTCCGGTAGACATCCCTTTTTTACCGTTTTCCGTTTTCTTTCCGTCCGTCATAGGATCCTCCAGTTCAGTGAATCAAACGCCTTAAAGCCAAAAAATTAAAAAAAAAGAGAAATTTTTGTCAACTTATCCGTTTTTCGCCGCTTATACATAGCAAGAGATGCTCTTTTTATTGCGAAAATTTCGCAAACTTATAAAACTGAACAGATTTATTTGTTTATTTGAGGTAAAAAAATGAAAAAAATCTTATTCGTAACACTTCAGTTAAAAAAAATGAGTGATGACGACAGACGAATTTATCCCGTCAACGGCAACTCTTTGCTTGAAATCAAGGAACCGATATACTTTGCAGCAACAGCTGCCATTGTCAGTACACTAAAAGCCGAAGACGAAGTTAAAGTCGTTCTTGTTAAAACCGAAGGCGGAGAAAATGCCGGGGATGAAAATGCAAAACTTTTTCAGGACGAACTTGATCATTTTAACAAAGCGATCGGTGCTAAAATCGAATACAAACCCATTTCAAGCCCGTTTGACCTTTCACAAACTAATTTTAAGCACATTTTCAAAGACTTGCTCAACGAACTTGAGCATAATGCCGAAATTTACGCCGACATAACCTTCGGACCTAGAACTCTTCCGCTTCTGCTTTTCCCGGTCTTTCAGTTCGCCGAGAAATTTTTTGATAATTCCATCAGCTATATCGTTTATGCAAAAGTCGAATTCGATGAAAACAAAAAAATCATAGATGGTTCGGAAATGATTTACGACATAACTCCGCTGTATCTCATGAACAGTTTCACCAATCTGATCGAAACATCCAGCAGTGAACACGCAATAAAAGCAATAGAAGCATTGTTTAAGGATTAAAGTATGCAGCAGGAAGATCAATACAGCAGCATAGACAGGCGTTATTCCGAATACGCAGATGCAGTCAGTTCAGAAATCTCTGAAAAAGCAAAAGAAGGAATGGCGTGGAAGATCCAAGAAGAAGTATTGAAATTAAAATACCAAAAATACGGCCAAAATATCGGATATGGAAAATATTCCATAGAAGTTTTTGAAAAGGTTCATATCTGCCTGCAATCTTTTCCTGAATCTAAGGCACGTGCAAAAGGGACTCCTTTCAGTCAATACCTTTGCAACGCAATCAACAAGATGATTGGTTATCACCTGAAAAAACAAGCACTTGAAGAAAAAAACGGCGGAATCACCATATCCGAACACACACTAAAAATGGTTAGCAGACTAAAAAAAACATTAAAAAGAATCGATCCGAATTTGACAGGCGAATTGCTTGTTGAAGAAATAGCCAAATCATTGGGGGTAAAAAGAAATACCGCTATGCGTTATCTGCAGATCATAACTGCCAGAAGAACCGAGGCAGAACCTGCGGCCCCACAGAAACAAACAGATTCACGCGAAAAACAGATAGAAAAACTTTGTGAAATAGAAGCTGCCTGGAAAAAGAAACCTGACAAGATGATTTCCGAAATTCTCACAGTCCGGATATTGAAAAAGAATGTTGACATTGAAGAAGACGAATTAAATTACGGCTTTATAGACACTGTCATTTTAAAGGAATACTTTGCCGATCCGCTAAACTATAAATTTCCGGAAGAATATGAAATCGCCAAAAAATACGGTAAGAGCAAATCTGCGGCAAGCCATGCTCTACACAGATTTCTCCCTGACTTAAAACTCTGACAACCGAGGTCATTGATGGCAAACACCGATAATAAAGATTTCCTAAAGGAATTTTATTTCAATAACACGTATGACAGAAGGACTAAAGCGGAAAATATGCAAAACAATGTACGTTTGGACCTAATGCCCTTCCGCAGATATATACAAGCCAGCATTGATCATATCGGAAACAGTACAGCTGAAGGTGCAGATGTTGTTATTGCAGATAAATTACAGGATACATATCTTGAGCCTCAATTTTCTCTGATAAAACCGCAGATCGCAGGTTCTTCGTTTTCGGTCAAAAAGCCTGAGAATGTTTTTATGCTGACGGCTGATAAAGAATTTGACTCTCAAAGCTTCGAGGTTAACGGGAGACGAGGAAGAATCTGTACGCATGAAAATTGTTGCGACATCTTTAACGGGAATTATTTTATCAGAGGCGAATCTATACGTCCCGGTAAATTTTCTCTTTACGATGATGAAGACCTCAAAGATGAAGCAATAGAATGTCAGATTCGTGAAATAAATTATGCTAAGATTTCTGACTACAGAATTGACGGTGTAACAGATGTAACGATAGAAGCGGTGAAGGAAGATGAACTTGTTTTCCGAACAAATGCTGATGTGTCATATCTGAAAGAAATTGAAATTTTCGGTGAAAAGCATGAAGTAACTGGAACAAATAAAATACGAAAAGCAGAAATCACAAGCCCGGATCGCCGCATTAAGATGCTGGATGATTTTCTGTATGCGGTGATTCCCGCTCTTCAGGAAAACAAAAAAACGACTCTTTTGGCAAACGGCAATCCTGTTGATTACTCAATCATATCAATTACCGATCTTGAAGAAGCTAAGTTACAGAAGTTGTTTCATACAAAAGATATCACCATCCAGAACGGTCGCCTTGCCTACAGCGGTAATACTGAAAAGAATGTTAATTTTATAGGACTTTCTTTCAAAATCTGTTCTGAAAAACTCTCGTTCAGAAAAATGCTTCGCGATAAAAACGGAAAATATATCGGCACCGTGATTGAAGTTCTGACCGACAGCAAAAGCATAAAAGATCTGGAATCAAATACCGACGCATTTTTTAAGGAAACAACGGAACGCTTAACTGATTCTTTACCATACAGACAGGGAAAATCTCGCTCTTTTAAAATCGGATGGACAGATGAAGACCAGAATCTTCTTGAAATCGCAGAAGAAACTAAAAACGGGCTTGTCAAAATTGAAGATTTGCCGTCGCATTTATTTGCAGTTCCTAATGACTGGCAGCTCAAAAAACAGCAGTCTGCAATTACAAAATTAAGCAAAATGCCCTGCAGCGAACAAGCAGGTCTTCTTGAGCTTTTTGAGAGAACAAAAGATGAACGCGGTCGGACTGTCAGAAACTGGGATCATTTTAGTCCTACACCTGTTGAAAACTGGTATCTTCTCACAAAAGAAGATTATGACGGTTGTAATGAACAGCGGGAATTTGTAAAGAAAGCACTTGCAACTCCAGATTTTGCGTTTCTTGACGGACCTCCCGGGAGCGGAAAGACCACGACCCTTTTGGAACTGATAGCACAACTTGCCGTTCAAGAAAAAAAGATTCTGCTTACTGCGTCTACAAATGCCGCGGTTGACAATATTCTGGAGCGGCTGAACAAATTACCTCAGGAAATTCAGGACAAGATTCTCGCCGTAAGAATCGGAAACGAAGGTTCAATATCCGACACCGTAAACGATTACACTCTTACAAATGTTCCGGAAGAATATAGAGAAGAAATTCTTCACCGTGCCAATTTAGTATGCGGAACGATTTTCGGCGTGTTAAAACACCCTGCATTCAACTTGAGTGACCGGAATCAGCCCGTAAGACCGCTTTACGACTATTTGATAATCGATGAAGCAAGCAAAACGACTTTTCAGGATTTTCTAATTCCCGCCATATACTCAAAACGCTGGATTCTTTCCGGCGATTTGAAACAGCTGACACCTTATGTCGAGCAGGAAACTATTCAGTCATCACTTGAAGAAATGCCTGAATTTGACAAGAAGATGCAGGACATTCAAACTATACTCTGTCTTTGCAGGAACAAACAAATTATCAAAAACAACATGCGTTTCTACATTACAGTTTCTGCTGATTTAATAAAAGCTGCTAAAGAACTCGTCACAGATCCATCTGACAAAACCGGAATTATCTGCAAGAATAAAAGCTTAAATCCTTATGCCGTTTCCGTTAATGAATTGAAAAATGCTGACAGCAAGGCTGTTATTCTCTACGGAGCCAAGATTTTGTTTATTGAAGATTCTGTGCTTGAACAGGTTCGCAACTTTCTTCCTTCGGATTTTGTTCCGATGTATGACATTGCAAATGATAAGCATTATTCAGATTTGTTTCTTGCGGCAGCCGCAAAACACTATTTTTCAAAAAAACGCCCGCAAATAGAACTCGGCTCATCCCGCGACAAAAGAACTTGCAGAAAAGCGGAGGAGATAGCCGATTACTGGACAAAGGCAAGAAAAGAACACAGCTGGGCTCAGGAAATAACATGGAGACTGTGCCGTATTCAGGAATTGTTTCTTGAAGATAATGACAACGAAACTGTTGAACGCTATAAAAGAGAAATTGAAGAAAGAATGCCGTCTTCTCAAGATAAAAAAGAAAAAGTAGAAGAGTATTGCAACGCGCTTACAGGAATTGCACTTCCTTCGATTCTTCAGCTTTTGCAAGAAGGTTTGAATGAAGATGTCAAACAGAATAGAAAAAAAACGACCCTCAATGACGGTTTTGAGCAGGATGATTTTGATCCCCGCCACACAATGCTCACCTATCAGCACAGAATGCATCCTGAAATTTCCGCTTTCCCGGCAGAACATATCTACCATGGAGAGGCACTTAAAGACGGTTCAGAAATGACAGATGGCAGAGACTGGAGCTGTGGTGTATTCGGAAACAACCGTGATTTGTGGCTTAATACTGACGGTAACAGCAACCGCGACTGCACAAATGAAAATCAGATTGAAATCGATGTGATAACACAAAAAATAAAGGATTTTACCGAATGGACAAAAGACAATCCGAAGCGCAAAGATCCAACCGGTATGTGGTCTGTCGCCTGCCTTACTTATTACAAAAAACAGGAGCGGAAATTAAAAAATAAAGTGAAAGAATTGTTCAACAAGCAGAAGGAAACAGCCCGCTATGCAGATAAAAACCGGAATATTGAAGTCTTCATCTATACGGTGGATAAATTCCAAGGCCGTGAAGCGGATGTCGTATTCATTTCATTCGTAAAAACAGGCAAAGCGCCGCTTGGATTTATGGATAGCCCGAACCGTCTGAACGTTGCTCTTACCCGTGCTAAATTTCAGCGCGTAATCGTGGGCAGCAGAGAGTATTTCAAAAAGCAAAATAAATCTGCCTTGTTAAAAAGTCTTGCAGAAAATTCCAATAAGGAGGCAAATAATGAAATTTAAAGGAGAACTTAGAACTCCCGTTTTGCAAAAATACTATATTACCGGCTCGCTTGAAAAGAAGGTCGACAATTCTGCGTTACAAAAAATGCTTCGAAAAATCAAAGACGGCGGAATGAATGCATTTTTGAACGACAGCGAACTTAAGAATTTTGCAAAAGGAATGCGCGCAAGTTTCAAAGCGGAAGGTCTCATAAATGCTGATGATTCTCTTACTTCGGCAGGAGAAGAGATAGTGACAAGCGGCAAAGCATGGCGCGCTCTGCAGGGAGCTTTTTTCTTTACAGTTCTTGAATATGACGGAATCCCATATTTGTTGGATGCAGAACTTGTAGATGAACAGAATATTAAAAATCCTAAAGACGGCAAATTAATTGTAGATTTTCAGAATACAGAGCGATCTGTTGATTTCGAAGATAAGGAATACAATACAGCTGATTCTACAATCAGAAACATTGAATCCGATTCCAATTGGGCAAAATCCACATTTCAACCATCTCAATCTTCTGTAAAATTCAGCTTTGACTATGAAACCGAAACTTGCACAGTTGACGTCTCCTGGAAAGACGGAGAAAAGAACAAAAAATGTGCTTTTGTCACAACTGAAGAAAGCTGTTTTTCAATTTTAAAACGCTACGAAGCTCTTGAATTACTCAAAGAACGAGAAAACAACGAAGGTGTGTTTGAGTTCTTAAATCAAGACAGAAAATCCATCAGACTTGCAGTTACTTCCGAGGATCAGCTTTTAAATAAAGATTGGCTGGAATCATTCTTCGATGCCGGAAATTTCACTTTCAAAAGGATTGTTTTCATAGATAACAAGGCAACTTCTTGTGAAATCAGCGATGTTTGTCTCTATATTGATGATGATGAAACCGAAACAACTTATGCCCTCTTGAATGAATACCTTTTGAGAAAAGCAGAGACTTCATATATCGGATATTCCGAAGTCGGTCATTTAGTCAATGAATTTCAGGATTTATTCACATCTCCTGATGAAAATACACAAGCCTGTCCGCAAATTATGAAGACAACCGAAGAAATTTATACCGGGCTTGTAGAACGTGCAAAACAAACATCCTCAGGAAATCCGATAGCATATCTTCATCTGCAGGCCTTTATGGATTTGTCACCGGAAAACACTATAAAACCGTATATTGAAGAAGAATCTACTGTAAATCTGACAAACCAGAGTATTTCTTTTTATGATTTGGTAGAAGAAGTGTTCGGTTCAGAACGGAATGTAAAAGAAATTTTTATGCTCAGCAAATATACTGCTGCAAACGGAAGGAATGCCAGAGCAATAAATTTGTTCGCTCAAAGTGTCAGCTCGCATTTTGGAGTAAAACCTGTTCTCTTCACCACAAAAGAGGAACTCCGCCCAAGCCATAACAGAAAATTTGCAGAAAGTGACCGTTTTTGGTTTGAGAAAATGAAAGAGGTTGCTACTGTAAAAGAAAAGCCTGTTAAAGAAATTGAATCAATTCACGACCGCTATTACAAAGTTGTACGGACAGACGGAAGAATCGAATGGTATGTTCTTACCGGTGAACTGGATTCACTCCGCTTTAAAAATGACTACCCGCGAATCAGAGAGGATGTTTCTGCTAAAGAACAAGGAACTGTCAAGGAAATGACTTTTGCAAAAATCAAACAAGCAGGGGTTCCTGATGTAGTTGCAAAACTTATGGAGGCGAAATAATGGAGAAAATTTTTACTATAACAAAAGACTTCGGAAACAAGACTTTAAACAAAGTTTTTGTAAAAGAAGAAGATGCTCCACAAACCACGAATACTTCTCTATTCAAAATTTCATCAGCTTTGAACCGTTGCGAAACTGTCTGTGTCGTCGCAGAGACTGCGTTTTCCCAGGAACTCATGAAACTTCTTTATAAGACAAGACAGGAATCAGGGATTAGGATTTACGGCATCGTCAAGAATTTACAACCTTCCGCTTTTGAACAGCTCAAAAACAACTGCATTATCCGCGAAGTCCTCTCAATCAGCGGCAACTATCTGATTTGCGGCGAGACCCTCGCGTTTTTCTTTGATGAAAACTTGGAAGGTTATTCTGTGACCAACCACGAAACCGTAAAGAAACTGCATGATATTTTTATATATGAATTCTGGAACAATGCGAAAAGAGAATTTGTTTCAGGAATCAAACCTGTTGCAGAACAGACTTTTGACGTTGCTCCGGTTGAAGGAAACGAAACGGTTCTTATAGACCGCTCCGCTCTGGAAACAAAACCGTATCAGAACTGTCTTGAGAATGCAGAATGCTATGCCGCGCAGAAAAATCTGACTGACTGGATAAAGAACAAAGCAAACGAAAACTCTTTTACCACCTATATTGACAAGACGATCCTCAAAAATTCAAAAGACTGGCTTTCAAAAATCAGCGGAGGAAAAATTAAATATGCAGAAGGTCCCGACATTCCGTTGTGCCGTTACAACGGAGCTTGGTATATTCTGAACAACAATTTGAGCAAAGCTGACAATACCGGGAAATTTTTCGCTGTAAAAATGGAAAAAGAACCTGTTTTTACAAATGTTTATCTCTTCAAAAATTCGATTACCTATCGTGAAGCTTCCGGCAAAGATATGTTTGATTTGGATAATTCAAAAGTTTCTGTTGCAAAAAGAAACCGTGAGGATACTCGGAAAGTTTCTTATGATTATAAAAAGTACAGAGCCATTGAAGATATGAATGAAAATGACAGAAAAGAGTCTTTCGAAAAAGAAAAGTTACTTAATTCAAATAAACCAGCTGTAGAAGTTACTTTCGACATCACTATGGAAGTCAAAAAACGGACTCCCGGCGCAACCCCCGCGCCTGTTTATACGGAATACGAAGAGTTTAACAAGCAGCGGAATCTGGCTTTGAAAAAATTAGATGATAGCATTCCCAAATATGACGCCGAATCTCTGCCCGAGAATCCTGAAACTGTGGAAGATTGCCGACTTGTGAAAGAGACTCTCGCAAAATTTAACAACAAACTCAAACTCCCCTCTTTTGACAAACCACGTTACGGAACTTTGTATAAAGTAAAAAACAGCTGGGAATATGCCTTAAAATCAGCAAGCGATCTCGATGCTGCTGAAAAAGAAATGAATAAAGAAGAAATAAAAAAAGCAGGTATTAAAGATGTTGAATTTGTGGAGCAATAATAGCGATCGTCTTGAAAGATGTTTAGATAAAAAATTGTCAAAAATCTCAATGTCTTTAAAATCACGCAGTTTTTGAGCACTTTTTATGAGGTTGAAGATGAGCGACAACAATTCAGGCGAAAAAAAGAAATTGACCGGCAAGGAGATGCGCAGCCGCATTGAAACTGTTCTTGCCTTTTTGAACCAGAATCTGCGCGGCAAAGAAGAAGCGATAAACCTTTCGCTGCTTTCGGCCATAGCTACGGAAAAAATTGTTCTTTTTGGGCAGACCACCGACGACAAAAAACTTATTCAGTCATGTATTAAAAGCGCGTTCGAAGAGTTTTACACAAGCGATTATTGTTTTGACCCTATAAGCCCTATTACTTTTATTGGAGATTTGTTGTATAATTTATTCCGTATGGAAAACTCAGATCCGTATAAAGCTGCGGAAAATAATGAAACTTTGGTCCTTAATGTCGAGGTAAAACCAATTGCGGATGACGACGATTTTTTCCACTTCGTAAACAGTCCCGACTTCAATACGATCCCGAATCCTAACAAAGAACAAAAAGCTGCGCTGCTTACCGGTGAAGAAATAGAAAACTGGCAGCCGGTAATCGACAGGGTAGGACTAAGCGAAGAAGCAAAAAAAGTCATTTCTGAAATCAGAAGGAAGTGCTTCGAGTACTATGTAAGCGACTCCCGCTGGAAAAGAATCGTCCACCTTCTTAAAACCTGCGCTTTTCTCAACGGCAGAAGCAAAGTCGATCTCATTGACTGCCTGCTTATCGACTACGCGATCCCGAACCGTTTCGTCGAAGAGATTCTGAAACGGTACGCTGTTGACAGCAAACTGGACAGCAAACAGCACGCCCAGTACAAAGCAAACATCTTTACGCGCCAGAAATACTACGAAATCCTCAAGGCTTCGATCGACGACAAAAAGCTTGAAATGGAACATAAAGAAGGAAATTTATTCTGAAATTATTCTGAATCTTCTTCAGTTTTTATAAATTCTACTATCTGCTGATCGCAGAAAACGGCGTTGATTTCCCTTCCGTTGGCAAGTCTGAAACGGCCTCGTCCGTGCCATTTGCCGTTTTTCCATTCGCCTGAATATTCGGCCTTGTCGGCATATTTGAAAGTACCTGTGCCAGATATCGAACCGCCCTCAAACTCGCCGTAGAAAGAGCTCCCGTCGGGAAAAATCAGCGAACCGTAACCGTCCATTTTGTCATTTTTCCAGGTTCCGTTGTACTTTATGCCGTTTGCATAGACATAAATTCCGTGTCCCTCCTTCTTCCCTTCTCTCCAGTGACCTTCGTAAACATCGCCGTTTTCAAGAACAAGTTTTCCTTTTCCGTCGCGCAGCCCGTCAAAAGTCTCACCGTAATATCCCGGCTTCGGCTTTGGCTTTTCCGCCGGTTTCTGTTCTGCTCCAGGATCCGCTTTCGGCGGCAGTGTTTCATGTGAAACATTTTTATTTTCTTCAGTTTTTTCCGCTTCTTCGGATGGTTTAGGTCCCTCGGATTCCGGCAATTTCAGATTTTCTTTCTGCGGTTCGGTCTTCTTTTTTTCTTTATCCTTTTTTCTGTATTTTTTCGGGAGTTCTATTAGACTTTCCTTCGGTTTTCTATAGTCTTCACGATAACCGTTTATCCTTTCGTCAGTACGCGGCAGAGGCGCGATTTCCCGGCCTTCCGTTAGTGTTTCAGCCGATTCTATGTCATCGGATTCCGCTGATGCATAAAAGGAAAATAAAATAAGAAAAAGGAGTGCGAACGCGGTTTTCATGAATTAAACTTCCGGATTATTCAGGTCTCTCTGTCTCTTTTGAAATTTCGTTAAAAGCCTCGTCTGCCGTTTCGCTTACGACGTTTCTGATATTTTCGCTGATTTGGCTCATGTTTTTTACTATTTCTTTGAATTTTTCAACGTCTGTACACATAAGAACATAAAGGGTTCCGGAGGAATTAGAGGTCCACTGGTCTTTCTGTTCACTGCCTGAAAGAACGGATTCTGTTATCTGTTTCGAAATATCCTCGATTTGACGCTCGCTGCTTACTGATTTTTGTAACTCGTTACTGCTGATCGTTTTTGAACTATAATCAGTAAGTACGGCAGAAACTTTTGTTCCTATAATTTTTGAAATTTCCGTTCTGCCTCTCTGCATTGCAGTAGTACGCATCATCGAAACATTTCTTGAGGCTGCCGCACTTCCTACTCCGCATATTTGAGAAGGCGTACTTGCGTTTCCGATCACCCACTGCGGTGCACCGTCGAATTCCTGCTTTATAATGTTGTTTGTTTCTTTTTTGTCCGTAGTTCCGCATGACGACAAGAGTAAAATGAAAATTGCAAGAATAGCGAGCCATGATTTTTTCATGATTTTCTCCCGATTTAAAGACCACTAAAGAGCAAGGTTGCTCAAATTTGTTATTTTCCTCGCTTGTTTTGTCAGGTCAAATTTTTATTTTGTTCTCAATTTATTGCAAAAACATTAACTATAATCTAATATTCTGCGCTTTTGATTTTTTGGAGGCAATCTTGTCTGAAATTCAGGATGAAGCTCTGGTTTCGCTTTACGGCGAAGCTATTGATTTCGCAGAAAGGATGCAGACGCCTCTGACATCTCTCCATTTTCTTCTCGCCTATTTCTCAGCTCCGAGCGAGGCAGCGGCAATACTCGAAAGTCTTCAGATCTCGTATCAGACAATTGCAAAAACCTACAATTCCATGCTGAAGGATGCAAAACTTTCCGGCATAAACGTGGAAGAAAAGAAAGGGATGATAAAATTACTGGAAAAAAGCGCCGCTTCATACTGTTCAAACAAAGGACAGCCTGTAAATCCGACTCATTTTCTGGCAGCTTTGACGAGCACGAGAGAAACTATCGCATACAAAATACTCGACACAATGGGAGTGGTATCCAAGATCCGCACATCGGCGATGTCGCACATAGACGCTCCGATAAAAAAAGCCACGAACCGTGCAAACGAGATGCAGCAGGAATCGACGAAAGTCTATCCTTCTTTCAAAACCGAAACTAGAAGCGATCCGGCAGGTTTGGTTGACAACAATGCTATTTCGCTCTTCGGAAGAAACCTTACGCAGGAAGCGTTTGAAGGAAAAATCGATCCTGTTTTCGGAAGAAGCCGTGAAATCGAAACGATAATCGACATTCTTGGAAGAAAAAACAGCAACAATCCAATGATCATCGGCCCTGCCGGAAGCGGAAAAACTGCAATTGTCGAAGCTGTCGCACTCAGGCAGAAAGAAGGTCTGCTTCCCGATATCGAAATCTGGGAACTCAGGCTGTCATCACTCGTCGGCGGAACGGAATACCGCGGCTCTTTGGAAAAGAGGATCACTGAACTGCTTGATTTTGTTGACAAAAATCGAGGAAAAATCATTGTTTTCATTGATGAAATACACTTGCTCTACTCTTCAGGCAACGATACACTGGCAAATATGCTCAAACCTGCCCTTTCACGCGGAAATTTCCCGCTTATCGGAGCGACGACCACTGAAGAATTCAATAAATTCATTGCAAAAGATCCTGCAATGGAGAGACGTTTTTCAATCGTGAAAGTTGAAGAACCGAAAAACGAAGAGCTTCTCCTTATCGTTTCAAACGCTGCGAAAACTCTTGAAAATTATCATAGAGTGAATTTCGGTGATGAAAACTTCATAAAAGCTGCAATAACACTGAGCGACCGCTATATTTCCGGCAAAAGCCAGCCCGACAAAGTCCTTTCGCTGCTTGACACTTTAGGCAGCATTCTGAAACGGGAAAGAAGAACTGAAGCGACTAAAGACGATCTCATATCCTTAGTTTCGAACCAGACAGGGATCCCGCAGGAAAATCTTATGATCGATACAGCGAAAATCGTGAACACTCTGCCGGAAGTTCTCGACCGCTCGATAGTCGGTCAAAAAAGCGCGAAAGAGCGTATTTCGAGGATTTTTGCTAGAAAATTCAGTAACAAACCTGTCGGCAAACCGCTTGCTTCAATGATTTTTGCAGGTCCTACAGGCACGGGAAAAACCGAAACGGCGAAAAAACTGGCATCGTTCCTTTTCGGAAGCCCCGACAGAATGGTCGTTTTCGACATGAGCGAATTCCAGGAATCGCATGCCGTATCTAAACTTATCGGTGCGCCTCCCGGATATTCCGGTTATGACGACGGCGGCAAACTGACCGAAGCATTCAGACGCGAACCTTACCAGCTTCTGCTGCTTGACGAAATAGAAAAAGCCGATCCGAAAGTTCTTACCGTCCTGCTGCAGATTCTTGAAGAAGGAAGAATAACCGACACGCGCGGATTCACGGCAGACATGAGCGAATCGATAGTCATCATGACTACCAATTTGGGAGCAGAACTTTTTTCAGCCGGAAAAGTCGGATTCGGCGAGGCTGACACCAGCGCAAAGTCTGCCGAAATAGTTAATAAAATCGAAGGTTTTCTTTCGCCGGAACTTGTAAACCGCGTTGACGACATAGTCCTTTTCAAACCTTTTACACAGGAAGATTTCGTGAAACTTGCAGGAGTCGCATTCAACGAAACTCTGAAAAAAGTCAACACCATGGAAAACTGCTCGCTCTCTATCGAAGATCCTAAGTCGGCTCAGGAACTCATCGTTTCAAAGATGACGGCTCGCGACAAACTCATGGGGGCAAGAGCCGTAAAAAGGATCGTCGGCAAATTTTTTGAAGGTGCATTCCTCGAAGAATACTACAAAAATTCGGAGAAACAGACCGATTTTCTATGCTGTGTCAGGGACAACGAATTCGTTTTTGAAAGAAAATAGTGATTATTCCTTGGTTTTCAGAAGATGTTCAAAGTAGGCGATCATATCTTTCGCGCGGAGTTTTTTCTTTCTGACAAGGTTGAGTTCCGCTTCATCAGCAGGCGTAAAAACTTTTTTCGACGAGAGTTCGCCTGAGAGTTCATTCAATTTCGAATGTTCTTCCTTAAGCTGCGCCAACTTTGCAAGAATTTCTTCCCGCGAAAAACTATCCTGGCCCATTTTTGCCTCCTGAAGTTTTACTTCAACATAGAAATTGCCGTTACTATTGAGATTTGCAGGCATTATCACATGGTTTACGATATAAGGTTCCGCAGTAATATCAACTGTTTTCGTGTCGGGAATCGCATCAAATCTGCCTCTCTTGAAAGAAAAACCGTCGAAACGCTTCTCTTTGACAGAAAAAATCCTCTCAAGTTCAGGAATGATCTCGCTTCCGCACTCTGTCGGAGCAACGATGTCAGCTTTTTTTCCCGAAAAACCTGCAAAAAAAGTGGAAATATTGTCGTAAGGCGGCTTTATGAAGATATCGCCGCGCAGAATTTTGTTGTTTTTGTCGAGAACAGCCGCGAAATATTCGCCTTTGTTGAAGGGAATCAGAACGATCCTGACATCTTCGGCACAAGGCTCAAACAGTGCAGAAATAAACGAAAAAGAACTCACCGTTTCTACAGTTTTTACCCCGAGCGAATAAATATACGCTAAAAAGAATGCCGTTCCCGTTTTTATTCCCGTGAAAGCGCCAGGTCCGTTGCCGATGATAACGCGCGGAAGGTCCGTAAAATCAAGGTTTCCGACAATTTTTCCAAATTCTTCCGGCAGATAGCGGCTGAGTTTTGATTTCTCGAAATTTTCAGCCATAAAAACCGTTTTGCCGCCGCACTCACCGCCGAAAAAAATGTTTGAAGAAGAAGCGTCGAAAACAAGAATATTTTTGAAATTTTCAGCCAAATCACACCTTTAAACATCAAAAAAACAACTAATTATGCTGTCGGAACAAGTTAAATCAAGAAAAATTTCCGGTTTGTAAGCGCAAAATGGTAATGTCCGGTCTATTTTGGAAAGTTTGAGAAATTGATGCAGATTCCGAAAATAAAACTCCGTCTAAAACTTGTTTTCTGTTTGTTTATGTGATACAAACAAACGCTTTAATCGTGATTAGCGGAGTGAAATATGGCAAAAACTGCAATAAATCGCAAAAAAGCCGCAAAGGAATTCGCGGAAAAATGGCGGGGCAAAGGCTACGAAAAAGGAGAAAGCCAACTTTTTTGGATTGATTTACTTGAGCATGTTTACAATGTCGAAAACATTAGTGATTTCATAATTTTTGAAGATAAAGTCCATCTCGACCATACGAGTTTTATTGATGCCTATATTCCCTCAACCCACGTTATGATCGAACAGAAAAGTTGCGGCAAAGATTTAGTCAAACCGATAAAACAGAGCGACGGCAGTCTTCTTACGCCATTCCAGCAAGCAAAAAGATATGTGACGGAACTTCCGCTTTCACAGCATCCGCGCTGGATAATCACCTGCAACTTTCAGGAATTTCTGATTTATGACATGGAAAAACCTCAAGGCGAGCCGATTCAGGTTCTTCTTGAGGATTTACCGAATAAATTCGAATATTTGCAGTTTATGATCGATACTAAAAAAACTTCGGTTTCGCCGGAAGAACAAATTTCTCTAAAAGCCGGAGAACTTGTCGGAAAACTCTACGACGCACTCATCAAGGAATATATAAATCCCGATGAAAACAGCTTCCGAAGCCTTAATATTCTGTGTGTCCGCATTGTTTTCTGCCTTTATGCCGAAGATGCCGGGCTTTTCGAGACACGAACGGCTTTTGAGGATTATATAAAGTCATTTTCGCTTGAAAATCTGAGACGCGGACTTATTGATTTGTTCAAAATCCTGAACACAAAACCGGAAGACCGAGACAAATACGATACAAAAATCAATTCATTCCCGTATGTCAACGGCGGTTTGTTTGCCGATGACACGATTGAAATTCCTAATTTTACTAAAGAAATTGTAGATATTTTAGTTAACCACTGTGCTCCTTTCGACTGGTCAAAAATTTCACCAACGATTTTCGGAGCTGTTTTTGAATCGACGCTTAATCCCGAAACACGCAGAAAAGGCGGAATGCACTACACGAGCATCGAGAACATCCACAAAGTGATTGATCCGCTCTTTCTGAATGATTTGAGGAAAGAATTTCACCAAATTGTAGAGCCGTTTCCTGAAACGGCTCATAAACCCAAAACCACGATTCCCTCAAAAGAGACGTATCAGGTTACATCTCTACGGAAACGTCGTGAATTAGAACAATTCCGCAATAAAATCGCATCGTTGGCATTTCTCGACCCTGCATGCGGAAGCGGAAATTTTCTTACCGAAACCTATATTTCACTGCGCCGCCTGGAAAATGAAATCCTTAAAAAGATTCACGGAAACCAACAGCTTTTAGGCAGTGACTTTTCACCCATAAAAATCAAAATTTCGCAGTTTTACGGCATTGAAATCAACGATTTTGCTGTCACAGTCGCAAAAACGGCACTCTGGATTGCAGAATCACAGATGATGAAAGAAACCGAAGAAATTGTTGATGAAGACCTCGATTTCCTGCCGCTTTCGACAAGTGCGACGATCGTTGAAGGCAATGCGCTCAGAATGGACTGGAGATATCTGCGCGAAGAAGAAAAAATTCCCACGATAACTGCAAAAAAGACTAATCTCATTTATCCTTTTGAAGTGCATGAGCGCGAAGAAAAATACGAAGCGATAAATCTTATCACTGACG
>JAGCNV010000038.1 GCA_017645765.1 bacterium | reverse complement strand
TGAAAAAACAAACGGGAAAAAACGTCCGCCCGGCAGATTCGTCCCTTTTTTCAATAAAACAGCTGATATTACAAGAGTTGTCCAGACAAAGGATAGAAGGACGAAATCGACGATATTAAGCGGCTTGAACTTAAATGAAATAACGAAAAGTACGGCGAGAGCGGAAACAATTCCAAGTGCCAAAGCAATTCCCAAAGGCTTGAAATTGCGTTTTACAAGTGCCTTTATTTCAGGAAAGAAGCATATCGAAAACGCTAAAGTCGCGGCCGTGAAGTAGATGAGAGAAAGCAGAAGGTGATTCTTGAAAACCGTATGCAGCGGAAAGTATGCTTTAGTGCGCGGTGCGACACCGAAAAGCTGCAGCCCGGCGATAAACATACTGCCGTAAAAGCCGATAAGTATGTTGAGAATTGTCCTCAAAATGCTGCGTGAGACAATGTAGCTCAAAACGGCGAAAATAACGATAAGTGCGAGCATCTCGAAGAAAAATACACTGTCGTGTTCGCTGAATTTGTAGAGTGTCAGAATGTCAAAAAGTGCTTTGGAAAAGTCGCCGCGCATATACTGGAGTTTAATTTTCGAGCCGGAAATCAATGCATGGATCAGCGGAACGTATATCACAGGGCTGAAATGGGCGAGATAAGGGATTTTTTCTGGTTTCAAGCCTAAAATATAGCGTGCGCAGAGAGCAAAATAAAAGAAGACGAAAGTGAACCATGCACTGTGGTGAGTTGCTACGAAATATGAAAAATAAGGTTTTTGGGCAAATACTGATGTTTCAAGAAAAACTCTTGAAAATATTACAAAAAATAAAAAAATAAAAAGTGAGATCTCTATGATTTTCCGAGTTTTTTCGTTTTTCATTTTTTTAAAGCTCTACTGTTGTTTCCTGTCAAAGAAGAGATACGTTCTGCATTGCCGGGATCTCTTTTTTAAGTTCGTTTATCAGTTCTTCCGAAGTCTTTTTCGGTTTCATTTTGATGTGGTATGCATATTCGAGCCTTTCGCCGACCGCGATCTCCTTCAGCGTGATAAGTGCGAAAACTTTGCAGTATTTGTCGAGGAGAGCAGTCATTTTCTGTATGTCGAGGTCGTCAGGAGCGATGTTGAAGCGCAGGATCCCGTCAAAGTAAGAGGCTTTGCTGACCTGCGAAAAATAGAGGACGAAAGCGGCAATGTCAAACAGCATGATCCCGACAAAAGCCATGAAGTATGCGCCGATCCCGCAGGTGATACCGCTTGCAAGGGCTGCAAACAGAAAGATTATGTCGCGCGGATCCTTGAGGTTGGTCCTGAAACGGATGATCGAAAGAGCGCCGAGCGTGCCTATGCCTATTGCGACGCTGTCGCCTATTGCGTGGATTACCATCGCAGTGACTATAGACGAAAGCATGAGCGCCTGAACAAAATTTCTTGAGTATGAAAGCCCGCGGAAGGTCTTTACGTAGGTGAGTCCGATCGAAACCGAGACGAGGAAGGCAAGGGCTGCCGAAAAAATCACTCTCAG
>JAGCNV010000037.1 GCA_017645765.1 bacterium | reverse complement strand
CGTGACGACGGTAGTCGAGCCGTTGAATAAAGAACCAACAGATTCGACCGTCCCTTCGACGATCCCGGTCAAGGCGGCTGCCGGAACAGCAACGAGTGCCGTGGCGATGTCCGTGAATATCCCCGGACGTTGAACGATGACCGTCTGTTGCGCGTGAACGGCTGAAATGGACAGGAAGCCGAGGAGGAGCGAGAGGAGAGTTTTCTTCATGGTGAAGTCCTTTCTTGAGGTTGATGAGTTTAGCAGCTTTTCCCTTGCTGCATTCCAGAAATATATCCTCAAAGCCAGACGACCGACACTCCTCACGCAAGGTAATACGAACTCCTGCGGATCGCATCAAAAAAGGGGTATATAGATTGGCGGTTTTCACGATTTCCGCTTTCCGGTTACGCTCAAAACGGAAAGAACAAACCGGAAACAAAAAACGGCAGGCATGTCATAGATAACAGCCCGACTATCCGCATTTAGAGCAAAAAAGCTTGCCTTCCCAAAAAAGAAACCATCGGCTCCAAGCGAAGCCGATGGAATCTATTGTCGTAGCAAAAAAAAGACAGGATATTCTTGTTAGGTATGGGAACTGGAAGAAGATCTTTTCCTACTGGAAAACTCAATCTGTCCATTTTTTACAGTTACAGGATGAAAACGTCTGCGGCGTTTTTGCTTTTTCTTGAGCACATTTCGCTGCCTGATTGCTTTCCCGATTTTTTCTTTTGTTTCGGCTGATAGAACGCGTTTTTTCTTCTCATGCCCATTTTTTGTTTTTGTTTCGATTTTATAGTAATAATTTGTATACCTAATTAAACATTTTTCTAAACAGTTTGAATGCTTTTAGTATGCCTTCCTCATACGAAATGTCGATCTTTAATTGTTCTTTTATCAATTTCTTAAAATCTGCATCTTTTATGTGTTGATTAAAAACGTTTGCGATTGCTTCGTTTTTTGAGATCCTTCCATCTTTTTTTCCTTTCTGTAACGGATGCCACACATCCTCAACTTGATCAAGGTATTCAATAAATAATCCGACCTTTTTCTCTGTTTTGAGGATGAAGTCTTTTGTCTTAAGGTTTTCCGATTCCTTTTCTTTTCGAGTTATCATCATGTTGACAAAACTCTTATTGAAAATATTGACTAAATACAATTCTTCTAATGCTAATTCGAGCTGCCCCCCTTTTTTCATGTTCTTAAGAAAGTTTGCGAGCAAAAGGAGATTAATATATGGCTGGCTGAATTTAACACCGTCTTTTTCAGCCTTTTGAACTATTATCAAGCTCTCTTCTAAGCTTTTTGCATTAAGAAGCATTTTATTCAATTCGTCATACTCTTTCGATACTTTCGGTTTTAAGATGGGATCGTAATAATATCTCTCACAAGCATATGCGAAGTAAATTCTATACTCCAAGTCATGTAAAATCTCCACTTTTGATGGAGAATTTGTTTTCCATTCATTTAGAATAGTATAAAGCTCTTTTAGCACAATGTTGTTTTTATGTTCTTGGCTAAGCCAGCCGAGAACAAAAGGATCCAATGGGGAATATTGAGATGCATTGGCTAAAAAACGGAAGTCTATTGGCTTTAGACCGCTTTCATCCTTAGAACTTATCCCTAAATAGAGCTTGAATTTCTCAAAAATGATGCTATATTATCTGCATCCAACCAACAGGAGGCAGACATGGCGCATAAATCTTGGGAAATCACCGATGAATTCTGGTCGAAAGTAGAACCGCTGATTCCGAAGCCGAAGCGGGATCCGAACAAAACATATCAGAGGAAACGCGGTGCAGGGCGAAAACCAATGGAAATGCGCAAGGTTTTTGAGGCAATCGTATTTGTTCTCCGTACAGGAATCCAATGGAAAGCCCTGCCGAAGGAATACGGCAGTTCCAGCAGTGTTCATCGATACTTTCAGAAATGGGCGAAAGCGGGATTGTTCGAGAAGCTTTGGAAAAAGGGTCTGGCCGAATATGACGCAATGGAAGGCATTGCCTGGAGATGGCAGAGCATCGACGGCTGTATGACAAAGGCTCCGACCGCTCAGGAATCCGTGGGACACAACCCCACGGATCGGGGAAAAAAATGGAAGCAAACGTCACATTCTGGTCGACGAGCATGGTGTCCCGTTGTCGATCGTCGTAACCGGAGCAAACAGACATGATGTCACGCAGGTCGAAGCCGTCCTGAAAAACCGGGTGAGGAAACCACGTGGGAAAACGAAGCAGAACCTTTGCGCCGATGCCGGTTATCAGGGAAAAGAATCCGAAGAAACGATGAAGAAGTATCGTTACACACCTCATATTCGTCCGCGAGGTGAGGAGAAGAAGGCGATCAAGCAGGGATACAAAGCAAGAAGATGGATTGTTGAAGTTTCCCACTCCTGGTTCAACAGATTCAGAAAACTGCTCGTTCGTTTCGAGAAAACAACCTCATCCTATTTGGCGCTTCTTCAACTGGCGGCAAGCATAATTGTTTTGAGAAAGATTGCTTCTATTTAGGGATAAACTCTAATATACACCTCAAAAAGCAAAAGTCAAGCGAGAAACACCCCCACGAGCGTGGGGAAGACCAGAACACGAAGACGCGCGAGAATGGAAACGGAGAAACACCCCCACGAGCGTGGGGAAGACGTTTCCGACAATCCCTATAGCGATATAT
>JAGCNV010000036.1 GCA_017645765.1 bacterium | reverse complement strand
ATTTTGCGTCTCTTCTATGTTGTAAACCAAGAAAAAATCGAAAAAAATTTTTATTAAAATTTATAAGTCATTGATAATCAACTTGTAAATTAAATATATTTGTTAAACATGCGCACAACAAAGATTCAACAACTCTTTTTTTTAGAGTTGCATCCCTCCCGAAGCTGGGAAGAAGCCATAAGACAATCTTCAATCAGAGATTTGCCGAAGCAATCACATTCACCTTTTTCAGTCATTATGGGTAAAACGCCACATTCTACAAGAAAGTGAAAGAACATGTCTTCACAAGAGACGCAAGTGGTCGTTTTTTACTGATAAAAGCTGCCTGATGGCTTCTGGCTCCTCTCCGATGTGTTTTTTCGTCTGCACATCTTTTTTTTGCATTTCTTCTAATTCTTCATTTACATTAAATTCCCTGTTTTTTAATTTGTCCCTGTCACGTAGAAGGCTCCTGTTTTCATGACGCTTAAAACTCTGCATGACAGCTTTCTCGCTATCCTGACAATGGCATCGCAGGAGTTCATCCTTGCTCTGTGTTTGAGGAAACATGCGCTTAGGGCGTTGTCCCTTCTGATTGCAACCCACGAGCTTTCTATGAAGGCCTTTCTGAGCCTTCGGTTGCACCTGAAGGTTATTTCGCCGGGGGACTCCTTCTCTCCACTATTGTGGCATGTCGGAGAAAGCCCTATGTAAGATGCGAAAACCCTTTCGTTGTTGAACCGAGAGAAGTTTCCAACTTCCGAGACAATGGCTATGGCGGTGATCATTCCCACTCCCGGGACACTGGTCAGTAGCTCAAGTTCACTTCCGTGTTCCGTTTTCATGATCTTGCGAAGTTCCATTGTGACCGAGAGCAGCCGTTGTCTGTGCCATTTGTATTCCTCGAGCATGAGGTCCAGCGTCTTTCTCTTGAGAAGGGTCGTCTCGACGTTCTCCAACCATGTGACAAACGCCTTGCTCCAGTATACGGACGCTTTCTCCAATTCCCTCGGGACAGAGATCCCATTGCGATGGAGGAAATGCTTAATCTGGGACTTCTCCCTCCCTAACTTCTTGACCCTGTCCTCCCTGAGACGATACAGCTCCCGAAGACTTTCCTCTTCCTCTGTCGGCACATACAATGGGGTCAATATCCCTTTCATCAAAGCCTTGGACAGCTTGCTCGAATCGACAGCGTCCGTCTTGTTCACTTTTTCCTTCTGCATGGTCGGAACATCTGCCGCATTGACGATGATATTCTTTATCCCTTGACTCTCCAATGCCCGGTGCGTACTGTAGCCGCTGAATCCGCTTTCGTACACGGAATAGTAATTCCCGCCCGGGTATTTATTCCTTAAATGAGTCACTAACTCATTGATATTCCCACTCGACATCCTGTAGTTCTCTTCGTACCCACCTGTCATGGAAATTGAAACCTGCCAATTCTGTTTGTGTACATCTATTCCGATATAAACATTTTGATTTCTAAAATTAAAATTGTTCCTTTGCATATATGAGGGCGTTTTTATTTGTTCGTTTTACCTTTGACTTTTAAACTTACAAATTTTAACGCTCTTTTTCTGTTTCTTGTCTGTTTTTTTTTACAAACATAGGAACT
>JAGCNV010000035.1 GCA_017645765.1 bacterium | reverse complement strand
CGGTATCAAGGATATGCCGAAAATCGACAATCTATTCGTTCTGCAGGGCTCGTTCATCAACCAGGAATACAAAATCAACGGCAACAACGTCAAGCTCCTGTACGATAACGCAAGCTACTGGGGCAACCAAGTCGAAAAGATTGGTGCCGAAGGCCGCTGCTTCGGAATCGCCTGCGACGAACGCTACATTCTCGTGAGCGAATACGGCAAAAACGGCGCCGACGCCGAAATTGTCGTATTCAAGAAACGGTAACGGGTAAAATTTAAGCCTCTGAAGACGGCGCGCATAATTCACCCGATGTGGTTTTGGAGGTGTGAAAAACTCGACCTGTATCGCTCGCGATTCGATCCGTTGACTTCCATAAATTGAGGGTATAGATTTACGGCATGACCTATTTTTTTATTAGCGACTTGCATGTAGATTTTTATGCTCCCATGACGCGAAACTCCGCTACATTGCAAAAGTATTTCGAGGCGTTTGTTGAACGCAACTTCTTGCCGGCGGATGCCTGCTGCATTGCTGGCGATATCGCGAACGACTACTTCACCTACGTGGAATTCCTGAAGTTTATCTCCTCGAAGTACGGCTCCGTGTATGTATGTCTAGGAAATCACGATATCATCATGGAGCTTGGCGGGCGTTATGGCGTTGACCGTGAATTTTCAACATCTGAAGAAAAAATTGCGTACTTCCTTGCTGAAGTCGATAAAATCCCGAATCTCTTGCTGCTCGAAAACCGCATCGCAGACGGAATCGCTGGCTGCATGGGCATGTGCGATTTCAAGTATAAGCATTCGCTCGCTGCATCCGAAATTGCGAACAAAATCCTGTGGGCGACGCGTTGGTTCGATGGTCGCCACTGGAATTACATGCAGAACAATGCTGACAAACTTTGGCGACATTACGACATCGTATTTCGCGAACTTACCGCACAGTGCCCCAAAATTATGATGTCGCACTTTCTGCCACTGGAATTCGGCATGTCGGAGCGGTACAAACAAGACTCCTGTTCGAACTTCTTATATTTTCATGGGGCCGAATATCTCGTGAACCTGGATGACGGAAGCATTTGGCAGGCAGGCCATACACACACGGCAATTAAGCGCGAGTACAGCGACTCGTATGGTAAAAAGCACCTACTGCTCTGCAATCCCGTGGGTTATCCAGATGAAAATCCCTATGCAGAATACGGACTAAAACTGGAAGATTTCTTGGTGGAGATTGGGTGAAATGACCATTTTTTGTGTAAATTTGCAATTTTTACGTGTGATTTTAACATTTTTCTTGATTTTAACATTTTAAGATGTTATATTATAGAAAAATGTTAAAACGAGGATAAAGCCTTCTTTTTCTTCTTTTTTAAAGACGAAATCGGACAAAAAATCGAAAAAGCTTTCAACGATTTCGGTATGAAATGTGAAATTCGACCTACTGACGGGCCGAAGGGACTCCCTTTCTATATAAGTCAGGGAAAAACGTTCCACGAAGTTCATGTTCTTGGCGGGCGTTTTCTGCTCGTGTCTTTTGTCGGAGCAAGCAGCCTACGTTGGCAAACTCAGAAGAAAATTCTAGATCAAATTGAATTGAACACAAACATGCCTGTTGCATTAGGCTTTGACGTGTTGAACGAAATACAAAGAAAGGGACTGGTCCAAACAAAAATTCCTTATGTTTCGGCTTCGTCCTTTTTCTTGCCGTTTCTCGGAATTGCTTATCGTAAGCAGAGGAAAACGACCTCGAAAAATAATCAGGAAAGAAACGTCACCCTACCGAAGTTGACTGCTTCAGCACAGGCTTTTTTCCTGTTCATGATGTACAAGGTCAAAGATTCCAAGATATCAAAAAGTGAAGCGGCTCGGCAAAATAACCTCACTCCGATGTCTGTATCTCGTTATTGCAGGGAGCTTCTGGATCGCGGACTCATAAACGAAACTAAGGAAGGAAATTCCTCATTAATCAGCTGCTCCGAAATAGGAAAAATGCTTTTCGATAAGGCCCTCCCTTATTTGGATTCTCCTCTCAAAAAAGAAATAATACTTCTTCCGTCACAGGCTTTTAATTCGCTCCCTAAAGCTGGAGAAACCGCCCTTTCTGAAGTTTCCATGCTGGCACCGCCCAAAGAAAGCCTTGCTGCATGCGGACCCCATGCGAATTTAGCTAAAGAGAAAGGTCTAGCGATTGAAAATTTGGG
>JAGCNV010000034.1 GCA_017645765.1 bacterium | reverse complement strand
GCTTATCGGTTCCGCAGGCGTTTCCGCCGTGCCGATGGCTGCCCGTGTTTCTCAGGTTGAAGGTGCCAAGTATGACCCGCAGAACTTCCTCCTCATGCACGCTATGGGCCCGAACGTGTCCGGCGTGATTGGTACGGCAGTTTGCGCAGGTTACATGATTTCTCGCCTTTCGTAATGGGATGTCATCCCGCACTTGTTGCGGGATCACCATGAACAATTGAAAAAGTCCTCGCTTCGGCGAGGATTTTTTTTGTTTTATAGAATTTAAATTTTGTTCTTTAGATTTTAAAAATCTTTAAAAATATTTTAAAACTGCTTAAATTTGCTAAAAATCGCCATTTTTGTTTTTGAAAAAATTTTAAATGCTGTTGCGTACTTAATCCAGTGTTTCTATTTTTAATCTCATGAAAACGGTTACAGAATACAAAAACTATCGCGAATATATTCTCGACTACTACAAGGAACGCAAGCGTTGTTCTGCGTTTACGTGGCGCGAGTTCGCGAAAATTGCCGGGTTCGCATCGGGGTCGTACTTGAAGCTGGTTTGCGATGGCAAGACGCGTCTTCGGGAAGAAGGAGCGAAGAAAACTGCGCTTGCTATGGGGTTACTCGGCTTCGAATTTGAATATTTTGTCTTGATGGTGCGTTACGAAAACGCGAAGACGGACAAAGAAAAGAAAAAGTGCTTTGAAGAGATGCAGGCGCTTGGCGAGGCTAGTCGCGTGAAAATTCTCGGCAGTGAAATGTACACGTTTTACGAGACGTGGAAACATTCCGTTGTCCGCGAATTGGCTGTTGCGATGCCGGGGGCGAAACCGCACGAAATTGCAAAGGTTTGCAGGCCTGCGATTTCTGCGGCGGATGTGAGCGAAAGTTTGCATTTTTTAGTGAAGTCGGGGCTCCTTACGCGCGACATCAAGGGCAATTACCACCAGACGAACCATTCTCTTTCGACGGGTCGTTTAAACGTGGTCGCTGTCGCAGTGCATTCGCTGCTCCGCCAGATGGGCGAGTTTGCACTGGACGCTTTGGATAAATTGCCTATTTCGGAACGCCACTTTAGTGGAATCACGATGGCTGTAACGGCGGAAAGCTATGCGAAAGTCGTTGAAGAAATTGCGGCGTTCCGCAATCGCATCGTGTCGATGGTCGCGGATGAAAAAAATCCGGAAAAAATTTGTCGATTGAACTTTCAGTTTTTCCCGCTGACGGAAAAAATTGAATATGATCAAACGAATGTACAAAATAAAAAGAAAGGAGAGTAGTTAAGAGTATGCTCACGGAATCAAGAATGAAATGGGGTCGTCTTGGAGTAGCCCTTGTGTTTGGGATAACCTTTTGGGCTTGTTCTGACGATAAGACGGCCGGAACGAGCGTTGAGAGCGAAGGTCTTTACGCTGTCAAAAATTTGGACGTTGCAGGCGTTTCTCAAAAGGGACCTTTTGTTAAAGGTTCTGCAGTGAAGGTGCAGGGAATTGACTGCAAAACGATGAAATTCACGGACGAAGTTTTTGAGGGTGAAGTCAAAAACAACATGGGTGAATTTGTTGTTGAAAAAGTGAACTTGTCAACGACTTGTGCTGTTGTTGAAGTCACGGGTGAATACCGTAGCGAAATGACCGGGAAGAAGGTCTCGGATAAATTGACGCTCCGTGCGTTGACGAATCTCAAGGACCGTACGCATGTGAATGTCAACTTGCTTACGAACTTGGAATACGAGCGCGTGATGTACTATGTGACTAAAAAGGGCAAGACTTTCGACAAGGCGAAGGAATTGGCTGAAAGCGAGGTGCTTGCTGCGTTTGGTATGGCGGGCGAATCGGCCGAGTTTGAAGATCTGGATATTTTTGGAACAAGCGATGCGGATGCGACGCTCCTTGCTATAAGCGTGCTGATGCAAGGCGATGTCGATGTAAAAACGCTTGCGAAACGTTTGGATAAATTCAATGATTCCTTTGCAAAAAGCGGCAAGTGGAATGATGATGATACGAAAAAAGCGATTACCGACTGGATTGCGAAT
>JAGCNV010000033.1 GCA_017645765.1 bacterium | reverse complement strand
GGTGTCGGACTCGCCCTGGTGCCAGAGCATCGCCTTGACCTCGCCCTGTTCCTGCGCGAATTTGATCTTCTTGATGAGGTTGTCGTAGTTCGGCGCGCGGTCGGTGTTGTCGCGGCCGCCCTTGCTCAGTTCACGCATGCTGCGTCCGCCGCGGGCCGCATGGATCACGCCGACCGTCACGTCCGGATGCAGTTTCGCATAGTGCAGCGCGAAGGATTCGCCCGGGCCGTAGCCGCGTCCGTACGGAGCGACGTTCTTCACCCATTCCATCTTGTCGTTCAGCTCGAGCACCTGCGTCGTGCCGGTCAGGTATTCCGGCAGGACGGGGTAGCCCGCGCCTTCCATGTTGGACTGGCCGGTCAGCAGGAAGATGTGGAATTTCTGCTTGTCGGCGGGGATTTTGACGACGTTCGGATCGAACTGCGATTCCGCGGTCGTCTGGGCGCAGGCGGTCGTGGCGGCCGCTGCGAGGATCGGCATAAGGCCCTTCATCATACGGAAGAACTTCATGATGTTGTCTCCTGTTACGGGTTGAATTGGTGGTTATGGGTTGATGGTTTTTTCTTGTCCGGTTCGCCGTTCGGTCCGAGGCGGAGAAAAACGGCTTTTATTCGTACTCAAAAGAATAATATATCACCCCGTGAAGAAAATAGAATGTATCTTTTGTTCGATTTTATGTAGTATTTATGCGTGTGCAACAAGGCGCGGCGGTCGGAAAGAATGGGAAAGAGAGAACACAATGAAAAGATAATAAGTCTTATTGGAAGACAAGAAAGAATAATCTTATAAGTCTTATAAGACCTATAAGTCCTATTCTTTGTTCTTGGTGATCGCTCTGTGTTTCGTGAAAGGTTATCAGAAAAAAAGCACGAGGAGATATCTGCTGAAAAATGGTCTGTGATGACAGTGATATATCCGCCGAAAACCGGAAAGCGAAAACTGAAAACAAAATAAGAAAACGAGTAAAAATAAATAAAACTTCTCTTCGCCTGCTTTCTGAGAACAATCTTAAACTTTCCTGCCTCTTCCGAAATCTGTTGCGGCGCCATGACGCGGCATGTGCTTTTTGTTGTCGGCGAGAAAAACGGATAGTGTTTCACGTCTGATCGTCGGCAGTGTTTTTTGCCGGTCTGTCCGATGGCTCAAAAAAACGCTTGTTCTTTTATCGTTTTCGTTGGTTTCGGGATAGCCGAAATGAATATTCCAGAGCGTCAAACTTTTTAGGTTTTATGTCAATAATCTTCACTATTCTCAAAAATGACATGTTTTCTGATAAAAAATACATTTGAATTTCGACGCCAGTAGTGTATAATATACGCGAGAATAATATAAATAAATCGCCTGTGAGCGGGCACAACACGCGAAATGAGCTCAAAACGAAACAGACAAACAAGACGGAAAAACGAACGGAAACAAGCAGAGACGAACAGGATGAACTGAAGAGAACGAAACAGAATGAATCGAACCGAGTTGAACTGAACAGAACTGAACACAAAACGAAACGAGATACAGACCATGAACGAAACGAACAGCAAACGAGCGGAACAGGAGGCCAGCCCGGG
>JAGCNV010000032.1 GCA_017645765.1 bacterium | reverse complement strand
GCTTCTGCAGTCTGGATTCTTTTAACGCGGACTTTTCTGCCGGCAACGCTTCTCGTTTCGCCTCTTGCCGGTCTTTCTTTCTTGTCTTTCTGCTCGGTAGCGATCTTCTGTCTGTAGATATCAAGACCTTCCATGTAAGCGTCAACGATGTCGGAAGTTACGAGCGAAATGCAGCGCATACCGTCGTCGTTTGCCGGAATGAGATAGTCGATTCCGTCAGGATTTCCGTTTGTATCAATGATTGCGATTATCGGAATACCGAGTTTCTGAGCTTCGTGAACAGCAAGGTGTTCTTTCATCGGGTCAACGACGAACATTGCGCCCGGCATTTTTTCCATCTTCATAACGCCTGCGAGGTTCTTTTCGAGTTTGTCTTTTCTCTTTTCGATGTCTGCAAGCTCTTTCTTCTTGTACATTCTTCTCTTTTCGGTGGTAAGGATCTCTTCGAATTTCTGGAACTTCTTAACCGACTGGTTGATTGTTACAAAATTCGTGAGCATTCCGCCGAGCCAACGGTAGTTGACGTAAGGAACATCAGCTCTTTCAGCTTCCTGTTTGATAACTTCCTGAGCCTGTCTTTTCGTTCCGACAAGGAAAATCATTTCGCCAGCCATGCCGAGTTCTTTTACGAACTTTTTAGCGTCTTCGATGAGTTCCATCGTCTTCTGAAGGTTGATGATGTGGATGTTGTTCCTTTCGGTGAAGATGTACGGAGCCATTTTGGGGTTCCATTTCTGTTTCTGGTGTCCGAAGTGAGCACCGGCTTTGAGCATTTCTCTTAATTCAGGCATTTTTTCCTCCAAGAATTACCTGTTAATAATCTTCCCTCTGCATCCCGCTCACTCTCAAACAAGAGACAGGCACGGGACTAACGCACAGAGGTGCTTCAAAAAAACGCGCGATTTTACACTTAAATATTTAAAAGTCAATATAAATTGTCGTTTCAGCTCTAAATTATTATATGGATTTTAATCTAATCAACCACAACTTTCGGGATTCTGTCGGAAAGTCTTGCCACGACTTCGTAGTTGATCGTTCCTGCAAGGGCTGCGACCTGCTCGGCGCGGATTATCTGGTCACCCTGCTCGCCGATGAGAACGACTTCGTCCTCCGCTTTGACATCGGGAATGTCTGTGACATCGATCGTGGTGAGGTTCATCGCGATCCTGCCGATGACGGGGGCACGCTTTCCGTGAACGAGAACATAGCCCTGATTAGAAAGCTTTCTGTCGTATCCGTCACTATAACCAATCGGAATTATTGCGATTTTTGAATCGCGTGTCATCTGGTGCGAGCAGCCGTATCCGACGAAATCGCCCGCTTTTATGGTTTTGACCTGCCCTATCACTGTTTTCCACGAAAGAACGGGGGTCAGAATGTGCTCCGGGCCGTGGCCGTGCTCGATTATGTAGCTGAGATAAGTCTCTTTCGAAGGCCAGAGACCGTACTGTGCGATGCCGAGACGAACCATGTTGAAGTGTGTGTTGTTGTATATCGTAGCGGCTGCACTCGATGCGAAGTGCATATCAAAACCTGAGAAACCGGCTTCGCGGATGTATGAAATCTCTCTTTTGAAGCGGTCTATCTGGAATCTCGCGTAAGAGTGGTCGGTCGTATCCTCAATGTTGGCAAAGTGGCTGTAAACCGCTCTCAGCCTGACGTTCGTGCACTTTTTGAGTTCTTCAATAAAAGCGATAAGCGCCTGTCCTGCGATTCCCTGCCTGTTCGTTCCGGTTTCGATCTTGAGATGGATATTTACCGTCTTTCCGAGAGATTTCGCGATATTGTCGTAATTGTGCAGATATTCGGGATCGCAGCAGAGAACTTCGATATCGTTTTCGACAGCCGCTTTCGCCATTCTTTTGATGGTGGGTCCGACAACAACGATGCGCTGCGTGAAACCGTGCTTTCTGAGAGTCAGAGCCTCGTCGATGCTGTGGACGCAGAAGACCCTGATCCCGCACTCGTCCGCAAAATGGGCGATCTCGACCATTCCGTGACCGTAAGCGTTCGCCTTGATGACGACGGCGAGTTCAGTCCCGGCGTTCAGTATCCCTTTAAAAAACTCGATGTTTTTCCTGTAAGCCGACCGTGAAATCTCGATCCAGCTTGAATAAAGTGATTCCATCACACTCCCTCTAATCGAAAAACCGTAATTATTTTAAGTAAGTTCTACTCATAAACATAAAAAAAACGGGGTCTTGCGACCCCGCCGAAAAGTTATTCTTCGACATCCTCAAAAAGGATCCCTCTTCCCGGGAAGAAAGCGCTTTCGTCAAGCTGCTCCTCGATCCTGAGAAGCTGGTTGTACTTCGCGATTCTTTCGCTTCTGCAAAGGCTTCCGGTTTTGATCTGGCCTGCGTTTACAGCAACTGCAAGGTCTGCGATGAATGTGTCTTCGCTTTCTCCGCTTCTGTGGCTGATGACTGTCGAGTAACCTGCTCTGTGTGCAAGTTCTATTGTGTCGAGCGTTTCGGTGAGTGTTCCGATCTGGTTGAGTTTGATAAGGATCGCGTTTGCAACGCCTCTTTCAATGCCTTCTCCGAGTCTGTCAGCGTTCGTTACGAAAAGGTCGTCACCGACGATCTGGATCTTGTCACCGAGTTCTTCGGTCATAAGAGCCCAGCCTTCCCAGTCGTCTTCAGCCATACCGTCTTCGATCGAGAAGATCGGGTATTTCGAAACGAGGTATTTGTAGTATTCAACCATTTCGACTCTGTTTTTCGATTTTGCGCCCGATTTTTTGAACTCGTAGATCTCTTTTTCGTTGTCGTAAAGCTCGGAAGCAGC
>JAGCNV010000031.1 GCA_017645765.1 bacterium | reverse complement strand
TTAAAAAGTGGAAAAGGGATCATTCCCCTTGCAATTTGTGGAAGAAAGCATGTTCATAAGGATGCAGAAAAAAGCGGATGATTGTCCACAAAAATCACAGAAAAAACGAAAAAGAAAATTTGTGAACATGTACGTTGCATCTTTTTAACAGAGTCTTCCACAAGTTTCATTGACATCTAAAAAAGATGTTTTATATCACATATGAAGGATACGGTCGCTGAGCTCTCCCAACTTTTGATTGAAATGGGGGTCGCTTTCTTTCTTTTTCGCGATTTTGTCGCGGGCGTGCATGACCGTGGAATGGTCCTTGCCTCCGAAGTATTCGCCTATTTTTGTGGTGGAGTTTTCCGTCATGGTGCAGCAGAGGTACATTGCCACTTGACGAGGAAAAGCCACGTCCTGGCTGCGTTTCTTGGAGAGAAGATCCTCCGTCGTGATATTGAAATAGGAAGCGGTGACGTCCTGTATCAGCTCCAGCGTGATTTCCTTGCTTCTCTCTTCAGGATAGCTTCCGCTCATGGCCCGCCGCGCCAAATCGACGGTGATGTTCTGCTGGTCGAGGGAAGCCTGCAGAACTACGCGGGTCAAAGCTCCCTCCAATTCGCGGACGTTGCTGTCGATACGGCTGGCGATAAAATAAAGCACGTCGTCCGGGATTTCCAAATTTTCCAGCATCGCTTTTTTCTGCAGAATAGCGTGGCGCGTTTCAAGGTCCGGCGCCTGAATGTCGGTGATGAGTCCCCATTCAAAGCGGGAACGAAGACGATCCTCCAAATTTTTGATGTCTCTCGGATGGCGGTCGGCAGACAGGATAACGGCCTTGTCCGCGTCATGCAGGGAATTAAAGGTGTGGAAAAATTCCTCTTGGGTTCTTTCCTTTGTATAAAGAAATTGAATATCATCTACTAAAAGGACGTCGATATTCCGGTATTTGTTCTGGAATTCCCTCGGCTGACCTTCGCGGATCGAAGCGATGAAGTCGTTCAGAAATTTTTCGCTGGAAACGTAAAGAACGCGAAGGTTCGGGTTGTTTTTCAAAATCTCGTTTCCGATGGCGTGCATCAGATGCGTTTTTCCGAGACCGACGCCGCCATAAAGGAAAAGAGGATTATAAACCTGTCCCGGATTTTTTGCCACGGCGAGAGCGGCCGCATGGGCGAAACGATTTGACGAACCCATGACGAAATTGTCAAAGGTGTATTTTTCCTTCAGCGTGGATTTGTCTCCCGGGTCAACGGGCACGAAATGGGAACCTTCCGGATAGGAATGGTTTTTTGAATTTTCCGCGGGAAAAAGAGAAGGCTGGGAAAAAAAGGGAACTTCCTTCTCCGTTTCATATTTTATAGAAGAAAGTTTCGGATCCTCTTCTTCCTCTTCAAGCGTTTCGATTTGGACGTCCATCTTTTTTCCCATCACCGCTTCCGCGGCGTCGCTGAGAAAAGGAATATAATGATCCTTGACGTAATTTCTGGAAAATTCGTTTTTGGTTCCCAAGATGAGCGTCTTTTCCGTCAGGGCGGTTGGAGTCATGGGAAGAAGCCAGCGCTGATGCTCGGATTCCGAAGTAGTATCGAGGAGTTTTTCCAGCATTTCT
>JAGCNV010000030.1 GCA_017645765.1 bacterium | reverse complement strand
TTTGTTTGTTTGTTTGTTTGTCAACCCTGCTTTCATCGTCACAAAACCCGAAAAAAAACACAGAATTATAGACATTATCAACCTAAACGCAAGATTTAAATTAAAATGACTACTTAAAAAGAGGGCGATCGCCAGCAACTACCGGTTATCCGATAATATCCTCTCTCTGATCCGGAAATTTCGGATCGAGACCGTATGGATTCGGCCCGATCTCGCCGGGCTGGGCAGCCCAATACAGAAAGATCCAGCTTCCTATTCCCGGGATCAGAGAAACGAACCACCAGAGCCCTGATTTCCCGATATCGTGAAGGCGCCGCCACCTCAGAGCCATAGAGGGACACAGAGTTGCCAGACAGTATATGCTCAACAGGATATTCCGGTGACCTTTGCCCGGGAATCCTCCGATAGCGATAAGTATCCCGAAAACAATGAGGTTAAACAAAACGAAATACCAGTACTCGCTTCTGCCTGCGCGCCCTTTGAACTCAAAATACTTTAAAAAAACACTTTTTACAGCCTGAAACATATTCATGACAATACCTTAATCGCCGGTGTTATTTAAATTGACCTATTTGCCAGAAACTTTCGGGGGTTCGATGTATTTTTCGCGTTTGATGTATTCGATGACTGCCGCAGGAACGGAGATCTTTGTGTCGTTGAGTTTGAGTTTCGGCATCATTTCGAAACCGTCGCCGCCGCCTGCAACGAAGGAATTTACTGCGAAAGTATAGGTCTTTCCTGCATCGATAGCGGCACCGTTTACTTTGATGTTCGATGCTTTTCCGCCGGAAACGGAGAATTCAACGCCGTAGAAGTGGAGGAAACCGCCCTGCCCTTTGTTTTTGAGCGAAAGGTTGATGACTTCCTCAAGCTGCGAGCCGCTGATCGAACCTGTGACTATCGTGTCTTCGAACGGGAAAACGCTGTAGATATCCATCTCGTTGACTATGCCGCGGTTGAGCCCCTGCCTGATCGCGCCGCCGTTTGCAAAAGCGATGTCGACATTCGCTCTTTCCTTCATGACAGATGCGATGAAAACGCCGAGAGTCGAAGGATTGTTGCGGACGAAATTCCTTTCGCCGTTGAAAGAGTCGGAAAGTTCGCCGACAACCTGAGTCGAAAATTCGCAGTTGAAATCATTGAGCATTTTCAGCATAGCTTCGTTCTCAACGAGGTCTTTGCCTCTGTTTTCGTAAGTTACGCTGCCGTTGCTTTTAACTATCTTTTCCTTGATGTTTATCGGGTAAAGTTTGAAATTTTTCTGAACGAGCTCCTTGCCTTCGAAGTAGAAATCGAATCTGCCGACCCACTTTCCGAGTCCTTCTGTCTGGATTATCGGAACATTGTTGACATAAACCGGCTCGTCCATCTGTATTTTCGTTCTTCCGCCGATTATAAGGTCGATCCCGGGAACCTCTTTTGCAAGCATTCTGTCGCTCGGATAACCGTCCGCATCCTTATCCTTATCAGAGTAGCCGAGGTTCGAAAGAACGACTACGAAATCGTTGTTTTTCTTGAGTTCTTCGACCGCTTTTTTCGCTGCTTCGATCGGGTCCTGAACCTTTACGAGCCCTTCAACGCCGGCGTTGGAAATTTTCTCAAGTTCAGGCGTCGTGATACCGACGAAAGCGACTTTAACGCCGTTTATCATCTCTTTCTGGATGAAAGATTTACCGACCTGTTTGTTGTTTTTGTAGAAAAGGTTGGCCGCCATGAACGGGAATCTCGCCTCTTTCTGCATTTTTTCGAAAGTTTTCATTCCGAAGTCAAATTCGTGGCTTCCGATAAGCATTCCGTCGTAGCCGATAAGATTCATGCCCGTTATCATCGGCAGGTTTTCGCAGACATTGCTTCTCGGATCACCCATCGTTACGTTTCCGCTGCTAAGCACTACAACGTCGCCGTTTGTCAGCTGGACTTCGTTTCTGATCTGCTCGATAAGAGTTTTCTGAGCGGCAAGACCGCCTGTTTTCGGACTGTCGGGAGCGTCAAACGCCCAGGCCATACCGTGAGAATCGTTTGTAAAAAGGATCGTCAGAAGTCTAGGCTCCGCAAAAAGCGAAACACTGAGACCGCAGATAAAGAGGAAAACCAAAAAATTTCTTTTCATTGAACCCTCCAAAAATTCAGTCGCAGCTTTATATATGAAATAAATAATTTAGTCAAAAATCCGTACACATGTTTAACAAATCAAAATTAAAGCACCTTTACTATTTTTATTTTTGAAGTATAAGCAACTGCTTTTGGGAGGTTTGATGAAGCACGTTTCCGCCTTTATAAAATCGGCTCGTTTCGCCGAAGTTTCGATACTTTTGGGATTCCCGATGATAGGTCTTTTCTTTGCCTTCAAATCGGTTGATCAACTTGCATCACTTCCCGTTTTCCTTTTTGCAGCGGCAATTTTCTCCCTTTTTACGGCGATTTACGCCTTCAACGGCTTGTCCGGAACTGAAGACGACAAACACAATTCACGCCTTGCCGACCTTACAGGAAAACGCCGTTCCTTCATTGTGACTATTGCAGTCTCACTTGTTATTTCAATTGTTCTTTTCTTGTTGATAAAGCCTGTTCTCGCCGCATTTTCAGCCGTAAGTTTTCTGCTCTGGTGCGTCTATTCATTCCCGAAAAAAGGATTCAAATACCGTCCGGTCCTCGGAACGCTGATACATTTTATCGGTCAGATCATACATTTTCTCATGGGTTACGCAGTTCTCGCGCCGGTTGACGGAAAAAGTGCTGCCGCTTCGGTTTATTTCGCGCTCCTTTTTTCTGCCGGGCACATCAATCACGAACTTATCGACCACGACGCCGATGAAAAAAGCGGAATAAAAACAGGGGCCGTCTGCTTCGGAGTTTCCGCGTGGGAAAAAGTTTCCCCGGCACTTTTTACGCTTGCAGCGCTCTACATTTCGGCTCTTTCCGTGCTTGATAAAGAACTGCTTAAGGTCTGTTTTCCATTCATAATCGCGGGAATTGTCCATATAATTTTCAAAATATGGACATTCAAAAAGTCTCCGACTCAGGCGAAATTTCTTGAAGAGAGGCATTTTTACAGAATACTTTACTTCGCCGCGGGAATAGTTTTCATAGCGGCCAAAATTTTTGATTTTTCAAGTTTAATTAAATGAATACAATGAGTTACAACGCAAACATAATTTACTTTTCGGGAAAAGCCGATGCCGAAAAAATAGAAGAAAAACTTACCCGTTCCGGAATAAAAACGAAACTTTTTCCGGTAAAAAAGTGCATTATCACAGAAGACATTTCAGAGTATTTCATTTTTGACAAAACTCAGGCTGACCCGCTTGAAAAAGCCTATCTGCGTGACGGAAAAACCGATCCGGCAGCACTCCTTTCGATACAGAAGATAATTCTTGACAGAATCCTTTCGGATGCAGACAAGAGCACCGTTTTCTTTGTCGAAGAGAGCTTTGTTCCCGAAAGTTTTTACATCAGGAAAGCACTTTTCAGAGACCGCAGGACCTTTTTTTCTTTCGGCAGACTCGCTCCGGAATCAGGTCTTTCGATCGTCCGCGGCGCACTCGATCTCGGTTTTCATGAGGCCTCGTTTCTGGATTTCGCAGAATCGGAAAAACCGGCTTTTCCGGCAGCAAAAGTACCGCAGTTTCCTGAATTTAACAGGATCATTGCAATAGACGCTCCACCAGATTCTATTCCTGTAAGATATCTGCGTTTTTTCAGAAGTCCGCTCCAGCTCACGAAAACACTTATCCGCTTCTACAACTCCTCTATTCCGGATGAAAGACACGGAAAAATTTTAGTATACTCGCCGAAAAAAGCGGCTGACTGCTACACAGCTTCAGAAAGAACGGTGCAGTTTATCCGGCTTTTGGGGGCACGAGGAAAAACTTTTTCAGATTTTTCTGACATTCCATTCGGCGCGACAGTCCTCACCTGGTCGACGAAACGCTTTTTCTCGCTTCTCAAAAACGGTTTCAGACCGATACCGATGACAAAAACCCTTTCAGCCAAACTTTTCGACCAGAAAATAAAGTCTCCTGCGGAACTAATAACCGCCAATCCGGACAGAAATTCGTTCATAAAAATAAAAGATTTTCTCCGCAACTGCGAACTGAGGAATTTCAAGATAAGATGAATATCGCCGTTTTAATTAAACAGGTTCCGAGAACCGACAAAATAAAAATCGACAAAGAAAAAGGAACCCTCATCAGAAAAGGGGTCGAATCGATTCTGAACCCTTACTGCGAATACGCTCTCGAAGCTGCGCTATCAATAAAAAAACAGCTCAAAAACGCAAAAATCACCGTCATAACGATGGGACCGCCGAGTGCTAAAGCCGTCATTGAACGCGCGATCGCTCTCGGAGCGGATGACGGAGTCGTTTTGAGCGACAGAGCTTTCGCAGGATCGGACTGCCGCGCAACAGCCTACGCTCTAGCCTGTGGTATAAAAAAAGCCTGCGGAACACCTGCAATAATCCTTTGCGGAAGGCAGGCAATCGACGGCGACACGGCACAGGTCCCGGGAGAAACAGCGCAGATGCTCGGCATTCCAATGATTCCATACATCACTGAAATTGTTGACATTTCAGAGAAATCGATCACCGTAAAAAGCGAATTTGACAACAAAGAACTAACGCTTTCAGCCGATTTTCCGGTTCTTCTCACCGTCAGAAAAGGCTCAAACAACCGGAGAATGCCATCACTAAACGACGCTTTCAGAGCTTTTTCATACGAACCAAAAATCATAAGTGCCGATGATGCAGGCTGCGACAAAGAAAAACTCGGTCTTTCGGGGAGTCCGACAAGAGTCGTCAAAATCGTTCCGGTCGCGGCGAAAGGAAACTGCCGCTTTTTCAACAGCGGAAACTGCGCCGAAGGTTTCAAGGAAATCGGAAAAGTTCTGGAAAAAGTCGTATCTTCCAACTAAAAGACTGATTTTCCTGATTGTTTTTTATTGCTTTTAATTTCAACAACGGTTAAAATAAACCGTTTTGAATTTATGGAGGTCAGCATGAAAAAAGTGCTTGTTTTTGCAACTATATTTGCCGTTTTGCTGCTTGTAGGATGCGGTGGAAGCGGCAACAAGCAAAACGACAGCGATGAAATCGAAAATCAGGATCTCGACACTCCTGACGAAGATATTCCGGATCAGGAACAGGATGATGAACAAAAGCCGGCGAATGATGATATCAACGTGCCCGACAATGATTCCGATTCAACAGAGCCAGACTACGGTTCTTCAAAATGTCCGGAAATTTTCATCTGCTACATTTCGTGTAAATCTGAAGAATGTCTGCAATCGTGTATTAAAAAAGGGGCAAAGGATGAAACGGAAAAATTTTCCGCAATGTATGACTGCTGGCTCGAAAAGTGCGACAACAAGGTTTTTGATGATGATTTCACCTCATGCGTTGAAGAAAACTGCCATGCAAAAACAACAGAGTGCGGTATCGAACTAAAAGGTGACGATTCCGTTCAGCGTTTCCCGAAGCCTTACGGTGAGGTCAAAATAAGTCTGGCGAACCGGAATATCGTTGAGGCCGGAGACAGCCCCATGGACAATCACAGGCCTTTTGCCATAGGATACATCGGAAGCACAACCGTTGAACCGGATTATTACTCGACAATATACTATTACTACACAGAATTCGTCGAATCGGAAGACGGTAATTTTTTCAGGACGGCGCAGTTCCACGTCAACAACCAAAACCAGCCGATCGGACACGCATTTTTACTTCTTCCTGAAAATATCGAAAAAGGAAAAGTTAAAATCGGGCTGGACGACGCTTCTGACGGAAAGTTTTTCATCGCTCTCATTCAAGAGGGGGAAGTCGTTTGCTACGACGGGTTCGGTATCGGCGAACTTGAAATCAAAGCAGTTGAACGCCCTGCTTCGGAAGAGAGCGGAAAGCTGGCAGCCAGCGGAGAAATCACTGTTTACAGTCCGCTAAACATGCCTGAGGATGCCGCCGGATCCTCGGCTGCGCTCGACAAACCTCTCTGCGCACCGAAATATCCCAAATTCGCCGGAAAACAGATGTATGAATCAACTTTTATATCCGAGGAATGGCTGCTTGACGAGACTCTGACCTTTACAGATGCCGAAAAGTATTTTGCATTCGAAGGTTCAGGACTTGTTTCGCTCGACACAGAATATCCAGACCAGCTTGCTGTCGATTATGAAGAACTTGCCGGCATTTATTACGGCTTTGTCTCTCCTTCAGCTTCCTTCTCGAAGGAAACTGTTGAGAACAACAAACCTGCCGTGCATCTTTCGGTAGGAACAACTTCACTCTCTGTCGAAGTCACACTGCCGCTTTCCGACATTCAAAACTCAGCCATGCTGGGGAAACCTCAGCCGAAAGCTCCTCAGACGAAAGTTTACAAAGTGACCTGGTCGAATGAAGAGGAAGAAGTTTACGGATATTCGGTTCCGAAATACGGAAAAGCCTGCATAGTTGCGGAAAACAAAGTCGAAAACGGAGTAAGAGCAGGAAGTTTTCAATCAACTTACTATGACAAAATAGATTTTGATTCCGATAATGCGCCGTCAGACCTTACCGTTGTCATGCTGGCGGAACTTGTTGAAGGAGAAGAACTTCTGGAACTTTACCCTGAAGCCTCGACATTGGACGATCTCTGCGTCTGCTCCGACACAATAAACTCCGAAGATGTCGAATGCGATTCAATTTCATGGAACGATCTGTAAATCCTTAGCCTCGCGCGCGCTTTATTTATTTGCTTTTAATTTTGTTTTAAGGATAATAAGCGGTTTTTTGGCGGGGCATACATGATCAGGCCGGTTTTTTTAGTTTTTTCCATACTTTTTTCATTCTTCATTTTTGCAGAGACGAATGTCTATAAAATTTCCATGATGGGTGCAGAAATAGGTAAAAGCACCGAAACTTGGGAAGAGAAAAGAAATCCTGACGGAAGCTGCGAGATCATTTTGCGTTCCGTTTCGGAGATGAGCCTGGCCCGCGGCATGGACGCGATGACGGTAAAATCAGACACTACCCTTTCTGCCGACTGCATTACCTTTGAACCGAAGCGGATAAAAGGCGAAATATCGGAAGGAGGCTCGAAGATTTTTGTCGAAGGAGCGAACCGAAACGGCGTTTTCGAGACAAGTCTGACAAAAAACGGAAGCAGGGAAACTTCAACTTTCCAGGTAAAGAAAAATTCCGCGTTTTTCGGGATGATTTTTAAAAAACTGAATGCTGAAGAGCTTCTTAAAGGCGGAAAGACTTCAATAATTTCCGAAGAAAGTCTCACTGAAAGCGAAATTTCATACTCCGCTTCGAAAAATACAGACGGAACAGTTTCGGCAACAGTCGTATTTCAGGGAATTCCGATAAAATACACCGTTTCAGCGGGGAAAGTGCTCCGTTCCGAGATCCAGGGCGGACTTATAGTCTATACTCTTGAATCTCTGCCCGGAACAAAAACGGCTCCCGCTTCAGGAAGCCCCGATATCCTGCAGAGTACTAAACTTTTCAACAGCGGAATTTCGATAAAATATCCGAGAAAAACAAAAAACACGATCTTCCAGATCGAAAACGCAGATTTCGCGTCGATTCCCGAAACATGCTTCCAGAAAAAAGGAAACGGCACGCTGACAGTAAGCAATGACGCGGCAAACTGCAAAAATCTGCCGGAAGCATCCGACACGCAGCCTAACATTATCGAGGACAGCACGAGTCCAGAAATTGTCCGCGCGGCGCAGAAAATCGTCCTCGGCACACCGAATCAGCAGGAAATGGTGAAACGGATAACGAAATTCGTCTACAAGCACATAAGCAATAAAAACTACAATCACGGAAATATGTCGGCAAGCGAAGTTCTGCGTACTAAAAGCGGCGACTGCACTGAACATTCTGCCCTTTTCGCGGCTCTGGCGCGTGCTGCCGGCATCCCGGCGAAAATGGTCTACGGTGTCGTTCTTAACCCGAACGGAGAATTTTTCTTCCACAACTGGAATGAGGCTTTTGCAGACGGAAAATGGATCACGATTGATTCGACTTTTGACATGAGTCAGGCTGATTCTTCAAGGATTACGCTTATTTATGGCGGATCAGACAGCAGATCGCGAGAGCAGGTTTCCCTTTCCGTTCTGAGATTTCTGAACAACACCGAAATTTTTGTAAGAGGCTTTTCAAATGAAAAGTGAAAATAAACTTGAAAACAAGCTTTGCAGCGATTTTCTGATAAAGGCGGGACACGAAATCGTCAACATAATGACGCCGCTCGAACACATCGAATACCTTGAGGAAGATATGATCACGGCAAGAGTCGCCCGCGGCGAAAGGCTCGGCAGACAGTTCGGAAGGATCGGAAGGCTGATTTCGGGTGAAAACGAAAACGAGCCTTACGAATTCAGCGAATTTATCTACAACATCAAGGAAAAATGCCGCAGTCTGGGAATAAAAGTTTCGGCCGAAAACAGAAACTACAACTCTATCGACACGATAAAAGGAAAAAATCTGATCCTTACCGTGCTTGACGAGATTCTTATGAACTGGAAAATGCACGGCAGAAACGAATTTTCGATAAATATCGCCGATGAAAAGACAATAATATTCAAAAACGACTATGATCCGGCGTCTTTGAAAAACATCGGCAGTACGCAAGAAGAGCTCTCAAAACCCTTTGTCAAAGGGGCTTCGTCAAAGGGCTCGGGATTAGGTTTGTACATGATTGAACTCGCTTCCCAAAAAGGAGGTTTTACTTGGAATTTATCGGCAGACGAAAAATATTTCTCATTATCGCTTTCCTTCTGATCACGACCGCCCTTTTTGCGGACGAAGATAAAGTGTATATGGAAGATCCCCTCTCTCCAGCTTCGGATACTTCATGGGGAAACCGCTCCCGTGAGCTCAGACACGCAATAGACACGCAGAACTGCGGCAAAGGATGCGGAGCTCTGCTCAGTCATAATGCTCACTTTGTTATGAATCCGGCCGCCATGATGATCAACAAAATGTTCAGCGTAACAGCGCTTTACCAGTTCGTCGAAGCAATGTCGGTATCGGTCAGTGACTCGAAGACAACGGTCGTAGGCGGCGGTATAATGTACTCCTACAACTACGGGCTGCATCACATCAAGACAAACTTCGGTTTTCCGATATGGCCGGGATTTATTTACGGCGGTATAAACCTGAACAACTACATCGGCAAATTCGCTCCGACGCAGAACAAAGACACCAACTCGCATTCTTTCGATGTCGGCATCGTGGCACAGATAACCCCTTTTGTAAATCTGGGATTTGCAGCTCTCGATGTATGGACTTTCTACGGACGTGACATTCCGAGAAAACTGAGCTGGAATTTTGAAACCAACATAAGAGACATGTTTTTCATAAATACCGGCTGGCAGTACCACTTGCAGCAGGGAAAAGAGAAGTTCACTAACAAAAGAACGACTCTTAAAGGTTTCGACTTTTACACCGGTTTAGAGTTCAGATATTCGATGTTCAGGGCGGGACTGGGCTTCAACAACATCTCTTCCAGCAAGAAACTGACATGGTACACGACTACCAAAACCTTTTCCCTCGCCTTCTACAAACCCGGCGCGGGCGGAATTTACGGCAATTTCATGTATAACGAATCGAACTATATCACATTTTCAATAAACGTCGTCTGGGAACCCTCAGTCGGCGAGTAAAAACAGGAGGAAGAATGAGAGCTTTATCAGGCATAAAACCGACAGGCACGCTGCACTTGGGCAATTATTTCGGTGCGGCGCAGCAGTTTTCGGCAATGCAGCAGAAAAATTACGAAGGCTACTATTTCATAGCTGACTATCACACCTTGAACACACTGCCGGATCCTGCAAAACTTACGGAAAACACTTGGAATATAGTCCTTGACTATCTCGCTTTCGGACTTGATCCGAATAAAAGCGTGATTTTCTTGCAGTCGCTTGTGCCGGAAGTCGCGGAACTCGCTTTCATCCTCGGTAACTACACGCCGATGGGACTTATGCAGCGCGCTCACAGTTACAAGGAAAAAACGGCGAAAGGCGAACTTATAAACGTCGGACTTTTCTACTATCCGCTGCTGATGACAGCCGACATTCTGCTTTACAAATCAAACATCGTTCCGGTCGGAAAAGACCAGAAACAGCACGTCGAAATAGCCAGAGACATCGCTGAGAAGTTCAATCTTTTCTATCAGAAGGATCTTTTCGTGATCCCGGAACCCTTTATTCCGGAAAGTGTTGCGATCGTTCCGGGAACAGACGGGCAGAAAATGTCGAAAAGCTACGGCAACACGATCGAAATGTTCGCGGCAGATCCGGTTCTCAAAAAGCAGATCATGGGGATCGTCACCGATTCGACTCCGCTTGAAGAGCCGAAAGATCCCGAAAAATGCAATGTCTACAACATCTACAAACTCATAGTTCCGGCAGAAAAAGCGAAAGAAATGGCAGACAAGCTTTCGGCAGGAGGATACGGCTACGGACACGCAAAGAAAGAACTCCTTGCGGCAGTTCACGAATTTTTCGATCCGATGAGGGCAAAACGCGCCGAGCTTGAAAAAAATATTGATTACGTAAGAAAAGTTATCGCGGAAGGAAGTGCTAAAGCGCGTGAAACCGCGGTCGAAACAATAAAAGAAGTCAAAAAAACAGTCGGCTTGGTCGGCAATATCTATTAGGAGGCTGATATGAAATTTAATAAAATTCTCCTGTTTTCGGTACTTTTCCTTTTCGTCGCAAGGCTTTCAGCCGATTTCGCGATCGACGGCAACAGATTCAAAACATCGCCGTTCGCCGACGGATACATAACGGTCTACGGTTCTGAAGGACTTGAAGAAGGTCTTTTAGGTGTCGATTTCATCATGAATTTCCAGCACGCGCCGATAATGGTTTCAGGCGGCAGCGAAGTTATTTCAAACCAGCTTGCAGCAGATCTATCGATTTTTTACAGCGTCGTAAAGTGGTTTGACCTCGCAGTTTCGCTTCCGGTAATCCTTTTTGAAAACGGTGACGGCTGGAACAAAGATGACTCGCTTGCTAAAGCGGGTGTCGGCGACCTCAGGCTCGTTCCGAGATTTCAGCTTTTCAGCTTTTTCGACAAACTGATTTCGATGTCGGTAATCACTGAAGTCACCGCTCCGACAGGCAGTCAGATTCACTCGGCACTTGGAAGCGGTCAGTTCACATTCCGTCCCGCAATCGCTCTCGGAACTCAGTCGAAATGGATAGATGCTGCGCTCAACCTTTACTATCACGTCCTTCCGAAGCAGGATTTCGCGTCATCGAAATTTGACGACGAATTCGGTCTCAAACTCGGACTCAATGTCCATGCAGTCGAAAAACTCCTTGATGTAAATGCTGAATTTCATTCGGCTACTTCGATAAAATCACCTTTTAAGAACGATGCGCAGGATAACATCGAACTTGGTGGCGGCGTACGCTTTAAAACTCCGGTAAATATTGACGTTATCGCCGGCGCGTTCGGCGGTTTCGGCAAAGCCGCAGCTGTTCCGAAATACCGTATTTATGCCGGAATTTCGTGGAATATGAACGTCCTTCCGCCTGAAGAAGAGCGCAGCAAAGATGACTTCAAACTGAAAAAGAGAGAGGCAAAGAAAACAGAGGAGCAGCCGAAACAGGAAGAGAAAAAACCTGAAGAAAAGAAGGAAGTTAAAAAGGCGGCTCCGAAGAAAACCGCTCCGAAGAAAGAGGAAGCGCTTCCGCAGCAGCCGGTAAAAACAGGCGAAAAACTCCAGAATGAAGTTCATTTCATGCACGAATCCGACTACATCGCGGATCCTGTCGAAATCGAAAAGGTAGCTCTCATACTGACCAGAAACTTCATGCTGAAAATCAGGATCGAAGCCCACACCGACAAACATGAAAACGCTGCCTTCGCCCAGAAACGCGCGAATGCGGTAAAAGCTGTCCTCATCAAAAACGGCGTCGAGGCAAACAGAATAAAAATCAAAATAATAGGCGCGGCGGAACCTGTTTCGAACGGCGACACCGAACCCGACATGGTTAAAAACAGAAGAGTCGAATTCTTCATCGTAACCGACTAATCAGAGGAAACATGGAAAAAATCATCTCTACTGAAGAAATCGCTCCCAGGATCCACAAAATAGTCATCACGGCTCCGCAGATAGCTAAAATGTGGCAGCCGGGACAGTTCCTCATCATCCATCTCAATGAAGACAGCGAAAGGATCCCGCTCACGATATGCAAACGTGACATCGGAAAAGGTGAACTCACCCTCATCGTTCAGGCTATCGGCGAAAGTACGAGAGAGATCTGCGGAAGTCCGGCAGGAACTGATGTCCGCGATGTTCTTGGACCTCTCGGAATGCCGAGCGACATAAATCCGGACTTCAAAAGCGTCCTCTTTATTTCGGGCGGAATCGGCATCACACCGCTTTATCCGCTGATTCAGAGATATCACGAACTCGGGGTTCAGACGACTGTCCTCATGGGTTTCAGAACGGCGAAAAACCTCATTCTTGATTCGGAAGTCAAAGAAGTTGCAGACAACATAATGATTGCATCGGATGACGGAACTTTGGGCGAAAAAGGTCTGGCCCTCGATCTTATAGCTCCGGCTATCGAAAAATGGGGAAAATTCGACCATGTCTATATTGCAGGACCGGTCAGAATGATGCAGTACACTGTTTCAGAAGCGGCAAAATTCGGCATAAAATCAACTGTCAGCCTCAACCCGCTCATGATAGACGGTACGGGAATGTGCGGCGGCTGCAGGGTTAACATCGGCGGCCAGACGAAATTTGCCTGCGTTGACGGACCGGAATTTGACGGTGAGCTGGTTGATTTTGAGAAATTGGCAAAGAAATTAGGCACTTACAAAGACCACCAGTGCCGCATAAGGTAGTATTTATGAGGTAAATAATGGATATTTTTACGATTTTCACAAAGGGCGGAGTCGTCATGTACCCGATCCTGCTCTGCTCGATCGTGAGTGTGGCGATACTTTTAGAGCGTCTTTTCGTGCTCAGAAAAAGCAGAATAATCGCAAACAGCGAACTTATGATGCACCTTGCGGAAAAACATTCCTGGGATGAGCTCAAGGAAACGGCTAAAAAAGGCGACGACCTCTTTTCACGCGTGGTTTACATGACTTTGGAAGATCCTTCGTCTGCAACTGAAACAGAAAAAATTACCGAAATCTACGCAAAAAAAGTTACGGAAGAAATTTACAGCCACACTTCGATTCCGGGCGTCATGGCAACACTTTCGCCTCTGCTCGGACTTCTGGGAACAGTCCTCGGTATGATAAGAATTTTCAACAAATTCACAGAAGCGGGCGGAAATCCGATGATTCTGGCAGGCGGTATCTGGGAAGCACTCATCACGACGGCTGCAGGACTTACCGTTGCGATACCAAGCCTCATAATTTACAGATTTCTCACCTACACCGCTGAAAAAAGCGTTGCGGAACTCGAGTTTTCTCTGGAAAAATTCGTTATTTTCAGAAGTGAAAAAGAGAGCGGAAACAAAGAAAGTTAAATTTTGGTTTAAAAAAGTTGATTTTTAGATAATTTTGTCGTAATTTCAGATGTAATATTTGTCAATGGAGAGAAAAATGGCAGAAAACAGAAGAGAGATGATCGAAAACGTTATCAGAAACGTTGAAAAACAGTACGGCAAAGGCTCGATTATGATTTTGGGAGACGAGACGAACATCGACATTCCCGTCATTCCGTCAGGTTCGATGAGCCTTGATATCGCAATGGGTATCGGCGGCTATCCAAGAGGAAGAATAATTGAAATCTACGGCCCGGAATCTTCGGGTAAAACGACTCTCGCTCTTCACGCAATCGCGGAAGCGCAGAAAAAAGGCGGTGCAGCCGCATTTATCGACGCCGAGCACGCATTTGATCTCAACTATGCGAAAAGATTAGGTATTCAAGTAGATTCGCTTGTAGTTTCACAGCCCGATTACGCTGAACAGGCACTTGAAATAGCTGAAACACTCGTCCGCAGCAACGCAATCGACGTTCTTGTTATAGACTCAGTCGCCGCACTCGTTCCGAGAAGCGAAATCGAAGGCGAAATGGGCGAAAGCCAGATGGGCGTTCAGGCAAGACTTATGTCACAGGCACTCCGCAAACTCACGGCTGCTGTCAGCAAATCGAAAACCTGCCTCATCTTCATCAACCAGCTCAGAAGCAAGATAGGCGTAATGTTCGGCAACCCGGAAACCACGACAGGCGGAAACGCTCTTAAATTCTACGCTTCGATAAGAATTGACATAAGAAGGATCGCAAGCATCAAGGAAAAGGAAGCCGTTATCGGCAACCAGGTCAAAGTCAAAATCCAGAAAAACAAGATGTTCCCTCCTTTCAGAGAGGCAGTTTTCGATATAATCTACGGCAAAGGCATTGACAGACTTACAGATATGATAAATGTTGCAGAAGCTGACGGCATCATCGTAAAAAGCGGCAGCTGGTATGCCTACAACGACGAAAAGCTCGGTCAGGGCATCTCGAATGCAGCAAAAACTTTGAAGGACAACCCTGAACTTATGAAAGAAATCGTCAACAAAATCAAAGAAAAACACAATCTGCTCAAAGATGCCGACGAACAGCCGAAAAATGAGCAGAAACCGGCTGAAAACGAAGAAGATAAAAAACAGAAAAAGAGTACCGGAGGCAAATAATGAGCGACACTTTTCAGGAATACATTCAGTTTCTTAACGAACTTCTGCACGATGCGGCGAACTTGGGCGCATCCGACATCCATTTGAAAACACACAGCGCTCCTGTTTTCAGAATCAACGGCGGTCTGAACAAAATGGACAAATACGGAATACTCAAACCTGAAAAACTCAATCCGATGATCGCCGGGATCCTCAACGACGAACAGCGCCGCGCTCTCAAGGAAAATGCCGAAATCGACCTTTCGCACAGCGTTTCCGGTGTCGGTAGATTCAGGGTAAACGTCTTCAAACAGAGAAGTTCGCTCGGTGCAGTTTTCAGAACGATTCCTTTCTCCGTCAAATCGATTGACGAACTTATTCTGCCGCCTGCAATCAAGAAAATAGCCGACAACAGACGCGGACTTATCCTTGTTACCGGAACGACGGGAAGCGGTAAATCGACGACAATGGCTTCGATCGTCGACTACATCAATTCGACAAGAGGCTGTAACATCATAACTATTGAAGATCCTATCGAATTTCTGCTTCGCGACAAAAAAAGTATCGTCAGCCAGCGCGAAATCGGTATCGACACCAAGTCTTTCTCGACTGCTCTCAGAGCATCGCTCCGTGAAGACCCTGACGTTATCATGGTGGGCGAAATGCGTGACCTCGAAACGATAGAGATCGCTCTCACCGCGGCTGAAACTGGACACCTGGTCATCAGTACACTTCACACATTGAACGCAGCTGAAACGATCAACAGAATCATATCGGTATTCCCGCCGAACAATCAGGGACAGATCCGTCAGCAGTTGGGCAGCGTCCTTACCGCCGCGATAAGCCAGCGTCTTATCAAAAAGAAAGACGGGAAAGCACGTGTTCCGGCAGTTGAAATCCTTGTCGCATCGCAGCTCGTCAAAGAAATAATCGTTGACGGTTCAAGGTTCAAGGAACTTCACGACGTTATCGAAAAAGGTCATCAGAACTACGGTATGCAGACTTTCGACCAGTCGATATTCCAGCTTTATCAGGACGGTCACATCTCCGAACAGGAAGCGCTCGAAAATGCAACAAGTCCGGACGACCTCGTCCTCAGAATGAAAGGCGTCAGTATGTCGGGCGACGGCGATTGGGGTGCTTTCGACAGCGGTTCCGAAGGTATGACTCCGCAGTACGAGCCGACCGATTTCGAGTTTGACAAATAGTTTCCCAACATTTCCAAAGGAGTTTTTTATGAAAATCGCAACAGTTCAAAACAGCCCTGTTTTTGGCGAAAAAGAGAGAAATATCGACAACTTGCTTAAAATGATGGAATCAACAGAAGCTGAACTTTACATACTTCCCGAAATGTCTTATTCGGGTTATCAGGTCGTTTCAGAGGAAGAAGTGCGCTTGCTCGCAGACAAAGTAGATTCCGAAAACATCATGCGCTTCGCCGAATGGTCGAAAAAACATGACAGCGCAGTAATTCTCGGTTTTCCGGAAGCGGCTGAAGACGGAAAAATCTACAATTCCTCGGTTTTCATAACTCCTGAAGGTGATAAGCACATCTACCGCAAATCGCACCTTTTTTATAAAGAAAAAATCTTCTATGCTCCAGGAAACACTGGATTTTTCGTTAACGAATGGCACGGGGTCAGAATCGGTCAGGCAATTTGCTTCGACTGGTATTTTTCCGAAAGTTTCAGAACTCTGGCCCTTCTTGGCGCCGATCTGATCGCCCACTGCACGAATATCGTCATGCCCTACTTCCAGCGCGCCGCATTTGCGAGAGCGATTGAGAACAAAGTCTATATCGCGACATCCAACCGCATCGGAACAGAGGAACGCGACGGCGAAAAACTTGTTTACACAGGCGAAAGCGTCATCGTCGATCCGCTCGGCAACTACCTTGTCGATGCTCCTTCTGATAAAACAGGCGTTTTCACGGCTGAAATCGACACAAAGCTTTCAAGAAACAAAAAACTCAACGATTTCAATGATGTAATTGGCGACAGACGGACGATTTTTTACAAATAAAATCCAAATCATGAAAATTTATGCTGTCGGCGGTTCTGTCCGCGATGAAATCTTGGGAATAGAGGCAAACGACAAGGATTTTGTCGTTGTAGGAGCGACTGAAGCCGAGTTTCTGGCAAAATTTCCGAAAGCTGAAAAAGTTGGAAAATCGTTCCCCGTTTTTCTTGTGAACGGCTGCGAATACGCATTCGCCAGAAAAGAGCGCAAAAACGGCCGCGGCTACACCGGTTTCGATGTTGAGTTTTCGCCTGACATCACTTTGGAAGAAGACTTGAAGCGGCGCGACATCACGATAAATGCGATTGCAAAAGATCCCGATTTTGCTGACAAATTCATTGACCCTTTCGGCGGGATCAAAGACATAAAAAATAAAAGGATAATCCACGTTTCGGAGGCTTTTGCCGAAGACCCGCTTCGTGTTTACAGAGTAGCGCGTTTCGCAGCGAAATTTCCCGATTTTTCAGTCGATTCCGCAACGATAAAGCTCATGAACTCCATCGGAGAAGAACTTCTGGCGCTTTCAAACGAACGAGTCTGGAACGAACTTGAAAAAGCGCTTTCCTATCCTCGGTCTAGCCGTTTTTTCGAGGTTTTGAAAGAAGCCGATCTCTTGAAATTCCACTTCCCCGAAGTCGCGAATCTTGTCGGTGTTCCGGCAGGTCCGATCCAATATCACCCCGAAGGAGACGCTTTCATCCACACGATCGAAACAATGGACAGGCTTAAAGATTCAGGCAGCAGCGACCCGGTAGCCATGTTTGCCGCGTTATGCCACGACTGGGGAAAGGCAGCATCATCGCCAGACAACTATCCGCACCACTACGGACACGACAAAGCTGGGGTTCCACTGATCGAAAACTTCTGCCGAAGAATGAAAAACGTCCCAGAGCGTTACAGATTTGCGGCAAAAACAGTGGCGAAATACCACATGATCGTCCGGGAAATCGACAAAATCACCCCCAAAAAAGCGATCACTATAATCCAGAATATCCTCAAATGCTCGTGCGGACTCGACGGCTTCATGGACGCAGTCAAAGCCGAC
>JAGCNV010000029.1 GCA_017645765.1 bacterium | reverse complement strand
TTATCCTTTTGAAGTGCATGAGCGCGAAGAAAAATACGAAGCGATAAATCTTATCACTGACGAGATAAATGTCGGAAAACCTCAACAGAAAAAGACTGAAAATCATTACGACTACATCATGGGAAACCCGCCGTTTGTCGGTGCAAGAATGATGGAACAGGGCGGAGAGCAGAAAAAAGATATTCAAAATCTTTTCGGCAGCATAAAGGATGTACAGGATTTGGACTATGTCTGCGGCTGGTACCGGAAGGCGGCGGAACTGATACAAAACACTAAAACCGAAGCGGCTTTTGTTTCCACCAATTCAATTTGTCAGGGTTCACAGGTACCCATTTTGTGGAACGTGCTGATGAACAATTTCGGCATAAAAATCAATTTTGCATATCAGACATTCAAGTGGGATTCCGAAAGCACGGAAAAAGCTGCCGTGCATTGTGTAATTGTCGGATTTTCCTGCCGGAGCGATGGTAAATTGCCAGCAAAAACCCGTCCTTCTGAGCATAGCGAAGAATCTCAGAGATGTTTCGCTGACGCTCAACATGACAAAAAGCGGATTTTCACTTCAGACGGTAAAGTAATTAAAGCCGAAAATATCGGCCCGTATCTTTTTGACGGTTCAGATACATTCATTACAGCACGAAAAGAAACTCTTTGCGATGTTCCGAAAATGAATTTCGGCAACCAGCCGAGAGACGGCGGTAATTTTGTCCTTACGCCAGAAGAAAAAGCTGAACTTTTGAGAAAAGACCCGGCAATCGGGAAATTTATACGCCCCTACATCGGAGCGGTAGAATTTATCAACGGGACAGAGCGCTACTGCCTGTGGTTGAAAAACGCAAATCCTGCTGAAATCAAGAACAGCAGGATTCTTTACGAACGTGTCGAGGCTGTAAAAAGATTCCGCCTTTCGTCTAAGGCAAAAACAACAAACGGATATGCAAAAGTACCGAATCAGTTCGCACAGATTACACAGCCTGACGGTGTCGATTTTCTGATAGTTCCGCGTGTTTCATCCGAAAACCGTCAATATGTTCCGATTGGCTTCCTGACTGCAGAAAACATTACCAGCGATGCTGTTCAAATCATTCCTAATGCAGCTCTTTACCACTTCGGAGTTTTGACTTCTTCGGTTCATATGGCATGGGTTAGAACTGTCGCTGGAAGACTTGAAATGCGCTACCGCTACTCAAAAGAAATCGTTTACAATACCTTCCCGTGGTGCAAGCCAACTGAAAAGCAGAAAGCAAAAATTGAGGCAACGGCACAACAAATTTTGGATGTAAGATCAAAATATCCGGAATGCTCTTTTGCTGTTTTGTATGACGAAACAACAATGCCTGCCGATCTTCGCAAGGCTCACAAAGAGAACGACAAAGCCGTTATGGCGGCATACGGCTTTGACTCGAAAATGAGCGAAGCAGAGATTGTTGCCGAACTTTTCCAGATGTATGAAAAGCTGACAAAAAAGAAGTGATGAACAAGTAACACAATCAAACTTTCAATATTTCGACAAACTTGCTTCGACAAGCTCACTGACGCAGACCCCGCCATCGTCACTTCGTGCCACTTCCTCCCCGAAACGTGGCGGAAGAACCGCCTGCGCTCCGGCAAAAATCTGAATTTTTTTGCCGTATCGTCTTTTTTTTCTAGAATACGCCGTTTTTTTGTTGCGGAGGAAAAAATGGAAGTGAATTTCAGTGAAAAATGTTTCGTTTGCGGAAAAAACAATGCTGATGGTCTTCATCTCGACATTCACCGTGACGATGAGAAACTCTGCGCCGAAGCGGAAATCGCAGTTCCGGACAAATTCTGCGGCTGGGAAGGGATAATCCACGGCGGAATAATCTCGACTTTACTTGATGAAATTATGGCATATGCTGCTTTTACCCACGATCAGAAGGGAGTTACCGGCGAAATCAGCGTCAGATTCAGAAAGCCGATGCCTTCGAACAGAAAGGTGAAAGTTGAAGGATGCGTCGAATCGCAGAAGGGTCGTGTTCTCTGCACGGTTGGCAAGATCACGCTTGACGGCGAACTTATCGCCGAAGCCACGGCAAAAATGGTAAGATTGGATTGAGAAAATCATGGTAAAGAAAACTGTTTTAGTTACAGGCGGAGCCGGTTTCGTCGGTTCCCACCTTTGCAAAGCGCTGCTTGACCGAGGAAATCATGTTGTCTGCATTGATAATTTCATAAGCGGAAGACTCACAAACATTGAACCTCTCAAGAAAAATCCCGAATTTGATCTTCTGATTCATGACGTTACAGAGCCTTACAATTTTTATGTTGACGAAATCTTCAATCTGGCGTGTCCCGCAAGCCCGATTTTTTATCAGCGTGATCCGATCGCGACATACAAAACGACAGTTCTTGGCGCGATAAACGCTCTTGACCTCGCACTCAGATGGAATGCGAAAATTTTTCAAGCATCCACTAGCGAAGTCTACGGTGATGCGCTGGTTCATCCTCAGCCTGAAAGTTACTGGGGAAACGTCAATCCGCACGGTGTCAGAAGCTGTTACGACGAGGGTAAAAGAGGTGCGGAATCGCTCTTTTTCGACTACTTCCGAAAGCATAATATGCGAATAAAAGTTGCAAGGATATTCAATACTTATGGTCCAAACATGAATGTTGACGACGGTCGTGTCGTAAGTAATTTCATAATTCAGGCTCTTCAGAACCGCGATATCACGGTTTACGGCGACGGAAAGCAGACGCGCAGTTTCTGCTATGTCGATGACCTTATTCGCGGAATGCTCGCTCTCATGGATTCCGACGATTTAGTCACAGGTCCTGTAAACCTCGGAAATCCCGGCGAATTTACAATGCTCGAACTTGCCGACAAAGTGCTTGCGCAGACGGGGAGTAAATCGAAAATCGTATTTATGCCGCTTCCCGGCGACGATCCGCGTGTCCGCAGACCCGATATAACCCTTGCCGGAAAACTTCTCGGCTGGAAACCGGAAATACCTCTCGACGAAGGTTTGCACAGAACCATCGAATATTTCAAAGGAATACTCTGATTTTGTACAAATAAAAAAGGCCGGAAAATCCGGCCCCGTTTTGGTTGGCAAAGATGATTCGGACTACTTTTTGCTTTTTTTAGGAGATTCTTTCTTTTCTTTCGAACAGACTTTACAGAATTTGTAGCCGTTCTCCAAAGCTTCCTCTTCGGATGCGAAAACTTTGGTGCAGCCTTTGCAATCGTAGTAGCGGCAAGTAGACTTGTGACACGTTTTGGTGTCGGGATTGCAGTGGATTTCTGCCGCAAATGCAACTGAAAACGAGAAAACCATTACTGCAAAGACGAAAGGTTTTAAGATAGACTTTTTCATTTTCAATACTCCAATTTGAAAAATTAACAAAAACGCAAAAAGTATCTAATCTTATATTTTAAATTTGTCAACAAATTTTTAACAAAAATTAAGGGAAATTGTTTAAATATGCAAAAATATTGAAAATAAATATGCTGATAATTTGTTGATAAAAATATTTTGCAATGATTAAATTGCTTGAATTTTAATTGAAAGAATTTTTCTGTGAGAATAAATTTATTTGTTGAATTCGTTAAGTTTGTCTTCGAGAAGTTTTTTGATTTCAGCCATTCTTTCAGGTGTTTCGGCTTCGACTCTCATAACGATGACGTTCTGAGTGTTGCTCGGACGCATAAGTCCCCAGCCGTCCTTGAAAGTGACTCTGACGCCGTCGATGTCGTTGACTTCGTAACCGCCGTTTTTGAAGAAATTAACAACGTTTTCAACGATTTTGAACTTTTTCGTCTCGTCGACTTCGATCCTGAGTTCTGGCGTCGAGAAAGTTTCGGGGATCCCTTCAAGGAGCTTGTCGAAATCTGCTCCGTGTTTTCCGATTATTTCAAGCATTCTGAAAGCGGAATAAATAGCGCAGTCATATCCGAAGAAGCGCTGTTTGAAGAAGACGTGTCCGCTCATTTCTCCGCCGAAAGCAGCTCCGATCTCTTTCATCTTCGCTTTTATAAGCGAGTGTCCTGCCTTCCACATTACCGGTTTGCCGCCGTGGGATGCGATGTCATCGTAAAGAGTTTTGCTGCACTTTACGTCGCCGACGATTGCCGCGCCGGGGACTTCTTCGAGAACGCTTCTTGCGAAAATATTGAGGATTTTGTCTCCCCAGATGATCTTTCCGTTTCTGTCGACTATACCGATCCTGTCTGCGTCGCCGTCAAAACCGATACCGAGGTCCGCGCCGTTTTCCTTTACCGCAGCGATCATCTTCTGGATGTAAGCTTCGACCGTAGGATCGGGGTGGTGGTTCGGGAATCTGCCGTCCGGCTCTTCGAAAATGCTGATGACGTTGAGCCCCATTTTGCGCATGATCGGAACGGCGACAAAGCCGCCGACACCGTTGCCTGCATCGACAACGAGCTTGATTTTTTCGGGATGCTCGATGTGTATCGTCTTGAAAATGAACTTTTCAAAGTCGGGAATGATGTTGTAAGTGCTGTTTGTTCCTTTTTTTTCAGGATTAAGGAAGTCATCAGCCTCCATGATATCCGCAATTTCCTGAATTCCGTCGCCGTAAACCGGCAGATCGATGAGGTTGACCTTGAAACCGTTGTATTCGGGCGGATTGTGGCTTCCCGTGATCATGACCGCACCCTGAACATCGATGTTGAACATCGAAAAATAGCAGAGTCCCGTCGGGATCATGCCGAGAAAAACCGTGTCGATGCCGCTGTCGTTGAAACCTTTTATCATAGCCTGTGCAAAGGAAGGCGAGCTCAGTCTCGCATCGTGACCGATCGAAACAGTCTTGAAAGAAGGAAGTTTTTTCTTGTAGAAACTTGCACATCCCCGTGCTAAATTGTAGGCAAAATCATCGGTTAAATCGACATTTACATAACCTCTGACATCATACTGTCTGAAAATTGTTCTGTTGATTTTCATCTTTTTCTCCGCAAAAAGTCCTTAAAAAAACCGCAGTATTTTAGCCGAAATAATTTTTTTGTAAAATGCTTAGGCTGCTTCTGTCAGCGCAAAGTAGTAATTCCCGGTATGTACAAAGTTAAAATGTCAGCTGTTTTTTTCAACTTTGAAAAATCTCACTTCTTTTTTATCAGCTTTTCATACATTTTGAAAAGCTCGGCAATAATCTCTGATTCACTCATTTTCGGATTAAAACCGTATGCCACCATAACTGCTTTGTCGTTTTCTCTGTGAGCTTTTCTGAGGTCTGGCGGCATCGTGGTTTCATCGTAAAGGTCGGCAAGAGATGAATCGGGATATTTTGCGCGGGTATCGAGAATTGCCTGCGCGGTTTGCTCAATTTTTGCTTTCTGCGCGTCTGTCGGATTGCACCATGGGAAATTGTTGTAGACAATATCCTTTGAATAACGGTAACGGCTTTCCAGACGACCGCAGACCGCTCTCATCCATGCATTGTGAACCGATGATGTCAGCACACCAAAATGATAAAGCGTAGCATCGGAAACAATGAAATTTAAATCTGTTGAAATGATTTCACTGTCGAAGAATCCTATAGGAATATACAACCTTCTTTCAGAACTGACTTTTGGAACAAGAAGAAAAGTTTCAGGATTGTTTATCTCTCGAAAAAGTGCCGGAGTTTCGGCGAGTTTTCTTCTTCCTACATCCGGAGAAGCTTCCCTCGCAGCCTTGCACTGCTGGACACGCTTGTATACTTCGGGCATTCTCTTTATTTCGGCAGGAGTCGCATTAACCAGCCACAAACACCATCGGATTTTGTTGTTTATGAATTCTTCTGATCCTAACAGTTTTTTTATATATTTTTTTGCATTCGGTTCCTTTTTGATGAAAGTTTCGTAATCGTCATTCTCAATAATAAGATTGCCGCCGTCGGTCGGACGGTTTCCCGTAGTCATCTGCGGCACATCACACAATGATTTCGCACGGCTCTCGACCCAGATATTCGGCGCATCAAGCAGATATCCGTTGATGTTTTTTGCTTCGACAACTGTTCCGTCTGCGTTGAAAATCTTCTTATTGTCATACTTGTTTTTATCTTGATTTTGCGTCAGCGAAATCGAATCCGTGTGGCAACTAAACCCGATAATTACGCAATGAACTGCCGCCATATTCTTTTTGTCAGATGTTTCATTCGCCCATTTGAATGTCCGCCATGCAAAGTCAATTTTGATATTGTAATCGCTGAAAAGCGGCTTCCAGAGAGCAGCAACCTGTTCCCCCTGCGTAATTGAATTCGTGGATACAAAAGCTGCTTTCGTGTCTGTTCCCTGGATAATTCCAGCCGTTTTAAAATACCAGCCGGCAACATAGTCGATTTTTCCGACTCCTTTGTAAAAAACACCGTTTTTGTTGCAGCAGGTTGCAAAAATATCATTTTTCTGTTCTTTCGACTGATAGGAATAGCCGACAAACGGCGGGTTTCCCATGATGTAGTCGTAATGATTTTCAGTCTTTTTCTGTTGAGGTTTTCCGACATTTATCTCGTCAGTGATAAGATTTATCGCTTCGTATTTTTCTTCGCGCTCATGCACTTCAAAAGGATAA
>JAGCNV010000028.1 GCA_017645765.1 bacterium | reverse complement strand
GAAATGGAACGAATGATCCTTGAATTTATTGAATATTATAACAACAGGCGAATTCAGAAAAAACTGAATTGGATGACACCTGTTGAATTTAGGTCTAAGAGATGTTATTAAACTGTGTCCAAAAAAATGGGGTCAGAACACCCTCGCCACACTGGAGAGGGGTTAGAGGTGAGGTCTTAGAGACTTTAACTATTCCGAAATATTCGCGATTTTGTTGATTTTAGGTGCGACGATCATGAGAAGGGCACCAAGAACGATCGTGAACGCGGCGATGAGCGTAAATACCGAAAGTTCGCCCAAAACATCGGCGAGAGTTCCGATTTTCGAAGCGAGCCATGCCGCAACGCCGGTGACTGCGAAATACCAGCCCATGATCTGCGAAGTCATCCGTTTCGGAGCCATGTTGGTGATGAATGAAAGCGAAACGGGCGAAAGAGCGAGCTCGCCTATCGTGTTGAAAAAGTATGCCATGCAGAGCCAGAGTGCGCTGCTTTTTACCGTTTCGTCTCCGCCTCTTTCAAGCGAAGCGCCGACCATGAAGATGAATCCGATGCCGAGAATTACCGTTCCAAGTCCCATTTTCATTATCGCGGAAGGTTCCTTTTTGTGTTTAGCCAAAAATACCCAGAATGCCGCAACGACAGGAGCGAAGATCATGATGTAAAGCGGATTGAGCGACTGGAACCATGCCGTCGGGATCTCAAATCCGAAGAAGTTGCGCTCGGTGTAGCGGTCGGTGTAGAGGTTGAGCAGACCGCCCGCCTGTTCGTATGCAGCCCAGAAGATGATGACTATGAAAAACGAGAAAAGAACAAGTCCGATCTTTCTCTTTTCAAGCGAAGTAAGAGGCTGTTTTTCGGCAACAGCACCGCTCTCAGCCTTGGTTTTAAGCTGTCCGGCAGTTCCGAGATATCTCTGGCCGTATGCATAGACAGCCTGACCTACAAGCATTCCGACACCCGCAAGACCGAATCCCCAGTGCCAGCCGTATTTGTATGCAAGCCAGCCGACAGCGATCCCTGCAGCGAACGCACCGACATTGATTCCCATGTAGAAGATCGTGAAACCTGCGTCTTTTCTCGGATCCCCGTCGGGATAAAGCTCACCGACCATTGTCGAAATGTTAGGCTTAAGCAAACCGACACCTAAAATTATAAGTCCGAGAGCACCGTAGAAAGCCCAGACTGGCGGGTAAGCCATGAGAAAATGTCCCGCGCAGAGAAGAAGTCCGCCGAGATAAACGCTTTTGCGCTGACCCAAAAGTTTATCGGCAACGAATCCGCCGGGAACCGACATCAGATAGACTAAAAGCTGGTAGTAACCTAAGATCGCGAGTCCTTTTGCGTCGCTCCAGCCGAGGCCGCCCTCTTCAACCGAGGCAACCATGTAAAGAACGAGGATCGCCTTCATTCCGTAGAACGAAAAACGCTCCCAAAGTTCGGTGAAAAAAAGGACGAACAGCCCTTTCGGGTGTCCGAGAAAACATTCTTTGCTTCGATCGTTCATACAACCTCTTTATTTTATTAGTTATTTTCCGTTCTGTAGTTTGGAGCTTCCTTCGTGATCGTGACATCGTGGACGTGGCTTTCGCGGTATCCTGCGTTCGTGATCTGGACGAACTGAGCATGTTCTCTGAGCATTTCGATATTTGCGGCACCAAGGTATCCGAAACCGGACTTCAGACCGCCTGCAAGCTGATAGATCGTGTCTGCGATAGGTCCTTTGTATGCGACTCTGCCTTCGATTCCTTCGGGAACGAACTTCTGCGCGTCGGTGACGTTGTCCTGGAAATATCTGTCCTTGCTGCCTTTCTTCATCGCACCGAGCGAGCCCATGCCGCGGTACATTTTGTAGGATCTTCCCTGATAAAGAACAATTTCGCCAGGAGCTTCAGCCGTTCCTGCAAACATTCCGCCGATCATGACTGCATCGGCACCAGCCGCAATGGCTTTAACGATGTCGCCGGAATATTTGATTCCGCCGTCTGCTATAAGCGTTCTGCCGTATTTTTTGGCAATCGGAGCGACGTTCATGATCGCCGAAAGCTGCGGATAACCGACACCAGCAACGATTCGCGTCGTGCAGATGGAACCCGGTCCGATACCGACTTTGACGACATCCGCGCCTGCTTTGAAAAGCTCTTCGGCAGCTTCCGCGGTAACGATGTTTCCTGCGATTATATCGACATCAGGATAGAATTTTCTGAAATCTTTGACAACCGTGATGACGTTTTTCGAATGTGCGTGAGCCGAATCGAGAACAAGTGCGTCAACACCTGCTTTGACGAGCTCTTCGGCACGGTCGTAACCGGCAGCAGTCGGAGTTACAGCAGCACCGACGAGAAGTCTCGAATATTTGTCTTTCGCCGAATTCGGGAATTTCTCCTGATTTTCGATATCTCTAGTCGTGATGAGACCGACAAGACCGCCGTTATCGTCAACTACAAGCAGTTTTTCGATCCTGTGAGCGTGCATCAGTGATTTCGCCTCGTCCATCGGGAAATTTTCTTTGACCGTGACGAGTTCTTTGGTCATAAGCTCGCCGACCCTCTTTTCCATATTCGTTTCGAAACGGAGATCGCGGTTCGTAATGATGCCGACAAGCTTTTCCCCTTCAACGACGGGAACACCGGAAATCCTGTTCGACTGCATCAGATCAAGGGCATCTGAAATGCTTTCGTTCGGTGTTATCGTGATCGGATTAGTGATGACACCCGCTTCGGAACGCTTTACCATCTTGACCTGTTTCGCCTGCTCTTCGATCGTCATATTTTTGTGAATGACACCCATTCCGCCGTGACGTGCCATCGCGATCGCGGTATCAACTTCCGTTACGGTGTCCATTGCGGAACTCATAAACGGCGTATTGAGAACGATGTTTTTCGTAAGTCTCGACGTAATGTTCACATCTTTCGGAAGAACTTCGGAATAATGCGGCACAAGAAGAACATCGTCAAAAGTTAAAGCTGTCTCGATTTTGTTAAGAATCTCCATGACTTTCTCCAAAATTTTAATTAGCAATCAGTTGCGGCATTTTAATGAGTTAAAAAATGAAGTCAAGAACCCGCAAAGACGTGACCTGACACGTCTCATACCGTTCACTTTCTTTATCAAAGCATAAAAATTAACCGCACAAGAAGCATTTTTTCGCGAAATTTTCACCAAACTTTTGATATTATTTAAATTTTATCTATAATAGGCGGTTTTTTGCTGGAGGTATAAAAATGGCATCGGTTACTTTTGAAAAAGTCGTAAAGAAATACAACGAGGAAACAACGATTCTCAAGGGGATCGATTTAACGGTGAGTGACGGCGAATTTCTTGTGCTCGTAGGCCCTTCGGGCTGCGGTAAATCCACGTTGCTCCGTACTCTTGCGGGTCTCGAGACAATCACCGGCGGCAACATAAAAATCGGCGACAGGATTGTCAACGACGTTGCGCCGAAAGACCGCGACATAGCGATGGTTTTCCAAAGTTATGCACTTTATCCGCACATGACGGTTCGCGAAAACATGGCTTTTGCCCTCAAAATGAGAAAGATGCCGAAAGCGGAAATCGACAAAAAAGTCGAAGAGGCAGCACAGATGCTCGATATCACACATCTTCTCGACAGGCTTCCGAAACAGATGAGCGGCGGTCAGCGGCAAAGAGTCGCGATGGGCAGGGCAATCGTCCGAGACCCGAAGGTTTTCCTTTTTGACGAACCGCTTTCAAACCTTGACGCATCACTCCGTACGCAGATGAGAGTCGAACTCAAGAAGCTGCACGAACGGCTCAAAACCACGATAATCTACGTCACACACGATCAGGTCGAGGCAATGACGCTAGCTGACAGGATCGTTGTTCTCAACAAAGGAATTATCCAGCAGGTCGGCACTCCGGCGGAACTTTTCGACACTCCGCAGAATATTTTCGTTGCAGGGTTCATAGGTTCTCCTTCAATGAATCTGCTTGAACTTGCAGCAAAAAGAGACGGCAGCGACCTTGTTCTGAGCGGTGAAAACATGAAAATCAAAGTTCCGGCAGAAGAGGGTTTCAATCCCGAAAAAATAATCGTCGGAGCACGTCCTCAGGATTTCATTTTCGATGCAAAAGAGCCTGAAATCACGGGAACTGTTGAAATCGTTGAGGCTTTGGGAAGAATGTCGCTGATTCACGTGGCGGTTTCCGAAAATGTGAAAATCACAGCTGAAACCGAGTCCGAAACAGCCCGCAGATACGACATCGGAAGCAAAATTGCTCTCTCTTTGAAACACGAAAAACTACACTTCTTTGACTCTGCGGCTCAGACAAGAATATCCGACAAAATCAACATGTTATGAAGCTGAAAATTGTTCTGGCGACTCTATTGGTGATGCTCATTGCGGCACTTTCCGTATATGGCTACTTTGAATCCCTTAAAAAAGACGTGAACATCAATGTCGGCTGGAGCAACAAAAGCGGCAAAAAACTTAAAGAAACTGTTCATCTTCAGGTTCCGGAAGCCAAATACGACGACTTTTTCGCAGAAATTTTAGGCAGTGACAACTGGGAAAACGCAAAAAAGCTCTACCGCAAACAGGCCGGACTGACAAAATTCATGAACGGGGATGTTTTTTCGGTAACGACTGCCGGCAACAAAACGATTTCCTACGATCTTCATCACTATTCCAACAATTCGAAAGGAGAAAAAATATCGTTTGTGAGGCAGGGAAAAGAGTACGTCAGAAAAAATGAGCCGATCGTCCTTGAAGAAAAGACGATGATCCGTTTTTACACCATAAAAAAATCGCTCGCAGAAGACGATCCGCAGTTTTACGATATCGCAAAAGAACGCCTTATCTGGGACTGGGGAATTCTTGACAAGCTGAAACCGAACGATTCGATAGCTTTCATGATAAAAGGAATTTTTGACCGCGATATTTTAGTGAAAACCTACGGAATACTCGGTTTTTCCGTCAAAAGTGAAAATATTGGCGACTTCACTATGACAGCTTTCCGTGATTACATCTACGGAGACTACTTCGTTTCGGGACATACGGTCGTTCTCTCTCCGCCTGGATTTTTCAGAGCCCCGATAGACAGCGGCAGAATAACAAGCTACTACGGTACACGAAAAGATCCTTTTAACAAACACAAAAAATTTCACAGCGGAGTCGATATTCTGGCGAAAATAGATACTTCTGTCCGCGCAGCTGAAAGCGGAACAGTCATATTTGCAGGCGAAAAAGGGGGCTTGGGAAAAGCGATCGTGATCGATCACGGCAACGGTCTTCGCACTGTTTACGGCCACCTGAACAGATTTCTTACTACGGCCGGCAGAACAGTCACGCGCGGCGAAATAATAGCGGGAGCCGGAAATACCGGCAGATCGACTGCACCTCATCTTCACTTTACCGTAATGCAGGACGGAAAAACAGTTGACCCTCTGCTTTACACTTACGAAAGGGTCTGGACTGCACCGTTTGACATTTCAGGCAATTTCATAACTCTTTCAGCAAACAGAACATTCCAGCTGGAAAAGGCTATAGACCACCAAAAAAGTTTTTTCTTAAAAGAAGATAAATTATCATCGGTAGACAAAAAAAGATGAAAAAAGAATTGTATTTACACAGATTGGTTTTTATTTTATTAGTAATTTCACTATTTTTTTCTGTTTCTTGCAGTGAAACATTCCACAAAAACGGTAAAATGCTCTTCTACACTTCCGAAAAAGATTCATTGTACATCATCTACCAGAAAAACCAGCAGAATTACCTTTTCGCTTCGACCATTTCCCCGTTTTCAGAAAAATGGGAAAGAAATATCTCCGGACATCCCGGTACACCGGTCGTGAAAATTTTCGGTGACATGCTGGCCTGCAACTGTAGAAAAGATTATGTCTGCCTTCTCGACAGAGGAACCGGCAATACTGTTTTCGAAACCGAGTCAAAACTTGTATTTGCACCGGATTCCAAAGGTTTTATCGTAGAAAACGGCAAAGTCTACACTCTTTGCGGGGAAAGTTCGATCTGCGCTTTCGATTTAGAGAGCGGCGAAAAAATCTGGGAAACATCTCTTAACGCGGAAGAGACTCTTCCAGCCGAGTTTGAAATTGAAGAAAATCTCTTTTTCTATGGTACTCAGGCTGACGGAATAACTGCATTGAATCTGTCGGACGGCAAAAAGGTATGGCAAACCGGAACATTAGAAAATCTTAACAATTTTCACGCTTTCCCCGAGACGCTTCTTGCCGATTACGATTTCATAAACGGTTATGGCATATCCAACGGCGAAAGCGAATGGCTGCAGCCTTATGCCGGTAAAGTCCGCTGCATAAACGACGGTTTCGTGATAGCACAGAGCGACGAATTTTTCTCCGTTCTTTTTGTGAAAAACGGTCAGGAATACTGGAATTACCCGCGTACCGGAACGACGATACTTTCATGCAACGAAGAGGTTTCACTTGCCGCTTTCACAGTCAGGAATCTTGAATCTCAGGATCCTGAAAGTGCCGGAAATTATTTCGATAAAGTCTATATCTTCGACATTTCGACCGGAGAAAGGATCGTTGAGCATTCGTCTGATATCAATGTTAAAGTTATTAATATAACAGGTTTTTCAGGCAGTACATTTTATATCGCAACAGAATCCGGTGAATCGGAATCTAAAGAGATAACAATTGAAAAATATTCAACTAATTCTTTGGAAAAAGAGTTGAGTTTCACTTTCCCTAAAGGAGCGGACGACCCGGAAATATTCATAACGCTTGTTCACAGCGACTCAACATATACTGTTTTCAAAAAAACGAACATTCTGACTCCCTCAGATATCTCGTTCTATCTTTTCAATACCGAAAACGGAACCCTTATCGGAAAAATGACGGGGTTTCCGGAAGTTGTCTATGGCGGAAAAGCCTATGATATCATTGATTACGACGACTACTTCAACATAAAAGAGAAAACCCTTACCGATTTTCTGGAAAAAGAATAATGACTTTATATGTTTTGAAACAGGTATGGGCACAAAAACCACTTGAAAATCTTGAAGTTTTCTGCGATTTCAATGCATCACCGGAAGAAATTTCGGCAGTTTTTCATATAACCGAACCGAGCGTAAAAGCGGAATATTCCAAAACAAACTCAAAAGTCTGGGAAGAAAGCTGCTCCGAACTGTTTTTGTCGTTCGGCAGCGGATTCTACTACAATTTCGAAATCAGCTGCATCGGCTGCATACTCGCCGAATACGGAAGAGAGCGCTTCAACCGAGAACTTCTTAAACAGGAAGTTGTTGAGAATATTAAAGTTTCTTCAACTTTAGGAGATAAACCCTTCGGAATCAGAAACGAAAAAACAACTTACGAACTTTCGGTAAAAATCCCGAAGGAAGTCTTTGTTTTCGACGGCGGCAGGATTGACACAATGTCACTTATAGGCAACATTTACAAGTGCGCCGACAAATCTCCGACACCGCACTACATGACTCTTTTTGAAATCGAAACTGAAAAACCCGACTTTCACAGACCCGAATTTTTTAAAAAACTATAATTTTTTAATTGACATTTATATATAATTTTAATACTTTGCCGCCAAGTTCATCCGGCAATGGTCGGATGTTTATATATATTTTTCCCGGAGGAGCCGCAAGGCTTTTATATAATTTGGAAAAATCTGCTTTACGCAAACAGATTCTTCAGCTCAGAAAAAAACTGAGTGCCGAAGAAATCGCAGTTTTAAGCGATAAAATAAATAAGAGTTTGATTTCGTTGGATATTTTCAAGAAGTCCAAAACTATCGCACTCTATATTCCGATAAAAAACGAGGTCGATGTACTGCCGCTTCTGGATTGCGAAGGCAAGCGTTTTCTCTTTCCGCGTGTCGAAAACGGAACGAAAAAACTCTCGTTTTACGAAGCAAAAAATATGGACGATTTTGAAAAAGGAAGTTTCAACATTCCCGAACCGAAAACGACTCTCAAAAAAATTGAAATTGAAAATATTGATCTTTTTCTTGTTCCAGGTGTCGCTTTTTCGGAAAAATGCGAACGGATCGGATACGGCGGCGGTTTTTATGACACGACGCTTAAATATAAAAACAAAAATGCACGGACTCTCGGTGTCGCTTTTGATTTTCAGATCGTGGATTCGGGCTTTTCAGAGCCTTTTGACGAACGGACTAATGCAGTTGCGACGGATGAGAGGATTATTATAAACAGTTAAAAGGGAGAACAAAATGCTTAATTCAATAATTTTTCTTATTATTGGAATTTTGCTCGGTGCCGCACTTTGGGCGATGTCAAGATCGCTCGTTTTCAAAGAGAAAATGGAAAAAGCTCAGAAAGAGCTCAGCAACGCGAAAGACGATGCTGCAAAAGTTGTGAAAGAAGCAGAAATCAAGGCTCAGGAAATCATTCTTGAGGGCAAAAAAGAGACTGAAAATTCAAAAAATGAACTTCTCAAGGAGTTCAAGGAACGTGAAAGAAGACTCAACAAGAGAGAGGAACAGATCTCTCAGCGCGATGAGCTCAACATCGTCAAGGAAAAAGAGCTGAAAGCTATTGAGAAAAAACAGAAAGACGATGAAGTTTTTCTCGACAATCAGCGCGTTCAGCTTGAAGAAAAACTCACTGAGGTTAATACTGAGCTCGAAAGAATCGCCGGAATGACTCAGGAAGAGGCAAAAGAAGTTCTTATTCAGAAAATCGAGGACGAAGCAAAACACGATGCTGCAAAAAAGATCAAAGCTATCGAAGAAGCCATGGTCGAAGATGCAGAAAAGAAGAGCAAAGAGATCCTTTCGACCGCGATCCAGCGCTATGCAGGCGAATATGTCGTTGAAAACACAGTTACGACTGTCAGTCTTCCGAATGACGAAATGAAAGGAAGAATCATCGGCCGCGAAGGAAGAAACATCCGCGCTATCGAATCGGTAACGGGCGTTGACCTCATCATCGACGATACACCTGAAGCAGTCGTAATCAGCAACTTCAACCCGATCAGACGCCAGATTGCTTCTCTTACGCTTCAGAAACTCATTGCCGACGGCAGAATCCACCCCGGCAGAATAGAAGAAGTTTTCGACGCTTGCACGAAAGAAGTCTGGAAAGCGATCAAAGAAGCCGGCGACCAGGCTGTTTTTGACCTCGGAATCCACAAACTTCATCCTGAACTCGTTCTTCTTGTCGGAAGACTGAGATACAGAACAAGCTACGGTCAGAATGTCTGGAAACACTCTGTTGAAGCGGCTTTCCTTGCAGGTGAGATTGCAGCAGAACTCGGATGCAGCGCAAACAGCATCAAAAACGCGAAACGTGCCGGACTTCTTCACGATATCGGTAAAGCTGTTGACCACGAAATCGAAGGAAGCCACGCTTCGATCGGTGCAAAACTTGCGGAAAAATACGGCGAGCAGCACAGAATCGTCGCTGCGATCGCAGCTCACCACGGCGAAGTCAAACCCGAAACTGTTCTCGACTTCATCGTTTCGGCTGCCGATGCTTTGAGTGGCGCAAGACCGGGAGCTAGAAGGGAGATGGCAGAGGCTTACGTTCAGAGACTTACCGATCTTGAAAACATTGCCAATTCCTTCAACGGCGTTGACAAATCGTTTGCGATCCAGGCCGGAAGAGAACTCCGCGTCATGGTTGACACCGCAAAAGTCAACGACGAAGATGCTTACACCCTTGCAACCGACATTGCGAAGAAGATCGAAACCGACCTTTCATATCCGGGTCAGATAAAAGTCATCGTTATCAGAGAAACCAGAGTTATAGCTACCGCGCAGTAAAATGACGTTCAGAATACTCGCTTTAGGCGACATCGTAGGCAGACACGCAAGAAATTTTGTTAAAGAACAACTGATTAGAATTATTGAAGAAAATTCGATAGATTTTGTCATCGCAAACGGAGAGAATACTTCGGGCGGAATGGGACTTCTCGAAAAGCACGCGAATCTTCTGCACTCATGCGGAATAGACGTCATAACTTCCGGAAACCACATCTGGAACAGAAACGAGATCTATTCCTTCATCGGCAAAACGCCTTATGTTCTCCGTCCGGCTAACTATCCTGACGATCTTCCGGGAAAAGGTTCAGTCGTCATAACCCACGAAAAAACGGGAATAAAAGTCGGCGTTTTGAATCTTTTGGGAACGGTTTTCATGCCGCCTATCGACAACCCTTTCAAAAAAGCGCTGACTGAGATCGAAAAACTGCGTGCATACGGTGCCGACATAATCGTTCTTGACTTCCACGCCGAAGCGACTGCCGAAAAAGAGGCTTTCGGGCTTTATCTTGCTGATAAGATTGAGCTTTTCTTCGGCACGCACACCCATGTCCAGACTTCGGACGAAAAAATCATCAACGAAAAAATGGGCTATATCACCGATTTAGGCCGCTGCGGTGCGTTTTTTTCAGTCATCGGTTTCAACGAAAAAGAGAGTATTACTGGCTATCTTACGAATATTCCGCAGCATTTCGTTCCTGCAAAAAACGACGTGAAAATCGAAGGAATAATCGCTGATTTCGAGCTTGAGCCAAGCCGTTGCGTCGGAATAAAAAGGATAAGGATTTAACGGTGATAAATTAAATTTGAAATTCATTATTCTTTTTTGGAGGACAATATGAAAAAGATTGTTTTTTTGGCAGTTTTGCTGAGTTTTTTCTCAGTTTTCGGAGGTGCAAAGATGGACAACGAAACAACGAAAACCATTTTCAACAGAAAGAGTGTCAGAAACTATGTCGAGACAACTATCTCGCCTGAAACGCTCGAATTTCTGGTTAAAGCGGGAATGGCGGCTCCTTCTGCTATCGACAGAAGACCGTGGGAATTTATCATCATCAACGATAAAGCCGTTGTCAAAAAGCTCAACGACGCGCTTCCTTCGGCAAAAATGGCTGAGAAGGCGGGGTATGCGATCGTTGTTGCCGGAAACATCGAAAAACAGGCAGGCGGAAAGGATTCTACTTTCTGGATCATGGACTGCAGCGCGGCTGCCCAGAATATTCTTCTTGCAGCTGAATCACTCGGTCTCGGAGCAGTTTGGACTGCGGTTTATCCGAATCCTGACAGGATGAAACCTGTAATTGAGACTCTCGGACTTCCTTCAAATATCGTTCCGCTCGCATTTATTCCGGTCGGAAAGCCCGCTGGAAGCGACAAACCAAAAGACAAGTTCGATAAGGAAAAAATTCACTGGAATCACTGGTCGAATAAAAAAGCGAAATAAAATTACCTATATTTTGCCGGCGTAAACCTGCTTCATTTTGGCTTTGAAGAGTTCTGCCGCTTCAGGGTCTAAAGTTCCGTTCAAATTTTCAGTCAGGCGTTCTTTCTGAGAGTTAAATTTTTCTATCGATGTTTCGAGCAGCGGGATGATGTCGTCGTGCATGATAAACGACGGCAGGGTTTTTTCAAGATAGAACATTATCTCAAAGATTCTGCATATTTCCATATCGATCTGAACATCGAACATATAGCGGGACACCTGCATGAAGTAAAGTTTGAGAGCTTTTGCAAGAGCGATATCTTCGTAGAGAGCGCTGTTGTTGCTTTCTTTGATGTGTTTTATCACCGACGAAGCCAGATCTGATGCAATAGTCAGGTCTCTGACGACATTGGCTTGACCTGAAATATCCGGATCAATGAATATTGAAGTGATTTTTCTCATACATTCAACGACGCTTATTTCAGTTTCAAGTATGCTGCTGAGCAGTTCCTGAATCTTGCTTTTGATGTTGATGTCCGTCAGAACTTCGTGCAGCTCCAGGACGAAACTTTTTGCCGAATATTCGGTTCCGTTCTTGAAATCCGATTCCGTATCGATAAAGGCGGAGAGCCGTTTTATGATTTGATCACGGAATCCGGCTTTGTCTGTGTCCAGGGCGGAATGAAAAACTGCCTGTACCCAGATTAGATAGTCGATTATTTCCACCAGCTGCGCCGAAAAATCTCCTACCAGATAGCGTGTCAGCAGAATGTCGTAGTTGTACCTTGCTATTGTTCTTGCATCGCACGACTTCTCAAGGAGCGGATAAAGTACCGTCATTGAGTCAACGGCATGGAGAAAAAGCGGAAAAGGCAGGAAATAATTTAAACTTTTGTTCAATATATTAGAAGCATGCGAGAAAATATCTTCAAAAGTTTTCAGGTCTTTTCTGAGGTAAAAGAACTCATTTTCCGGAAGAGTTTTCCATATATTTTTCACGATAGTGATTTTTTTCTGCATAAGAGGAATAACGCTCTTAATAAAAAACTCTTTTTTTGCATCGTTGATATCGGTTAAAGAATATTTCATAAGAGCGATAATGTAATCGAGTTCGACCCAGAAATCAGCTCCGATATTGCAGATTGCCGTTGCTTCGAATTTCTGACGATGGATATAATCAAGCAGCTGACTTCTGTCGAAAGAGGTGAAATCTTCGATTTTTTTCAGATTTTCGTAATATTTTCTCAAAAAAGTTCTCCTTGAACCGTGTCGGGTTTGATCCCGAATTTATCCAAAGTTTTTTTCGTGACGATTCTACCTTTCGCAGTACGCGCGATAAAGCCCGATTTGATGAGATACGGTTCGTAAACATCTTCGAGAGTGCGTCTCTCCTCGCTGACACTTGCCGCAATCGCCTCGATTCCGACAGGACCGCCACGGAACGAATCGATGATCGTCATGAGTATCGTTCTGTCCATCTGGTCAAGACCGTCCTCGTCAATTTCCATCTGATTAAGGGCAAATTTTGCGATTGAAACGTCAATGTCACCGTTCCCTTTTACGAGGGCGAAATCGCGGACTCTCTTCAAAATCCTGTTTGCAATTCGCGGAGTTCCGCGCGAACGTCTTGCGATTTCATGAGCACCGGCATCGTCAATAGTTATCCCTAAAACTTTTGACGAACGTCTGACGATAGTTTCAAGTTCTTCGACTGTGTAGTAGTCCATTCTGAAAACTATCTGAAATCTGTCTCTGAGCGGGCTTGAAAGAAGACCCGTTTTCGTTGTGGCGCCGATAAGGGTGAACGGGGCTATCGGAAGCGGCATGCTTTTCGCGTGCTGACCTTCGCCGAGCATAATATCGAAGCGGAAATCCTCCATCGCGGGATAAAGACTCTCTTCGACAGCCGGATTGAGTCTGTGGATCTCGTCGATAAAAAGGACATCGTGATCCTGCAACGCGGTAAGAAGCCCTGCGAGATCGCCTTTTTTCTCGATAACCGGCCCTGATGTTGTCAGCATGTTTACACCCATTTCGTTGGCGATGATCTGGCTGAGAGTGGTTTTGCCGAGTCCGGGAGGGCCGGCAAGAAGCAGATGGTCAAGCGGTCTGCCGTTTTTCTTTGCCGCTTCTATGAATATTTTTACGTTGTCGACGACAGCTTTCTGTCCGATGTAGCCGCTTAGATTCTTGGGTCTGAGCCCTCCTTCAAGCGACGAATCTTCGGGGAGTTCCTGCGAATTGAGTAATCTTTCTTCGTTCATTTTTCACCGTCCAATCAGCTGTTTCTGATGATTTTAAGTGCTTCTCTGACGATATTTCCGGCATTTTTCGACTCTTTGTCGGCAACTTTTGCAAGAGCGTGCCTGATCTGAAGCGGATTGTAGCCGAGAGCGGTAAGAGCTTCGGCAGCCTCTTTTGTCTGTCTGTCGTTTGCAAGAGCCGGTGCGTCTGCCGGTACTGAACCTTGGATCGCGGAGAATTTATCAGTTTTATCCTTGAGATCGATGATTATCTTTTCGGCTGTTTTTGCGCCTACACCGCTGATTTTTTTGAAGAACTGCGAATTTGCGGAAATTATAGCCGAGACGATCTCTTCAATCGGAGCGAAAGCAAGGATCGAAAGAGCCGTTTTCGGCCCGATTTTGTTCACTTCGCAGAGCAGATTGAAAAGATGTTTCTCTTCGATCCTCTCAAATCCGTAAAGGTCTATCGCATCTTCGCGGACAAAAGTCTGGACGAAAAGCGAAACAGCTTCCCCTTCAGGATATTTTACGTTGAGAGTCGGGGTTACGCCTACAACGTAACCTACGCCGCCTTCGGTGAGGACCGTAAGCTCGCGATCTTCGTTTGCAACGACTGTTCCTTTGATGTAACCTATCATTTTTTATATCGTAAATGCGTGAGTTATTGCTATTGCCAGAGCATCTGCCGCGTCTTCATAAGGTGCTTCCTTGAGCCTGAGCAGGATTTTTATCATTTCCTGGATCTGAAATTTTTCAGCTCTGCCGTTGCCGGTGACTGACTGTTTTACCCTTGTCGGAGTGTATTCGAAAAGGGGAAGTCCGTGAATCGCCGCGGCACTCATTACTGCCCCTCTGACATGACCTAATTTAAGTGCGCTTTGGGCGTTTTTCGCGATAAAGACGTCTTCCAAAGCAACAGCATTCGGCTTAAATTCATCCATAACATCGCATACGCCGCGGAAAATAAAACCGATCCTGTCTTTGAAATCAAGCCCTTTCGGCGGCATTATCAAACCGTTGTCGATGTGAAAAAAAGAACGCCCGACAGCATTGATCAAGCCGTAGCCCGTTTTGATGCTGCCGGGGTCGATTCCTAAAATGATGTAGCCTTTGTTATCCAAGACTTAAACTATTCTTCCTCTGGCAACTGGCTGAAATCTATGTCGTAGTTCGCATAGACATCCTGAACGTCGTCGCTGTCGTCAAACGCTTCCATGAGTTTGAGGACCTGTTCTGCGACTTTTCCTTCGACTTTTACGAAATTCTGTGGGATACGCGCGATTTTCGCTTCTTCAAACTGATATCCTTTTTCGGTAAGAGTTCCGGAAACGGCGTAAACATCGCCCATTTCAGTTCTGATTTCCCAAACTTCGTCGTTGTCGATGACGTCTTCAGCACCAGCTTCAAGTGCGTCTTCCATAAGTTTTTCTTCGTCAACACCCTCTTTCGGGATGATGATCTGGCCTTTCTGGCTGAACATCCAGTTTACGCAGCCGTTGTTGCCCATATTGCCGCCGGCTTTCGTGAAGATTCTTCTGATTTCGGAAACGGTTCTGTTTTTGTTGTCGGTAAGGCAGTCAACCATAACTGCGACTCCGCCCGGACCGTATCCCTCGTATGTTGCTTCTTCGTAGCTCGAACCTTCAAGCTCGCCTGTTCCTTTTTTGATTGCACGGGTGATGTTGTCGAGAGGCATGTTAGCCGCTTTAGCAGACTGGATGGCGGTTTTAAGACGCGGGTTGCCGTCGGGGTCTCCGCCGCCGCCTTTTGCAGCTATCGTGATTTCTTTAATGAGTTTCGTGAAAATTTTGCCTCTTTTTGCATCTGCAGCACCTTTTTTGTGCTTAATCGTGCTCCACTTATTGTGGCCTGACATAGAAAACCTCCTGAGAGTTGTTAAAAAAAGCCGCCGCCCTTTACCATAAAATGAATAAATCTGCAAGTTTTTTGAGATAAGGATGTGCTTTAATTATCTTTTTCTGATACGGTTCAGCTTCTGGAACTCGTTTACAAGGTCATCCATGTAGTTCTCGCGGTTGCGTATCCACATAGAATTTATTCCGAGTCTGTCGAAGGCATTCTTTTTTTCAGCGATGAACTTGTCTATTCCGATGCGGGAAATCTGCGAAAAATCGAGTGTCTCAACTGTTCCGCTTTCGGGGTCAACTGTACGCAGAGCCCCGTCGATAAAGGGTGAAAACAGCATTTCGTCAATGAGTCCTACCGAGACGATTTCGTGTTTCAGAAGCGCCGGTTTTACCGATTCGGGCATTTTGTCGAAAAGCATGTCGGAAAGGAAAAAAACGAGCGCTTTACGCTTCATAACTTTGTTCAGAAATTTGAAAGCTGCATCTGGATCTGTCCCGCGCCCCGTCGGTTCGGCGGTAAGAAGCGATCGGATGACGGTCAGAAGATGGTTTTTGCCCTTTCTCGGCGGGATGTACTCTTCAACTTTGTCGGAAAAAAGAAGAAGCCCCACTTTATCCGAATTTTTTATCGCGCTGAAGGTTAGCGCCGCTGCGATCGTCGTCATCGCGTCGCGGATCCCGCTTCTCTGTCCGTAGATGCTCGAACCCGAAATGTCGGCTGCGACCATGACGGTAAGTTCGCGCTCCTCCTGATAAAGTTTGACGAAAGGCTTTCCCGTTCTCGCCGTAACGTTCCAGTCGATGAGTCTTGCATCATCGTTTTCGGTGTATTCGCGCACTTCCTGAAACTCCAGACCGTGCCCCTTGAACAAAGTGTGGTACGAGCCTTGAAAACAGCTGTCGACCTTCTTTTTTACGTTTAACTCTATGTATCTGATTTTTTTGAGTAATTCCTCATTCAGCATCGCAAATCCCTGCAATTCCCAACAAAAAACGGTCAAAAAACAGCGGTAATATTAAAATTATTTCAAAATTCGGCAAATATTTGCCTGCGTTAATAAAAAAATATCTTGAAACCTCAAGAACTTGTTTTTTGAAACCGTGCGCTGTTCAGCGTTCCGGACACAACGAAAATTTTTTCCATAACTCTAGTTGACTTTTTTCCAAAAGCCTGAGTTCCCAGAATTTGCTGCTGCCTGATTTATGATATTACGAAAAAGCAGAATAGAAAAAGACTTGGTTTTATATAAATTTTTTAACCATCATTTTTGTTCATCGTTCTTTTCAGAAATTTTATCCTGTTGTTTTTTTATCTCTTCTATAAATTTACTTAACTCTCTTTCTAGTTTTTTTGTTCCACTTATATTGTCTTGGTAAAGAATTGCACGATAATCTTTTATATCGAAAATTTTACTGATATCTCGTTTATCTTTATCTGCTAATAAAATTACTTTCTTGTTTAAAGCATGTGCATAACCCAATTCATAAAAAACATTGAGATTATCTGGTGTAATTTCAGCGATTACAAATGATGCAGATTTAATTCCATCAACAATGTCTTGAGTTATTTTATTGGTACTACTGTAGCTATCAGCACGAAGAGGTTCATATCCGAACTTATTACATATTGGAATAATAATCTCTTTATAGATATCATCAAAATCTTTAAATTGCATAATTATAAAAGCTTTTGGTTCTTCAGGTTTTGTTTGAATACTCGTACTTTTTTTATTAGAAATTTCTGATACTTCATGTGGTTCTATATTATAGTCCGGCATTTTTACCTCATTTTGATTATAAAGTTTTTGTATTTCTTGCTTTATGCATTGTTTGATATCAGTAAGAATTAGATTCAAATCGAAATTGTTCTCAGTTTTCGAATTAACTGGTTCTGTAACTTTAAGATGCCGCCTAGAAGCTTCTTGTTTATCACCTTTTACACCTTTGTAATCATCGATTTTGTTTTGAGCTTCTATGTTACCTTGTTTTGCTGCTTCCATCCACCATTTGCGAGCTTCCTTCTTATTCGCTTTTACGCCCTCTCCTTCGTCGTAACAACAACCGACATTGAATTGAGCATTAGCACACCCTTGTTCTGCTGCTTTCATCCACCAATTGAAGGCTTCCTTCTTATTCGCTTTTACTCCGTCTCCTTTGTGGTAACAAAGACCGACATTGAATTGAGCATCAACATTCCCTTGATCTGCTGCTTTCATCCACCAATTGAAGGCTTCCTTCTTATTCGCTTTTACTCCGTCTCCGTTATAGTAATGTCCAGCAACATTGAATTGAGCATCAGCATGCCCTTGTTCAGCTGCTTTAAGACACCAATTGAAGGCTTCCTTCTTATTCGCTTTTACTCCGTCTCCGTTATAGTAATGTACAGCGACAATGAATTGAGCATCAACATTCCCTTGATCTGCTGCTTTCATCCACCAATTGAAGGCTTCCTTCTTATTAGCTTTTACTCCGTCTCCGTTGTCGTAACAACAAGCAACAATGATTTGAGCATTAGCATACCCTTGTTCTGCTGCTTTCATATACCAGTCAAAAGCTTTTTTCTCATCTTTTTTAATTCCCCATCCGTTACAATAACAATTACCAACATTGGATTGAGCTTTTGCATAACCTTGTTCTGCTGCTTTTAGAAACCATTTGAAAGCTTCTTTCTTATTTGCTTTTACCCCTTCTCCTTTGTCGTAAGACCAACCGACATGGTTTTGAGCTTTTGCATAACCTTGAAGTGCTGCTTTCATATACCATTCAAAAGCTTTTTCAAAATTCTTTTCAACACCATTTTTTCCTTCATAATAATATTCGCCAACCTCATCCTGAGCAGCCGCATCACCTTTTTCAGCCTCGTTCAGATACCAGTTGAAATCTTTTTCAACACTTTTTACCATTTTTGCTTCTTTTTTTGCCATAACTCAACCTCCGACGACAGTTGCAACTTCTTACAGCGTTAATATAAAGAATTGTTTTATTTGCGCAATAAATTCTTCACGTTAAGAGTAATTATTTTAGGCAAGCATCTATTCCTGAACTGCGGAACCAGATTTTTCGGCATGTCTTGTTTAACGGTTTCCCAAAAACCAACATTATACACAATTTTTTCTACTAAATTCTGCTAATAAAAATAATCGCAGAAATTAGTTGAAATTTGTGCGGAAAAGTGTATGATTCATGCGGAGGTGATTGATATGAATGCAATTACTGATAGCAAAAAGTTTGTTACGATCGATGAACTTAAAAATCTGGGATTCTCTTATTACAAGCTTGGCAGGCTTGAAGAAGACGGGCTTCTTCACAGAGTAAACCGCACGACTTATGAGAATCTTTCGTATAAAGGCGACGAGAATGATTTTTTCAGTGCTGAAGCCTTTGTCCGCAACGGGGTTATATGTCTGATGAGTGCTGCACGCTATTACGGGCTGACTAACTTCCTGCCTGATTCCGTGGATGTGGCAATCGAGCGCAGTAAAAAGGTCGTCACTCTTCCGGCATGGCCGGCGATCAGGATTTTTTATTTTGATTCTTCAAGAATGGAGATCGGCGTCACCGAAGTTCGTGACGGAGAAAACATTTTTCATATTTTCGATATCGAAAAAACTGTAGTCGATATTGTCTACTACAGAAACAAAATAGGAATCGAAGAAATGTCTGAAATCCTTAGGAATTATCTTAAACGCGAAGACCGGCGGATCGACAGGCTTTACGACTATGCAAAGTGTCTGCGCTGCGAAAAGATTCTCAGAACATATCTGGAGGTGCTGCTTTAATGAATGCTGAATCTGTAAAAGCAAGACTTAAGAATTTTGCTGTCAAAAACGGCATGACCTTTCAGGAAGCACTGACATATTACGGATTGGAGCGGACGATTTACAGAATTGCCGTTTCAAAATACTCTGAACATTTTGTTCTGAAAGGCGGGATCTTTCTCTATGCGGTTTTTGACCGTAATTATGAACGCGCCACAACGGATATTGACCTGCTTGCACGTAGAATCTCCAACAGCAGAGAGGAAATGGGAGAAATATTCCAGGATATTTTTTCGCAGGAAATCGATGACGCACTGATATTTGCTTCTGATTCAGTCACGATCGAGGATATTGCGGAATTCAAAAAGTATCATGGCCTTCGCATATCGGCGGTTGCCTACCTCGACAGAACAAAGATTCCGATAAGCATCGACATAGGTTTCGGCGATGTCATTTATCCGAATTCTGTAAAAATGGATTTTCCTGTCATTCTCGACATGGAGCCGCCGCGGGTCAATGCCTATTCGCTGGAGTCGTCGATTGCGGAAAAGCTGGAGGCAATTATTCACAACGGGTATCTGAACAGCAGATACAAGGATTTTTACGACATTTATGTTCTTTCAAAGAAATTCCCGTTTTCTTTTGCGGAACTTAAAAATGCCGTAACAGAAACATTCGGGAATCGAAATACTCAAATAACGATGGATTCTGCCGCTTTCGGTAAAGATTTCCTCTCTGACCCAATGCATCAGACAAGGTGGAAAGCCTTTATGAAAAAGAAAAACGCACTAATCCAAGTGTCGATGTCTGATGCTATGGAAAGAATAAAAACCTTTGTGAAACCTCTTCTTGAAGAACAGGCAGATGGCATATCCACGTGGAATCCCGAAGAAGGACGGTGGGTTTGAAAACCTCCTAAAAATCAGATCCTTGTTTTGTGAAACCCGTTACCTTGAACAAAAACGAAAAATCTCAAACTCATCCTAATTTTTTTCTTATAATTTTACTCATCGGCACATAGATCTAGAATTGATGTTGAAGTTTCCTTCGCGCATCCGTATTCGCACATTTCATAAGTTCCTATCCATTCTCCATTGCTGTCACAACGGTAAATATAACCAGCAAGTGCTCCACCGCACAAATATTGTCCCTCTTCGCATCTGATACATTTCCCTGTTTCATAATCGCATCCCAAAGAATTATTGCAGAGATCTTCTTCAAAATCTGAGAAATATTCACCAGGATTGTAATAATTTTGATAATATTTATTTTTACCTATTCGGCATTGATAATGATAAGAGACTATGTAGAGTGAAGATGTAGACTCAATAAATTCAGATTTACAGTGGTATACATCGACATTGTCTTCACATGGTTTACCATAATCATCAACACTATCATTATTGCCGCCGCAGCCGACCATAAGAAGCATCGCAGTAAATACTGCAAGACAAACAAAAAATCTTTTCATAATAATCCTCCCAAAGTGAAAAAAGTTGCTAAAATTATTGAAAAAATTTGAATTTTTTTTGGCTAAAAAACTTGACTTGGGTGAAACGGGACTACGCTTTTTAATAATGCGTTGCGTTGCGTTGCGTTGCG
>JAGCNV010000005.1 GCA_017645765.1 bacterium | reverse complement strand
TTTTCGAGATCGAGCCGGTGAAGAAGTACACGAAGGCCGATCTTCTGTGGATGAATCCGCTTTCACGCAGTTTCCGCGAAGTCGCGACGAGAAAGAGCAAACGCCCTGAGATCGTCGATAAAAATCTCGATTTAACGGGCTATGACAAGATCTTTCTCGGCTTTCCGATCTGGGGCTGGGCAGCACCTTCAATCGTCAACGCTTTTTTGGAAAAGCACGATTTTTCTGGCAAAACCATCGTCGTTTTCGCAACAAGCGGCGGCACGACGAATCTTGACGGCAGTTTAAAATCGCTGAAACAGTCAGTTTCGGAGACAACTGTTCTGCAGGAAGGCAGAGTTCTCAACGGAGAATGGACAAAAGAAGAACTCGCCGACTGGGCAAAAGGCAGATAACTTCAAAACGAACGCAACAAAAACCGGAGACCGATATGCTTTTGTTTTCAACAACGCTTGAAATAAACAAGAATCTTACCAAATACGCTTTCGTGAGTTTGGTAATAAAATGGAATCAGACCAGCCCGTACGAAGAAAATATAATCAAGGGAATCAAATGGAACGAAGAGTACAATATCCGATACGGCAATGATAAACTATGGCTAGATATTCAGGAATACCGCAGGGAAAACATCGTTGCCGTACGTTACGAAAAGACAGATAAAGACGGGATCATCTGGACAAGCGACTATGTCGCGAATTTCAACGAAATGAAAATGTCTATCCGGCTTGAGAGAAGTTTTCTTGATACTGCGATAAATATCGACAAGGCCTTTTCCACCCCCTATTTCATCACGATGCTGATAAAAAAAGGTTTTCTGAAAGAAGACAGTTTTCTTGAGATTTCTGACAAGCCGTTTTTTGCTGATGAAAAACACCTTGAAATTATCGCAAATGTTATAAACGGAAAGTCGGGGTACTCTCTCCCTGTGGTCTATGTTTCAAAAACAAGTCTCGATGAATATCCGGTCGATGTACACGGACTTGCCGAAAGATTGAAAGGGGTAGCTCACGTAGTTGTGCAGAAAAGCATCTGCACGAACATGAAACTCAAGGAGATGACTTCCAACAAAAACGAAACTCTCGGCAGCATAGGGATTTATTTTCCCAACAATACACTTGAACAACACAGAAGATTCTTCTACCGCAAAGCTTCGGGCGCAGACACACTGCTTTCAGAAAAAGTCATTCCTATAGTTATACTATATTGCAATTCGCGTATGACTGAAACGCTTTATACATGGCATGGTGTAAACAACGCACTGCTCAAAGACAGACTTGACAAAAAACGGGAAGAAAGACTTTCAATAGAAAATGCTCTGAGAGACGCCGAGGAGAAAAACGCCGAGATTCTTAATTCTTTGAGTGAAAAAGAGCGTGAAATCACAGAACGGGCATATGCCGAGGTAATGACTGAAGCAAACAAAATGATTGAATCGTTTGACGATGAGCAGCAGCGCTTTAAAAAACAGATCGAAGAACTTATGCTCGCAAACGAAAAACTGCAGAATGAGAACCAGAGACTGAAAAACAAACTTGATGCCCAAGATTCCCTGCCGCTACTTTTTATGGGCGACGAAAATGATTTTTACCCAGGTGAAGTGAAAGATATCATTCTTACTGTCCTGAATGACGCATTAGCAGGTTTGACACCTGATTCAAGGCGGTCTGACATCGTAAACGATATAATCCGGAATAATAATTTTCAGAAATTTACA
>JAGCNV010000027.1 GCA_017645765.1 bacterium | reverse complement strand
GAAGAAAAGAAAGAAGAGAAAAAATAACTCTTAAAAGAGGAAAACTTGAATAAAATCAAATTCTTACCTTTATTATTCATCCTTTTTCAGCTTCTTGTATCATGCTCTTCGACAGACAATAAAACTATAAGTGACGAAAGAAAAAGCGACGGTCACTACCAGCTCGGTCTTGCCGCTTTGAATCAGGGCGACTACATCAAAGCAAGGCGCGAAATCATGCTTGCTATTGAGGCAGCACCCGATCTTCCGCAGTATTACAACACGCTCGGCCTCGTTTTCATGATCGAACACGACGAAAAAAAGGCGGAAGAAAACTTCAAGCAGGCGTTGAAAATCGACAAAAAGTTCACCGACGCACGGAACAACCTCGGCGCACTTTACCTTGAGCAGAGGCAGTTCGACAAGGCTCTCGAAGAGTTTCAGGCAGTGCTGGCAGATACGATGTACCCGCGTCCTCACTACGCCGAAACGAACATCGGTATAGTCTACAGAATGCAGAAACGCTACGATCTGGCGAAGCAGCATTTCGAGGCTGCTCTGAAAATGCGCGGAACATATTTCGAGCCTTACAAACAGATGGGGATCATGTATGACGAACAGAATCTGCACGAACTTGCAGCAGAAAACTACAAAAAGGCGATCGAATACTTCCCGTTCTGCGTTGAGGCTTTATATCGCGGAGCTCTCAAAATGTATATGCTGAAAAAAGAAGAATTGGGCCAGACTTATCTCCGCCGCTGTCTCGAAGTTCAGGCAATCAACACGAAAGAAGTCGCGATCCCGTTTTTGAGCGAATGTGTCGACCTTGCAAAACAGTTAGGTGTAACAACTGATATCGAGCGTAAAAAACCGGAAAAGAAGCAGCAGATCGAATCGGTAAACTGATGTATATTGTACAGGGAACCATAACCTACAAAAAATCTCACGGAAACGGATTTTTCCACACGATTTCAAAAGAAGGCGAAACGTTCCGCTTTTTCTCGAAAAATGACAATTTCTCCCTTTTTGAGAACTGCGAAGTAGTCCTCAGCAGAAAGAACAACACCTACTTTCTGGACGATTTTATTTCGCTTGAAGAAACCGCCCCGCTCCGCAGGAATCCCCGCAACTTCATTGCAGCTTCATGGCTTGCCGAACTCGCCCACTCTTTCACGATGCCTGACGAGTCTGAACTTGAATTTATCAAAAAGTGCAGATCTGCGCTTATGAATGATTTCGATTCAAAAGCACTTGATTCGATAGAAAGCGACTACTGTACGGTTTCAGGTCTTTCAAGCGACGAGAAAAAGGAAAATATTCTTTCCGATTATTTTTCTAATTCGCTCAACATACGGAAATCATTATTAAATCAGCTTAAAATGAGAGGGAATGCATGATAACTCTTCCAAAACTCAATTTTGCAGAACTCGAGAAAAAACTCACTTCGTTTTTAGTTTCCGAAATCGGAAAAACAGGGCTCAAAAAAGCGGTCGTAGGACTTTCCGGCGGGCTTGACAGTGCACTTGTTGCCTCCCTTGCAGCGAGAGCTTTGGGAAAGGAAAACGTTACGGGAATCCTCATGCCGTACAGAACTTCAAGCGCAAAAAGCATTGAAGACGCTCTCAAAGTTGTTGAAAATACCGGAATAAACAGCCTTAAAATCGAAATTTCGGCAGTTGTCGATACTTTTGCCGCAAACAACATGACTAATCCGGACTTTTCAAGAAAAGGGAGGCTAGGAAACATCATGGCGAGAACGAGAATGATCACCCTTTTCGACTTTTCGGCAGCAAACGGCGCGATCGTGCTCGGCACCGGCAACAAAAGCGAGATCGAACTCGGATATTTCACGATGTTCGGCGACGGCGCTTCGGCTATAAATCCTATCGGCAGCCTCTACAAAACAGACATTTTCGAGTTTGCGCGCTATCTCGGACTTCCGGCAAGCGTGATCGAAAAAGCTCCGAGTGCTGATCTTTTCGAAGGACAGACTGACGAAGGCGAGATCGGATATTCCTACATCCAGATGGATCCTGTCATCCACGCGATCTCAGACCTCGGAATGAGCGAAGAAGAGATAATCCGCGAAGGGTTTGACGAAAAACTCGTCAGATTCGTAAAAACGCGGATAAATTCAATGAAATACAAAAGAAAAGTTCCTATAATCGCTATTATTTAACGGAGATTTCAATATGAGAAATCTGATGCTGAAAATGGTTCAGGACGGAGTTATTTCTTCGGAAAACGCCAACAAGATCCTGAAAATGAAAAAAAACGTAGACCCGATATGGTTTGCCATTTCAAAGGGAATGATCGATGAAAAGAAACTTGCGAAATTCTACGAAAAAGAAGGCTATCCCGTTATGTATGAAGAAAAGAAGGGGTTCATGTCCGATGACTTTTTCGCGAGATTTTTCACGCCAGATGTCATAACAAGACTGCTTGCCCTTCCGGTTTCATTCAAAAAAGAGACGAAAGAGATCCTTATCGGCTTCATAAATTCCTCTCTGACCGGTCAGATAAAAGAGACTATCATCAAGATTTTCCCTGGCTTCAGCATTAATTTCGTCCATATTCCCGCTTCTACTTTCAAAAGGATCGCGGCAAAACATTTCCTTTTCGACATTGACAGATTTACATCCGTTCTCCTGCAGCTTGAGCCGAACAACGAACTCTTTTCCGACAAAGCAGTCAAAATAATGGCGACAAAAAAGAAGCTGAAAGAGATTTCCGAACAGATTTACACCCTTGAACTTGAAAACGGCGAATCGGTGATTTTCAAGGAAGAATCCATGACAAGCCGCTTTCCGTTAAAATCGCTTTCAACCTTTAAAGAGCTCTTTACGAGAACCTACACCGAATTTGTTCCGGAAACAGTCATGAACTCCCTCAGCCATACCGAAAAAATCCTTCTTTTCACGAATATTGGCATAAAAAAGAGTGACAAAGTCGTTCTCGTCGCATCGGACGACACGAAACGGCTGTTTTTTATGATAATCAACCCGAAAGTCGACAGAGACCAGATCGAATTTTTAGCTAAATAACAAAACAGATCCACGGATCAGATCAAGCTGTCTTTCATTCAAGATTTTGGATTTTTGACATAGCGTTATCGAAAGAATCGGTTTTAAAAATGAGTTTTCCCGACTTGTCAACGACAAAAATCATTGGAAGAGTCACATCACCGGATTTTTCAACTACACCGAATTTTTTGCCGACAACGGAGTATTTGTCGAAAACCGTCTCAAAACTGAATTTATTCTGTTTAAAATAATTTTTGAGATCCTTTTCAGTTTTCTTCTTTTCCCCTGCAGCAGGAAGAGCAACAAGAATAAATTCAAACCCTTTTGACTTGTTTTCTTTCAGGAATTCATCCCACTTCGGAAGCGATCTTTTGCACGGCTCGCAGATCAGTGAAAAAAAGTCAACGATGAGATACTTTGCACCGCTTTTTTTCATCATTTCGTCAGATGAAATAAGCTTGCCGTTACCGCTCATCGCATAAAGTTCGACACTGTAATCATCCGCGGCAGAAAGCTGCAAAAAAGAGAAAAAAAGTGAAAAGACAAGGATTTTTTTCAACAAATTAATCATTTTTTAATCTCCCGGATCTATTCCATTGATGTTTTCTATAATTCATAAATTTCTCAACTGTGTGAAAACTTCCGGTAACAAGAAGCTTTTTTCCGTTTTTTCGGGCAAATGCCAGCGCCTCATCAATAGTTTTTTCATCGGTTTCGGCATACTTTATTTTGTTTGAAACCGTTGCACTTGCACGTTCGAGAATGTCTCCTGTTTTCGCGCCGCGGTCGTTATCGGCTTCCAAATTTACAACGAAAATCGAATCCGATATTTCACCAATGATATCAAGAACTTTTGTCACATCTTTATCTTTCATCGCGCCGTAAAGTACGACAACTTTTCCAAGCCTCTCTTTAACCGTTTTTGCAAGAGATTCTATTGCAGGCGGATTGTGTGCAACATCAGTGACGATATCTGGTTCGATAAATTCAAACCTTGCCGGAATCTTCATTTCGCTGAAATCCGGGATTTTCAAGCCATTCGCTTCATTCATAAGTGCCGCTTTGACCGCAAGACGCACATTTTTCCGCTGTTCCGGACTCATACAGCTCGGCGGAAAAGCAATTTCGAGATCCAAAGAATCATCGTCAACGCTTGCAGCTCCTTTCGAAACAGCGACTTCTGCCATCCACTTGTCAAAAGCACTGTCTGCACTGCCGCCGATCAGAACTTTGTCCCCTTTTTTCACGATCCCGAGCTTTTCAAGGGCGATTTTTTCAAGCGTGTCGCCTAAAATATGGGTGTGGTCAAGCCCGATCGAAGTTATGATATCAGTTTTCGGACCTTCGATCACGTTAGTTGCATCAAGCCTTCCGCCAAGTCCGACTTCAAAAACGGCACAGTCACAGCATGAAATCTCAAAATACTTCCACGCAATGAGAAAAGTAACTTCAAAAAAAGACAACTCTTCGAAATTATTTATCTTTTTTTCAAGATATTCATAAATTTCACGCACTTCGCCGTCCGCTATGTCAACTCCGTTAACTGAAATTCGCTCGTTGTATCTTAGAAGATGCGGAGAGACGAATCTTCCCGTTTTGAGTCCGTTGGAGCGCAGAATATGGTCTAGCGAATATACAGCCGTCCCCTTTCCGTTCGTGCCGGCAACGTGATAAACTGGTATTTTTTTCTCAAAAATCACCGGAAACGCATCGGCAACACGACCGAGACCGAGTTTTATACCGCCGCGGCGCTGGTAAAGCTGCTGCAGAAAATCATCCTGATTATCAATTGATGTGGGGTTGGGAAACTGTTTCGATGACATTTGCACTTTTGCCTGAATCGAGCTTTGCATTGTTGATTTTATGAACCCCAAACTTGAACATTACGCTTTGCAGTCGACCGACATAAGCCTCTTTTATGATGGCGTATTTGTCAAAACCTTCAGCCATTTTCGAAAGGTTGTTCGGGTGAGTCCGCCTGTACCAGCGGAATTTGTTGTAGGCACGGTTACGGTTCAGATTGAGCATGTATGCCGAAATTGAGTCCTGAATCGAATCGAAAATCCTGATGTGGCGCTGGTTTCCGCTCCAGTTTTTCGGCTTTATCCCTTTTGTCGGATCGGGAGAAACATGACCGAAAAGGTTGTTTCCCTCGAAGACGAAACGGCTCGTTCCCCAGCCTGATTCAAGGGCAGCCTGCCCTATCGCGATCGCCGGAGGCACCGGACGGATCTTGTGGTCAAGAAAGTAACGGATTTTCTCTTTTTCATCTTCCGTTATCGCAGAAATATCCTGACCTTCGTCAATGATGTTGTACTTTTCGGCAATCCCGCTGATAATTTTCACATCTTCGGCATTCCACTCTTTTTTTGCCGCGATCGAAACGATTTTGTCGTGTTCAGCCGTAATTTTTTCGTTTTCAAGCAGAACCAGCGGCAGAAGCAGTTTGATAAAAAACTGTCTGCGCTCGACTCCCTCAATTTTTTTGATCTCTTCAGGGATCTTTGTCACGAAAATGCGCGGGATCTTTTCGTTATCCCAAGTGCTTCCGGCAAGGTCATAAGCCGACTTTATCTCTTCATAGGTGCTTAAAAAAACATCGGCGCACAAATTACTGCTGCAGAAAAAAAGAAGCAGTAGCGAAATAAAAACAGAATATCTTTTCATGCCAGTAAAATGGCAGGCGAGACGGGATTCGAACCCACGACCTTTGGCTCCGGAGGCCAACGCTCTATCCAGCTGAGCTACCCGCCCGCGCTTTCCTATGATCTTCTTGAATCAACTTTTTTGTCTTTCGACCTGGCAACCTGTTTTACCAGTTTGTCGATGCAGAGATCTATCGAAGTCTGGAACTCTTTGTCGTCGGAATCGCTTGCGAGAAATTCCTCACCGTTGTTGTTCAGTTTGATCTCTGTGATTTTCAGATTTTTGTCTTTCTGGAAAACGACTTCGACAACGGTGTTTGCCGAAACGAACTTGTCGATTTTTGCAAGTTTTTTGGTTACATAATCTTTAAGACCGTCACTGTTTTCTTCAAATCCTCTGAAAGCGAAATTGATGTTCATGAAACCCTCCATAAAAAAAAACCCAAACAACGGAAGAGATTATCACAAAACGGCGCTGTATGTCAATTTATCGGGCAGCAACGGTTGAAATCCGACAAGATTAAACCTCTGACCCGTAGAGACATCATACCATGGTGTTCAAAGAGATGTCATACCATGGCATCTACAAAAAAACGCCGATTTCGCCGACAGCGGCGAAATCGGAAACCCGCGCCCGCCCCTTTTGCCCGACACATAAGTTTTCTGCCAGATGAGTCCTGTTTCTGTGTCTGTCACAATGACATCACCTTGGACGGTCGTGGATGTAAATGCTGCGAAAAGCGGCATTGAAAAAGTTGCTGTCAGCATAAATGCTGCAAAAAGGATGATTTTTTTCATTTCTTTCTCCTAAAAAAAGTTGGTAATAAATTTTTTATTTTCAAGCGTTATATCTTCAATAAATGAAGCTTTTGTCCGGTATAATTTAAAAAACTGCTTCAGCCACTGGTGCGGATGCAAGGTTTTTATCACGATCCTGAATGAATTTGCCTTCGATGAATAGGCTAAATACGAGGTGAGAACAGAACGGAGTTTTGTGAGAAGTGCAAAAAGCCGGTTGCCCTCTCCGTAATCGCATTTTGCGATGCCTCCTTGCCCTCTCAGGCGCTCTGCGCCAGCTCCCCCAGAGTGGGAGCCAAGACTTGGCTCGCCCTTATTAGGGAGAGCTGTCGGTTGCTGAGCTTGTCGAAGCAGCGACTGAGAGGGGTTTTCCAATTCCCTCAGTTTATTCCTGAAATTATTGACGACTCTTCTTCTCACTAAACGGTGGAAAATGTGCTGGACATAGCCTAAAAAATTGATTCCGTTGCCGAGCGGTGCCACTTTCACTTCGTTTTTGAGTGTGAGCCCGAGTTTTTCCAGCAAAAACTGTCTGATTGCGGCAAGCCAAGTCCTAAGCTGTTCTTTGTCTTCGTGCATGATGACGAAATCATCGACGTAACGGACATAATATTTGACTTTCAGAACGTGTTTTATGAACTGGTCGAGTTCGTTGAGATAGACGTTTGCGAAAAACTGACTTGTCAGGTTTCCGATGGGCAGACCTTTGCCGTCTCCGGCGTTGAAAAGGCTTTTTTCGGGCGGGACCCACGACCATTCGCGTTTTGTCGATTTGTTGATGTAGTCTTTCGTCGGCTCGTGGAAAAGCAGAGTTTTCAGGATTTTTGAAATCTGCTCGAAATTCTCTTCTTTTTCGGCTGAATCGATGTCAAAAATCGTCATTTGGACACAATTTTCATAATTTTTTCTGACTCCGAGCTGTTTTTTAAGCCCTTTTTCGAGGAATTTCCAAAGAATTTCGCGGTCGATCGACATGAAAAAGTTTTTCACGTCAAGCTGCATGAAGTAAGCCCGCTTTTTTCCGTTCTGAGTGATACTTCTCATATTGTGGGCGACACGCTCAACTGCGGCGAGAGTCCCTTTGTTCCTGCGGCAGGCGTAGGAATCGTGGATGAAAACCTTTTCCCAGTGCTGCTCCAGAAATCTGACTACCAGATGATGGACTATCCTGTCCTTGAAATCGGCTGCGAAAACCTCTCTGGGCTTGGGATTGCGCACTACAAAGCAGATCGATTTGCCAGGCTCGTAGTTGCCGCTCTGCAGCAATTTTGTGAGCGAAACGATGTTTGTGCAGAGCTTCCGCTCGAACTTCTGCGCGTTCACGGTGCTGCGCTTGCGTTTTCGGCAGTCGATGTAAGCTCGGAAAATGTTTGTGGGGGATAAAATGTTTGCGTTCACGACCTACCTCACACAACGGACATTGTTGTTGTTAGTCTTATTGTTGTTGTTTACATTTCCGTTGTTGAAATTCACGTTCCATGCGTTATCTGTATTATCTGATTTAGTAGAGGAAGACCAAATTCAGAGGATTATTATCAGAAAATCCGATCCGACAGGTACGGATTTCTGCGGCAGTCTTTCCGAAGAAATCAAAACCGTGTGAAAAGGTGTGACTGTGTTCATTGTTTGAATTGACTGCCGGATATGCTTCACAGGCTCTCTGATCTAACCGCAAACTTGGGACGCTCATTGAGGCGCACTGCCTCCCTGATTCTGCCCGGATCCCTCAAAATGTTTTTTGAGCTTTTCACACTGCGCGTTTATATCAAACAGCATTTCTGCTGCGTGATACCATGATTTGTAGCTTTTAAAAACGCTGAGTTCCTGACAAATATTCATTTTTATCTGCAATTTATCGATATCTTTCAGCAAATCTGTACAGAAATCTGCTTTCTCTTCACGCTTCAGATCGTTGAATGTCGAAATTTTGAGAAGCAGATCATTCACCATCCGGCGCAACTCCAAACCGACAGTGTATTTATCCGCTCTTTTAAAGTTCCGGAAACACTCTTCGATGTAAACCGTCAAATCAAAAGCCGATTTGTAAAGCTGAAATTTATCGTTGTTAGCCAAAATTCACCTCTGGGAGCGCGGGCGGCTCGCCCGCAATAAATTCAGCACGCGGGCCGCGTGCGCTCCGACAAACCTCGACTCGCCTGACGGCGAGAGGGAAAGCCCGCCCCCTTCAAAAGGGCGGGCAAAAATAACTCGCTGCGCTCGTAAAATGCGGTCACGACCTACCTCACACAACGAACATAGTAGCCGTTAGTCTTATAGTAGCTGCTTACAGTCCCGTAGTAGAAACTCACGAGCCATGCGCCATCTGTACTATCTGACCTAGTAGAGGAAGACCAAAAATATCCGATTTCCCCGAATTTGCTGTGTCCGCCGCTTGAATCCTGTGAGCAGGAAGCACATGTCGCAGAAGTCCAGCATGACGACGACAAACAACCAGGATCTTTAACAGCACAGGAGCCTGTCGGCATTGTGCTCGGACAATTAAGAATAAGTGTCCTGAGCTCGGTTATTGTCGGCAGATGCCAGCCGCTTAAGCCGCCTTCTGAATAGCTGTTGCAGTAGTCAACTGCATTCTGCCATGTGTAGGTCGTTGATGCCTTTGCAGACCAGATATAGCCGGTAGATGAATCCTTGCACGGGGTCGATGAAGTTGAGCTGCATTCGGGGATGGAAGCCACGCACGAAGAGCCGTTCCAGTCGTAGCCTGATGCACATTTATAGCGGCACTGAGACGTGCTGCCGCTTGTGTTGTAGCTCGATGTAGTTGAAGGCGACCAGCTTGAGCCGTCGTAAGTCTGAGTGATGCTGGAAACCGTGTTCCAGACAGTGTTTGCAGGCTTTGACGAACAGCTTTGTGTTCTTGTGCACTTGCTTGTAGAGCTGTTCCATGTGCCGCCGACCGAAGCACACTCTTCTGCCGCCGGATCAACGCACGTTGATCCGTTCCAGTCATAGCCTGTTGCGCATTTGTAGCGGCATTCGTTTGTGCTCTGGGTATCGTTGTGGGTTGTTGTCGCTGAAGGCGACCAGCTTGAGCCGTCGTAAGTCTGAGTGATGCTTGAAACCGTGTTCCACACTGTGTTTGCAGGTTTTGACGAGCAGTTTTGTGTTCTTGTGCACTTGCTTGTAGAGCTGTTCCATGTGCCGCCGACCGAAGCACACTCTTCTGCTGCGGTATCCATGCACTGTGTGCCGCTCCAGTTGTAGCCTGTTGCACATCCACAGACGTAGCTTGCGCCGCTTACCGTGCAGTTTCCGTTTGAATTGGCAATGCCGGTGCACGGGTTCGGGTCGCACGGTGTTGCAGGTTTGACACACTGCGAGCCGTTCCAGTCATAGCCTGAATTGCAGCCGCATATGTAGCTTGTGCCGTTCGGCGTGCAGACACCTGTCGAATTTGCGATACCCGCACACGGGTCGCTGTCACACGAAGTCGTCGTTACGCCGCTTCCGCCGTTCACAAGTGTCTCTATGAAATCCTTGCCCGCTTCCTGCAACTTCTTGAATTTGCTGTTTCCGAGAGATGTCGTGCAGTCAAGAACGAGCATTATCAGTGCACTGCTCTTGCTTTCATTGATATTCGAATCTTCCTGTTTCAAGGCCTCGTTCTCGTGTTTCCATTCGCTGTTGTCGTTTTTCCAGAGCTCGATCTGTTTGATTTCGGTATCCATGTTATCGTACTTAAGATTCTCGAATCTGCACGGATAGAATCCTTTCTGGTCTCTCTCGCCGCAGTTGACTGTCGTAAGGTTGCCGGAAAAACCGTAATATGCGAAATTCTCAAAACTCCTTTCATTACCGTTACGGCGGTATGTCGCATCAATATAGAGATTCGAATTTTTACCGTTCTTTTCACATTCGTTTTCATCATGGTCGCAATAAATGTCGAGGGAGAAGCGCATGCGCGTTCCGTCGGAATAGTTGCCAAGAACTTTGAAATCGATATTTATTGTCTTGAAAACGGAATAAAGGTCTTCGGCTATCTTCGTGAAACGCTCCTGAACCTCTTCCATGTCGGAAACTTCAAAGGCCTTGTCGCTGCTGCTTGCCAGTTTTTCAAGCCTGCTCTTGAAATCGCTTCCCGTGTCACCGCTTCTAAGACCGATCGAATAGGCTTCTACAGAGAGCCCGTGAATTCCGTTTGTCACAATCTTATTGTGGATTGCGTTGAGGTATACGTCAGGATCGTTGTAGTTTTCAGGATCATTCACAGGTCCGTCTGACGATGTGTCTTCACCGTCGGTAAATGTGACTAATGCCACAGTCTGAAGCTTCGGCGGAGCCGGAGTGTAGTCGCGCATCATCTTTAACGCAGTGTAATCGGCAAAATAAAGTGCCGTTCCGTCATCCATTTCGAAATCATCAATAAAATCCTGAAATTCCGTCATGTTGGAATTGGTCAGATAACTGAGATCTCTTATGTTTAACTGATAGTTGAAACCGATTATTCCGAGATAGATGCCCTCTTCCATCTGTTCAGTCGGCTCGGTCGTCGGTTCAGTCGGTTCAGTCGTGGGATCGGTTGTTGGCTCTGTCGTCGGCTCGGTCGTCGGCTCTGTGGGTTCAACTGTTGGTTCTGTCGGCTCAGTGTCCGGATTATCACTGTCAGGATCATCTGAATCAGGATTGTCGGTTGAACCGCTGTCAGCCGTGTCACTGTCTTCGTCATTCACGGTTTCACCTGTGTCACCGCCGTCAGCCGGCTTCGAGCCGCCGCCGCAGCTTACAACAAAAACCAACGCTGCGAAAACAGCAAAAACCACAAAAAATTTCTTCATTTTTTCCTCCTTAAAAAGTTAAAAAATTGTTCCTATATTTAAAAAGAAATGTGATGAATCCCTATAGTTTCCGGAATTTCCTCCGAACCCTAAATTTATTGAAAATCTGCTTCGGAATATCATTTCAAAACCGAGTTCCCACGCAAACGCCTTTTCAATATCGCCCTCATCGTCGTAAAAAACAGCAATGAGATTGAATCCCGGTGAAAACCAGAATCCGACATAGCGCAGAATGTATGTGTCTATTTTGAAGTCGTAGCCGAAATTCGCCAGAATCGGAATTTCCATAACAGTCAAGTCGCCTTCACTTTTGATCGGAGGATAAAACCGCAGATCAAATCCGAAACCGATGAAAAGATTGCCGGCACCGACTCCGTCAGGTTTTCTCAAAACATTGAAATCAAAATCAAATCCGGTTGAAAGACCGAATTTGTCGTAATAGTCGAAGTTCGCAAGTATGCCGAAATTGTACCTGCCGGTAAATGTTTTTTCCATGAGTTCATCTGCCGAAGAATAAAAATTCTGCTGCCGGACTGCGGCTTTTTCACGTGATTCAGCTTCTTTTTCCTCTTTTGCTTTAAGTTTCTGCAGAGTCGTCCGTGCCTTGAATTCGCATTCTCCGTCCGGAAATTCAGCGAGATATGCTTTCCATGCTGAGGCGGAGTTCTTTTTTTCTGCTTTTTTGCATGCCGACCGGTCAAGTTCCCTTTTTGCTTCGCCGGAACATTCTCCGTAAGGATATTTTTCGAGATAAACACGCCACGCAAAGTCATTAGACTCGCTTCTTGCATATTCACAGGCAACAGAGTCCTTATTTGAAACAGGTTTCTGCGGTTTTTCTTCATGAACTGAGACCTCATCTTTCGTACTGATTTCGACACCTGCGATTTTTTCAACGATTTTGTCGATAGCCAGTTTCAACTCTTCTTCGGAACCGTCACAATCTTCTTTTGCACCGATTATCGTAGCCTCTTTTTCAAGGTCGATAAGCTCCGATGAAACGGTGTATGAGCCGGCAAAATATGAGAGTGTTGTTTTCACGATCATATCGGCAGAAAGCGCCTGCCCGAGCTGGATCTGGCAGTTCTTGTCAGTACACGATCTGTATGTCGGGTCGGTGTTGAATTTTTTTCGTATATTACGGATCATCTCTTTCTGACGGTCTTTTGAAATGATGATATAGCGGTTCGTGCTGGCAAAGACTATACGGATATATTCTGTCGCACTTTCAAGGATATCTTCAGAAATTCTTCCGCTTAAATCTTCAAAATCCATGACCGCAAGCTTGATTTTATCGTCGTCACCGGCAAAGAGCTGCTCAGAGAGCAGAAACAGCGCAAAAATTGCAAAAATTTTCTTCATTGCAACTCCTGTTTTAATGCCGCCGCCGACCTTAGGGAACTTAGGGAATTTAAAGTGCTCAGGGTGTTTAGGGAAGCGGCGGAATAAACCACATAAATTACCGATTTTATTGAAAAATTACTTGACGAAAAGCGATTTTGGAGTAGTATTAAACTGGAAGCGGTTTGTTTGTTTGTTTGTTTGTTTG
>JAGCNV010000026.1 GCA_017645765.1 bacterium | reverse complement strand
TGACGACGTAACGTCAAAAATGCGCGCGGCGGCATTAACGATATTTCAAAGGATCCTTGAATCCTGCCTGTCTGAAACCTTCAAGACGAAGGCGGCAGCTGTCGCAGACTCCGCACGAAAGCCCGTCGGGAGTCGGGTTGTAGCAGCTGTGAGTTAGCGAATAATCGACTCCGAGCGACATTCCGAGCTCGATTATCTCCTTTTTCGACATATTCAGGATCGGCGCCTCGACTTTTATTCCGCGTTCAACGCCCTGCTTAGTGCCGACGGCAATTGTTTTGTTGAAAGCTTCAACGAACTCAGGACGGCAGTCGGGATAACCTGAGTAATCGACTGAATTAACACCGATAAAGATTTTTTCAGCACCTAAAGTTTCGGCCATACCGGATGCAATCGAAAGAAAAATTATGTTTCGTGAGGGCACATAAGTCGAAGGGATTCTGTTTTCGGCAAATTCCGGGACTTCTAAATTTTTGTTGATGAGCGAGCAGTTTACAAACGGCGTCAAATCAATCGAAAACACCGTCTGCCTGTTCAGAAGTCCGTATTTTTCAAGCGTTCTTTCCGACTGTTTTATCTCGATCGCATGCCTCTGGCCGTAAGAAAAAGTGAGGGGATAAACGTCGTAACCCTGCTTCATCGCATAAACCAGCACGGTCGTCGAATCAAGACCGCCGCTGAAAAGAACGACCGCTTTTTTTTCATTATTCATGAGTTGTCACCATAAATCCGAACCTTATTTCAAGTTGTTTGTCTTCGTTGAGAAGAACTTCCGGCGGCGGAGCGAAAGGTGCCGCCATTTTGAAGGCGTTTATTGCCTCTCTGTCCAGGAAATCGACTCCGCAGCTCGTAATAACCTTTGCTTTGACGAGCTTTCCCTTAGCCGAAATAAAAACCTGAAGTTTCGTGAATCTGTCCTTTCTGCCGTACATTTTGCCTGTCGGATCATTCACGATTATCGCCGTTCCCGGACTCCAGTTTCGTGAGATCGCCTGCTTGATCTTGTTGAAGTACGCTGCATAAGCGAATTTCTGCGTATTGAGATAAGTTTCATTACCCTTTTTGACATCTTCCAGAAAATCGTTCGACGGACTCATGAGCACTGCATCCGAACCGTTGAGATACGGCAGAAGTTTCTTCGGGATCCACCTTCCGCCGACATTCACGCGTCCTTCCTCGTCCTTATCGTCTTTTGCATCGAGTTTTCCGGCTATTTCCTTATCTTTGCCGGCTGCGTAGTCACCATCAGTTCCTTCAAAACCTTTAAACTCTCCCTTTTTGATCTTCTGCTCTTTTGCAGGTTCGTTCTTTTCGCTGTTGTTGGCCTGAAGCGGCACGACCATATTTTCGTCCGATTCGGCATTTACATTTTCTGCCTTTTTTGCGAGCTGCCTTTTCAGCCTTTCACCGCGGACGTTAATGTTGTCGTCATGTTCGGTTGCAACAGTTTCTTTTTCGACAGAGCTGTCAAATTCAGAAAGAAAACGACTTTTGGAAGGCTTTTTCTCGATTTTCGGCTTTGCAATATCAACGACCTGCCCTTTCGGTTTTGAATCTTCTTTTTTCTTTTCAGGTTTCGGCGGAAGAACGGGAGTCGCAGGAAGTTTTGCTGCGGAATCATCCAGATATTTTATCGAAACAAGACTTTCCTCGTCGCTTTTATCGGTTGAAAAGTCGATTTTTATTAAGAAAATCAAACCGTGAAGAAGTACGGAAAGAAGAATGAAAAGAATCAGCTTTCCGCCTTTCCGAGTTCCATTTTTTCCGAAATTTCGGTCAGCCATTCCTTCATCTCTGAGTTGATAAAAGTCTCGTCAAAACCGTTTTCAATACAGAAAACAGCAAACTCCTCGAAAATCTTCCCGAATTCAGCCTGTGCCTCATCAAAAACCTTGGCGATATATTCGACTTTTCCCGCCTCAAAACCGTGCGTATCACGCAACTGTACCATAGCAAAACGGAAAATAAGCTCTCTGACAAGAAGTTTTCCGCTTGCATCAGCTTCACATTCAAGAAATTCGCGGAAACGCTCTTTAAACAGTTTTATTTCGGGAGGGAACTTTTGATTCATCAGATAGAAAATTTACTATTTTGCCGGTTCTTCTTTCGGCGGAACCTGACATTTGTTGTCAATGAAAAGCTGACCGGTCGGGCAGCATCTTCCCTTGCCTGCTTCATGGTAGCCAGCCGGGCAGATAACGTTTTCAACCGTGTCGCTGTATCTTGAGCACTGTCCTTCCATGATGAAGTTGAATCCTTCTTCGCAGCAGAGATGTTCAACAAGATGCGTTCCTGCGTCGCAGTTGTCGAAAATTTTGAACGAAGGAGCGATGCATGTTTCTGCGTCGTCGCGGAGATAGCCTGTAGCACATTCACCGGAATTGCTGTATTTGCCGACGATCTTGAATTCGCCGAGGTAAAGTTCGCCGCCTTTGAAGCTGCGGTCATACTTGAAAACATAGACATTGCTGTTGTCCGGTCTGTCGACGATCATAACGAAATCGTAGTTACCGGGAGCAAAATCGTATTTTTTCTCAGTGTTGAACTCAAGCTCGTCCCAAACGACCGGCTCTTTGCCTTTCATGAGGAAAAGCATTACGTTAGCGCTTGAAACATAGTCGCTTTTGATGTGGATTCTTGAAACATTGCCGGGAACCTGAATGTTTCTGTTCGGGGATTCCTTGAACTGCGCAAGCTGGTGAGGAGCAACCTTTCCGGTAATTTCAGAATAAATCTTCATAACCGATTTCTTTACGATTTCCTCGTTTTCAGCTTTAAGTTTGAGGATTTCAACCATCTGTTTTACCGGTTTGCCCTGATTGTCGTTTTTGATCATTTCGATCTTCTTTTCGATCAAAGACATCTTTCCGTCCTTTTTGTCGCTGCTGCCGCAGGAAAGAGCGAAAAACAGCGAACAAACAAGCATTACCAACAAAATTTTTTTCATTTTTAACTCCGTAAAATATTAAACTGCCAACAAACACCAAAAAACATAAGCAAATTATTATAATTATAAAAAAAATAAAATCAAATTTATAAAAGACGAAAACGACAGTTATTCAGCTTCGAAACTTATGATTTTTGACTCGATTCCTTTTCCGCCGGGTGTATAGTAGACAACGAGAATTTTGTTATCTGGAAGTTCGACCATGCCTGGATATCCGCATTCAGCTTTACCGCAGTCGAGAATTTCGATAACATCAGACCACGTTTCACCGCCGTCAAGCGAATAAACCATTGAAACAGCTTCTCTGTTTACGCTTGTGCCCCAGTCAAGCCAGCGGAAAGAGCTGACGATAACGCCGTTTTCAAGTTTAAGAAGTTCCGGAGCATGCGCTACAAAACCGAGACTTTTGTATGCCGACCATGTTTTGCCGCCGTCTTCCGAAATGCTCTGAACCAGATCGCCTTTATTGCTCGGACTTGCCCCGACACCTGTTCTCACATGAAGAATCCAGCGTTTGTCCGTGACTTTCAGCAATGCAGGCTCCTGAAGCCACGTTTTTTCGTCGATTTCGGCTTTGACCTCGTTCGGAGTCCATGTTTTGCCGCCGTCGGCGCTTTCATAGAGAACGACTCTGGTTTTCGGCGTTTTGGACATTGACTGCCAGTTGAGCGCGTTGCCAAAATATCCCGGAATTATTATCTTTTCACCGTCTTCGATCATAGAACTCGAGGAAGCCGCCACTGTAACTTCATTGCCGTTCTCATCGTCAAGCCATATTCCGTTTTCGTCCATAACAGCGGTTTCGGAATAGTCAAAAACGCCGCCGTCGACCTGAACATGCTCGCCGAAATTAAGCCCGCTGCTATCAGAAACGGCAAAAAACAGATGATGAACCCAAGGCTCGGAATAATCATCGGGATAGCGGTATTTGAACCAGTTCATACCGACTCTTCCGTCTGAAAAAACAGTTATCGAAGGATCTCTGTCATCAATGGTCGTGTCGTCCAGAAGAATATCGGGATCTTCCCAGTTTATTCCGTCGTTTGAAAAAGATGCTACTATCGCTCCGCTTTTATCCGCATGGGTACTGCCGTTCCTATAAACCGCCATGAACTTTCCGCTGTTGAGTTTTACAACATCGGGAAATGCGAAATGACCTGAAAATTCCGCAACCGTAGATGCCTCTTCCGGAATCGTGAATTTTATCGAGGAAACGCTCGCCTTGCCGCTTTCTGCCTCATTGTCATCCGTTGTCTCATCGTTATCGGAGATTTCGGTTTCGTCATTTGTTTCCGTATCGGTATCATTCTTCGGCTCTTCTTTTTTCGAAGAATCTCCGCATGAAACAACGAAGAACAAACAAACAAAAATCGTTGAAATTATTGAAATTTTAGTTTTTATTTGCATATCGTGAACCCCGCTGCTTCAAGGTATGACGTAACATCGCCTTCGGGTGTCACCGTAACATTGTAAAGCCCGATTTCCGAAGTCGTGAACTTGAAATGTCCTGCAGATCCGGCAGAAATATTGACCGAATCAACTGTCAAAGTGCCGTATCCGACAAGAAGAACGCAGTCCTCTCCGTTGTAAAAATCCTCGATCCAGAAATTTAAGCTGTAACTGTCTGAAATCCCCATCGGAAGCTCACTGCCCTGCTTCAAAACAGAGATGTCAGCAGCCATATTTACGAGCGGAGTGTCAATACTACCATCGGCATCAAATGAAGTCTGGTTGAACATAAGTATGCCCGATTCATAAAAAGCCGACATCCAGTGCATGGTCGCATAGGGATTCGGGATCTCATAAACCGTTTCGCCTGTGGAGAGAGTCATCTTTCCCTTGAACGGCGCATCTGGTTTTATTTCGTTATCATGGTTTGCTCCTTCCTTGAATGCTTCACTGCCGTTGTAAAGATAGTTCAGTTCGTAGGTCACCGGAGCGAGGGAGAATACCGGATCGATCTGCGATGATGAAGCTTTCTCGCATTTTTCCGTATTCCAGCCGTTGCATGTCCCGTTGCAAAGAGCAAAATTCGAAACAAATTCGCTGCTTACCTCTTCACATTTTATATAATCCCCTTTTTCACAGACTTCTCCGGCATCTTTTGTGCCGTTGCCGCATTTTTCACCGGTTTCACCCTGTTCGTCATCTGGAGCGGAATCGCCTGAATCGGTATTGTCATTGTCTGAAACAGTATCTCCGCTTTCCGAAGGATCGTTATCCGAAGAATAGCCTGAATCGGTATTCGGATCGTGATTTGTAGGCTCTGCCGTGTCAGTATCGCCGTCTGAACCTTTAACGCAGAGATTACGGTTTTCCATGCAGATAAGACCGTCGTCGCAAGTTTTGTTCGGATAGCAGCTTCCGCCCAACGCGCCCTGAACAGCTTCGGCAGCAGGATCGTCACCGCAGGCTGCAAACACAAAAAGAGCAAACAGAATCAAAAAGATTTTTTTCATTGAACACCTCGTATTTATTGAAAAATATTAAGGATTTTAAGACTTATTCTGCCGGTTTTTCGAAAACTTCCTTGCCGTCGACACATTTCCATCCCTGTTTTGCAAGTTCTTCGTGGTCGAAGTTGATGCCCTCTTTCGCACAGTTTGCAAGCAGGAACTCTTCCATCTCTTTGAATTTGCCGACTCTCGAATAAATGAGTGCGGTGTTGCCCATCTTTCTCTCTTTGTGGTTGATGTTCGCACCTTTGTTGATAAGCAGTTTTACAAGGTCGGTGTGACCGTATTTCGCAGCGAGTGCAAGAACATGCCAGCCTTCGTAGTCGTATTCTTCGATGTCTACTTTCGGAGCTGTTACGTCTTTCCATTCTGTATCGAACGGGTTCTTTTCCCACCAGTTTTTCGATTTTTCTTTTTCTCTCATCTTGTCGAGTTCTTTTTTGGTGAGTCTGACTCTCTTCGTCCAGGTCTTTTTGCCTTCTTCAATGATGTAGTCGGCAGTTGCAACAAGTCTCGCCTCTTTGCCGGGATCTTTCGGGTCAACTTCCTGAGCGACAACATAGAAAAGCGGTCCACGAACGTTTTCGCCGTCGGTTTCTTCAAGTCTCGCACCTTTGGAGATGAGGAACTTCATGATTTCGACATAACCGCCTTCAGCAGCGTAGTGAAGAAGGTTTTTCTGGTCACGGTCGTAGGAAGTTCTTGTGACTTTTCTCTGGAAAAGCATATCGCGTTCTTCTTCCTTGCCCTGGCCGAATTCATAAATTATCGTCTCTCTGCTCTGCTCGACATCGTCAACGAGAACGGGAGATCCTTTCTGGACGAGAAGTTTTACAAGATCAAGGTCACCGGTTTCAACAGCGTAGAAAAGCTCGGTTTTCTGACGAAGATGAACATCCTTTTTGTCAAGGTTTTCAATGACTTCTTCCATTCCCGGCTGAACTTTTCCTTCGATCTTGAGAACAAGGGGTTTCTCCTTGATTACGAGAGGTTTCGCTTTCCAAACCTTAGCACCTTTGCTGAGCAAATATTTCGCGAGGTCCATTTTGTGTGCTTTCATCGCGAAAATAAGAGCCGAAAGCTCGTATTTATCGGTTGCGTTAAGGTCAGCACCGTTTGCAAGCATATAGTCGACGAGTTCTTTCGAACCGCTGGAAGCCGCCATCATAAGCGGAGTTCTGCCGAAATTGTCAGTCTGAGCGATATCGGCTTTCGCATTGATAAGTGCTTCAACGACCGCTTTGTCGCCTCTTCTTGCTGCAGCCATGAGCGGAGTATCGCCGTCATCGCGCTTCGTATTTACGTTAGCTCCTTCTTCAATGAGGTAGTCAACGACATCTTTTTTGCCTTCAGAAGCAGCCATGTAAAGCGGGGTTCTGCCGCGTCCGTCCTTCGTATCGACAAGAGTTCCCTTGCTGATTTCAGCCTTTACAGCAGCAAGATTGCCTTTTGCCGCAGCATCGACAACAGCCGGAAGCTCTTCTTTGATTTCATCATCTACAAATTTCGGTTTTTCTTTCTTTTTTGCCTCTTCAGCCTCTTTGTAGGCTTTGTTTCTTTCCGCAGCTTCTTCCATTTTCTTCATCATCGGATCTTTGCCGTCTCCGCATGCAATCATGGAAAGCAGACAAATCAAAATCACGAAAAATTTTTTCATAACTGACTCCAAAAAATTAAGTAAAAACAAAAAACCAAAGCGTTATAAACAAAAGATTGAATTTTATCAATTTTTTTCGCGCGCCATGTCATCGTGACGCCGTGACGGCGATGGCGCGCTTAATAATAACGATTATTTAAGATTTTCGGGATTCAAAGCCTCAAGCTCCGGCAGAACGAAGCGACCGTCCTTTCTGATGAGAACATCATCGAAATAAATCTCTCCGCCGCCGTATTCCGGAGTCTGGATCATGACGAGATCCCAGTGAACGCCTGATTTGTTGCCGTTCGGGCATTCTTCATAAGAATCACCGGGCGTGAAGTGGATCGAGCCGCAGATTTTCTCGTCGAAAAGGATATCAACCATCGGTTTCGTGACATACGGGTTTACGCCGATCGCGAATTCGCCGACATATCTTGCACCTTCGTCAGTGTTGAAGATCTCTTCAAGTTTCTCGACGTCAGAACCTTCGATTTTGACGATCTTGCCGTCTTTGAAAGTAAGGATGACTTTATCGAATTTTGTACCGTGATAAGCGGTCGGAGTATTGTATTCGATAACACCGTTAACGGAATCTTTTACCGGAGCGGTGAAAACTTCGCCGTCAGGAATGTTGCACTGACCGGAGCATTTGATTCCCGGAAGCCCTTTGATCGAGAAAGTAAGATCTGTTCTGCCGGGACCCAAAAGACGGACTTTGTCGGTTTTGTCCATAAGTTCCTTGAGCGGATCCATCGCTTTGTCCATTTTCGCGTAGTCGACCGAGCATACATCGCAGTAGAAATCTTCAAAAGCCTCGGTACTCATCGAAGAAGCCTGAGCGTAAGACGGGTTCGGGAAAGCGAGGATACACCATTTGGTGTGGGCTACGCGTTGATCAAGATGAACCGGAATAAGATATTTCTGAGTGTTTTTCTTCATCTGTTCGGGCGCGACATCCGAAAGCTCGAAACTGTTGTTTCTGCCGTTTATCGAGATGTAAGCCTGCATCTTCTTCATTCTGAGAAGGTCGATTTCGCACATCGTGTCAAACCATTCGTCGTCTGCGGCCTGGAGAAGTTTTCTCTGGATCTGCATGTCTGTGAAGTTGACGAAAGGTCTTCCGCCGGCAGCCTTGACCTCTTCGATCAAAGCGAGAACAAGCGGAAGCGGCCAGTTGTCCCGGTATTCGATCAGGACATTGTCGCCCGGCTGGACTCTTGTGCTGTAGTTTACAAGATTTTTCGCGATTTTCGTAATTCTCGGATCTTTCATTTTTCCCTCCAAAGTTGAATAAAACAAAAAACGTGAAAGTTTATTTAGACAGGTTTTTAAGTCAATTTTCATCTTGTTCAGCAAATTTGCTCTTTTCCGATAAATCATTATAATCCTGCGTCATTTTGTGGCGTTTTAAAAAATGAGGAAAATTATGAAAAAAACACTTCTGGTTTTATTGGTTTTTATTGCGGTTTTTACGGTTGCATGCGGCAGCACCGACAAAAAGAAAGATGAAAAATACCACCTTTCCGACTACAAGGAATCGGCTATGCGCTACCTTCCGCTCGCAGTCGGCAACAGCTGGAAATACAAAGTCAACTACTTCGGTCAGTCTGGTGAAACAGAAGTCAGCATCGTCGGAACCGACGGAGACTGGTTTCTTGACAACAAGGGCGGAAAACTCAAGGCCGACAGACACGGAATCCGTGACGCTGACCGCTATCTCCTGATGTTCCCGCTCCAGAGAGAGGCATGGACCACAATAATCAAGCAGAGAACGCGCGAAATCAGAAAAACCGAAGGCGTTGACGAAACTGTCAAGGTTCCGGCGGGCACCTTTGAAGGAACGATAAAAGTTCACACAACTGTTGAACTTCCCGGCAAAAAAGTGCTTCACTCATACCACTATTTTGCGTTGAAAGTCGGTATCGTAAAGATCGTTACGGTTCTTGAAGATGTCCGTGAAAACAAGATGATACCGCAGACAACGACCGAACTTGTAAGTTACGCCGTGGAGTAAAATATGGCTAACGGCAAAAGAATGATAATTTTCGATTGGAACGGCACTCTGATCGACGATGTATGGCTCAATCTGAATGCAATAAACGGTGTTTTGGAAAAGCGCGGCATGAAGCCTGTAACAACTGAATATTACAGAGAGAATTTTCAATTTCCGGTATCAGTCTTCTACAAAGAACTCGGGCTTGACGTCAAAGGCGAATGGGATGAAATTGCAAAGGAATTCGGACAGCTCTACATATCCGATATAGAAAAGGTGAAACTTTTCCCCGATGTAGTTCCGACGCTTGAAGAACTTGCAAAAGCCGGAATCGAAGTCAGCATCCTTTCAGCAATGGAACACAAAATGCTGAACAAGCATGTCGAAATACTCAGAATAAACAAATATTTCCGCTTTATTGAAGGAATCGAAAACTACTATGCCGAAGGAAAGACCCACCTTTGCAGGAAAATCCTCGACGAATCAGGTTATTCCGAGAACGAGATCCTTTTTGTCGGCGATACATGCCACGATTACGAAACAGCCAAAGCGGCTGGATGTGATGCTGCGCTTGTTTCACGCGGTCACAACACGGCAGAAGTATTGAAAAGCACAGGTGCTCCCGTTTTCAGTTCATTAACAGAACTTTTAAAGAAGAGGTTGATGTGAAAAAATTATTTACCGTCTTTTTAATCGTTTGTTTAGGTTTCATTTTTTCCTGTTCATCCGGAAAAAATTCTTCCAAAAAACATGAAAAGAAAGGAGACAACTCCGAAATAGGATATGTCGAAATAGAGGGTGGCGAAACGCTAAAAGTCTACGGATATTCGAAAGATACCGAAGTCGCACGCAAAATGAAACTGCTTGATCTGGACTTTATCGACTGCTACCGTGACAATATAAAACCGGGTGAAGCCGAAAACATGAACATCGATTTTGCCCTCAATATCGACGACGAAGGCTTCTTCGAAATGATTGAAATCCAGAAAATGAAATCGAAAAACGCCAACAAAATTGCCAAATGCATAAAAAACGAGATGGAGCAGATCGGCGTAAGACCCGGAAAATCGCGTGACGCAGAATTTCACCTTTCCTACAAAATCGTCAAAGAAAGGCACAAAGAAAAGGAAAAACACAAAGTTAACGATCTGCGCTCTCAGACGATAGCATCGCTCGCAAAGATGAAAAAATTCAAGGAATGTTTTGACAACCGCAAAGCAAAAAACCCGAAATTACAGGGCAAATTCACTCTAAAATTCACAATTGACCCTGACGGCGAAGTTTACGACATAAAACTCAGGAACAATACTTTCACCGACAAATATGTGATAAACTGTACTGTCGAAAAACTTGAAGACACCGTCTTCCCGCAAGGCGACAGTGATGACGAAGTCGAAGTCAACTTTGATTATACAGCAACTTCAGACAATCCCAGACCAGATAAACCAAGAAAATCTTTAAGTTTGTAGAGACGTGACCTGACACGTCTCACCTTGTCTCGCCGCCGATTGGCGAAAATGTGCCGCCGCATTTTAGGGAATTTAGGGAGTATAGGGAATTTAAGGTGTTTAGGAACGGCGGCGGAAATACCGTTTGAAGCAGCTATCTTAATTATTTTTAGCAGCGAGTTTTGCTTTGATGTATTCGTCGAGACCGCCTTTCTGCATGATTTCATCAACTTCGGGAGGAAGCGGCGGGAATGTAACTGTTGAGCCGTCAGGAAGGAAAACCGTTCCAGTTTCGGTGTTGATTTCAAGAGTGTCGCCCCTTTTTACCTTGCCGAGAAGATTTTTGATTTCGAGTGCCGGAAGTCCTGCATTGATGCAGTTTCTGAAGTAGATCCTGCTGTAGGATTCAGCGATTACGGCACCCATTCCGAGATATTTGAAGCAGAAAGCAGCCTGTTCGCGCGATGAACCGCAGCCGAAGTTTTTGCCGGCGACTATGATGTCTCCAGGTTTAACTTCTTTAATAAAATCAGGATCTTCGTCTTCAAGTGCGTGAGACGCGATCTCTTTCGGGTCAGTAACGGTGTAGGTGTATTTTCCGGGGAAAATGACATCCGTGTTTACATCGTGTCCGTAAACAAAAACTTTTCCTTTAATGATTGCCATGGATTCCTCCTTTAAAAATTATTATTCCGAGACGATGAATGCATCTTTTTTAACACTTTTGACTTTTGTAAGCTCGGCAGCAGCAGCTTCACGTGAATCAAAGCAGCCGGTTCTGATTTTATACCACTTTTTGCCGTTGTTTTCGCCGTCAATCACCCTCAGTTTCAAAGATTTGAACTCTTTTTTCGATGCGTTTACCTGTTCAATGCTGTCCAAAAACGCGAGTTGGATGGAAAAGAGACATTTTTTTGCGCTATCTTTTTTTGGAGACGTTTCAGGTAACGTCTCTACAGGTTTCTGTTCTGCCTTTTTCTCTGTCAAAATTTCGTCGATCGTCTTGTTTTTATCGGGTTTTTCTGCCGTTTTTTCCGGTTTTGATTCAACGGGTTCATGGTTCTTCTGAGACGTCTCAGGTAACGTCTCTACAGTTTTTTCCGTCGTTTTTTCGGTTTTTTCCTCAGGTTTTGGTTTATCGGCCGGTTTTTCCTCCGGTTCCTGTTTTTCCTGAGGAGACGTCTCAGGGGATTTCTCTACGGATTCGGGTTCTACGGATTTTTCCGAAGGTTCAGGTTGTTGTTCTTTCCGAGACGTTTCAGGAAACGTCTCTGCGGATTTACAGATCACCTTGGCGTTGACAACGTCATTTTCGTCAAGAAGCCCTTTTTCGCGCGCAGCATCCCTCAGTCTCAGATATTTTTCACGAAGCTCGTCTGAATTAAAGATGCAGTTTGAGAGTTTTTCATTTATCCCCTCTTCGTCTGAACTCGTTCTGTCGACATTGCGTCTGCCGTTTTTACCTATCACTACCCCGCTCACAAAAGCTGCCGTGAGCAGAAAAACGAGCACGAGTACAAGTTTTACGACCAAAGCCGGCGTAGGAGCAGAGCTGTTTTTCAATTTATCCACGTTGTTGCCTCTCTTTTCTTCTTCTGTTAAGTTTTCTTGCAAGTAAAAGCGGATCAGCCTCTTTATAATTTCTGGCAAGTTCACCGTAAAGCGAAGTCAGAAACTCGCAGTTTTCGTTTATATCCGGCACTCTGAAATCGTCGGTAACACGCATGAAATAGTAGAGCCTTTTCCTGTTGCGCTCAAGTTCCGAAACAGCGTCTGCAATAGCGCGCGGCGTCAATTCATCAAGAATCAGCCCCCTCCCCGACTTTCTTACTTTTTCGGCAAGCGCATTCTTCCCTGAAACAATGAGAGCCTTCCTTTCTAAAATCGCGTTATTCACTAAAAAAGTATCGTTTCTCGTCCATTTCGCGGGAACGATCAAAACATCGGCCGTATTAAGCGCGGCGTTTATTCTTCCGCCCTGAACCGGACCGTGGAAGAAAATGTCGGGGCTTTTGACGCGCTGTTTGAGCCTGCTGAAATAAGGCGAATTTTCGTGCGTTTCGCCGTAGACATGCAGTTCGTTGCAGAAACCTTCGCTGTAAAGAATGTTGAATGCCTCTACAAGCTCTAAAATCCCCTCTTCAGGCAGAACTTCGCCCATAAAACAGAATTTCACAGCTCCTTCGATCTCGAAAGGACGGTTCCAGAAATCGAGTTCGCGCAAAATCCCCTGCTCCATGAAAGCGGCTTTGCTTTCAGGAATCAGCGGACGGTAGAAAAGGTTGTATTCAAGCTCAGAAAAGAAAAGGAATTTATCGCAGAAAGAGACGACTTCGTCAGCTATTTCGGCACGTTCTTCAAAAACATCCTGCTCGATTCCGCTTTCGGATGTACGGTTGTAATAACGGCTGTATCTGCCGATGTTTTCAAACCAGTATGAATGCGTTTTCGGCTTGACTGCGCTGAAAAATCTGCGGACAAAAGAAGTTATCGAAGAGTTTACGAAATTCGAAACCCTTACCGTTCCGCCGCTTTCTCCGAGCCCTTTTTCAAAAAGCGAATTTGAGAAAAGAAATCCGTCGCAGAAAGTGTAGACCACAGGGATCCCGCGTTCTTTCGCAATTGCAGGATAGTTGAAAGAGTGATTTTTGAGGCTCCAGATGTGTATCGCGTCAAAGTGGTCTTCCTTCAGAATAAAACTGAAAACACCTTCCATTTTTTCGTTGAGATAAGTCTCGCTGAAAGATTCAAGCCGCGTCGGAATGTATGTCACCATGCGGCGGTACTTCGGCATTTGCGTTATACTCAGCGAAAAATGTTCCTCTTTGTCCGAAAATTCTGGATAAAAAACCGTAAGAACAGCCTTTCCAGCCATACAGTCGATGAGCTGCTCGATAAAACTGTTGAAAAATGCGAGAGACGCACCGCTCTGCGGAGACGAATCCAGAACAAAGAGGAGCGAGATCAAATTCTCAGAATCCACAGATCTCCCCTTTCAATGCCGAATATGCAGCCGTTGCCGGACTCGCCAGGTGTACTTCGCCGTTTCCCTGTTTGCCTTTGAAATTGCGGTTTGAAGTTGAAACGATCACTTCGCCGTCGCCTGTCATTCCGATCTGACCTGAAGCACAGCCGCCGCAACCAGGGTTAGCAATTACGAAACCTGCGTCGAAAAGAGTTTCTAGAACGCCCGATTTCATAAGTTCGCCGTAAATCCTGCGCGACGAAGGAACGATGTATCCGTTTGTCTTGATTTTTTTCCCTTTGACTATCTTTGCAACGTCTTCAAAATCGGAGATCCTGCCGTTCGTGCAGCTTCCGATGAAGACCGTATCAACTGCCTTTCCAGCAAACTCGCTGACGTTGTGGACGTTGTGCGGATGAGGCGGAGCAGCAACCTGCGGTTCTGTCAAAGCATCAAGATCGAGCTCGTATTCCGCAGCATAATTTGCATCTGGATCAGCCTTGATTTCTTCAAAACCTTCAAGTCCCGTCGTCGGTATCATTATCGAAATGACACCCATTTCTGTTCCCATGCTGGCGATAGTGACTCTTTCGTCAAGCGTAAGTTTCGCAGCTTCTTCTCCGTAAAGCTCTACGACCTGCCCCAAAAAAGTGCGTGAACCGAACTTTTTGAGCATGAAAAGAACAATATCTTTCGCTTTTATGCCGGGTTTTCTCGTTCCCTTGAGAGTAAGTTTTACGCTCTGCGGCACTTCGAACCACGTTCTTCCGGTCTTCCAAATGTAGGAAATATCGACGTCGCCCATTCCCTGACCAAAGCAGCTTATCGCCCCCATGATGTTGAAGTGGCTGTCGGTGCTGACAATCGTCATTCCGGGTTTTGCGTACTCGTCAATGAGAATGTGCGAACCGATTCCAGAATCGACATCGTAAACCTTAAGCCCTTCCTTTCTTGCGAAAACCCTGCATCTCTGCTGGTTTACGGCATAAGGAATGGTTTTCGCCGGAGCGACGCAGTCAAAAGTGAACATCGTGCGCTCTTTGTCGGCAATGAGAGAACCCGAAAATTTGCTTTCGAGATTGTTTACGACATTGGCGCCGCCGAAATCTCTTGCACTTTTGTAGTCAATGTTTATCCAGACAATCGAACCGGGTGTTACAGGCTCGTTTTTGTCAATCAGATGGTTGTAAAAAATCTTTTCAATGACAGTTTTTCCCATATCTCTCTCCTTAAAAAAACAAAAGCAAAATATTGTAAAGATGTTGCCTGAATTGTCAATTTAAGGCGACGATTTTCCTGATTTTGAAATTAAGAAAGAAAATTAGGCTAGAAATCAAATCCTACAGAAGCATACATTCCTTCCTTTGTCGGAAGAACAGCCAGATTATTCAGCACAACATTCTGATTTTCTTTAGGTTTTTTAACACTTGTCATCCATGAGCCGACAACGATCATACCCGCGCCGACAACTCCTGTCATAACAGCACCGACCGTCCATGCGGTGTGATGTTTTTTATTGTTTTTGTGAAGCTCCTCACAGAAACCCCAGTCCTTGCCTTCGCACGCATCGGAAGCGGCAAAAGCCATTGTTCCCATAGCCGGCATAAGCAGTGCGAAAGATACGGCACCGATTGCAATAAGCGGTATTCCTGCTCCTGCATAAGGTCTGTCCATTTTGATTTTCTGCGGTTTTTCAGAGCGGGTTCTTTTTGATTTTTTAGCAGGTTTTGCCTTTTCAACATCCTGTTCTGCGGGTTCCTGAGATGTTTCTTCGGGTTGCAGAGACGTTTCAGGTAACGTCTCTACAGGAACTTCCTGTTCCGCAGGAGTTTCAGCCGTTTGTGCGGGTTCCTGAGACGTTTCAGGCGCCGTTTCTACAGGTTCTGCGGTGTTTTCTGCGGGTTGAGCCTGTTCGGCAGCCGTTTCAGAAGCAGCGGCATTTTCCTGAGTCGTTTCAGTTGCAGCATCAGTAGCAAAAAGCATGAACATTCCGAAAATCATAAGCATAAACAAGGAAATCTTTTTCATTTTTGCCTCCATAAAACAAAAAACACGTTTATTTAGTTCCGCCAAGTGTCAATTTTTCTGATTTTAAAATGAACTTTTTTCAAAAAAGTTGAAAACTAGCAGATTTTAGTGATTTGTCTGGTTAAATCAAGAGAATCGGATTTTGGATTAGTAGACGACCGGACAGGTATCCAGCCCCAAAGATGATTTGACAGCTTCAGAAACATCCTGACCTTTATAGTTTTTCGGGCTGTAAAGCTGGAGTGCGCCTGTCAGTTCCAATGCGCCGTGATAAACAAGGTCACCAAGTTTAGAAATGTTGATCTGACCTTCGGCGAAAGCGTGAATACATTTTGCCTGATGGGTACTCCAATTATGTTCTTCAACAAATAATTGAACATGGGAACCTTCAAAAGGTGACACTTCCATTTTGCCCACCGAGGCTTGATTTGCATCAATATACATCTCAATTACAGGATTACTGCCGACATAATCACTTCCGTTTTGAATGACAGGAACTTGACCAACCCAAATCAAATTATTGGAAGAATAATAGTCAGCCTGTTTGGTATAAGTTACTGCATTTGCCGGGTTAATCGCAGCACTTCCGTTACCGTAAGTTCCGGTAGCATAAGCTTCCCCTTGTTCAATACCATACTCATAGGTATCAGAATCGAAATCGCTGTCATCAGCATTTCCTATGCCGTCGAACGAGAAGTTCAGCGAAATGAAACCGTAATTCGCATTGTAGGAATTATCCGCTGCCGGATATTCGCTGCTGTTGTTGTCGTTTCCGCTGTTGTCATTTCCGTTTCCATTGTCATTACTGTTCGAACCTTCCGAACATTTTCCAGTCACGGAATCACATCCGTTCGCGCACTGTTCCGAGAATTTCCAAGTCAGATCGTTACTTCCGTCCATGTAACCGCAGAAATAGGAATTTCCGCCGTCGCACTTGTACTCGCCGTAGTGGCAAAGCTGTTCGGCAGTGCCGTTTCCACCTTCTTCGTTGTTGTCGTTACCGCTGTCACTTCCGCCGCATGAAACCGTCAGAAACATCGCAGCAAAAAGAGCTGCACAAGCAAGAAATTTTTTCATCTTTAACCTCCAAAAGTTAATAAAAGTACAAAAAACGATTTTGTTTAAGGCTACCAATTTGGTATGCAAAAAAAATTATTGATCTTCCTCGCATTTATCTCCTTTTAGTTTTTTTTCAGTAATATCAATTGGTTGATCGCTCAAAAGAATTGAGTGAAAATACTCCAGATTGGCCATTGCGCGTTCGTTCCGCTCTTTTTCCGCCTGAAGTTCCATCTTCAGCCTCTTGAACTTTTTCTCAAGAGCAGCCTTGTCGGTTTTCTCTCCGCAAAGAATGCGGTAAGGCTGAAATTCACGATGACTTTCAAGAGATTTTCCGAAGCACGACATATAGGGCTTTAAAAAACAGAGATTTTCGACCAGAATTTTGGCTTCAGGAGAAAGCATGAACTTGTCTTCACGCCTGTTGAAAAAACTGTCTGCACTCGGAACATGAAACCGTTTGTCAAAATCTTCCTTGTTTTTGATAATTTCGCGAACCCAGTTCGCAAGTTTCCCCGGATTTTCGTAGCCAAGCTCCCGAATAAAATCGAAAAGCACCAAGCTTTCCGCATCATTAATTTTTCCCATAATCCCCCTTTGCATCAAAAAAAACCGATTTTGCTTACGACTACCATTTTGGCATAAAAGTTTTTTTTGATGGCTCACAAAAAGTTAATAAAATCAACTTGTTGCAAAGAGTTTTGGATTTTGGCGCAATCGGTTGACAAAAAGGCTTAAAACAAAACCAAGCCCTGAATTTTTAAAACGACCGATTGTCAAGCTGAAATAAATGACTGTCTACCTGCGGTAAACAACCATCCGAAGTCCAAAAAACTTTTTAATGCCTTTTGGCAACTTCGTTACCTGCCGGCGAAATGCTCACCGTTCACGAAAAGCGGGAAATCATTCCCAGATCGCACAAAATAACATCTGCTGCTCACAGCGCAACAATAAACGCAGAAATTATGGGGATTTTAAGATAAAATGCAAGTTTTTCGATACCGCCGTGTCGAAATATCGAAATATCGGTATATCGGTATATCGACTAAAGATGACGGCGGCTGAATTTTTAAATTTTCGGGTAATTTATTTTGACTTCCTTGATTTTGAGATTCTGCGCGGCAACCCAGTCAAAATCAATGCCGAGACTCTTCAAATGGGCGACTCTGTACCACCACCACGCATTGAGAAGCGCCCTTTTTCTTGAGCCTGAATCAAATTTTCCATTGATTTTTTCAATGCGCTCAAGAGTTTTTTCTGCCGCCTCGCGCACATCTTTGTCAATATCGTTCTTTTTCAAGTGGTTGAAAATTTTACAGTTGTTGAATCCAAGATTTACTCTCAGATCTCCTGCCGCTTCGCAGTAAGCCTCACGCCAGAGCGGATGAGGTTCTATCACTTTTATGTCGTAGCCGTCCCTGAACTCTTCCGGCAATATTTCAGGATTCTCCTCACGTTTTTTAATTACAAAATCGTCCGCCGATTTAAGTTCTCCTGTAAGATGTTTGAACCACTCTTCGCATACTTCAGCGGCTTCTTCACTTTCCAACGAACCAAGAAGCGGAGTCAGACGCAGCGGCACGAAAGCCCAGACAAAACGGAAATCTTCGTAAGGTTTCATGTCTATCGAATAGGCCTGCTCCCTGAGATTCCTGAAAATCGAAAGCACAGGCTTGACCGCTTTCCACGGGCCGAAAGAATCCTTCAAAAATGTTACTGCCTTATCAAAAATCAAGGTCGTTAGATAAGATTCAGAATCGGGAACACCTTCAGCTTCAAAAGGCTCATCTGCATAATAATCTGAAGGTTTTCCGCCTGATGCGGCGATTTTTCTAAGTTCACCCATGAAACTGTCGATTTCTTTTTTCAAGGCATTTTTATCGATATTTGTTTCAGGCAGCTCCGGCAGGATCACTATTTCCGATTTATTGAAAATTGTTCTTGCCTGCTCGACAATGACAATCTTCTGAAAAAGTTCAGGCAGATTTTTGAACCACTCCTTCCCGACAATTTTATCACGGAGAAAAACTTCAAGGAGCATCTTTTTAACATCATCAGATTCGACAGCCTCTTCGCCGCAGCATTCACTGACTTTTACGAAAAGAACATGCGCGACACGTGATGCAAAATAGCAGGCATTCTCAAGATCTTCGATTTTTTTAATCTCTCTTTCAGCGACACGCCTGATTAAGGGTATTCTGTATTCGCAGTCGAGTTTCATCATCAAAGAGAAAAAGGAGCGGTTAAAAACCTGCGGCATCATATTTCCGTTGTGCATTTCTGAAAATTTTGAAGGATCGTCATCAGCAAGAAAACCGGTCATTTCATCCCAGGAAAAAAGGATTTCTGCAAGTTTCAGCTTTGTTTCACGGTCAAGAACCTCAAATTTGAATTTCTTATCCGGCGTTCCATATATTTCCAGGCAGCCAAACAATTCTGGATGAAATGAGAATATGTCGAGAAGATCTTTCGGCGAGAGCCTTTTCTCTTCGATCGCAGCCTTAAAAAAACCGATGTTGTTGAATAATCCTCTGAAAACATTGTAAAAACACATTGTTGTCAGCTGATCGTAAAAAAGAAATTGGATCTCTTTTGCCGCAAATTCGCATAACGCTTTGATATTATTAAATCTTTCTAGTCTTTCAATCACACTTTTGTTTGCCGCTTCAAAGCTGTATTTTGGAATCCAGCCTATTACCATTTTCTTTTTATCGGCGAAGTTATCCCAAAGAATGAAATAGCGGAGGAAATCATTTCTCACCTCGCCGAAACCGTGAAAATCGGCAATCATTACCGTCGGCAGTACATCGTAATAAAAACCTTTCAGAAACTTTTCATAGTCGCTTGTCTTTTTACTGAATTCAAAGAACTTATCTTCCAGTTCCGAAAAATCAGCTTCTTCATTTTTGTCCAAAATTTTGTCGTAATTGGCAATACTGAGCAGATCCTTTGCCTCTTTTTCATTCAGAAGTTCTGACAAAATCATGATTACTTCTTCAGTTTTTTCATCTTCACAAGTGCGGACATTGTCGTGTTTCATCCTTTCAAGACATTTTGAGACAACACGCCTGATGTTGCCTTCTTTGGTCTCTTTTTCGTCAAATTTACCGAACTTGCTCATATTATTCTCCTTCTATTATCTTCCTTTCCGTCAGGTGTTTCCAGTATCTCTGCGGCACGAAACGCAGCTGAAGTTTGGGATTTATGCGGCTTTCGATCGCTATTATCTTGAAGTAATTTGACCACATTTTTTCGAAAGAATCCTCGTTTTCAGATTTTCCGAGAAGCGTTTCCATGTTCTGATGAGACGTAATTTCATCAATAAATTCAACATTTTCTGTTTTTCCTTCGGCATGATATACTGCTATTCCGCGTTTCAAATCGTGGATCATCCACCTCGTTCCCGAAAGACGCTCGTAAAAATGAGGAACGAGAAGCGGAATAAGATTGAAATCTGGCTCGAAGGGGGCATAGAAAATGCCGTTTGCAAGCTCGGAAAACCGCAGCAGACCAAGCATTTTGTCATATTCTCGCGACACTTTTTTACGCATCATCATTGCACGAGCTATTCTTTCATCCTGAAAACACGAGAACGCCTTTTTTCCGTTCTTCAAAGCAGCTTTTATCAAATAAAAACAGTAAGTTTCGCAATTTTCCTCTTCCGAAAGAAAGATATAGACTATCGCCGTGAATCCGCGCTCTCCGCATATTTCCAGAAGTTTTGAGGCAACCCTTTCCGCCTTTTCCGGTAAAGTTTCAACTTCGCGTGTTTCAGTGAAAAAATGCGGCTGAAAACCGGCTTTTTTCGCAATTTCGACATCTTCCCTGACTAAAAACGCATCAAAAACCGTACTCAGAAAACCTTCAAATGTGCCGTCATATAAAAAAATCATTCAGACTCCGAAAACACAGAAAAACGGAACATCATACCGATATTTCTAACAATTCAAGTTTCCGCCGTTTTTTTGCATAATCAAAGCTGCGGTTTTTTTGCATTTTTTAGTAGAATACATACAATATTGTGCGCTTGTTAATTTGGTAGGTTAATGTGTTTTAAAGGAGATAAAAATGAAAAGATTCCTTTCACTCTGTTTAATTCTTTCCGCAATTGTTCTTGTGTTTGGCTGCGGTGAAAAAAAGGAAAAAAGTCCTTACGAGTATCCCGACGATAATCCGACCAATGACGATTCAGGGAGAATAATGGGCGAACTTTACGGCGAGTGTTATCCGAACAAAACATGCAACGAAGGTCTTGTCTGCGATAAAGATAACAATATCTGCATCAAAGATCCGGGAAATCCTGAAGAACCTGCCGATGATACCGACACGGAAGAACCTGAACCTGATCAAGATACTGACACTTCGGATTCCGGAATAACGGATAACGATGCCGATACCGATCCGACTGACCAGACTCCGGATGAAGACACAGATACTGAGCCGACCGACCAGACTCCGGATGAAGACACTGACACTGATCCGACCGATCCGACTCCGGATGAAGACACTGACACTGATCCGACCGATCCGACTCCGGATGAAGACACTGACACTCCTGAAACTCCGGAAGTAACCGAAAATCACAATATTTCAGGTTCATACCAGATCGGCAGCGATGTTTCGGGAATAGAAGTGTTTCTTCATGAGTGCGGCAAAACCGAAAAAATAGCTTACGCAAATACTGACGCGGACGGAAAATATTCTTTCAACGCCGATATTTCGGCTGATAAGGTTTACTGCGTGAATGCAAACAGCTTTTACAGCTGCTTTGCAGGGATGAGCGATCATACAGCCAACATTTCCGAAATCACTCATGTTGTTGCTCTCATTTCAACATGTCCCGATTTTAGAAAAAACGAGACGAAAGTCAGAAAATATGTAAAACTTGGAACTGGCGAATGGCTGGGAGAGCTCGATTACACGAAGCTTTCGGGCATCAAAGAAGGACTCAGACTTCTTTCAAGTTATCTCGACACGACCGATTCAAAAACTCTTTCCGAAGAGATTGCGGATGATATTCTGAGGACAGACCGTAAGTTCCGGAAATTTTTCAACGGTTTCAAAATTTCGGCAAATAGAAATGAAGTTCTCATAAATGTCGCAAATCCTGACAGCAACGAAGTAACGCTCAATGTCGAAGGCGGCAGCAGCGTGGTTGCGGAAGGTTTCAAAATCACATTGACTGTCATGAACAACACTGCCGAAGCGGCAACATACAATTTCAAAAGTGTCGAACCTGGCGAATATCTTGTCCGCGCAAAACTCGTTGCCGGAGGCGACCCGATCATGGATGATGAAGGCGGTGATCCGATCATGCAGGATGACGGCGGCGATCCGATCATGATAACCGAAGATTCCGAAACGATATCTTTCCTGCTTGAGAAATCCACCGATGTAATCGATGTCCGCGATATGTCAAGTGATATCGTGCACTATATCGATAACGGAATTTATGTCGTAATACCTAAGAACACGACTATAAAAAGAGGAAATGCGCCAGTAAATTACCTGACTTATAAACTCGCAAAATCAAACGGAAGCTCTCAGGTTTCAAAGATAAGTTTTGAACAGGAAGGAACGACTTTCACCGGCGATTCACTCTATTTCGTATATGAGCTCGGCACTGTTTTCGGCGGTGATCCGATCATGCTTTCGGCAAAAAGGAACAATGCCGACGGCACAAGCGATGTCCTCCAGTCGGCAGGCGGTGATCCGATCATGATGGAAGACGGCGGCGACCCGATAATGTTCACTGCCGGAGGTGACCCGATCATGCACGTTCTCCGTTCATCAGGCGGTGACCCGATCATGGCGGGAGATCCGATAATGTACTCTGCGGGAGGAGATCCGATCATGATTTCCGCAGCAGGAGATCCGATCATGAATGCCGCAGGCGGCGACCCGATCATGACGAGTGCTGCGGGTGATCCTATCATGTCAAAAGCAGCAGGAGATCCCATCATGATGGGAACAAGTTCGAGTGTAATGGTTGCAAAAACAAATCATTTCTCGGAATTCCTGATCAATTCGAATTCTCTCCCTGTTTCGGTAGAAGCTCTGGTCAACAGATGGTGCGACGGCTCATTCTACCGCGGTTACTCGCCGGTTGAGTTCATAAAGAAAGGTGTGATTGACAACAAGCCGGAAAGCACACTTCTCCCCTATCTCACCTGTGAAGAAGAAACTGAAAAGTTCAGCGAACTCGGAAGCGACCTTTACGAACTTATGAACAAACCGGTAGGATTCCAGCGCAACCTCAATCTTTTTGAGAATATTTTCTATGTTTCGGCATTCTACAACCGCATGAAGGCAAGACGTGAAAACGGAGAAGTGGCGGCTGTCACCAACGGTATCGAGCTCAGAAGCGCGATCGCAGCCCTCTACACTTCAACGACTTCATACAACAGAAGCGCAACTCTTGCCGACATGTTTGATTCATCAATGATTCCTTTAACTTACAGAGGAGTCGGAATTGAAGATTATTCAGCTGAAGCAAAGAGTGCAATCACCGGAAACACTGAGAGCGGCAATAAATTTGCGGCAAGTAAAAACGACATGATGATTTTTGCGAACTATGTCACGACTTCCGCGAAAGGTCCTAATTTCAGCGGCGTTGCATCACCTCTGACTGCTGACAAGTTTATATGTGCGTGGTTCAACCACGAAACTCCGGCACAGAACTGCAATAAAGTTTACACGCTTAACGATGCAGGTCACGTCACCGCTGACGGCACCGAAGTTTCTCTCGAAGAGGCTGACGCAATATTCAGACACTTCTTCATGCCGTTCAACAGCAGAATCAGCGATGAAGACAAATTCACTCTCTTCAGAACATTCTTCCTTATTCTGAAATATGCAGGAACCGTTTTTGAGGGCGGAACTGCTATCGAGGCGCTCAACGAAAAACTTCTTAAAGCGGCTTTCCTTGTTTTTGACGGGATCGACGGCAATTTAAACGCAGTCAGTATCGTTGATACTTTCGACGCTTCTGCTCACACTGTTCAGATCCTCAAAGGAAACGTCATGGAGACAAAGCCCTACATCACGAAAGTCAGCGCACTCACAGACAGGATTTCGCTCAATGTTGCAGCTGCAAGCGCTGATGTCGAAAAGGTTCTTGTCAGGATCGAAGGCTACGAATTTGACAAGATCACAGACAATACGCGCACTTACTACAAGCCGAAAGGAGAACTCAAGGAAAAATCGATAATCCTCACTCCCGGAACTTTGAATAACGGTCTGAAAGCGCTCAAAGAGCTTCTCGGCACGAACAATGTCGATACGCTCGGCAATATCACAGGCAAAGTAACTGTTGTCGCGACATCGAAGATTTCAGACAAAACCTACACGACGCAGAAAACTTACGAGTTCCTTGCAAACAGTGAATCTGACGGTGTTGAATCCAAGCCGGTTCCGGCAAATCTTCAGGTCCTGCTTCGCGATTCAGACGGTCAAATTATCCCGCCGGAAGCAAATCCGGGCATAATCCTGAATCCTGGCAACAGAACTCTTTATCCCGATAGCATAACAGGACTCATCAACATCACCGAACTTACTCCGGCATCATACACGATCAACGCTTTTGCAGACGGTTACTACACAAAGAATGTCGGTGTAAACGTCACGGCCGGTGCTACATTCGGCGTTGAAATCAAACTTGACAAGCTTATTACAAGCAGTGACATTGCAAATCTTGAACTTAAGGTAAAAATCAACACTGTAAAGCATCCGTCGAAAGTCTACATCCAGATTTATGACGAAAATATGCAGCTCGTTGCTAACGAATCGACAAGGTTTGACGAAAACACCAACTCTTACGAAACTCTCAATATAGGAATAACCTCAGGCAGATACACTCTTCTCGCAGTCGGCGAAGAGATGTACAACTATCTTGAGGCAATCACAGTTTACGAAGACGACAGAAACAACTCAAAGGAAATCACAGTCGTTGCAAAGAACGCATGCGGAAACGGGATCATCGATTCGTCCGAAGACTGCGAACCTTCCGTTTCGGGAAATCTCACTTGCAGCGACATTTATCCTGCATCACCGAACCCCGCAAATCAGGTTGTCTGCAACCCGGCCACATGCGTTTACGACAAGTCGGAATGCGGCATTACATTTGCTGATTGCGGTGACGGAATAATTGATGCGGGCGAAGGCTGCGACGGCGGCGCAAAAGAGTGCTCCGAAATCATCGGTTTTGAAGGCTCGAAAGGCTCTGCTCCGTGTGCTGATGACTGCTCCGACTGGATTACGGCCGGCAACTGCTCGATAGTGACTGCTGATTGCGGAACAAAACCGGCAAATACTCTGTGGAACGACGGAACAGGCAAGTTCAAGCAGGTTTACAACGGTTCACTGTGGTTTCCGGAAGAAAAAGAGGCTGTTTACGGCGTTGAGAGAAAAGAGTGCGTTTACTCCTGTGCGAAAGGCTACAAATGGTATGACGGAGCATGCATCGACGATCCGCTTTCACTCGGAAACATCTGCACAGGCGAGGAAAGCTGCTTCGACAACGCTTCCAAAATGACGGAGTGCCCGGTTTACGGCTCAACTCTCTTCGGTCAGGATGCTCAGTATGCCGATGCCGGCTACTGCACGAAGCACAGCTTCAGCACGACCGGAAGCGGCAGTCAGCAGATCGTTGTTGACGGCTTCACGCACTACGAGTGGCACAGAGTTTCTTCAAACAGCGCGATGACCTGGGATGAAGCAGAAGAATACTGCCGCACTTCGACTTACGGCGGCAAACAGCTTTACTGGAGACTTCCGAGCCCGGCAGAGCTTCTCACGATCGTCAATTCAGACACAACGAGCCAGGCACTTTCCGGCAGTTTCATAATTTACGGATACAGTTTCTGGGCTGGCGAAGACGAAAAAACCGCAGGAAACGCATGGATGCTCGGTGAAAACGGCGGACTTGAAAGCGTCGAAAAATCGGCTTCGAACCATGTAATCTGTGTTCATGTAAACGATTACGACCCGCTTCAGGACCGCTTCACTCTTGATACCGAGACAGTCAAAGACGCAGAAAGCGGACTTATGTGGCAAAGATACTACACTTCAGCAAAAACTTGGTCTGAAGCTCTTGCATATTGCGAAAACAGCAGTGCGGGCGAAAAATACGACTGGAGACTTCCGAACAGAAACGAACTTGCATCATTAGTCGATTACACCGAAGCAGACGGCACGATGAGCGGTTTCCCCGGCATTGCGGCTAAAGAGTTCTGGACTTCGACAAGTTCAGTCAGCGAACCTGCAAAGGCATGGACAGTCGATTTTGAAAGCGGAACGATAGCGGAAGGCAGCAAAGACGACACAAAATATCTTATCTGTGTCAGAAAGGACGAGGAGTGCCTCGGCTCAGACTGCGTAAATCCGTGCACCTTCGACCCGTGCAGGAATACAGTCAATTCGACCGGTGTTTGCAAACCGTCGGAAAGCGGAGACAGCTATTCGTGCCTGTGCTATTCAGGATTTGAATGGGATGCGTCACTTTCCAAATGCGTTCTTACGACTGCTAGATATCAGGCGTGCGACCTTAACCTGCTGCCTGCAAATGCGGTTTGGAACACTGCTCAGGGAATCAGCCAGTACCATGACGGTCACGGCAACTGGTATCCGACGACAGTTCCGGAATACAATGAAATTCCGACTAACAAGGAATGCCATTTCAAATGTGACACAAACTTTGTTTACGAGAGAGATACGAACCAATGCGTCGGAGCTACAAGGCTTGCAAGCTGCTCCGGATATCTTCCTGCGAACGCGGAATGGCTTAATCCGAACGGTCAGATAGTCCAGCAGTGGCAGTGGAATGAAACAGCATCCGAGTGGCAATGGCTTCCGGAGACAACTTCGACGCACGGAACTGTATTTTCACCGACTGAATGCCGCCACAACTGCAAAGAACATTACTCATGGAAGAGTGCACAATGTACTCCTGACACACAAACGGTTGACTGCGACGATCTTCCGGCAAACGCTGTCTGGATTGCAGGCTCAACTGTCGAGCAGACTTGGAACGGCTACAACTGGGCACCGGGGACAACACCTAATTATTTCAACAATTATTATGATGATGCAGACTACATTTCCGCTTATGCCTCAAACTCATGCCTGTTCAGATGCGACAACGACCACTTCCGCCACAACGGCGAGTGCGTAACACCTTGCGAAGACGATCCGTGCGGCGGATTTGCAAATGCAAAATCAGGAACCTGCAATGCTGTTGCATCGGATGACTATGTCTGCGGCTGCAATGAAGGCTACTACTGGTGGGGCAGAGAGACCGGCTGTATAAACAGGAAACCTGCTTTCGGCAACATCTGCACTGGTCAGAGAACATGTTACAACAAAGACGGATACAAAATCACTTGCCCGAAAGAAGGAATGGATTTCTTCGGCCAGGATGCCAACTATGCAGCAAAAGGCACTTGTGCACACCAGAGTTTCTCGATCGATGCTTCTATAGAAAATCAGGAAATTGTCGTTGACAATAATTTGGGACTCGAATGGCTGTACAGAATACCTGAGACCAAATATTTGTGGGAAGACGCTCTAAACTACTGCAATACTCTCAATTACGGAAACAAAAACGACTGGAGACTTCCGACAAGATACGAACTTTGGACAATTCTCGATTTAGCTTACATGAATATGAAAGGGGTAAATATAAATTATTTCCCGGATATATATAACCTGAAAAATGAAAGATTGTGGACCTCTGAAGAATACAACGAAGAGAGAGCGTTTATTGTAAACATGTGGAGCGGATACTTTTTCGATTACAGCAAAGATTCGGACTACAGCGATGATAATATAATCTGTGTCCGCGGAAACGAATTGCAGAAAGGCAGTTTCACGGACAACGGAGATGAAACTGTGACTGATTCTACAACAGGACTTGTATGGCAGAAATCTTATGTAAACAAAACATGGGAAAACGCTCTTTCCTACTGCGAAGGCCTTGAACTTGCAGGTCATACTGACTGGAGACTCCCCAACAAAAACGAACTTGAATCGCTGATAAACCATGACAAAATATATCCGGCTTCAGATTTTCCTGCTATGCCGTCATCCGGCGCATTCTGGTCTTCAACATCATATCAGGGTGGCGGTGATGCGTACTATCTTGAATTCGGCACCGGAATACCAGGTGATACAGAAAAAAATGTAAAAGCCGGTGTCCGCTGTGTCAGAGCAGGATTGTGCGGCGCAGGATACTTCTGGAACGGAACAGAATGTGCAACTCCGTGCAGCGCCGGAATCTGTAACGGTGTCGCTAATTCCACAGAAAAATGTATTGCGGAAAGTTTGACAATACACTCCTGTGAATGTGATGAAGGATACTTCTGGAACGGAAACGAATGTGTGACACCGTGCAGTGCAACTCCTTGCGGAAGCGACCCGAACTCAAACGGTGTCTGCACAGCTTCTGGCATAACTGACTATTCCTGCGGATGCAAAGAGAACTATTTCTGGAACGGAAACGAATGTGTCAATCCGTGCGACAGCAGTTCATGTGCAAGCGAACCGAATTCAAACGGAAACTGCATTCCTGAAAGTGCAATGCAATACAAATGTGAATGCAATGAAGGTTTCTACTGGTGGGACGGTATCGGCTGCACCGGCAGAAAACAGCTTACAATCGGCAACATCTGCACAAGGACGGAAATGTGCTTTAACGATGCGGCGATAATATCCTGCCCGTCGGAAAATAATGACTTCTACGGACAGCCCACCCAGTACGCGGCACTCGGAAAATGCACACCTCAGGACTTCTCGATAGACAGTTCAGTTCCGGACGAGGAGACTGTTATCGACAACAACACCGGTCTGGAATGGCAGAGAAAAATTTCTTCTGATACACAGGTTGAAGAGACTGAAGCAGACGCATACTGTGAGGATCTTGTTTACGGCGGACATGACGACTGGAGACTGCCCGAACCGAATGAGCTTCTTTCGATTGTAAATTACAATGAAACGGCAGTAAATACGGTTTATTTCCCCGACCTGAAAAATAATCCCAACATAAAACTGCTGACTTCAAAATATTATGCAGAACCGGAAAAAGACGAAAGATGGAGACTGTACGACAACTATCAGATGGGATTCCCGAGCCAGATGGGCGTATCCGAAACAATGTACAATAGAGTTTTGTGCGTCAGAGGCAACAAAATGAAAGGGGCTAAACTCAGCGTTTCGGAAAGAAACGGCAACCAGATCGTAACAGATTCCACAACAGGACTCATCTGGCAGAAGACATACGGTACAGCTGTTATATGGCAGGACGCTCTTTATTACTGTGAAAACCTGACTTATGCCGGGTACTCTGACTGGAGACTGCCAAACAATAATGAATTTGCTTCGCTTGCTGATTACGACAGATACCAGCCGGCTTCAGCATTCCCGGATATGGAAATGGAGACAACTGAATATTCTGTTTTCTGGTCTGCAGATACGATTATTGCAAATGATCCCCAATATACATGGCTTTTCATGACTGCAAACGGTGGACTTGCTCAGTTCTATAAAGACTACAGGAATATATACGGCGAAAGCTTCGACCTTCCTGTTATGTGCGTAAGATCGGAGTAAATCTAAGGAATCTGATTCCCTAAACTCCCTAAACTCCCTAAACTCCCTACTCCCCAAAAGCTTTTCAAAACAACGAAAGCTGCTCGATTGTGTGGTCAGGCGCCCCTGCCCTCGTGCTTGTCGTCTTCATCGCCTCGAAAACAGTCTTCTCGGAAAGCAGTGTTTCCGGCATCATTTTTCCTTTGCATGTGATGAAATAGCGCGCTCTTTTCAGAACCACGCCGATCCGTTTGAGGTCGTCGAAATCAAGAGAGCCGTTCCTTCTTGCCGAAACTATTCTGACTGCCGACTGCCGCCCTATTCCCGGAACGCGGAGGATCATTTCGAACGCGGCTGTGTTCACTTCCAGCGGAAAAAGGTGCATGTTCCGCATCGCCCAGACAGCCTTCGGATCAACTTCATTCGAAAGGAAAGGATTGTCTTCCGAAACAATTTCGTCAGCCTGAAAACCGTAAAAACGCATGAGCCAGTCAGCCTGATACAATCTGTGCTCGCGGTCAAGCGGCGGAGTCGATACAACAGGAAGACGGTTGTCGCTGTTCACCGGCACGAAAGCGGAATAATAAACCCTTTTCATGCTGAATTTTTTGTAGAAAGCCTCAGTCAGTTTAACTATTTTGAAGTCGCTTTCAGGCGTCGCACCGACAATAAGCTGAGTTGTCTGCCCGGCAGGTGCAAAAACCGGAAGTTTCTTCGTTTTTTTCCTTTCTTCACGGTTTTCGACAATGTCTCCGCAAATTTCCCCCATAGGTTTTATGATCGAATCCCTGCTTTTTTCGGTAAGCAGTTTCAGGCTTTTTTCGGAAGGAAGTTCAATATTTACAGAAACTCTGTCGGCATAAAGCCCAGCCTCTTTTATCAGAATGTCGCTCGCTCCGGGAATAACTTTCAAATGAATATAGCCGTTGAAATTTTCTTCTGTCCTCAGTTTTTTCGCCACCGCAATCAGCTTTTCCATCGTAAAATCGGCATTTTTTACAATACCCGAACTCAGAAAAAGTCCTTCGATATAGTTTCGTTTGTAGAAATTCATCGTGAGCGAAACAAGTTCGTCAACCGTGAAAGCAGCCCGCTTCACGTCGTTGCTGCGCCTGTTGATGCAGTATGCGCAGTCGTTTATGCAGTAGTTCGTGAACAAAACTTTGAGCAGGCTTATGCACCTGCCGTCAGCCGACCAGCTGTGACAAATCCCCGATTTATGCCCGCTGCCTATACCGCCAAAGGTCCCTTTGCGGTCGCTCCCGCTTGAAGAACAGCTTGCATCAAACTTTGCCGCCGCGCCCAAAATCTCAAGTTTTTCAATAAGTTCCATGAAATATCACCGCAATAATCAAACCTATAAAAAACCAAGTCTCTAACATTGTAATACCTGAAATAAAAAAGGCAAATTTTCTGCCGCCGAATATTGTGTCGTTACGTCGTTTCGTCGTCACGATGCCGCCGTCGAAATTTCGAATATCGAAATATCGAAATATCGAAATATCGACAGATATTCGGCGGCAACAAAAACGGCGGCGGCAAAATCTTGCCTTTTCCCCGCTTTTTCCTAACATTGCGCGCAATTTGTTGATTCTTTTTTATTTTTTAGGAGGAAAATATGGAAAAAGTTAAACTTCTCATCATCGGCGCAGGTCCCGGCGGATACGTCGCTGCAATCAGAGCGGCTCAGCTCGGTCTTGAACCTGTTGTTATCGAACGCGGATTTCTTGGCGGAACATGCCTCAACCGCGGCTGCATCCCGACAAAAGCGCTCATTTCAGCGGCTGAAACTTTCAATTCAATTCTGAGCGCAGAAGCTTTTGGAATCACCGCAAGCGCTGAATTTGACTGGACAAAAGTAAACGAGCACGCTAAAAACGCGGCTGCAAAGAATAGAATGGGAATCGCATATCTCTTCAAGAAAAACAACGTCCGCCACGTCCAGGCTGAAGCAGTTTTCACTTCCCCGCACACCGTAAAAGCGGGAGAAACCGAGTTTGAGGCGGAAAATATCATCATTGCGACAGGCTCAATCGTCCGCGATTTCCCCAATTTCTCAATCGACAACAGAAAAATAATCAGCTCCGACCAGGCTCTTTTCCAGGCTAAACTGCCGAAAAGCCTCGCTATAATCGGCGGCGGCGTGATCGGAGTCGAGCTCGGATTTGTTTACCGCACTTTCGGAGTCGAAGTAACGATAATCGAAGCGATGAACACCATCATTCCGATGGAAGACGCTGACGTTTCCAAAGAACTTACTAAAGAGTTTAAGAAGAAAAAAATCAAAATAATTACAGGCACTTCAGTTGAAAAAGCGGAAAAGACCGATGAAGGCGTCACCCTCACGCTCGCAAACAGAAACGTCGTTCAGGCTGAGCAGGTCCTTTCATGCGTCGGACGTTCTCCGAACACCGCAAAACTCAACCTCGAAGCTGCCGGGATCACCCCAGACAGACGCGGATTCATTCCTGTTGACGAATTCTGCCGCACGAATGTTCCCGGAATATACGCTGTCGGCGACGTGATCTTCACCCCGATGCTTGCCCACACAGCGGAACACGAAGGAATCCTTGCAGTCGAGCAGATCGCGGGAATGAAAGACCTAAAACCGATAAATTACCTTTACAATCCGGCATGCATCTACTGCACTCCGTCGATCGCTTCGATGGGTCTCAAAGAGGCTCAGGCAGCCGAGAAAGGACTTAAATTCAAAATCGGCAAATTCCCCTTCAGCGCGAACGGAAAAGCGGTCGCTTCAAACCATACGACCGGTTTCGTGAAAGTCATAATCGATGAAGAAACCCACAAAATCCTCGGTGTCCACATCATCGGAAACGGCGCGACGGACCTCATTTCGGAATTCATTCCGGCAATGAACGCAGGCCTCACCGCAGAAGAAATCATCGAATCGATCCATCCGCACCCCACCCTTTCGGAAGCGTCTTTGGAAGCGTTGCTCGGCGCACTCGGAAGAGCAATTCATATTTAATCGCGCCGCAATTCTTGTCGAAATATCGACGGCGGCGCACGAAATATCGAATTGACGTGACGGCGTAACGACGTAACGACGTGACGATCAATATTTTGATTTATTCCACTCGAAATCGAAAAATATTATTTTTTTATCATTCAGCTCAAGCGTGTCAAGCATTTTCACGACCGGTTTTATGTCGGCTGCGGTGTTCAGCATGACGAACGGCCGGTCAATGACGGTGACAGAATCCTTCAGCATGAGGGCACGCAAAAGTTTCACTTTGAAAAGTGTCTCCGAATCAAGCTGAAAAGTTTTTTTGTTTATCGAATCCGAAATCTCAAGAAGAGCCAGGAATTTCTCTATTTCGGCGCGTATCACATCATCTTTTTCAGTAGTCAGATAACGAGGAACAAGCGAAATGTTGTCGTAAACACTCAGGTTCGAAAGAAGCGGGATATCGGGCGACACAAAACCTGCGCGCTGTTCGGCGCGGATCGCTGCAGCACGAGCCTTGAGCTCAGTCTCGCTCACAAAGAATTCAGGAAGAATCTTGCTACTAATGACACAACCTCCACCAAAACTATCGACATGAAAACGCCCATCATCCCGCGCAGAACCGAAACCGGAATGTCGGTCGAACGGTACTGGGTCTTCCAGCCGTTGTAAAGCGGTATAACCGATATAAAGAAGCCGAAGACTATCGTTTTCATATAGAAAATAATTATATCAAAAACAGATATCGATTTTGTAATCATTTCTGAAAATATTCCGGCGCTCATTTCGAAAATTATGCTGCTGAAAATAAATCCGCTGAAAAGGACGATTATCGCAAAAAGCGACGAAAGGATCGTGACACTGATAATGAAACTGATGATTCTAGGCAGGAAAAGGTAAATGACCGGATCTATCCCGAACGATTCAAGCGCGTCGATTTCGCGGTTGACCTTCATGACGGCGATTTCTGAATTGACGGCGGAAGAACTGCGCAAAGCCAGCAGAACGACAGTGATGAGCGGCGAAAACTCCAGAACGACAACACCCATGATGATGTTTCCAAGATACTGGACAAGACCGATGCTTTTTACAGTCTGGAAAACGATCCCGATGAAAATACTGCCGAAAACCGCACTCAGAACAACGAAAAAATTAAGAAGCTGATACGCCGTGAAAAATATCTGCATGACGAGAATATCGAACGCGGCACGGTTGAAAAACGATCCCATCAAAAATTCACGCAGACATTTCAGGCAGAAAGCCCAGAATCCGGATATATTTTTGAAAGTGCTTACAGCCTTGGAACCTAACTGTTCAATGAAGTCGCGCACGGAATCCCCCGAAAAACAACGCGCGATTATACACTTTTATTAGTGAAAATAAACTAAAATCTTGACTATAAAAAGAATATCTCTATAATCTCACGGCTTTTTTGGAGAGGGTGAAATGTTCGATCAACTCACCGACAAGCTTGAGGCAACCTTTAAAAAGTTGCGCGGTGTCGGCAAGCTCACTGAAGATAACATCAAAGACGGAATAAGAGAACTCAAACTTTCTCTTTTAGAAGCCGACGTAAACTTCAAAGTCGTCAAGGAACTCGTTGAAAAGGTTAAGGAAAGAGCGCTTGGAACGGAAGTCGCGAAAAGCATAAATCCGGGTCAGATGTTCATCAAAATTTTCCACGAAGAACTTGTCGCGATGCTCGGAGAGGGCGATCATTCGCTCAATCTGAACGTCAGACCGCCGGCGATAATCCTCATGGCCGGTCTTCAGGGAAGCGGTAAAACAACGACTGCCGGAAAGCTCGCATACCTTCTCAAAAACAAGATGAAAAAGAGAGTCCTGCTCGTTCCGGCCGATGTTTACAGACCTGCCGCTATCGATCAGCTCAAAACTCTGGCTGCAAAAATCGATGTTGATGTCTATCCGTCAGAAGTCGGGATGGATCCTGTCGATATCGCAAAAAAATCGGTCGAATACGGCAAAAACAATGTTGCGGACGTAATAATTATCGATACCGCGGGCCGTCTTCAGGTCGATGAAGATATGATGGATGAGATCACGAACATCAAAAACGCGGTCGAACCATCGGAGATCCTTTTCGTAGCCGACGCTATGACGGGTCAGGAAGCGGTAAACGTCGCGGCCGAGTTTCACAAAAGACTTTCTATTACCGGTGTCGTCCTCACGAAGATGGACGGCGATGCAAGAGGCGGCGCGGCGCTTTCGATCAATGCGGCAACAGGCGCACCGCTCAAATTCGTCGGTATGGGCGAAAAAATCGATCAGTTCGAAGTTTTCCATCCTGAAAGGATCGCAGGAAGAATCGTCGGGCTTGGTGATGTTCTTTCTCTTGTCGAAAAAGCGACTGAAAAAATCAATGCCGAAGAAGCAATACGTCTTCAGAAAAAAATGGGGAAAAACGAGTTCGACCTTGAAGATTTTCTTGCCCAGATGAAGATGATAAGAAACATGGGGCCGATGGAAAACATGCTTGAAATGATCCCTGGAATGGGCAAAGCGATGAAGCAGATGGAAGGCAAGGTCAACTTCGAGAAAGAGCTTTCCAAAATAGAAGCCATCATCTTTTCGATGACGAAAGAAGAACGTAAAAAACCTGAAATTCTCAATGCATCGCGTCGCAGAAGGATCGCGAACGGCAGCGGAACAAAGGTTCAGGATATAAACCAGTTTATGAAGCAATACCTTGAAATGAAAAAAATGATGAAAAGCATAAATAAGCTCGGATTGGGCGGACTTATGAAAAAATTCAAGGGTTTAGGCAACTTAGTCAAATAATTTTTTGGAGGATTTAATGAGCGTTAGTATCAGACTGACCAGAGGCGGTTCAAAAAAGAAACCTTCTTACAGAGTTGTTGTTCTCGACAGCAGAAAAAAAAGAGACAGCGATTACCTTGAAAGACTCGGACACTACAATCCGTGCGTTGATCCGGCTGAAATCGTTATCGATGTTGAAAAGTATGACGAATGGATCAAAAAAGGTGCACAGAGTTCCGATACAGTCGCTTCTCTCGTAAAAAAAGTAAGAAAGTAAGAAAATAACCTTTTCTATTTTCGGAGGATTTTATGAAAGAACTCATTGAACAGATCGCTATGAAATTGGTTGATTATCCTGAACAGGTTTCAGTAACAGAAGTTGAAGGTGAAAATTCGACAGTTCTCGAACTCAGAGTAGCAAAATCTGATCTTGGTAAAGTTATCGGCAAAGAAGGTAGGATTGCGAAGGCAATGAGAGTTCTTCTCGGCGCGGCAACTTCACATGCACAGAAAAAATACACTCTCGAAATAGTCGAAGATTGAAAGGTGTCTCTTCTTTAAAAGTCGTCGGAACTTTTTCCAAAGTTCTCAAAAAAGACGGATCTCTTCTTTTTAAGCCGGAATTCAAAGATAGTGATTTCTTATTGGATTTCGGCTTTCTTTATCATTTTGAGTTCAAGACAAAGTGGCATATAGCCTCGATGGCAAAAATCGGCAAAGGCTTTATGATCAGATTAACCGAAGTTAAAACTTTCAAGGAAGCTGAGTTTCTGATCGGTGAAAAGTTCGCACTTCCAGAAGAAGAGATTTTCGGCAAATCGCAGGACCTTATGATCGGAGGGACTGTTTCCGACAAGTCAGGAAAACCATTCGGCAAAATAGTCGCATTCACCCCTACTCCAACCTACTCTCTCGCTGAAATCGAAAAAGAGGACAAATCTTCAGAATTTATCCCGTTCACCGAAAAATTTTTCAGACTTGAAAAAGGAAAGATCGTGCTGATTGCAAAGCCTTAGTTTGCTTTAAGAAAAGCGACCAAACTTTCAAGAGCAGCTGAATACGTCGCGGTTCCGAGACCGTAAACGACTCTTACGGCGATATCGCTTAAATACGATTTACGACGGAACTCTTCTCTTTCGAAAACATTTGAGATGTGCGCTTCAACAAAAGGTATTTTAGAGCACAAAAGCGCATCACGCAATAAAACGCTGGTGTGAGTGTAAGCTCCGGGATTTATCACGATCCCGTCGCATTTTGCATTTACGATAATTTTTGCGAGAGCTCCTTCGCAGTATTCAGAAACCGATTCGGTCTCAACTCCGAGAGCATCCGCTTTTTCTGAAAAAGCCGAAATCAGTTTTTCGCGCGTTCCCTTTCCGCCGTAGATTTCAGGCTCACGCTCGCCGATCTTATCAAGCAGAGGTCCTTCAATAAGCAGTATCTTCATATATCGACCTCATTCATTTCACGCCATTTTATTTCTGAAAAAATTGAAAGCAGCCAGGCCGCTTCAACCGATTTTTCAGCCGTTTCAACCGCCGGAGCAATTTTTGCAATCTCGCTTTCAGGCTTTTTTTCGGCATATTCACGCGCCATTTCAGCCGCAGCTTCCCAGTTTTTCTGCCTGAGAGCTATTATAATCATCGTTTCAGTAACCATTTTTCACCTCACAGAAAGCGCTGCATATTATATTTTTGGAAAAAGTTGTCAATTCAATCAAAAACTTGTCATTGTTTTAAAAACGCCTAAAATACTGCGGTTTTTCCGAGGTTTGTACGATGAAAGTATTATATGATTTTTGCCGCCGCTTCATTAAACACCATAACTTACCTAAATTCCTTAATGTTTGCTACGGTATAAAAAAGGAGTCGAAATGAAAAGATTCTGTGTTTTTTTCTTTCTGCTTTTGTTTTCGGTGAATTTGTTTGCCGATGATGACGACGACAAGCAGAAACTCGCGGTTATGGAATTTGAGGACAGAAGCGGAAATCTGTCTGCAAAAACTTTGTCCGATGCCACGGAATATATCCGCGGCGCATTCGTCAGCTCAAACAAGTTCATCGTCATCGCAAAGGAAAGGCAGGAAAAAGCCTTGATAAAGGAAATGAAAAAGGAATCCTATAAATCCTGCAACGACAAAAACTGTCAGATTCCGCTCGGTCAGGCTCTTTCCGCCGACACGATTCTGAGAACGACAATCAACTTCTTCGGCGGCGTTTACACAATTACTTCCGAGCTTATCGATCTTGCGAAAGAAGCGACCGTCAGCGGCGCAAAGCAGAACTTTGACGGTTCTGAAAAATCTCTCATGCAGGCACTCGACAGGATCGTCGTCCAGATTGCAGGAACTGCTGTTTCTTACAACGTCGAAACGATGAAAACTCAGGAAATCCAGGGAGTCAAACTCGGCGGCGTTGAACTTGACACTATGCCCAAAATCGAAGTTAAGGAAGCTGACTTCAGTGATGTAAAAAATACTGTTTCGGTAAAAGAACTTGAATCGAACACCGGAATTTCGCTTGACGCCGATGCTGATATCCTGGTTCTTTATGACAAATGCGTCAAAGCCGACAAAAACGGCGAAAAAGATCCTCAGACAGCAATAGATTTATGGTATCAACTCAGCAGAATCCAAGATAAAAATCCTTTTTTGAACCAGGCTCTGCAACGAATTACAGACTGGAAAAAATTTATTTATTCCAAACAGATGGCCGACTTGTTTGAAATCGCTAAAAACACCGACAAAACCGGTCAGATTTTTCCGAAAGAAGCTATGAATGCATGGAATGATGTCTATATTCAAAAAAATACCGACAAATCAGCAAAATTTGATAATCCTTACGAACAGACAGCAAAAGAAAGGTTCAACTTTTGGATGCAGTATAACACTCAAGTTGACAAATATAGAGCTCAGCTTCAGAAATTCGATGAGCAGCGTAAACAGGATATTGCGAAACTGAAAAAGGTTCTTCCGCTTGAAGTTATAAATGACGCTCAAAAGAGGACTGTTCTTATTCAATATATGGAAATTTATTCGCCTTTTTACGGCATAGAAGATGTAAACGCCATTATTTATTCGATGGATGATGCTCTTGCAAAACACCTCTACGAACTTGTCTACAATGACTACCTGAAGAAGGAAATGGCCGAAAAGTGCGGCAAAGGAAACGGCGCTGCATGCTATATTTCGGCATCACTTACAGAAGTAGAGGATCAGCAGAAAGCGAATATGGCGTTTGCACAGTCATGCGAAAGAGGTGTTGTCAATGCATGTGTCAAAACAGGAAAGGCCAATTATCAGGATGGGCAATTCAAAGAAGCTGAAAAACACTTTACCGAAGCGTGCGGCATGGATTCACCGGAAGGATGCCATATCATTGCCTATTTCATCGAAAGGGGAATTGGAGTAATCAGCGACCTTGTTTTAGCCGGTGCAATTTACAAAAAAGCATGCGAACTCGGCTATGATGCAAGCTGCAAGCCTGCGAAAGCTCTTGCCGGTCTCACTCCGGAGAAAGCCGCTCAGATGAAACAGCAGAGAAAAGATGAGGAAGAACGCAGAAAAGCTGATGAGGCAAGGAGAAAAGATGAAGCAGAAAGACGTAAAGCCGAAAAAGAGAAAAAAGATAAAATAACAGCAGAACTCAACCAGGCAGGACGCAAAAAGAGGCTGACAATCGCGACTACGACTTTTGTTTCAGGAATAGTAGTCGGCGCACTCGGCGGAGTATCATTCTATGCTATGAATGAAGCTGAAAAAGACAGAAAAAACTATTACGACAAATATCTTGATGCAGTTGGAAGCGATGCGGATAAATACCACAAGAAAGCGCAGGATGCTGACAAAAAGCGGAAAACATATCTGATTTTGGGAGGTGTCGGAGCCGGTCTCGGAGTGGCTCTGATTACAACAGGCATAGTCTTCTACAGCATCGATTTTGAAGGAGAAAAAAAGGTTAAGAAAAAATACAATCTCTCTTTCGGCGCAAGCCCGATGGACGGAACCTTACAATTCGCGTTGAGGTGGTAAATGAAAATTAAATTATTGATTTTATTTGTAATATTCTCTTCGGTTTTCGTTTCCTGCGAAAAGGATATGAAGTGGATAAACCCTGACGATTCAAAAGCCGATCAGGCGGAAATCAGAAAAATCTGCGAAGAAAAAAATGCCGAATGCGGCCAGATTGAATACGAATACTTTGGCAAAATGAGAAAGGTTTTCTGCGGAGAATGCAACAACGGATATGACTGTAACAGCAATAAATGTCAGGACATTGACGAATGTGCAGATCCGTCGAAAAACAACTGCAACAACGAAGTGAGCATATGCGCCAATGAAGACGGAAAATATTCCTGCATCTGCAAAGAAAATTATTCCGGCGATGACTGTGTTCCCGACACAAGACTGGAAGACTGCGAAGGACTGCCTGAAAATGCAGCATGGAACCATGCTTCACGCATTGAGCAGACATGGAACGGAAGCGAGTGGGCACCTTCAAACAAAGGATTTTTCAGTGAAGAAGCCAGCGGAAGCGAATGCCGTTTCAAATGCTTGGGAAACTACACATGGAACGGTTCACAGTGTGTTGCTGACACAAAAAATACAAAATGCTTCGGACTGCCTGAAAACGCACGGTGGAACACTGCTTCCGAAATTACTCAGACATGGAGCGGAAGCGAGTGGATGCCTTCAAACGAAGGAACATACAACGAAAAATCAAGCACAACCGAATGCCGCTTCAAATGCAACGAACACTACAATTGGGATGAACTGACCTCGAAATGTGAGGTAGAAACACAAAAAGCAGACTGCAGTTCGAAACCGGCAAACAGTGTTTGGAATGACAATGGCGCAAATGGCAAATTCACTCAGACTTGGACTGATTCAGGATGGGGTCCGGCAGGTTATGAGTCAGAATACAGCGAAACTGCCGGAGAATGCAAATATATATGCGATTCAACACACACTTGGGAAGGTGACAGTTGCATAAATCAAAAAAACTCTTACTGCCCGGCAAAACCAGCGAATACCGTTTGGAATGATAACGGCGCGAACGGAACTTACACACAGACATGGAACAGTTCAAGCGGCTGGAGTTCTTCGTATTCTTCAAGTTACAGCGAAGCAGCAGGTATATGCAAATACAAATGTGACTCAACCCACACTTGGGAAGGTGGCAGCTGCATAAACCAAAAAACTGTCAGCTGCACCGGTTTACCGGCGGAACACGCAAGCTGGAATACCGCTTCAAGCATAACGCAAACTTGGACCAGTGCTAACGGCTGGCAGCCGTCAAATGCCGGAGTATACAACGAAACGGCAAGCACGGAAGAATGCAGATTCAAGTGTAACGAGCATTATGATTGGAAAGCATCGACTTCGACATGTGTAGCAGCGACGCAAACAGCAAACTGTGATCCAAAACCGGAAAACACAGTTTGGAATGATAACGGAGCGAACGGTAAATTCACGCAGACTTGGACAAATTCAGGGTGGAGTCCTGTTAGTTTCGCTGCGAGTTACAGCAAAACAGCAGGTGAATGCAAATACAAATGCGACTCAACCCACACTTGGGAAAACAGCAGCTGCATAAATCAGAAAAATGTAAACTGCCCGACAAAACCGGCAAACACCGTTTGGAATGATAACGGAGCGAACGGAACTTACACGCAGACATGGAGCAGTTCAAGCGGCTGGAGTGCTTCGTATTCTTCAAGCTACAGCACAACTGCAGGTATTTGCAGATACAAATGCGATTCGACCCATACTTGGGAAGGCGGCGGCTGTATAAACCAGAAAACATCTAACTGCGGTTCTAAACCGGCAAACACCGTTTGGAATGATAACGGAGCAAATGGAACTTACACGCAGACATGGAACAGTTCAAGCGGCTGGAGTTCTTCACATTCTTCAAGTTACGGCGAAGCAGCCGGAGAATGCGTATACAAATGTGATGACACGCATTATTGGGATAGTTCAGAATGTGTTAATCCGTGTGATTACGAACCTTGTAATGGAATTGCCAATGCGATCCCGAACAGCTGTTCCGCCTCATCCTGGCAGGATTACACCTGCGCCTGCGAAAGCAAATATGCTTGGAACGGATCTCAGTGTGTTATAACTCTCGGAAACATCTGCACCGGACAAAATAAATGTTACAGTTACTCGGCGGCCACAGCAATCTCTTGTCCGGTATCGTCCAATGCAGAGTTTTACGGTCAGGACGCTCAATATGCAGCAACCGGTTACTGCTACCCACAAAGTTTTACAGTCCAAACTATTTCAGATGATAAAGTAGTTCTTGACAACAATACAGGATTGATGTGGCAGCAGACAATCCCGGCAGAAACTTACACCTGGGGTTCTTGGGGAACTCCACAAAGATACTGCAATAATCTGACTTATGCAGGATACAGCGACTGGAGACTGCCGACAGTACAAGAACTTTTGACAATTGCTGACAACAGCAAAATCTATCCTATAAACACAACATATTTTCCCACCACCTCAGATACCGGATTATGGTCTTCTGATATTTATGACGTTGATGGCATTTCCACCAGACATTGGATAATGCGGGGCTTTGGCGGTATAACTACGAATGAGAACAATTATTCTTCAGAGTTTTATGTTCGTTGTGTAAGAGGCTCAACATTGCCTGTAGCCTCATTCCAAACCTCTAATATAAATGGCGATGTGGTTGTAACAGATACGACAACGGGTTTAATCTGGCAGAAAACTTATGAAAGCAAAAATTGGGTACAAGCTCTTTCCTATTGCGAAAATCTGACTTATGCAGGTTACAGTGATTGGCGTCTTCCCAACAAAAATGAAATCGCTTCTCTTGTGAATTACGAGAAATATAACCCAGCATCCGACTTTCCTGATATGCTGTCAAACACTTTTTGGTCATCATCTACTGTGCTTGTAAGGGACAGATCAGCTGAGGTTGTAATTTTCACATCAGGTTATGTGTCGACTAATACTAGTTCGAAGAATAAGTGTGACTCTTGTTCCGGATACACTCGTTGTGTCCGTTCGGAAAGAATCAATGATCCGTGCGAAAACCACTCCTGCGAAAGTGTGGATCATTCAAGCGGCATCTGCATTCCTAAAAATGCTTTTGAATACTCATGTGAATGCGATGACGGATATTTCTGGGATGGAACCCAATGCATAAATCCGTGTGATCCCAATCCGTGCAACAGCGTTTTTAATTCAAACAAGGTCTGCACGGCTTCATCGTGGAACAAATATACATGCGGCTGCGAAGACAGATATTTCTGGGACGGAACCCAATGCATAAATCCGTGTGATTCCTATCCGTGCAACAGTGTTTCAAATTCAAACAAAGTCTGCACTCCAATAAATTCAACAAAATATTCCTGCGGTTGCGAAAACGGATATTACTGGTGGGGAACAGAAATAGGTTGTACCAACAAACCTTTGACTCTTGGCAGTATCTGCACAGGTCAGGATAAGTGTTACAACTCAGGAACAAATGTTTGTCCAACAGAAGATGAGGATTACTTCGGTCAAGACGCGCAGTATGCTTTTCTGGGAGTATGCATACCGCAGAGTTTAACTGCTTCATCAGATGTTGTTGTGGACAACAATACAGGTTTGACATGGGAAAAATCACCGTCTGCCGAGAGCTACATATGGGACAACAGAGAGACTCACTGCAATGAACTTAACAGCTCGAATTATGGCGGAAAGAGCAACTGGCGTGTCCCGAATCCTCTTGAACTTCTCACGATTGTTGATAACAGCACATACAACCCTGCAACGAACTCGAATTTCACAGGAATGCCGACAGGATCTAATGTTTATTTGTGGACAAACAACGAATTCAAAGGCGATACCACATATTTTACTTACGGTTTTTTACTGTCTGCTGGTTCATCGTGGTATCAATTACAAAAAACCCTCACGAGCAAAGTTCTTTGTGTTAGCGGAGAAGAGATGAAACCGGCAGTATCGAGTGATTTTACGACATCGTCGGATGGCAAAACAGTTACTGACAGCCGAACCGGTCTCATGTGGCAGAAAGAGTATGTGATCGATAAAACCTGGAAGTGGGCTTTGCAATACTGCGAGGATTTGACTTATGCCGGCTATAGTGACTGGAGACTGCCAAACAAGAATGAACTAGCATCTTTGGTAAACTATGAAAAATCGGATTCTCCTTATTCATATTTCCCTGATATTCCGAACACTTGGCTCTGGTCTTCCTCTACATATGTGGGCAACACAGGCTTAGCGTGGGTAGTAGCATTCAGTGATGGGAGTATTTTTGTTGACTACTACGATACTCCGAAGAGTAAAGAACGTGTTGTTCTTTGTGTGAGGTAGTGCTTCGACTCCAACGACCGCTCAGGAACCGACTGGTAAGGTTCAGGGAACCAAGCCATCTCAGGCTCTACGAACCAGTTTTCCAACCCCTCAGGCTCTGTGAGCCAGCTCCCCTGAAATCAGGGGCGCCTTAGCGGGCGAGCCGCCCGCGCTCCGACAAGGTTACCCATTATTTCCGTAATCCACGATGAATCCATGATTTCAAATCCGAAGCATTTTCATTTATTTTCAACAATCATAAGATCTTTTCTTAAATCAAGCGAAAGTATCGTTCCGAGTTGTTTTTTAGCTGTGTCGCGAAGTTTCAAAAGACGCTCTTTCTGCGGAATATTCTGCTCAATCAGAATCGCATTGTAACTTTCAAGGTTCGCAAGAACCAAAAGATGCGGAATATCCGCATAATCCCTGATATTTCCGCTTTTATCCGGATTTTCTAAACGCCATTCTTTAGCAGTTTCGCCGAAAAGTGCGACATTCAGCAAGTCCGCTTCGTCGGCATAAACAAAATTTTTCTGTTCCGGCGTAAGATCGGGCAGAATCAGATTTTCTTTAACTGCGCTCGTCTGAATCTTGTAATTCAGTTTAGAAATTTCGCGGTTCAGATTCCAGTTCAATGAAAGGCGGCTGTTTTCATCCGACTTGAGACGACGGTAATCTTTTACGATATAAAGTTTGAATTCCGGCGAAATCCATGATGCGAACTCTAATGCAATGTCTGAATGGGCAAAAATGCCGCCGCCGTAACGACCTGATTTTGTAATTATGCCGATTCCGTGCAAAATCTCATTCCAATTTTTTATCGAAAAAGTGTAGGCATTGCTACCGGCATCCTTTTTAAACGTATCGAAATCGTGACGTTTAAAATCAGGATTGTGAAGGCTTTCCCAAAGTCCGAGAAATTCCACAATATCACGGCTTCTAAGCCAGCTGTGGATTGTAATTCGCGGATCGGAACTCCTGAAACGGGCAATATCCGTCAGAGAAATATACTCTTCCTTAAAATCCGTAGTGTAAATACCAATTTCGATGCCTTTCGCATGAATTGTTTCTGTAACTGTTTTCATCTTTTACCTCTAATATATTATTTTGTGTTAGCGTAAAATGATTTCTGAAAATCTTAACATTTATGAAAGAACACTTATTATTTATTCTAAATATAAAAGTTGCGAAGTTTAAGTCAATAAAAATTTTAACATAAGATAAAATATCCGTTATATAAGATAGTGCTTCTACAGGCTCAGCAACCGGAACTCAGCAACCACTCAGCCGCTTTGCGACAGCTCCCAACCCCTCAGGCTCTGTGAGCCAGCTCCCCTGAAATCAGGGGCGCCTTAGCAGGCGAGCCGCCTGCGCTCCGACAAGGTTACAAATTCCCCATAATTTCCGAAATCCACGATGAATCTTTCACGGATTTACAGCTCATCCATCAAAACAAAATCTTTGAACTTTATGTGGCGGACAGTGCTTGTCGAATAGTCGATATCGTCGTTTGTGATTACTATTTTCTGGCATGTGTTGTCAAGTTTGGCAAACGCTGAAAACTCGCGTTCATAAGCCTTTTCCTCGGCGACGCTGTATGCCACCTGGATGTAATATTGTTTGTTGCCTTTATTAGCCACGAAGTCTATTTCGTGCCTGTTATCCGAATAAACCTGAAGAGTGTAGCCCATGTAAACAAGTTCGTTGTAAACAATGTTTTCGAAGTTGTGCGTGAGGTCGTATCTGTTGTTCATCACGCGGATCGAATTCAAGGAGACATCTTCGTTGTAGACTTTCGAATAATACTCCAGCTCGCGTTTTGATTTAGTAGAATATTGTTTTATCGTCGCTATCGCGTAGGCTTCTTCAAGATATCCGATATATTTTGCGATTGTCGTGACAGAACACGGCAAACCGGCTCCTTTCATGTATTTTGCCACGGAGCGGACTGAAAAAATTCTGCTGTTGGAAAGAAAAATGAAATTCGCAAGCCGCTTGAAAATCTCGGTTTTTCTGATGTTGTATCGGTTTATTATGTCGTTCAGGATGATGGTTTCGTTCAATTCGTTAAGATATATCCGCTGACCACTTTCGCCGCTGTATTCGATCCGTTTCGGGAATCCGCCCCAGACAATATAGTCCGTAAGCGTAATTTCTTTGCCGAGTTCACGCCCGTATTCCGCAAGTTCCTTGTATACGAAAGGATGGATTCTGAACGAGACATAACGGCCTGAAAGTTCTTTCGTAAATTCGCGAGAGAGAAGTTTGGAGTTCGAACCGCTGATAAAAACGGAACAGTTCCGTATCCTGAGAGTCCTGCAGGCCCCGGCCCACCCTTGAACACGCTGCACTTCGTCGAGAAAAACGTAACATAATGAATCTTTGCGGTTGTTTTCGATATATGAAATCAAAGCTGCTTCATCTGGTATAGCCGAAAGAACAGCAGTGTCTTCAAAATCCAGATAAATCGTGTTGTCGGATTTTACCTTTATCTCCTCATGGATTTCACCGAGAATTACCGATTTTCCGCAACGCCTGATTCCTGTTATTATTTTTATCAGATCACTGTCATAAAATTCGCGTATTGCCTGAATATATTTTTCTCTTTTAATCATTTTTCCCTCCTGAACAAAGAACTTCTACTGAACAATTTACCGCAAATCAATGTTTTTGTCCACTTCTACTGGACAGTTTTTAAAAAAGTGTAAAAGTGTCCAGTAACCATTTTCAAAACGGCTCATAAAACAAAAACCACGATTCCCGTAAATGAGACGTATCAGGTTACGTCTCTACAAAAAAAAATGTAATAAAATCAAACAGATATCAAAACGAATCACTCGATCCCGAAAGGTTTGAGAGCACGTGGAAAAACTCCGTGCAGATAGCTGATTAGAACTCCGAAATTTGTCACGGGAACTCCTTTTTCAGCAGGAATCGCCTGACGAAGAAGCATTTCGCGCCTGTTCAGAGTACACGCGCCGCAGTGAACTATCAGTTTGTAATCACTGAGGTTTTCCGGATAATCACGGCCAGCAGAAGTATCAATTATGAGCCCACCGCCCACTTTTTCGTTAAGCCATTTCGGGATTTTGACTCTTGCAATGTCATCATCCTGAGAGTGGTGCGAGCAGCTTTCTGCAATAAGAACTTTGTCGCCCGCTTTCAAAGATTCGACCGTTTTCACAGCTCTGACCATTTCGGCGAGGTTCCCTTTCTGTCTGATCGAAAGGATCGAAAAAGAGGTGAAAGGAACATCTTCCGGAACTATCGGCGCAACTTTTGAAAAAACTTGTGAATCGGTGATAACAAGAGCCGGTTTTGTGCTTAACGAATCGAGGGTTTTCTGCAAATTCTGAGGTTCGCATGAAAGTGCGATCCCGCCGCCGTCAAGAATGTCACGCCATGCACGGACCTGCGGCATGATCATTCTTCCTTTCGGAGCGCTTGAATCGATCGGGGTTATCATAAGAACAATGTCGCCCGGCTTTATGAGATCACGCAGAAACGGCGGCTCCCATTCGTTCGGCGATTTTTCGGTGATTTTTTTGGTCAGATCAGTGATTCCAGTGTTGTTTGAGGCACTTATTGCGACAAATTCCTTTCCTTCGAGCCATTTTTTCACGCTTTCCGAGATCATCAGATCGGATTTGTTAATGACTATAATGAACGGAACCTGCTTTTCTTCGCATTTTGAAATTATTTCATTCTCGAAATCTCCAGCTTCGCCCGAAGCGTCAACAACAAGCAGGACCATATCGGACTTATCGAGATAACTTCTTGATTTTTTTACTCTTTCTAGACCAAGCGCATCATTCGTATCGTCAATTCCCGCTGTATCGATAAGCACTGCCGGGCCTACCGGAAAAAGCTCGATCGCCTTCATGACAGGATCTGTCGTAGTTCCCGGAACATCAGAAACGATAGCAACTTTCTGCCCAGTAAAAGCGTTTATCAGCGATGATTTGCCGGCGTTGCGTCTGCCGAAAATAGAAATGCGGAGCCTGTCTCCAACCATAACTCTGCCCATAATCACCTCACAAAATATCTTTGTAGTCTTTAAAATAAGTAAATTTAACGTTTTCTGATGCTAATTTTTCGGCGAGTTCGTCTGTCGCGTAGATTTTATCGGCGTATCTGGAACCGCAGAAATCGGTCTCTCCGTCACCGAAATAGATCGTTTCGAAGCCTTCGTTTTTATACTTTTCGACGACTGCGCGCTTGCAGTTCGAGCAGTTTTTGCTGCAAAGCGGAGGGAGCGCGTTTCTGCATGGGATCAGCTCCCAGTTTTTATCACCTAAGTATCCGATATCGTTGATATAAGCCTCGACTTCGGTATCTCCCATGAAAAGTTCTGCAAAACTTCTGAAACCGCCGCTCAAGATCACGATCTCGTCACCGTTTTCGCGGACTTTTTTCACAAAATCAAAAAAACCTTTTCTGACAGGGACATTTTTCTTAATAAAATCAAAAAGTTCCTCTTTTTCAGCCTTCATAGATTCGACTTCATCGACTAAGGTCTGATGACGCTCCTTTCTTCCGGCACGCATCTCGTTTTCAAGCTCTCTCCAGTCAACGATGCAGTATTTGTCAAAGGCGACGACGAGAGTGTCTAAAGCCGTCACTGTTCCGTCAAAATCAAGAATGTAGCATTTTTTTCCGTTCATTTTTCCTCCAGCAAAAGCGCGGCAATATAACACTTTTTGCGGAAAGCTGAATTTTTTCACACTTAAAAAACAAATTCGCGCTTCGTTCAGACGCAAAAGGAAATTTGATAAAAAAATCTTTTTAATTACTCTTTACAGTTTTTGTTTGATTTGAGGTAGAAATGAATATCTGGATAATAAATGAAACGATCGGCTCACGAATCCACGGAATGGTCTTCCGTCCGTACTATTTTGCAAAGGAATTCGTGAAGCTCGGTCACAAAGTCACAATATTTTCAGGATCTTACACACATATTTTTTCGAAACTGCCCGAAGTTAAAGGCTTCTCTACGACAGAAAACATCGACGGTATTGACTACTGCTGGATAAAAACTCCGAAATACGGAAAATCGCAGAGTCTGGGGCGCATTATCAACGCATTTACCTTCGTTGCAAAAATGTTCCTGCTCAGAAAGAAAAGATTCGGCAAGCCTGACGCAATAATCGTCACTTCCCCTACTCCGTTTTCGATCCTCAACGGCTACTGGCTTAAAAAAAGAACAGGCGCGAAACTGATTTTTGAAGTGCGCGACATCTGGCCTCTCACGCTGACAGAGATCGGAAGGCTTACAGACAAGCATCCTTTCATAAAATTCACGCAGTTTTTCGAAAATTTCTCATACAAAAAGTCCGACATGGTAGTTTCGGTACTGCCAAACGCTTTCGAACATATGCATAATCACGGTCTTGACGCAGAAAGATTCGTTTCTATTCCGAACGGAATCGACCTCGAAGAAGTTAAAAACATCTCGCCCCTTCCGGAAGAAACTCTCGCAAAAATCCCGCGCGACAGATTTATCGTAACTTATGCGGGAAAATTCGGTATTTCCAACAATCTGACAAGTGTTCTGGAAGCGGCCGAGACTTTGAAAACAAATGAAAAAATCCTTTTTCTTCTTGTCGGAAACGGCCCAGAGAAAGAAAATTATCTCAAAATTATTGCCGAAAAAGGGCTTTCAAACGTTCTTATCCTCGATCCCGTTCCGAAGTCTTCGGTTCAGTCGCTGCTCGCTATAAGCGATGTCTGTTACATCGGACTCACAAAGTCTCCGCTTTTCCGCTTCGGTGTTTCGCCCAACAAACTTTTCGACTACCTCTATTCGGGAAAACCGATAATTTACGCAATAGAAGCGGCAAACGACATCGTTTCAGAGGCGAAATGCGGAATTTCAATAAAATCTGAAAACGCCGGAGAGATCGTGAATGCAGTCCTCACTCTTTACGGAAAGACTCCGGAAGAGCTTGCCGAAATGGGAAAACGCGGGCATGAGTATGTCATAAAAAATCATTCATACTCGGAACTTGCCAAGAAATATTTAGAAATACTTAAATAAAAACAAGGAGTTATAAGTTGAAAATTCTTACTGTAATAGGTGCGAGACCTCAGTTCGTAAAGGCGGCGGTCGTTTCGCGCGAAATAAAAAAACGCAGCGGCATTTCTGAAGTCATCGTCCACACCGGACAGCATTTCGATGCTTCGATGTCCGATATTTTCTTTGAAGAAATGGATATTCCGCGCCCCGACTACAATCTGAACATACACGGCCTTTCACACGGCGCGATGACGGGACAGATGCTGGAAAAACTCGACGAAATAATCCTGACCGAAAAACCAGATTTCGTCCTTGTCTACGGCGACACGAATTCTACTCTCGCAGGAGCGCTCTCTGCTGCAAAACTCCACTGCAAAGTAGCACACGTCGAAGCTGGACTCAGAAGTTTCAACATGAAAATGCCGGAAGAGATCAACAGAATCTTAGTCGACAGGATATCGAACATCCTTTTCTGCCCCACCGACACTGCCATCAAAAACCTGAAAAACGAAGGTTTCGACAATTTCGGGATAAAAATCGTGAAATCTGGCGACGTCATGCTCGACGCGGCTCTTTACTACGCAAAAAAAATCGAAGGAAAAGCTGCGTTTTTAAAGAAAATCGGTCTTGACGGCAAAAAATATATCCTCGCTACCATCCACAGAGCCGAAAACACCAACAGCATCGAAAGATTCTCTTCAATAATCAAGGCGTTGAACGAAATTTCAAAGTTTGAAAAAGTGCTGCTTCCGATCCATCCGAGAACGAAAAAAATCATGGAAGCGAACGGCATAAAACCGAGTTTCGACATCATCGAACCTGTCGGATACTTCGAAATGCTCGAACTTCTGCAGAACTGTTCTGCCGTAATGACAGACAGCGGCGGTGTCCAGAAAGAGGCTTACTTCTTCAAAAAACAGTGCCTCACACTCCGGGACGAAACAGAATGGGTCGAACTTGTCGAAAACGGCTTTAACACCATCGTCGGAAGCGACTTTGACAAAATCGTGGGTGCCTACAAACAGCTTTCGGAAAAAAATCCGGACTTCGGCAGCATGCTTTACGGCTCTGGCAACGCCGCGGCAGAAATCGTTGACAATCTGATTGAAAACAGCGGAGAATAGCATGGATCTTTCTGTAAATATTGGAAAACTCCGGCTGAAAAACCCTATCCTGACTGCTTCGGGAACTTTCGGCTACGGAATCGAATTTACCGATTTTTTCAACCTCAACAAAATCGGCGGATTCTGCACGAAAGGGATTTCGATAGAACCGAGAGCGGGAAATCCCAGTCCGCGCGTAGTAGAAACCGCTTCGGGAATGCTCAATTCCATCGGGCTTGAGAACTGCGGCTCAAAGCACTTTCTGAACGAAATCATGCCGAAAATCAGAGATCTAAAATGTGCGATAATAGTTAACCTTTACGCATCTTCTGAAGAGGATTTTGTCCGTCTTACAGAGATTTTATCAAAAGAAGAGCGAATCGACGCTTTCGAGATGAACCTCTCATGCCCCAACGTGAAGTCAGGAGGTTCGGCTTTCGGAGCTAATCCTGAAATAATTCAAAGACTTACAAAAGCTGTAAAAGCTACTACAGATAAGCCTGTGATCGTAAAACTCTCCCCCAATGTGACCGACATAACACAGACAGCTCTTGCTGCAGAAGCAGGCGGAGCAGATGCCGTTTCTCTCATAAACACTTTGATCGGAACCGCAATAAACCGCGAAAAAAGGACTTTCGTTCTGGGCAACAAAATAGGCGGATTGAGCGGTCCTGCGATAAAACCTGTGGCACTTCGCATGGTCTGGCAGACAGCGAAAACCGTGAAAATACCGGTCATCGGAATCGGCGGAATCTCATCCTTTGAAGATGTTCTCGACTTTCTTATCGTCGGTGCAAAAGCGGTACAGATCGGGGCTTACAACTTTGTAAATCCGGCGATTGCAGGCGAATGCGCAGAAAAACTCGAGGAATACCTCGAAAAAAGAGAAGAAAATATCAACCAGCTCATAGGATCTATAAAAGAATAAAACGGTCGATCCTAGGAAATATCTCCCGACAACGATTATCTGTTGAGTTCCGCGATGATTCTGAGGCCTTTCAGGGTAAGATCTCTGTCAAATTCGCTGATATAGTTTGATGCAGATGCGATTGCTCCTGCAAGTCCTCCGGTTGCGATGATTTTTGGTTTAAAATCGACTTCCTTCAACGATTCCTCGATGACACGGTCAACCATTCCGACAAAACCGTAGAAAACACCGCTCGTAAGCCCTTCGAGTGTCGATTTTCCGATGGCATGATGAGGTCTGTCGAGCTCGAAACGGGGAAGTTTGGCTGTTCTGAGAGACATTGCCTCCATCGAAATCATGATACCGGGCATGATCGCGCCGCCGATATACTTCTTTTCCGGAGTCACGATATCAAGTGTTATCGCAGTGCCCGAATCAATTATGAAAGAGCCCTGCGGATAGATGGCGGACGCTGCTACCGAGTTTGCGATCCTATCGGCTCCGATTTCAGATGGATTCAAAATATCCAATGAAATTCCGCATTTAGTATTATATCTCAAAAATAGCGGCTTCATGTTCAGAAACTCGATTGAAAAACGCTCCCATGCGTGGTTCCATGTCGGAACGACCGAGCTGATTATGCACTGCGCTATATCTTTCGTCTCGATCCTGTCAAACATCATCAACGCAGAAAGTTTCGCAGCGATATCATCGACCGTAAGAGTTCTGTCGGTGGAGATTCGCCACCTTCTTATAAGATTTTCGCCTTTGTAAATTCCTACGACCGTGTTGCTGTTGCCGATATCGACTATAAAAATCATCTTTCCTCCTTTAACTTGAGCAAAAAACGGGAAACTTTAGAAAATAAAGAAATATTGTCAAAAATAGCAGGCAAAATTTGCAGAGAAAATCCTTTCGGCTATATTTCCGCGATTTTTTGGGAGGGTAAAATGGTATCACCTAAACTTGCAAGACTGAAAAAAGAAGCAGGGAACCGTTTGTTCGTATCGCTTTCGGGAAGTTCGCTTACAAAAAGCGAAATATCAATGCTGCGCGAAGTTTCTCCGTGCGGGATCATCTATTTCAAAAGGAATGTCGAAAGCTGCGAATCGCTGCAAAGTCTCATCAAATCGACGAAATTCTGCGAATCGATCGAATTTCACTCAATTGATGAGGAAGGAGGAAGAGTCCGCAGGCTGCCGAAAGACGACTATTCCCTTCCTTCGATGAAAGAACTGGTGACTTACGGCAAAGAGATTGCAGCGGAAAAAATCGGGATTCTCGCTCAAAAACTGAACGAAACCGGGATAAACATGAACATGGCGCCGAATGTTGACCTGAGAAGCGGCGAAGACAATTCGATCGTCGGAGACCGCTCTTTCGGGGAAAATCCCGAAACAGTCGTAGATTTTGCCGGAATCTACATCAAAAAAATGCAGGAACACGGCGTTTTTCCGGTGATAAAGCACTTTCCGGGACACGGAACGACCGTTATTGATTCTCATTCCGAACTCCCGCTCATAAACAAGCCGTTCGATGACCTTTTAAGAGAAGATCTCGTTCCGTACCGCAGACTTGCAAACGCTGCCGGTTTCGTTATGAAAGCACACCTTCTTCTGCCTGAAATCAGCGAACTTCCGGCTTCGCTTTCGCCCGAATGGGACAAAATTCTGCGTAAGGATTTGAATTTTATGGGAATTTCAATGACCGACGATATCGAAATGCATGCTCTCGACAGATTCTCGGCAAAAGAGAAAACGGAACTTTTTTTCAAAAGCGGCACAGACAAGCTGCTCATCTGCTCCGGCAAAGAAGAGGCTATTCTCGAAATGCATGAAGCAGCTGTGAAATTTCTTGAAACTAAATAAAACGAACTAACTTGCTTTTATTTTTTTATTAAGTATAATTCTGCGTTTTTTTTGAAGTAGTTTTTTTGATTCAAGGAGTTTTGCGATGACTGGATTGAAAGTCGGAGAATACTTTTTAGATAAAGGGCTTGTTTCTGAAACGGATATTTCTTCAGCCCTTTCTTTTCAGAAAAATCACCCGATATATCTTGGTGAAATCCTTCTCAAACTCGGTAAGATACCTGAAACTGAACTCTTGCAATACCTTTCGAAACAGTTCAACGTTCAGTATATAACAAGCGAAAAACTTGAAAAAATGGCGGTTATGAACCCTGCCGACATCATTCCGCTGAAAATGGCGATGGATAAAACTATTTTTCCGTTGAAGTACAGCATAAACAACTACCGCCTCACTCTTCTCACTTACGAACCGCAGAACATCGTCCTTTTTGACGAATTAAAGATTCTGCTCAACGGTGTACAGTCAGTTGTTCCGGTCGTTGCAACTTCAAATGTCATAAAAGCTCTCATTATGAAGCAGTACAACAACGATATTACTGCTTTCGACAGACTTGTCAGAAATTCCGTTTCTATGCACCACGACATGTTCGCCAACGAAAACATTATTTCCCTCGAAAATCCCAACGATGTTGAAGTAGCGAACAGGATTCAGGATATAGCCACGATGGACGAGGACAAACTGCGTCAGGAAAAACGCGAAACGTTCTCGATGATCGTTAACAAAGCTGAACTTTCCGACAAAAAAGTCGATGTTACTTCGGTAACGACTTCTATGATGAGCAGTATGCCTAGCTGGGTCCGCGAACAGGGAAACCAGCTGATCGAACTTCTCCGCATCTTTTCTAATCTTCTTGATGTCGCAGCACACGGAGACGCTTACTTCGCCCACTCGCAGAGAGTCGCGATCCTATGCAAAGAGATTGGCGAAGCGATACACCTTTCCGAAGTCGAGCTTTATGATCTTACGATCGCAGCATATCTTCACGATGTCGGTAAAAAACTTCACCTGACAGCTCTCGACATAAAAAATCAGACTAATATCGAAAAAATGAAGACTTATCCGCAGATAGTGACAAAACTATTCGCAGATGTCCAGCTTTCCAAACTTGCCATCAACTGCCTTGAAAATATGTATGAAACCTACAACGGGCAAGGTTTTCCGCGCAGTCTAAAGCTGAACGAAATACCTGTAGGTTCGCTCATTCTGCTTCTTGCAAACACTTACGATTTTATGACGAGAATATCAGGGATTTCGCCGAAAGATGCCTTGAAACAGCTCAAAGAGACGATGTTCTTCAGCGACAGAATCATAAATGCACTTGAACAGACGCAGCAGATATCGGAAGCAAATTCTTCGCTGAAAAAAATCACTGCGATCGTTATTTCGCAGAAAAAATTCGACCTCGACGACATTGCTGACAAATTCGGCAGGGTAAACATAGAAGCCATAAAAGCTAAAACTATAGAAAAAGCAGCTCAGATAATTAAAGAAGAAAAAGACCGTCTCGGCTTCATCCTCTGCGACATCGACATGACTGACACGGCGATCACACCGCTCCGACTATTAGCCGCAATCAAACACAAAAAAGAGATTTCTGAAATTCCTTTTTATTTATTTTCGCAGTATTCTGTCGACAAAAACACGACTATTGCGGCGAACGCACTAAAAGTTTCAGGTATTTTCGCAAATTATCACCCTGTCGATATGACAAGAAAAATAGCAGACGAAATCAGAAAAAAAATCTAATCGAAAGTTCTGAAATGGGGATGATTCGACATCTCCAGCATCTCTTTATCGCCTCTTGAATCGCCGTAGGCATAGATGTCGGAATAATTTTCAATGTTGTAAACTTCTTTGATTCTGTTAACCTTCTCCGCTTTTCGGCAGTTTCCGCCGACAATGTTTCCGGTGTAGACGCCGTCCTTAACTTCAAGCCTCGTTGCAATGAGGTTTATGCCGTATTCTTCGGTGAAAGGCCAGAGCCAGTCTTCGGGAGAAGCCGACACGAGAGAGACATCGGCACCGTTTTCAAGATGTTTTTTAATCTCGTCGGCAGCAGATTTTTTCACCCAGTTTCTCATCTTCTGCTGATAGAATCTAAGCGCGACATCGCGGAATTTCTCTTTCGTCCACCCTTTTATCGTCAGCTTGAAAAAGTTTTCCTTAAACTTTTTCCGAGACATAAAACCGGCGAAACAAAGAAGCGCATGAGGAAAAAACAGAACGATGAGGCATATTATCCTGAAGTAACCGAAAGCAAACAACATAAACGGCAGAAATGAATCCCTGTCGGTGATAGTTTTATCGAAATCGAAAAGCGCCAGTGTTTTTTTCTGTTCCATGAAAACCTCTAAAAACAAAACAACGGGAGAGTATATTGAAAAATCTATTTAAAAAAAGATTTTTACGCGGAGATGTTGCAATAAAAAAAATATTATATAAATTCCCCTTCCGGCAAAGGAGGATGATATGGCACAGAAAAAAATACTTATAATCCACACGGGCGGCACTTTCGTAATGGAATCAAACGAAAAAGGACTGCTGACACCAGGCAATTATGCTTTAGACTACATTTCCGAGAGGATCAAACCGCTTTTTGACGCAGAAATCGTTCAGCATCAGCTCTGCAATCTCGATTCTTCGCTTTTCAGACCTTCGCATTGGGCGAAAATCGCGCAGCATATCGCGGAAAACTACGATTCATATGACGGTTTTGTGGTAATTCACGGTACCGACACAATGGCTTACACTGCATCCGCACTCTCTTTCATGCTGAAAAATCTGGGAAAACCGGTAGTAATGACAGGGGCACAGCTTCCTTTGATCGACCGCAGAAGCGACGCGTTCATGAATCTGGTTGACGCGATGGAAGTCGCGATAAACAGCGACCTTAACGAAGTCGTTCTTCTTTTCAACCACACGGTTTTCAGAGGAAACAGGGCAAAAAAGAAAGACGCGTGGGATTTCGACGCATTCTACAGCCCGAACTACAACGCTCTGATAAAACTTGGAATCGGCATGGAAAGCAAAAAACACCGTTTCCTGCCGAAACCTACTGAAAAATTCGAGATTGATACAAGGCTCATGGAGCAGGTCGTCATAATCCCGTTTTTCCCAGGGATCGACTTCTCGTCGTTTTCAGTCATGGTAAAAAACAAAAAAGTGAAAGGAATCGTCATCGAGGCATACGGAAGCGGCAACATTCCGAGCGATAACCCGGGTCTTGAGGAACTTTTCAAAGATGCGGCAGAAAACTGTGTTCCGATTGCTGTATGCAGCCAGTCTCCGATCGGAAAAGTCAATCTCCGCCTTTACGATGTCGCTTCAAAAGCAGAATTCTACGGGCTTATCAGCGCAGTCGACATGACTAGAGAAGCAACTCTGGTAAAAATGATGGTCGCTTTGGGCAGATACTCCGACATAAACGAAATCAAAAAGTTCATGATGAAAAACTGCGCCGGCGAAAAGGAAAACGAAAATGTTGGGTAACGAGCTTAAATATTCCGGATTTGCGGCTATTATCGGCGTTCCGAATTCGGGAAAATCAACTTTTCTCAATACTATAGTTCAGTCGAAAATATCGATCGTCACTCCGAAAGCACAGACGACACGCAACAAAATCCGCGGGATCTACAACGGTGAAGATACTCAGATAGTTTTCACCGATACGCCTGGAATAACCTCTACCGACTTCGGAAAACTTCTCAACAACTGGATGAACAAATACAGTTTTTCCGCCGCACAAGACGCTGATTTTACTATATTTTTCGTTGATGTTTCGACTCAGCACCCTGAAAAGGGAATCGGAGAAGAAGAGGCTCATATCCTCAAAAATCTTCCGCCGGAAACTCCGGTAATCCTCGTTGCCAACAAAATTGATGCTGTCAAACCGATGCGCGTTGACGACACGATCGCAGTTTATAAAAAACACTTCAGCTTCGCCGCTTCGTGCGCAATTTCAGCAAAGGACGGAACCGGAACGGAAGAGCTCATAAACACGCTGAAACAGTTCTGCAAACCCGGTCCGCAGCTCTTTCCGGAAGATATGTACACCGACCAGGAAGACAATTTTCTCGTTTCGGAAATCATACGCGAAAAACTTTTCCTCGAACTTTCGCAGGAACTTCCCTACTCTGTCGTCGTAACGGTTGAAAGGATGCGCGACCACAGAACGAAGGATATTCTCCTTGTCGATGCGACGATCCACGTTGCACGCGATAGCCAGAAAGGGATAGTTCTCGGCAGAAAAGGGGCAACTTTGGAAAAAATCGGCTCTGCCGCAAGACGCGATATTGAAGAGCTTTACGGCTGTCAGGTCGGACTGAAACTTTTTGTCAGAGTCGAAGAAAAGTGGTTCGACAAAGAGAGACTTCTTCAGAAAGTGGGTTTCGAAAAGGATTTCGACAGATAATCAGAGTTCCGAAAGCAATCCGTAATAATAGAGACTAGGATAGGCACCAATAATATCGGCAGCGACTTCACTTGCCGAATTGCTCAAAACAACGACTCTTGGCATAATATCGGTTTTTTCGAGCGAAAGTTCGACCGGCGATGAAACGACAACCATTTCCGGAACTATATCACGGTATTCCCTATCTTCCTGGATATCGTTTTCGAGATAAAGCCGGATAAAAAAAACACGGTTTCCGAAATAAGAAACAAGCTTTGCCGTTGTCTCCTTCATTTCAGGACACGCTTTACACCAAGAAGCTGAAAGTTCAATAAAAACAACACTTTTTCGTGCAATTTTGCTTAAAGGATACTCTTCTTTCGTGTAGATGTCACGAACGATTATATCTTCGGAAATTGATTTTTTCTTTTTCAGCTCAACCGGCTCGGGCTCTGATTCTGCCTGCACTTCCGGCTGTTCCTGATTCTGATCCTGAACTTTGTCGGCTGTTGCACAGGAAAGCGATAAGAAAACAAGGAATAAAAAAACAGAAAAAAGATTACTCTTCATTTATAGGCAGACACTGCGGCTCCTGACAAATCATAATTCCCTGATCCTCTGTTCCGGGAAGCGCCGCACAGTAAAGCGATGCACACTGTTCATTGCTTGTACACTGTGAAACGGCACTTTTCGGCCATTGGCATGAATGAGATGCAGAATCGCAGTAAAGTCCGAGATCAGTATCACAGGACTCGGAACATTGCAGGTTCGAAGCTGCCGGCATTCTCTGACAGACATGAGCAGGACCGCATTCAAGTTTCGAGAACCTGTTGCATTCAAGAACAACGTCGTTTCCGTCTGCGTCAGCTTCCGCCTGTACACCGCAAGGATCACCGACAGTGTCACTTATTCTCGAACGGGTGCAAAGATTATCGACACAACTGAGACCGACGACACACTCATTTGCATTCGTGCAGCCGAGACCCTCGCTTTTTCTTTTCAGGCAGGTTCCGAAAGAATCTCCTTCCTTGACATAACAGAAAAGGAATGTCGTACAGTCACTGTTGCTGACACATGGGTCGTTGACAGCTCCGGTACTCGATTTGGAGCAGTACGAAGAACGACATTCATATCCGATGACACATTTGTCAAGCGATGAATTACAGCTCTGATCAGGTTGTTTGTAATCAACACATGACCCGGGGCAAACATTTCCGCGCATGTTGCACCAGCCGTTTTTACACTCTTCATCCTGATTGCATTCATCCCTCAGCAGTTTCGTTCCTTTAAAAACATTTGCGCATTCCGGAATGTCAAGAAGCTGGACATCGAGCGGATTGCACGGTTCCATCTGCGAAATAACGGCAAAACATTGTTCAGCCTGAACCATATCGATTTTTATCCATCCATTTTCTTCAGCATTCTTCAACATATCGTATTTGTGTTTGAAAATTACAGATTCACCTCTGTGAAAACCTTCAAACGGAGTTGCGGAATTAAGTATAGTTTTGGGGCAGAAAGAAAGGTTGTCCTCATTTACGAAGCCCGAGGCACACTTTACGGAAGCATTGCAGAGCGTGTCGAGATATATCTCGAAAAAACCGATTGTGTTCATATCTCCGCCGCCGCCACTTGACTTTGAATCTCCGCCGCATGAAGAAAAAAACAATGCAATAACGAGGACAAAAAGCAGTTTTTTCATCTAAACCTCCTGATTTATTTTGAATTTTCTACCTGTTATCTTCTGACATACCGGACATACCGGTAAAATTCCGTTCAAATATCTGCCGCATTCGCTGCATACGAACAAAGAATAATCGGGGATCACGGCATCAAGAATATTAAAATCGCCGGAAAATGAATTTCTGACCGTTAATTTTTGAGCTGCGAGCGTTTCCTGACCGATATTAGAACTTTTTACTTCATATTTGAGATTTTTGTTGAAAATAACCTGGAACAACTCTTTATAAACACCTTCTACACCATAATTTATCTCGCTACCGTTCTCGAAACCAAGAAGGAAAGAGCGTGCAAAAATCTCGTAATTTTCACCTAAGCCAATGATTTTTTTAAGATATTCCGAACTTTTCTTAGCGTTGGAGTTTATAAGAGCCGAGATATAATCGGCAAAAAGCGACTGCTGTTCATCCCCGCATTTTTTTGAAAAGAGAGAAAGCCATTTCAAGACACTGTTTTTATTTTCTTCACGGGTCCTGAAAAAATGATTTACCGCTCTTGCGCAGTAACGCTGCATAATCACTTCATTTTTCGGATCGGTAAGTGAAACATATCTCTTGATTTCTTCAAGTCCGGCTTCATATTCGCCTTCCGACTCGTACACTTCGGAAAGAAGAAGAGCCGCAGGAGCATAATCGGCGCATTTGACAGCCTCTTTCAGCACAGAAACCGCCTTTTTGTTCTGCTTCAGAACAATATAGTCCCTGGCAATATGCTCCAGAACCATCGCACGGAAAACACCCGTCGTCGCAGGTCTGAAAAGAACATCACGGTGAAGTTCCAGCGCCTTTTCAGGATTTTTGTCACGCAGGACATCTCCGGCAAAAAGCCAGAAAACCGGCTCTTCGGAATAAATTCCGGCAAGTTTTTTAAGCTGTGCAAAATACGCCGAATGATTGTTCAGATGACAGTCACGCAGAGCATCGAAAAAAACCTGAATATCAGGCTGGAATTTATAAGTCGAGGTATATTTTCTGCCTTTTTTCTTTAAACGATCGAAAAACCACAAAGTAAACTCCTAATTTTGTTTCTGATCTTCGTTTTCGACCTCTGTTGAAGGAAGTTTTTCACCGTTTTCGTCAAAAGTCGAATCATCGATATCTGCCAACTTTTCGTTACGGACAGCTATCAGCTCGGATTTAAGTTTTTTCAATTCTTTACGCAGCTTCCTTTCGTTGCCCGACATGAACATGATATCAATGAAAACGGCCATAACAGAAAAAATAACTCCGGCGAGAAAACAGAACAGAGAAAGCAGCCAGAGCTGGATATCCTTTACGGAAACGAAAATCAGATTGAGAGTGACATTCGTATCGTTAACTCTTGCGAAATATGAGATCATGACCGCAATCAGAGCTATCACCAAAATAAAAAGTAATTTTTTAACCAGTTTCATACTTCACCTTCACTTTAACAAACAAAAAAACATCTTATTATACGCATAACCTGAATATTATGAATTTTTTTCAAAGGAAGAATAAAATCATCTGTGATCGACATTGAACCACCACTCGGCACTCAAACCGAAATAGTGAAGAACGGAATGTTTCGCGCGGAAATCCTCTTTGTTGTAGGAGTAGCGGGCGTCGTCGTTCTGTACTGCAAGCGTGTAAACTAAACGAAGCTGAGGTCTGCCGTAGTTTCCTCCGCCGTAAGTAACAATCGGAATAAGCGAAAATTTCGTAACCTGAGGCAGAATGCTTTTGTTTTTACCGTTGCTAAGCTCTGTCAGACCGTTCATATCCTTGAGCTGATGCGAAACTTCGAAAGCGAGATAGAAGTTCTCGTGAATAAAGAAGTGCGGACGAAGCGAAAAAGTATATTCAACAAAATCATCATTATCGTATTGGTTGCCGTCGGAATCCCTGAAAGAACGGACATAACCGCCGAAGATCGCTCCGAACCAGCCGATTTCAAGATTGGATGTGACCGCAAAAAGAATCTCGCGCGCATCCTTCGTTTTGTACTCGGAATCAAATCCCCAAGGAACACTCATAAGACCGTAAGCAGCGAGACCGCCGGAATATTTGAAGAAAATATCGGTAAAACTGTTCTTTGCATAACCGAAAAGACCAAGCTGCGCACCAAGCGACCAGCCGAAATCTTCGGGATAAACAATTGAATTGTCCTCATCCAGAGGATCGTTGCTTTTTTCGCCTGCACTTATCCGCTGAAATTCACCGATCAGTTTCCATTTCAAGCCGAGTTTTTCCGAAATTTTGTAATTCTGCATATACTTGAGACCTGTAACTATGCGCTGCCTGTCCATCCATGTTATGCTTTCGGAACCGAAAGTATCCGAAACGACTTCCTGCTCCTGATACTGCCAGTCGACTTCAAGGCGGTTGAAACCGAAATAGTATTCAAGAGCCCAATTATCGAAATGGAGCGTTACACCGCCGCCGTAGATATTGTCGTCGTCAAGCGGCCAGAAATCCAAAAGATAGATATCATCGCCGCGGTACATTCTGCTTCCTACCCAGAAACCGAGCGGCTTCCAGAAAACATTTTCACCCCTGACGAAGAGATTTCTGACTGTATTCAGCGCTATCCATTTGCCGTTATCGTGGAAAAGCGACTCTGAAAAAGCGAGAGTCGAAACAAAGTCGAAAAGCGGACCGTTGTCGCCGATTTTCTTGAAAAGATATGCGAAATCAAGCTCGACATAGCTCGACTGCTCAAGCCTGCTGCCGTGACCGACTATATTCACCCATTTCGGAGAGCCGCCGCGAAGATCGGTTGCAGGCTGTACTCTGCCGTAAGAACCGAAAACAAAACCGCGTTCATCCTTTTCCGCCGGCTTACTTTCGGAAGAAGGATTTTGTTCAGCCGACTTTACAGACTCCTGAGAAGACTCGCTTTCAGAAGGCGCAGTCGCCTCTTTTGACTCTTCCTCCACGGCAACGAGCCACAATGGAAATGAAAAGAAAATTAAAACGAAAAAACACTTGACAAAATTGTTCATAATTTTCACACCTCACAAAAAAACCGCTAATATTAGCAGTATTTATAAGGTTGTCAAACAGAGTTCAGGAGATTTGTCACAAAACCGTTACAGTCGTCACCATTTTTCCCAAAATTTTGAAATCTTCACGGCAGGTAACGTTTATCGGAGAGTATTTTTCGTTTTCAGGAAGAAGAAAAACCTCATCGTTCGTCAATGAAAGACGTTTCAAAGTAGCCTCATTGTCAATAAGAGCCGCAATTATATCACCGTTTTCGGCAAGCGGCTGACGTTTTATTATGACCAAGTCCCCGTTGTTTATTCCGGCGTTGATCATACTGTCACCGCGGACTCTGAGGGCAAAGAATCTCCCTTTTCCAATGTTGCTTTCATCAACAAGAATCTCGCCTTCCATATTTTCGTCAGCAAAGATCGGAGCTCCGGCTGCAATCGTTCCGATAACAGGAACCTTTACAAGTTTGACAGATTCGCTTTTTACAGGCTTTTCATCTACGACAGTATTCAGAATGCCGATAGTTCTCGCAGCACCTTTCTGGCGCGTTATATACCTTTTTTTCTCAAGCCTTTCAAGCTGCTCAAAAACCGAAGTCTGCGTAATGTGCAGAATTTCGGCAATCTCTTTTGCGGTCGGAGAATAGCCGTTTTCCGTAATAAAATCGTTGATTGTTTTCAAAACTTTCGCCTGAGATTCTGTAAGTTCGTTACGATTCGACGTTTTCATTTTTTCACCTCATAAAAAAACATAAACGCCAAATTATATACCTGAAATTTATAAGGTCAAGAAAAATCGGAGACACTTTTTGTGTTTATTTGAATTTATGAAAATTTTTATGATTTACGGAAAAATGTTCTTGATTAAAAATAAGAGTTATTCACTGGATTCGGAAGCACATGCACCAATCGGATTTTCATCATAGTATTTACTGCCGCTCATCGTGTAACCAGATTCACATTTACAGTATAATCTGAGAGTGCCTGGTTCATAATAACATTTACCTATCCCCATCGGCATCCCAACGAACACATCGCAAAACATAATCGTTCCCATTGTCATCGGACATTCTGTAGGACAACCAGTCTGAGCATATTCAGCAGGCGGGTTGTTCTGATCACACTGTGCACATTCTACATTGTTAAAAGTTTCCAGAACTCTTCTTAACAAATTTGTACAATCTACCGAATTTCCTACACCGTATTCGGAATTTCCCGTAACCCAGCCCGGATCACAATCGCAAGTACCCGTTGTCGGATTGCATGTTCCATATGCAACAGCAATACCGGTCGTGGTTCCTCCCAGCACGGATTCAGCCTCACACTGCCTCGTTTTAAAACACTTGTTCGCATCGCAGCTTTTTATGCAGACGCCGTTGCTCTGGAAATATCCGTTTGCACAGGTATTGCAGGTTGAACCGGCATAAGCGGCTTCGCAAGTACATTTTTCTGTTCCGCCTTCGACGACACATGCCGTAGCGTGACCGTTGCAGAAATGTTCAATATCGCAGCTTTTACAATCAGTTCCCGTATAATATTCATTTTCACAATTATTGCAGTTTGCTTCGTTTATAGCATAGTCGATTCCGCATTTTTGCGGAGGAGTGCAGGTTTTCAAAGAGCAGTCTTCCTTGCAAACTCCAGAATTATTCAGCATATAACCGTCAGCACATCTTTCGCACCATCTTCCGCCCTGATGATTTGCCGCGGCACATGTGCATTGTACGGTAGCTCCGACTTCCTTGCAGCCGTTGTTGTTGCACGGATTGGGTTCACATGTAAGGTTCACTACACACGAACGAATATCAGGATTTCCGTCCTCATCGTCACCTTCTGCTTCCAAATGATAGCCTTCAGCACATCCGGAGCAGTCTTCGCCGCCGTGATTTCCCGTGCAGGTACATTTTCCTGTTTCAAGATTACATTCACCGAAACCGCTGCAGGCATTCGGACAGCTGACAATATCATCCGGAATTTCAGTAATATCGCTGTCTTCTTCCGGCGAAACATTATCATCGGATTTTTCATCAGAAGGTTCCGAAGAATCCTGATTTTCAACATCGTCCTGAGAATCTTCATCGTTTACCGCGACAGGAGGCTGGCAGACAGAGTTTATACATAAATACCCGTCAGCACAGTCAAACCCCGTGACACATGAAGCATCCTCTTCAGAAGCACATGCTACAAAAACGAAACAAAGGAACAAAACCGAAATCAAAGCTGAAAACTTCATTTTTCTCTCCTTACAAAAAAAGCCTCAGTATTTTAGCGAAAATATATTATTTGTAAACATAAAAGATTAAGAAAAATTATGACACCGTTTTTAAGCCTCCGAAATCAGCCGTTTATATTTACTTTCGGCGATTTATCTGAATAATCATCCCGATTTGTTGCGGAGTTCGTTGTTTTGACTTTAAAATTTCTGAAATATTTCCGATTTTTGCTGTTTCTGCCGCTTGTTCTCGGCTGTGAACACACGAAATACATTGATTCAGCCGAATATATATACGAAGCCGAACCGAACGAGGCTACTTATCAGGCTTTGGAAATTTCTGAAGGGAGCATCTATGCCGCAGAAATCACCAAACCCAAAGAAAATTCAGCCGATACCGACCTTTATAAAATCTGGCTGCCTTCCGGAACTCTTATTACCTTCGAATTTGAAAGCAGAGAAAAAAATTTCGAGCCGTACATCGGTCACTCAGACAATCTCGGAAACTACACTTTTGCGGTTTTCAAACTTCCCGGGAAAAAACGATTCACTTTCGTTACAACTGCCGACGGCTGGCAGTATTTTGAGATCGGAGACAAAAGAAACACCGTAAACGAAAAGAAAACCGGCGGTTTCAAATACTATTTCAGAGTCATTTCCAGCCATATATGCGATGCCGAAGGTTACGAAAAAATCAAATTAAATTCAACAGTTAAAAGAATATTTTCAAAATCAGGCAGGCATATTGACATTCTTGAGCCCGTTTTTGAAAAAAGTGAGATTTACCAGATAAATGTCGACACAAAAAATATGCTGAGCGACAAATTTTCTTTTCTTATGAACTGCGGAAGCCGCGAAATCGTCGCAGGAAACGACGATGAAGACTACTACAGCAATAAAGTCGACCCTCTCATCTACTCTAGGCTCGAAGGGAATCTTCGGCATCTTCTTGTAACCGGAAGAATGCTCCTCGATCTCGACGAAACGGAGGACGAGGTTTTCGACATCTCATTCACGCAGCAGCCCGAATCGGCTGAACTTGAACCCAACGACACATTCAACTACGCCAACATTACTGATTCAGCCGATATTTCAGGTTACCTGGACACTGAAAAGAAAAATATTCTGGGAGAAGAGAGCGACGATGAGGACTGGTTCAGGTTCAAAGTCGAAAAGGGCGACATTCTGAGTTTTAAAATCACACCTGAAAATCCGAATCCTTTCATTGCCGAGATATGGGCTTCCTCATACAACATAACGGGAAGCGGTCTCATCGCATTGAGGGCAAGCATGCTAAGCGGCGCCGAAACGCACAACATCAATATGCTATCCCCTTTCAACGGCGAAATTTACCTCGACCTTCTGGGAAACGACATTCCCTACTCTCTCGAAATCAGCAGAGACAAAGAAATCGAGACTTTCGATTCATCTGCCGGAGACCTTGAAATCGAACTTCCCGACTGCGGCTGGAAATTTTTCAAGTGGAATGCAGACAAAGAAAAAAATCTCGCCGAAATCACCCTTTCCGTGCCGGGAAATCTCGCCGGACTTTACATTTTCAACCGCGATCTAATTCCGTTTGCAATGCCTGATCCGGCAGAAACCCTCCGCTTTTTTTCAAGAAAATATGAAAAAACCGAGGATCTGATTTTCGGACTTTACATCAATGAATGCGAGCAGAATTCTGGAGAAAAACTGACACTTTCGATCGAGGAAAGCGTTTCCGAACCCGAAAAATGGAGTCACGGAACAGACAAAAATCCGGTAAAAATCAAAACCGGTGCAGCTTACTTAGGATATTTCGACACCGACAGCGATTTTTACGAGAACACCTTTGAATTTACGGCGGAACGGAACGGAACCGTCTATATTTCTACAAGTCCCGACCGCGAATCGACCTCTTTCGACATCGACACGGTGATGACCTTGCTGCACAACGGCGTTGAAATCATCACTTCCGACGACATGATAGACTCTATCCACTTCAACAAATACAGCTTCATCGCACAAAAAGTGAAGGCAGGAGAGACATACACCGTAAAAATCATGCCGTTCATGAGCGAAAGCTCCAATATTTCTGCAATGAATCTCAAAGGTTATTATATTCTTGACTTATATTTAAAGTGATAATATGTTCGCGCAACATTGTTTTTTTACTTTTTCAGGAGGAATTATGAAAAAATTGATGCTTTTCTTGCTTGCAGCACTGATGTTCGTCAGCTGCGGCGAAAAATCGAAATCTCTTCAGGATCAGGTCGATGCTTTCATCCAGAGCTATCTTTATGCTGTCCGTGATGCTTCAGACGGCAAACAGGGAACTTTGCAGGACATTTACGACAACTGGCTTTCAACCGAAATGAAAAAAGTCGTAACATTCGATGATTTCAAAGATTTTGCGACAACGACATATAAAGGAAAAATCGGTGCCGAAATCAGAACTTCGCGTGCAAATATCGTCATCGACGCAGAAACCAAGGCTTTCATCGAAGCTACCGGTCAGACGGCTAACATGGGTCGTATGGCAGGCGTCATGAACGCAGACGCGTCACTTATCTTCACTGTCAGAATCGTCAAGGAAGGCGAGGCTTTCAAAGTCGAACTTCAGACACTTATGGCTGAAATCTCAGAGCGCAACGCTGAGCAGTCAAGACTTGCAAATCTGCTCAAAAACTACAAAGGACTCATCAAAATCGACGACATCACCGGTAAAAAGGTTCCCGGACGCCCCGGACTTGCAGAACTTACCGGAACGATCCTCAACGGCAGCAGCGACCTTGACATGATCAGAGTCGGCATCAGAGTCCGCTTCAAAGACAAAAACGGCGACGTAATTTATGCTGAAAATTTCCTTCCCGTAACCGATATGAGATACGAAGGTCTCAGAACTTCGCTTCTTCCGAACTCGGTAAAAGTTTTCAAGACCGTAGTTAAAGATATTCCCGAAGAATGGGATCCGGATCAGCCGCTTTCTTTCAATTTTTACATCATCGACGGCGTTCACATCACTCCGGAAGAACTCGTTGCAGAGAACAAAGAGAGAGACAGACTTAAAAAACTCATCGAGGACACAAAAAAGGCTGACGAAGAGGCAAGAAAACAGCTCAAAGAGATCTGGGAAAGAGAAAAAGCTCTCAAAGATAAAATCAAAGAACTCCAGAATCAGGGCGAATAGTTAAAGAAAACGGAGATTTTTTCGTGAAAATGAATTTTTTTCTTGACTTTAAAAAATTTTTTGGCTATAAAGCCGCCGTTTTGATCGTCCTTTCACTTTTGAGTTTTGGAATTTTTGCAAAAGATCTGAATTTGGCCTACCTTCCGGCTCAGGCAACTAAGACCGGAGACAATAAGTATCAGCTCATGAAAGACTTCGATACTTCGGTAAAACAGGTTCAGGCGCTTTTCGTGGGAGACAGTTCGGTTAAAGACGAACTGCTCACCAACGAAGAGAATTATCGGGTTCACGTTTTCTACAACCTGAAACAGTCTGCACCGTGGCACAAAATCTACGTCATCGGCTGGGATGACAAGGTCTTCGCAAGAATTTTCAAATAAAGCATGAGGTTCCCGGATCGTCCAATGGCAGGACTACGGATTCTGGCTCCGTCAATCAAGGTTCGAATCCTTGTTCGGGATCCATTTTATTCATGCAATGACCCCTTCGTCTAGCGGTTAGGACGGCGGCCTCTCACGCCGCTAACAGCGGTTCGAATCCGCTAGGGGTCGCCAGAGATTTCGAGAGGCTTTCTTTTTTATTTCCCTTCATTTTTTCCAATTCAAGTTTTAGATTTAAGGCTTGAATTTTTTTCTTCGAATAAATTGTCTTGCGGCTGACTGCAAATTTTAGGGATTTTTAGGAAATACGGAAGAAAACATACTGCTTGCCTGCGGTTTATTCCGCCGGAGTATCCAGTACTGCCGATTCTACTTCAAAGCATTTTCCGCCAGCCACAAAATTCATCATCAGTTTATTGTCGAAAGTTGCTTCAAAGATTCTTGCCGTAAGCGTTCCTTTGATTCTGTTTTCCTCATCGACGCTGCTTACTGTCAAAGTTCCGTCATGCTGGAAATACTTTTTTGCGTATTCATTATATCCTGAAGCGTTTACGAACATGTCCGAGTAGACAAAAACGCATTCCGTGCACGTTTTATACTGCAAATTTTTTCCGCTCCCGAGATCGTACGTTCCGGCAGTGATTTTATGCGTAACCGGATCCTGATAAAATTGTATTGTAGCCCTCGGATCACTGCCGCCGCTTCCCACAGCCGAAAAACTGTCCATTGAATAGAGAACCAGCCTGCTCCAGTCAACTGAAAGGCCTGTACATCCCGAAAAATCAAGGTCTACGCATTTAAATTCATCGTTGCAGCCCTGATCATGTCCGCAAAGACAGGTTCCGCCGCAGCCGTCATCGCCGCAACTGCTTCCGTCGCACTGCGGAATGCAATCAGGCACTTCCGTGTCGTCTGCATCATCCGAATCATCGTTGATTTCCGAGTCATCGACATCAGCTGGTTCATTGTCGCTGTCGTTCTCCATCTCATCGTCTTCTAACGGCTCGTTATCGTTCTCCGTGTCATCGTTTTCTGACGGCTCGTTGTCGTTTTCTATTTCAGTCTGACCGTTGTCGGCATCATTTTCAGTTCCGCTGTCTGTATTGCCGCTGTCGTCATCAGGAACAGTATCAGCTGAATCTGCTGCGGTATCGGTTTCATCAGCCTCTTGTGCCGTATCACCCTGACTGCTGCTGTCAGTATCCACTGATTCCGCTGTTTCCTCTTCGTCGCTGCCGCACGAAACAATAAAAACTGCACAGAAAAGCGCGAAAACAATCAAAAATTTCTTCATTTTTTATCTCCAAAATATCAAAACTAACCGTAGATAAATCCTCTTCTGCCGTCGATCGTGAGTGTGCTTAGAACTTTTCTTGTATCGCCGCCGAAGGTGAAGGTTTTGTTGATTTCGTCAAGAACGAGTGACTTGCAGTTTACAACACCGATCTTGCCGAGACGTACTGCCGTGACAGCCGCATGAGACGTAGCTCCGCCGCGGGAAGTGAGAAGTCCGTCCGCTTCAAAAATCATGTCGATATCGTCGCTGACGGTGTCGGGACGCATAACGATGATTTTTTCGCCGGGATAGAGTTTTTTGCACTTTTCGATGTCTTCCATCGAGAAGACGACTCTTCCGGTAAGGACGTTGTTTCCGATGCCCGTTCCCTCGCCTATCATCGTCAGATTGTCGGGAACAAGCTCTTCCTGCATCAGGTCGTTCTGGTGGTACGAACGGATCTGGAGTATGTGCAGATCCTGTCTTTTTGAAGTTTCAAAAGTAAATTCAATCTCCTGATGACCGAAACCGCGCTTGTTGATAAGTTCGACTGAAATATCATTAAGTGCCGAATATATCTCAGGAAAATCTTTTTCCATGCTGATATCCGGAGCGTTTTTCATCTCAAGTCTCTGCTTTTCTGAAACAGGATACGGGTGAACAAGTCCGCCGACGATGTCTTCGCCCTGAGAACACATTACGAAGTCGCCGTAAAGACATACCTTTCTGCCTCTGCCGTTCGGTTCCCGCGTGAAAACGACGCCCGTTCCGGAGTCGTAGTTGATGTTTCCGAGCACCATTTTCTGAACGATGACAGCCGTTCCCCACTCGCTTGCAATGTGGAGTTTGTCGCGGTAAACCAAAGCGCGGCGCGAATTCCACGAATCAAAAACCGCGTGGATCGAAGTGAAAAGCTGCTTGTGGAGATTCTGCTCGAATTTGACTTTCTGGCTGTCGAGGATCTTCATGTATTCCTTGGCGACGAGTTTCATGACTTCAGGCTTGAAACCGATCTTTTTCTCGACTTTGTAGACCTTTTTGAAATCGGCAATGACAGCATCGAAAAGGTCACGGTCGATACCGAAATTCATGCCCCATGTCTGGATCAGACGGCGGTAACAGTCCCACGAAGTCCAGCCGTAATTCTCTTTTTTTGCGAGCTGTTCGACAAATTCATCGTTCATTCCGACATTGAGGAAAGTGTTCATCGCGCCGGGCATCGACATTGCCGAACCGCTTCTTACCGAAAGCATGAGCGGATTGTTCGGGTTGCCGTACTGAAGTCCTGTTTTTTCCTCAAGAATACCAAGTTCATCAGATATCGTCGTATAAATTTCCTTCTCGATTTCAGGGTGTTTCATCAAAGCCTCGCGACGTCTGAAAAGCTCTGTCGTGAGAATGAATCCGTGTGGAACAGGCATTCCGTACGACTTGATTTTTTTCAGGAAATAGCCTTTCGCACCGAAGAAGACCTGATTGTCGAGCTCGTCGTCCTTCTTGTCGATTTCGGAAATTATCGATTTGCGCTTGTATGTCATAATCATGTGGATATCTTCCTGAGTCAGACTCTTCGGAATGCCGTGCAAAATCGAAAGAAGATAGTTTATGAGACTGTCGATCTGCTGCATAAGGAACGACGACGAAATGATATCGCGGTAGAATTCCTCGCTCTTTTTGTGGATGATCTTCTCCTTGTCCTTTTCCGACGAAACGGTGAGATTATGCTTTTCGATATACTGTTCGAGAACGATTTTGAGGTTCGAATCGTGGATTCCGAGGAAATAGTCGTAAACGATTTTGCTCAAATCCTCGGCAAAGAACTCGAAAATGTTGGTGTACTGGTGCAGCGAGAAACTTGACGAAACAAGGCTGTATTCAAGCATTTTGAGATCGGAATTGAAACTTTCGCTCGTTATGCCGCCGAGTTCCAGACCTTCCCTGAAAAGCTCGAGAATTTCGCAGGTTTCTCTGAGATTGTCGGCTGAAACATACGGAAGTTTCGTAGTTGAAACCAGCTTTTCGACCATCGTCGAAACAAGCTGTTCCATCCTGTAGATCATACCTAAAGCCTCGAATTTCGGTTCGCGGTATTCGCCGTACATCGAAGGAATTCCTATCGCGATATGGCGTTTATAGTAGATGTTTTCAACGCCTTCTGTCTGCTCTTCCGAAAGAACGGTCTTTTTGAGCGCCGACATGATTTTAAACGCGATTCTGACTGCGCTTTTCCAGTCCTCGGCAGTCATCGCAGCTTCGAACTCATCTATCGTAGCCTGATGTATATATGTGATTTTCTTAAGTTTTTTAGCAATATCGCCAGGATTGAGATAATATTTTTCCTTGAGAAGCAGATAAATGTTGAAAAGATATCCGACCTTCTTCTGTTCTACTTCATGACCTGCTCCGAAATCGGCGATGATTTTCTCTACTTCAGCAGGTTTCATCGTAAAAAGAGATTCGTAGTCGCCTCTAACTCTGCTCGTTACGAAACGGGCGACTTCATGCAGACCCTCGTACATTTCGCCTGCCGGTTCGAGAGTTTCATAAATCTCGTTCGGAATCTTATTCTGAAGATGTTCCTTTTTGCCGGTGAGCCAGAAAATGAAGACGTCTTTTGCAAGCTGGATGTGGGTATTGTTGCTCTCTGCGTGGATCTGCTTTCTCAAAAAGTGAGTGAGTAAATCCTTTCTGTGGCAGATTTCGTCAATCGCGGTCGAAATCTTTCTGAGTTCGCCCTCGGCACCGATTTCGTTGAAGTAAACCGGGAACAGAACGGCGATCTGACGCGCAATGTGGTAAGCAGGCGCGATCTGGCTGTTCAAAAACTTCGTGACATCGCTCTGGAAAAGGTCGGTATCGGAAATAAAAACGCCGCCGATCCTGAGGTTTACAAGGAGCGCAGAAAGAAGTTTCGTGCTTTTCGACGGGTTAACTTCGATTATTTCAAGCCATGTTCTGATGTTTTTGACGTGGTTTTTGTCAACGATCATCTGCCAGTCGGAGTTGACACCTTTAAGTTCGGGATAAACAAATCCGAAACGGATAACGGCATCAAAAAAGTGGTCACATATCGCCGCACTGCCGCGTTTTACGATCTCTTTACCGAGCGTTTTAACACAGTCAAGGATCGCGCTCTGGAAAAGCTCGCGGACCGGTTTGAAGAAGTCGAACATACGCGAAATGAAGCGTTTAGCCTCGCCCGCATCATCAATCGAAACGATTTTCAGAGTCCTGTTGAGGTCGAAAAGAAGGTATTCGCGCAGACTTTCCATCGAAGAGAAATCAAGAAGGTAGAAAATGTAGTAGATTTTGCATATCGGCGTCGGTATGAAGTCGATCGTGTTGCGGAACCTGTCAGTAAAGAAAGTGTAGTCCGGCAGTTTGAAGAAGTCTTCGCACTTTTCGGCCTTCTCTATCCCCTCTTCGCACTCAGTGAAAAGCTCGGGCGGAAACTGCGAAAGGATAGCATTTTCGATTTCCAACGCCTCGTCGCCGTGCTCGATTTTCCTGTTTTCAAGCCAGTCCGAGAACGACTGGATGTTTTTCCAGTAGTCCAGATTTATCGTCATGACCCGCTTGAGCATTTTGAAGATTCTTCCGCAGAAACGCTCGTCCTTGCAGATTTCGGCGACATATTTTTTGAGCGAACTCGATGCTTCCATGAGTCCGGGATTGCCGTCTGCAAGAACCGTTTCGGTTATATCGAGGTAAGAATTGAAAACATCATCGGAAATTTTGCTGCTCTGCATGATTTTGTAAAGCAGTTCGAGAACGTTGAAAATCGTCTGACGGAGCCTGTTTCTCTGCGGAATATCGAGCTTCTGAGAAAAAATCTGCATAAAATAGTCACCGAGAAGCTTCAGCAGCCTGTCACTCTCTTCAAGATCAGCAAAAACCCACATGTTTTCAAGTGTTATCCAGCGGTAAGCCTCAATAACCTCGGTAAAATTGGGAAACGGATGGTTGAGTTCGAGGAAGAAAGTTCTCATCCTTTTTTCAAGAAGCGGATGTTTTTCGACTGCACTCAGAATGAACTTTTCCTGCTCGGAAAATTCGTAACCAGCAACAAAAGTTTCGGCCAGATTGACTTTCAAAGCCTCAGAAGTCTTTATCACGCCTGACATTGGAACCTCCGGAATATAAAAATTTCTTAAAAGTTTAAAAACAACTAAAACGCGCCTTTATAGCACGAATTTATAAAAAAGTTATATTTTTACTTTAGAAAACTGCGTCCTATCTTACGCAACGGACATAGACGTTTTTATATGTTGACTTACCTTCGTAATACACCCGACCGTAATAGAAATTGACACCCCATGCCAGATGTGAATAACCGGACACAACAAAGGAAGACCATAACCAGCCGACATCGCCTAATTCGCTGTATCTTCCGTCTCCCCAATAGGAATCGACGCAGTTGCATCAGGCGAGAAAATCTTGAGATTCGGATTATCTTCGAGTGCTATTTCAGCATCCTGGAAGTTTCCGCACCCTTTGATTGAAAAAGTCATTGTTTCCAGCATGTTATCTTTCCCAAGCATCAAAGATTTTTTATCGGCCGAAACTTGAAAAACAAACTTAACGGTTTTCCATGAATTTTTTGGCAAAATTTAACGGTTTTCCAATAAAAGAGCGATAAGTAGAAGAAGGAGTTTTTTCACTGGCACTCTCCATCCGAGAAATTCCAGGTATAACCTTCGATACAGCCGCACACATATCCGTGTTCTGTGTCATCGGAACAGTGTCCGTCGCTGTTTTCTTTGTCGGCACACGGATCGGTTTCACATTTTTTAGAGCAAGTGTGCTTTTCTGAGTTCCAGTAGTAAGGCTCAACGCAGCCGCAGTAGAATTCCCCTTTTTCGTCTTCGTAGCATTGTTGGTCGGTATGTGATGCATCGTATATGCACGGGTTTCTTCCGCCGCAGGTTCTGATGCACCTCTTTTCATCGGAACTCCAGAACGAATTTTCCGAACATTCGCAGAAATAGCCGTTAGTTTCTTTTGAGCTTATAATGCAGTTTCCGGTTATGTAATACATCTCTTTGCACGGGTTCGGTTCGCACGGGTTTTCTTTCACGCAGCTTTCACCGTTCCATATTTCGCCTTTGAAACATGGATTGTCGGTGACACAGCGCGTATGGATGAGGTATGAATCTGTTTTGTCCTGAAAGCTATCGTAGTGGGCGTATCCAAGACAGTCTCCGTAGTTAACAATCCATGCTTTTTCCGGTTTGTTGTAAACTGTCGTGGATGACCAGTGGTATTTGGACGGATAGTAATCATACCAATAGCCCATATAATAAGACACCGAATAGATGCCGCACGGCGTAAAATACTCAAGTAATTCGTTTTTGTTCGGCAGTCTCCAGTTTACTAGTCCGGCCAGGTTCAGATTCTCACAGTATTTAAGAGCGTTCTGCCATCCGTAGGATCTTGTTTCTGCCTGCCAGATCAAAGTTCCGTTTGAATAGAAGGCTATTTCCGCACCTCTTTTATTGTTGCCGGCAAGAATATAGGAAGTCTTTTTCGGCAACTTTTCGCCTCTGACACAACGAATATGAGAGTCTTTTGTTGGAGAAATCGTTGAAATTCCTGTCGAAAAATCGACGAACCAATAAGATCTTGTGCCCTCTTGTGACGGATCATGTGGCCCTCCCGATGCATATAATGAGAGACTCGATGATTCTGACATAAAATATTCCGACGGCGTATTCGGGAAATAATTTGTGTTTGTAGCAGGATTTACCTTTTCGCTGTCCACGATCGTATGAAGTTCCAGTATTGTCGGCAGTCTCCAGTCGTCGTGTCCTCCGTAATTCAGGTTTTCGCAGTAATCAACGGCCTCATCACACGGGTAATAACAACCTGTTATCGCTTCGGAGAATGTCTGCTGCCACTCAAGTTTGGTATTGAGATCAACTACTGTCGGTTCGCTTTTTACGGTGTCGTCGATTAAAAAATTCTGCGGAATGCAGACTTCAAGCTCAGCATAGTTCGCATCCTGCCCGAAGAAATCCTCTCCTTCCGAAGGACATTCCATTGTTTCTTCGTTACTATAGCACTTTGTCTGGCCGGTGCAGATATTTCCAGAAAAAGGCTGTTTTTCAATGCAGCCTGCATCTTCATTCCACCAATGATAGTTCCCTGTGCAGCCGCAACTGTAGCGGAATGCGTCAACCGGTTTACACTTTTGATCCGAATGTTTGGCATTTTTGCACGGCTCCGAATCGCACGGATTTACGCATTTGTTACCGTCCCAGAAGTAGTTTTCAACACATCCGCAGAAGTGACTGCCGGAATAGTCCAGATGGCAGATTCCGTCGGAGTGTTCGATGTTTATGCAAGGATCGTCATTGCACGGTGATTCGACGCATTTTTTATCATGCAAAAAATAACCCTGTCTGCACGGTTCGTTTCTGACACAGATAACACGGGCTTCGTCGTATTTGACGGTGCTTGATGTCTCTCCAGTGTAAATGACGGCGGTCCGGGCATAGCTTGCATATTCTGAACCGGCATCAAGAGTCGTTGACGACCACCACATATCATATCCGAAATTGTGCGCTGAATATGGAAAATCCGAATCGGGATCATCTTTGACATAATTCACGAGCGAGAGAAGTTCGTTGATGTTGGGCACTCTCCAGTCGGAAAAACCTGCATGAGTCGAGTTCTCGCAGTAGGCAAGAGCCTCCATCCATGATTTTCTGCCGGTATATGAGGTATCCCACGACAAACCGTTCACAGGATCAAAAACCATATTTCTGTCCTGAATTTCATAGAGCCGCGGGATTTCCGGCCGTTCTCCTCGGACACAGCGCACATCGTTTGTTTCACTCTTTTTGGCCGTGCTTAAATATTTTGAACTGGTCTGGATTTTCCATGCGGATGTGTCGTTGCTGCCTTGTGACGACCATAAATACTTTACAGGATTCAGTAGAGTTCCGGCAAACATCAGCTCTTTAGGCGACGGCAGCCGCCAGTCGTCGTGACCGGCATATTCAAGTTCTTCACAATATTTCACAGCTTCATCCCAGCTATAGGTCGAATCTGCAGTTTTGCGTAACCATTCGATCTTTAAATTGTTGTCTAAAGTGAGACCTTCGCTATAAGACGCTGTTGTTGAAGATAAATTTTTCGGAATACAAAAACCTTTTTTGGCATAATGCGCATCCTGACCGTAAAAATCTTCTCCTTCTTTGGAACATTTCATATTGACATCTCTGTTGTAACAAGTTTTCTGCCCCGTGCAGATATTGGCGAAAGTTATTTTTTTACATCCGGGATTGGCCCAGAAATATCCTTCAAGACAGCCGCACTCGAAAGAACCGTCTTCTTTGTTGAGACAGGTCCCGTCAACGTTGGCGAAATTTTCGCATGGATCCGGCTCGCACAGATCTATATCTTCAATCTCATCGTCATCAGCGATAGCGTCTTCATCGTCTTCATCGGTTTCATCAACATCCACTGCATCTTCATCCGGCATTAAATCCGCATCGTTCTCTGCTTTTTTCGATCCGCTGCACGAAACAACTAAAAATATCAGAGCAATAAGTAGAAGAAGGAGTTTTTTCATGAGTTCCTCCTGAGACGACAAATAAAAAACGTTATATTTTAGGAATTTTGAAAATAAATTCAACTCAAAAAATGCTCCTTAAAAATGTTGCATATTGACTGAAAATGGTCATTAAAAATGTAGATACTATCAAAAGATGGTCATTAAAAATGTGGATGATGGCAGAAAAACGTTGTGAAATCAACGTGTTGGTGTTTTTATCTAAATTCAGCTTTTATGATGACTAAAAAAACCCAGAAAAGAAGACTGGCTCGAAAATGTTCCACTTTACGGAATATCTGCGGTGATAAAAGGAATTTAATCCTCTTCAGGATCTTTTTCGCAGTCAAAGTATGCCCAGTGATAGCCTTCCTCGCAGTCACAACCGAACATATTGCTGCCTGTCTGATAGCACTCGCCTGTTGTATGTTCTATATATTCGCATCTGTTTGGCTCACAAACGGGGGCACATTGAAAACCGTCCCACAGGTAACCGTCATCGCAGATACTGACACAGGAATCGCTCCAATCCCATTCGTATCCTTCTTCACATTCGCATGAATACCAGCCGAGATCACCCGGATAGCATCCTCCGGTTGAATGTTCTACGTTTTCACAATGGTTGGGGATACAACCGTTTACGCAGCCGATTTGTCTGTCAACCCAGTAATAAGGTTCATCGCAACCGCAGTAATAGCTATACTCCTGAATATTGTCCGGGTAAGTCGGCAACTCTTTATGTATTGTGCAGACTCCATTGGAATGTTCATAGTTTTCGCATGGATTGGGTTCACATGGCGTGACACATTTTTCCTGCCAGAAATTCCAGAAAGCACCTTCCTCTTCGTTGCATCCGCAAATAAAGGAATCTTTGTCGAGCTTGGAATAAAAATTCAATTCGCATTTTCCGTTTGAATGTTCCATCTCTTTGCACGGGTTAGGATCGCAGAAATTCACGCAATCTGTTCCTGTCCATGCAAGTCCTTTTTCACACGGAGCATCAGCCACGCATAATACAATAATATTGTCCTGATTGCTGTTTTTTGGTTCTGCTGAAATACTTGAACCATATTTGAATATCCATGATCCGGACGGATCTTCGGCGTATGTAGTCGATGACCAGTAGGAAGAATTTCCTCCGCCGATATGAAACAGAAAAAACATTAGTTCGTTTATGTTTGGAAGTCTCCAGTTTGAAATTCCGGCTAAAGTCAGGTTATTGCAGTACTTCAAAGCCTCTTCCCAAGTTGGTGCATACGGACGGAGTCCTCCCATGAAAATTTCGGATTTTTTGTTTTCTCGTGAATTGTAGTTGATGTAATAGATTTCCGGACCGCCGTAATCCGACAGGATTTCTACTTTCCAGAATGAATCGCTGCCTCTGACGCAGCGCAAATAAATTTTGTCGCTTAGATTTGAGGTCGTACGTGTCGCTCCATTTGAAAAATTGACAATCCACGTGTACCGGTCGTCTGCCGATAAAGCCAAAAAATTCGCTGACGGTGTTTTCGGAAAATAATCTGTGTCTATTGCCGGATCGTATCTGCTCCAGTCAACAATTGAAAAAAGTTCCTTGACTGTTGGTGCTCTCCAGTCATTATGTCCGCCGTATTCCAGATTTTTGCAGTAATCGGAAGCCTCCGCATAATTTCCGATTTCGAAAAAGCTCTGAGACCATTCAAGTCCTGTTACTTCGTCAATGACGACCGGTTCGTTTCCGATAGAACTGTCAACAGAAAACTTTCGCGGAACACATTTCCCTAGTTTTGCGAAGTTAGCATCCTGACCGTAGAAATCTTTACCCTGTTTCGGGCATTTTATCTCTTTTTCGTTGTTGTAACACTTTGTAAGTCCCGTGCAGATATTAACGAAAGAAGGTCCGGTGCCGCCGTTGTCTTCATCCGGTTGCAGATTATCCTCATCGACATCCGTCACATCCTCATCCGGTTGCAGATTATCCTCATCAACATCCGTCGCATCCTCATCCGGCAAAATGTCGGTATCGTTTTCTGCTTTTTTCGAGCTGCTGCACGAAACGACTAAAAATATCAGAGCAATAAGTAAAAGAAGGAGTTTTTTCATGAGTTCCTCCTGAGACGACAAATAAAAAACGTTATATTTTACGAATCTTGAAAATAAATTCAATAAAATACGTCATGTTGAACGGATGTGAAACATCTCTTGGATTCTTCGCTCCGCTCAGAATGACTTGATTTTTGCCAGTCACCTTTTAACTTGATTTTTCTGTGTTTTAGCAACACTTTTATCGAGATAAAAATGTATTTTGTTGACACTTTTATCAAGATAACGTATGATTCTTCGTTTTTTGCGGTTCAAAAATCGAGGTGAAAAATTATGAAAAGAGCGGCAATGCGGCAGCTTGCGGAGTGGAAAAAAAGCAAAATCCATAAACCTTTGATACTCCGGGGAGCGCGTCAGACAGGGAAAACGTGGCTTCTCAAAGAGTTCGGACGTCTGTTCTTTCAGGACACGGTCTACATAAATTTTGAGAACGAACCCCGTTTCAGGGATCTTTTCAAAGAGGATTTCGACACGAAGCGGATAATTTCGACTATCCAGCTTTTTTACGGAAAAAAGATCGTCGCGAAAACCACTCTTATTATTTTTGACGAAATTCAGGCGGCGGAAGGGGCTTTGACTTCTCTGAAATACTTCTGCGAAAACGCTCCCGAATACTACATCGCGGCGGCTGGATCGCTTTTGGGGATCGCTATGCACGAAAACCAGTCGTTTCCGGTCGGAAAAGTCTCTTTTTTAGACCTTTATCCTCTCTCTTTTTCGGAATTTCTCGTAGCTTCTGGGATGGAGATGCTTCTTGAAGCAATGTTCAGGCAGGAGTGGAAAACTCTCGAAACTTTTCACGGCGAGCTGATGAATCTGCTGAAAACATATCTTTATGTCGGAGGAATGCCGGAAGTCGTGATGAAATGGCTTGAAACGCATGATTATTCCGAGGTGCGAGTAGTTCAGCACGAGATCCTGCGCTCATATCAGGCCGATTTTTCAAAACATGCGCCGTCGGGACAGGTCCCGAGGCTTGATATGGTCTGGGAAAGCCTTCCGGCACAGCTTGCGAAGGAAAATAAAAAATTTGTCTACGGCGTGATCCGTGAAGGGGCGCGGGCGAAGGATTTTGAACTTGCGATAATGTGGCTTTGCAATTGCGGAATCGTGCTGAAATCGCACCGGGTCAGCACCCCGAAAATGCCGCTTAAAGCCTATCAGGACTTGGCTGTATTCAAGCTTTTTATGGTCGATGTAGGTCTTCTCGGCGCATCAGCAGGACTTTCCGCGGCTGCTCTTATCGACGGTAACCGCATAATGACTGAATTTAAAGGAGCTTTGACCGAGCAGTATGTCATGCAGGAACTCAAAACATTGAATTTAGATTATATTGGTTATTGGACAAACGAGCGTAGCACTTCCGAAGTCGATTTCGTGATCCAGAAAGAAAACAGCGTCATTCCGATAGAGGTGAAATCGGGCGAAAACCTGCGCTCAAGAAGTTTCACTCTTTTCTGTCAGAATTTCAGCCCTGACAAAGCGTTGAAAACCTCCGCACTTCCTTACCGCGAAGACAAAACCGTTCTGAATGTTCCTCTTTACGGGATATCGGCGGTGATGAAAGGAATTTAATTTCCTAAAAATTTATTGAAAAAACAAACTTTTTAAGTAAACTTTCCGCCCGTGCGCGGCACAATTGTTTTTTTTAATTTTTTATAGGTGGCATCATGATGAAAGAAAAGATAGAGGCTCTGAAGGAGAGTTTCAACGCGAAAATAGGCGAAATCAAACAGAAAGACGCTCTGGAACAGCTCAGAGTCGCCATTCTCGGCAAAAAAGGCGAATTCACCGCTATGATGAAGGACATGAAAGACCTTCAGGCTGACGCGAGAAAGGAGATCGGACAGCTTATCAACAACGTCAAAAACGATTTCGAAGCTGCGATTGCACAAAAGGCGAAAGAAATAGAGGAAGCCGAAATCGCGGCGAAAGTCGAGAACGAATGGAGCGACATTTCATGGCCGGAAACGCCGGTTCAGGGTTCGATACACCCGCTTTCGATTGTCAGAAAAGAACTTGAGGATCTTTTCATTTCCATGGGTTTCGACATTCTCGACGGTCCCGAAATGGAAGAAGAATACTACAACTTCAACGCGCTCAACATTCCCGAAGACCATCCGGCTCGTGATTCGCAGGACACTTTCTGGCTTAAGAACGGAAAACTTCTCCGCAGCCAGACCTCCCCTGTCCAGATCCGCGGAATGCTCGCGAAGAAGCCTCCGATCAAATTCGTCTGCCCCGGCAAAACATACAGAAACGAAGCTGTTGACGCGAGCCACGAGCACTCTTTCCATCAGTGCGAAGGTCTTGTAGTCGATAAAGGAATAACCGTCGCTCACCTCATTTTCACGCTGAAGCAGATCGTTTCGAGCATTTTCGGCGAAGATGTCGAAATCAGGCTCAGACCTTCGTTCTTCCCGTTTGTCGAACCGGGATTCGAACTTGATTTCAAATGCAGAATATGCAAAGGCAAAGGATGCAGCGTATGCAAACAAACAGGCTGGATCGAATATCTTGGCTGCGGAATGATCCACCCGCAGGTTCTCAGAAACTGCGGAATCGACCCTGAAATCTATTCAGGCTTCGCGTTCGGAGGCGGCATCGAAAGACTCACGATGATGAAATACGGAATTGACGATATACGCCACTTCCATGCAGGAGATCTGCGTTTCCTTAAACAGTTCTAACTTAGATTTTTAGCCATGTCAGGACCCGCTTTTTACACACTTTACGAACTGCTGAAAAATACTCAGCTTGAACTTTCGCTCGAAAACATGAGCGAAGACGAGATGAAAAAAATCGAACTTACCGAGAGCAAAGTTCAGGTCGTCGGTCTTTCGATCGCAGGCTTCGTGGCGCATCTCTACAAAAACAGGATCCAGCTTTTCGGAAAGAGCGAAATGGACTATCTCCGCACTCTGCCGATGGATGAACAGCTCGGAATGTCAGAAACTTTTCTCAAGGAAAAACCGATCCTCGTGATTTTCACATACCCTGAAAAGCCGACCGGCTACTTCAAAGAGATAGCACGGAAATATAATGTTCCGCTTATGTCGACAACGATGATTTCGAGCGTTTTCACCGATTATGTCAGAGACATTCTCAACACTGCACTCGCACCGACGGTTTCGCTTCACGCGCAGCTTATCGATGTTCTCAGCGTAGGGATGCTTATCATGGGTGAAAGCGGCGTCGGAAAAAGTGAAACCAGTTTAGACCTCGTCATGCGCGGACACAAACTTATCGCCGATGACTTTGTCGAGATCAAGCGGCTCACTCCGAACAGGCTTATCGGAAGCTGCAACGAAATCGGACGCAACTTCATTGAAATCCGCGGCATCGGACTTGTAGATCTTCAGCAGATGTTCGGAATAACCTCGGTCGATTCGGAAAAGGAGATCGACTGCGTCGTCCGCCTTGTTTCGTGGGACGAGATCCACAAGTTCGACTACGAACGTGTCGGCGACAAAATAAACTACTATGAAATCCTGGGCGTAAAAAAGGCATACTACATCATTCCGGTTCGCAACGGCTCGAACCTGAGTTCGCTCATGGAAGCTATTGCCCGCGATTATCTCCTCAAAAAAATGGGATTTTTCGCCGCCAGGGAAATGGAAAAAAGACTTGATAACAAACTTAAAGGATTGAAGGGGAATTAAATGTACTCTTTTGTTTTTATCACTCACGGAGAACTCGGAAGCACTCTTTTGAATGTAGCTTCCCGCATAATGGATATTGACGTCTCTGACAGAACCGGGTTCTTTTCAATCGAATTTTCGATGGTAACCGAACTCGACGGAATGAAGGCAAATCTTGAAAAAACTATCGACTCTTTTCTCGCTAAAGGTCACAAAGTCATAATTCTTGTAGATCTTTTCGGCGGAAGTCCTTCTAATATCGCCCTTTCCCTCGCTAAAAAAGAGAATGTCGACGTTATTTCCGGATTAAACCTTTCCATGGTGATGTACAGTCTGGAACACCGCGACGACGATACCGACATAAGAACAATGGTTGACGGCATCATCCGCAGCGCAAGACAGAATATCACAGGAGCGAAACAACTTCTTGAAAAAAGAGACTCAAAATGAAAGAAGCTGAACTTACGATAAAAAACAAACTCGGAATGCACGCACGTGCTGCAAGCCTTTTCGTGAAAACGGCTGAAAAATTCAAATGCAGCGTCGAAATGGAAAAGGACGGCATCCGCGTGAACGCAAAAAGCATCATGGGACTTCTCATGCTTGCGGCTCCGCTAGGCTCGACTGTAAAAATCAGTACAAACGGCGAATCGGAAGAAGAGTGTCTTTCGGCTCTTACAACACTTGTCGAAACCAAATTCGGGGAAGAATAATTGCGGGAAAGGCTTGAACTTCAGGGCGAAAAAGTATGCGGCGGAATAGGCGCGGGAAAACTTTTTTTTATCGACCGTAAATATTCCAAAATTCCGCATATTGATCTGAAAGTCGAAGAAATTCCGAATGAAATCAATCGTTTTCAAGCAGCAGTCACAGCTTCTGAACGCGAACTTGAGAATATTTTATCGCAGAAGAATATCGGCTCTGAAACAGCTTCGATCCTTGAAGCCCACAAAATGATGCTCACCGACCCCACCCTTTCGGAAATGGTCGGAAACATGATCAAAGAGAGCCGGATCAACGCCGAATGGGCGGTTCTGGGAGTTTTCGACAAGCTCATTTCGGTGCTTGACCAGAATACGACAGACTACTACGTCAAGGCAAAAATCGCCGACTGGGAAGTTATCCGCGACAAGCTGGTGTCTGAACTTACCGGCGGGACACATTCGGTTTTGAACAGGCTTCCAGACGAAGATTTTATAGTAACAGCAAAAAATCTCACTGTCGATGAACTTCATGTCCTTTCAAAAAATCCCAATGTCAAAGGGATCGTTCTTGAATCTCCCGGCGGAGTCAGCCACCTCACGATGGTTCTGCGTTCGCTTGAAATTCCGGCTGTCATGGGCGTTCCGGATCTCATTCACCTGCTTGATTACGGTGATATGCTTATCGTTAACGGCTTCAAAGGCAGAGTCGTTCTCCGTCCGGCAATCGATGAAATAAACAACGCACTTCGCAAAGCGGATGAGTTCAAAAGCTATTTTGCAAGATTCCTTGAAGATATTTCAACTCCTTCAGTTTCCAGAGACAACCGCAGGCTTAGAGTCGGCGGAAACATCGACCAGACAGGCGAAGTAGATTTCGTCAAAAAATACGGTGGCGAATTCATCGGTCTTTTCAGAACGGAACTCATGTTCTCAAAAGACGGGGAAATTCCTTCCGAAGACGCACACTACGATGTTTACTATCAGGTTCTGCATCAGGCTCTGCCGCTCAGAGCCGCGATAAGAATTTTCGATTTCGGCGAAGACAAAAGCGGCGCTATCGTCACGAAAGGTTTCATGGGAATGCGCGGAATCAGGCTCTGCAAAGGGCGTCCTGATGTTTTCATTCCGCAGATAAGGGCACTAGTAAAAGCTGCAAAACTCGGCAACCTTGACATACTTCTTCCTTTCGTCAGCACGACCCACGAAGTTGACGACTTCAGAAATCTTCTCTACAAAACAGCCCAAGATATGGGACTTTCCGAAAATCTCAAAGGAATCAGAATCGGCGCGATGATAGAGGTTCCGGCATCGGTTTTCATAATCGAAAAAATTGCAGATGAAGTAGATTTCTTCAGCATTGGAACCAACGATCTCATCCAGTATCTGATGGCAGTAGAGAGAAAGGATCAGTTCTCTTCAGACTACTTTTCATACTATCATCCGGCAGTTCTCCGGGTGATAAACCAGATCGTTACTGTCGCAAAAGCGAAAAACAAACCGGTAAACATCTGCGGAGAAATGGCGAGCGATCCCTACCTGCCGCTTCTTTTTCTTGCAATGGGAATAGACGCGCTCAGCATGAATCCGGCATCGATCCCGATAATAAAAAAGATAATAAAATGCGGTTATCTGCACGAAGGAGAAGAGATCCTTTCGCTCATGATGGCGGCAAAAGACAGAGAGGAAGTAATTGAACTCCTCAAACGCTGCATGGTTGATAAATACCCGAATATATTCAAGAAAGAATGGAACTACTGATCAAAAGAATTTTGCTTATTCTCTTTTGCGCGGCGCTTTTTTTCGTCTGCTGCAACAAAAATGAAAAAGTTGAAAAAGAAGATTCTCCCGATTTTTACGAACTCTGCTTCCACTTTTCAAAACTGCCCTCCAATGCCGCTTTGAGCGATGTTGAAAAGGCTGCTGAAAATTATTCCGGATCACTTTCAAAAAGCGGGATCAATGTTTTAAGTAAAAAATCAACGCTTCTTAAAAGCTGCTGGTTTCTGGATAAAGAGCCTGATTTTTCAACCGAATCTGCCGAAAATACGCAGAACGAAGTCGCGAACTACCTTTTGAAAGCATTTTTTAAGAAGGAAAGCGCCTCACTTTACGGAATGAAAAATTCAGGAAAAATAATAAAAAAGATCCACGATGAAACACGTTTTACAGATAAACTCCCGGCGGCAGAAACCATTGAAGAAGGACTTTCGTTCAAAGGCTGGAATACAAAAATGCTCTATCTTTCGCACTATCTCGACAATATCGGAGTACGGCACTCTTTCGGAACAGATCGCGGAAACGGAATCATACTCAATGTTCCGGCAGACACTCCGGGAAGATGGAAAATCGCCCTTTTTCTTTATTCGTCAATCGACTTTGAAAACACTATCAAGCCTGTTCCCGGAGATTTCGCAATTTTAGCTTTATGCAAAGATGAAAAAGCCGAAGTCAGCATGAAAAAAAGGGGCTGGAACAAAACTTCCGTCACGAAAAACAGTTCTGAAAACGGCAGAAACACAATAATTTTCAAGTCCGGTGCGGCAAATATTCCCGTTTCGGAAAAAGTCGCGCTGAAATACTTATATTCTCTTGCATTCAGCCATCAGCTCCCTTTTGAAAGCGGCTCTTTCTACTCTCCTAATTTTGCAGCATCTTCAGTAATTCCTGAGCTTTACCTTTTTTCTGGAGAACTTTCATTTTCGGCTCCGGTGACAGATCCGGAATCACTTCTTCTGTGGGTTCTCTCTTCGGAAAAGCAGCTTGAAACTTACCCTGACACCCTTTACGCAAATCTTTTGTCACTCAAAATCGCGAAAAAACTGGTTTTCGCAGACAAAACTTTCCTCGGAGGCAAAAACCTGGAAAATAAAAAGCAGTTCGTCGATTTCGAAGCGGTCAGAAACTCGTTTTTCAGTTTGGGAAACGTATCTGTTTCCGGTGAAACAACTGAAAATCTCTATCTTTTTTCGGGTGGAACGATAAAAGAGTCGACTCCTGTCGCCGACATTTCCGAAGTTTCAGGTTTCAAGGCGCTTTTCGGTGATCCCGAAATAAACGACACCTCGATCGTCACTTTCGTCATCCGCAGCGGCAATGCGCTAGAAACGCTTGAAAAAATCGCAAAATCGCTTGCAGAAAAAGGCTTTGAACCTATACACAGGATTTTTGAAAAAATCGGCAACGGCGACAGCTGGGGATCAGTGTCTGTAAAAACCTCCCTTTCCAATGAAAAACAGCTGATGTCGCTGTACGACAAAGAATATAAAACATTAGATAAAACACTTTCTATCGGAGTTTACCGTGTCTCAGAAAAATAAACCGAATACAGAAACGCAAAAACCGAAAAAAACAAAAGATATAAAAGAAACAAAAACCGTCGAAAAGAACTCATACACCGGCGAAATCGTTACCTGCATTCTGGCAGTTCCTACGATTTTCACGCTGATTTCTCTAATTTCATACTATTCGGCGAAAGCTTCCGGGGAAAAAATCATCAACGATAACTTTTTCACAGGCTCGCTCGGTTACGACTGCGCGCATGTTCTCGACAACCTTTTCGGCATTGTCTCTTTCTATATTCCGCTCGGGATCATAGCTTTTGTAATAATTTTTTTCCTCAAAAAGAAACTTTGGAAACACATTCTGCTGAACCTCGTCAACTTCGTCATCCTGCTTCCGTTCTTATCAATGATATTCGATACTTATTCTTCATACAAAGCGAATTATACAGGTCATTTTTTATATCAGAAATTTTTTGAAATATATATCGGCAGAACAGGTTTCATCCTTATTTTCATCTGCTGGGCAATACTTTTTATGATCCTCACCTTTCACGTAAGTTTTTTCAAACTCTGCGCAAAAACCGGCCTTGTTCTTAAAGAGTTCTTTACCGACAACAGACCGGATGATAACGAAGAAAATGCCGCAAATGAAAAAAGTCAGGATCAGCCTGAAGAAAAGAAAGACAAAAACGATGATCAGAACTATGTCAGCATAAATTCCGGCAAGTCAATGGAAGAGATCGAGGACGAAATCGACAGCGACAACTACGGTCCGTCGGTAGTTTCTCTTGCCGATGAAGAACCCGAACCGCCAAGGATCAAAATCAACAGCATGAACGATTTCGACGATATTCCTGAAGAAGAACCGGAAGATGAACCTGAAGAAATCCCGGAAAAAATTCCGGAAGAGACTGTCAAAGCAAAAGAACCCGAAAATATTGAAGAAACGCCTAAAAATGAAGAAGTTCATGAAGAACCTCGCCAGCAGATAGAAGTCGTCACGAGCGAGCTCAACCAGACGATAGCCACGACATCGGTTTTGAGAAAACTCAAAGACTATCATCTGCCGGATGTATCGCTTCTCGTTCCCGGCGAAGACCTTGAAACTTCCGAAAAAAGGGAACAGGAAGTCAGCAACACCGGTCTTATCATCGAAAGAAAGCTCCTTGAGCACAAAATAAAGGTCAAAGTCCACGGCGCGACAATAGGTCCTGTCGTTACAATGTACGAAATCGAACTCGGCGAAGGGGTAAAAGTCAGCCAGGTCGAGGGAATGGCGAAGGATCTCACCGTCGCGGTCAGCGGAAAAGAAGTGCGTGTCGTCGGTTTCATCCCCGGCAAACCTTACATCGGAATCGAAATTCCCAACGAGCAAAGGCTCACGATCAGACTCAAATCAATACTTGAAAGTCCGGTTTTCAAAACCGCTTCGACAAAAGGTCTGCCGATAGCTTTGGGACTTGATGTCGCCGGGAAACCGTGTGCCGCAAACCTCAACAAAATGCCGCATGTCCTCGTCGCCGGAACTACGGGAAGCGGAAAATCGGTCGGTATAAACAGTTTCATTATCTCCCTGCTCTACACTCTCACGCCGGATGAAGTCAAATTTATCATGATCGACCCGAAAGGAAACGAGTTCAACATGTATGAAGGGATCCCGCACATGCTCCTTCCAGTCGTAGTAGACAGCAAAAAAGCGGCAAAAGCGCTTCAGTGGGCAGTCATGGAAATGGACAACCGCTTCAGGACTCTGGCTGAAAACAAAGTCAAAGATATCGGTGAATACAACCAGAAGATCAATGAAATCAATAAAAACCTCGCTGCTGAAGAGAGTCATCTCAAAAAAATGCCGTTTATCGTCGTCGTTATTGACGAGTTTGCAGACCTTATGATGGTTGCAGGCAAAGAGGTCGAAATTGCAGTCGCAAGGATCGCGCAGAAAGCGAGAGCAGTCGGTATACACCTCATCATCGCGACGCAGAAACCGACAAGAGACGTCGTCACCGGCCTTATCAAAAGTAACCTTCCGGTCAGAATCGCCTTCAAAGTCGCTTCCGCAATGGATTCAAGAGTCATTCTTGACACAAACGGTGCTGACGCCCTGCTCGGAAACGGCGATATGCTTTACATCGCGCCGGGAACATCAATTCCGATGCGAATCCACGGAGCTTTTGTCAGCACTCCTGAAATGGAAGCTGTCATCGATTTCATCAAGCAGGAAGCAGGCGGCGAATACCATCCGGAAGACATTCTTGAAAATTTCCAGAACGACGGCGGAAAAAGTGGCGGCTCTTCCGGAGATTCTTCGGGCAGCTCGAATGATGACGAACCTCTTTACGACGAGATACTCGCTTACATCATGAATACGGGTGAATGCAGCGCAAGTATGCTTCAGCGCAAATTCAAACTAGGCTACAACCGCGCGGCAAGGATCGTTGACAGATTCGAAGAAGAAGGGATCGTAACTCCGGCAGACGGCTCAAAACCGAGAAAAGTCATCTATCCTAAAAAAGATTAACCAGAATTATCGTTATTATCGATTCGCGCCGTATTGTACGCGAACATGGCGCGTCACAGCCTTATGCGGTCAGCCTTGTGCTTCTCGATAATGGCGAAGACCTTTTTCGTGGTAAGTCCCTGAACCACAATCGTAAAATACATTGTCACGCTCGTTACTATGATAACGACATTGTAGCTTGAGGGTGTAAGAAATTCCGCTGTGCTGAGTGCCAGTGCCAGCGAAAGGCCGCCTTTGAGCGCGCTCCAGGTCATAAGCGAGGTGAATTCCATCGTGTTGTAGCGGTTAGGGATCTTGTGTTTTTCTATGATAAGAGCCGAAGTGCCGACACCGACAAAACGTGCCGCAATATTTATCAGAATTGCCCCGAAGACAAGGGCTGCGATCAGCGGATGGTGCGGCAGACTCAGCACTGCGCATCCTATCAGAATGAAGAGGATGTTGTTGAGCAGCGTATCGGCCAGATGCCAGAAATCCTCATACCAGTCCTTGGGATCCACGACCTTGCGCCACTCCTCGTATCTCGCCATGTTTTTCGAGAAATATATCCCGCATACTACGGAAGCGATAACGCCGGAACAGCCGAGAGTCTCGCAGATTATATATGCCGCAACGACATCGAGAAGGCTTATCAGGATATGCAGCATCGGATTGTTGCTGGCACGAAGAAGCCTGAACATAAGGAACGAAACCGCGAGCCCTATAGCCACAGCGCCCAGAAGCTCTTTCGCCATAAGCACAGGAAAGCTCAAGTCCGAAACATTATTGACGATATTCTTGACACACACGAAAACGGCGACACCTGTCCCGTCGTTGAAAAGCGACTCCCCTTCTATGACTGTCGATACGTTTTTGGAAAGTCCCGCCTTTTTGAGAATGCTCGTCGCCGCGATCGGATCGGTAGGCGAAACTATGCAGCCAAGCAGTATGCATAGCCATATTGAAAAATCGAGACCGGCAATATAAGAAAAAAGATAGAATATTCCTCCGTAGACAAAGGACGAAATTATAGTTGAGAGCAGTGCGAGCAGACTTATAGACTTAATGTTTTTCACGAAGCGGTTGAAGTTGACTCCGCTCGCGCCTGAAAAGAGCATGAAGCACAGGATCCCGTTCATCAGGAATTCCTGAAAATTAAAATCGGCTATTCTGCCTACCATGCTTGTCTTGAAATCAATGAACCCGAAAGCTTCAAGTATCTTCACGAAGCCGGCGATCAGGAATGAAAAAAGCACAAGTGCTATATCGTTTGATATTTTCAAGGTTTTTTCGTTGAATACAGTGATTGCTACAATCATGAAAAGTATGAAAAGCATTCCCGGCAGCATGTGTTCCATATTACAACTTCCGCAAATATTATCCGATGATATCGGCAAGGCTCAGGATCCTGTGCTCCGCCGAAACAACTATGACATGATCCCCTGGCAGAATCTTCGAGTTTCCACCGGCAATCTCGACACCGCCTCCGCGCATGATGACCGCAATCAGGATGCCGGGCTTCAGCTTGAAAGACTCGTCCCTGAACAGAATCCCCTGCAATTTAAAATCAGTTCCGACTTCAAATTCCGCAGCCTCTACCGATCCGGAATTAAGGGCGTAGAGCCATTTCATCGAACCGCAAGTCTCGTCAATTGCGTTGTCAATCAGGCGGACATCCTTGATTATGTCGATAAGCGCCACATCCTGCGTCGAAAAGACATGGTTGATACCGCTTTTTTTAAGCATTGTTTCATAATCAATATTTTTAATTACAGCGGCGATCCTGCCAGTTCCGAAGGACTTAGCGAACATCGATATTACAAGGTTTTCTTCATCACGGCTGGTTGCAGCCACGCAGGCATCCGCCCATTTCAGCTCCTTTTCCATGAGTTCCGAATCCGTTCCGTCACCGTTGACGATATCCGCCTTCGGAAAGCTTTTCAGCATCTGACGGCAGCGCATCTCGTCATTGTCGATAACCGTAACTTTGATCCCGCGTTTGAGCAGTATCCCCGTCATATAGTAACCGACATTGCTCGCACCGACTATAACGGCCTTTTTCAGCCTTCTCTCGGTAATTTGCAGCTTATTCAGCGTCTTTTCCATATCAGCTTTCGCAGCGACGAAGACAATCTTGTCGCCTGTTTTGATCTCATCCTTGCCGGACGGAGTGAACACTCTGCCTCCGCGGTCAATAGCGCATATCAGTATCTTTGCACCAAGCACATTTTGGACGGACGGAAGTTGCACACCGGAGAGAATTCCGTTTTCGCATATCTCGACCGAAGAGAGATGAACGGCTCCGTTTCCGAACATTTCACGCTCAACGGTCTCGGCGTAGCGCAGCATCTTGATTCCGACCTCGGCTGCCGCCCTGTCAGGATTGATAAGGAGATCGACACCGAGTTCATTAGTCATAAAGTTTATTTCTTTTTCGTATTCAGGACTCCTGACAGCCGCTATAGTGCGCTTTACCCCGAGTTTTTTAGCCGCGCTGCAGCACAGAATGTTTGTTTCGTCGTTCTTTGTCACCGCGACGAACACTGAAGCCGAATCGATGCCGCATTTTCTGAGCATCTCGGAACAGCAACCGTTGCCGACATAGCCGTTGCAGTCAAATGCATCGGTAATGGCGTCAATCTTCTCAGGAGAGCGGTCAATGACCACAAGATCGTAACCCTCTTCAGTGATATGACTGGCGAGTGCGAACCCAACCTTGCTGGCTCCGACAATTATTACTCTCATACCTTTCCTCTCATAGCCTGCAAAAATTTACTTCAACTTCTTTTCAGCTTCGGAAAGCATTCTGATCAAAGAAGATTTGTTTTCCGCTTTCGCGATGTCAAGCGCGGTTTTTCCGTCGACCTGCCTTATAGTCGGGTCGGCACCAAGTTCGAGAAGTTTTTTCACAACGGAATAAAGATTCTGCTTTACGGCATACATTAAAGCTGTATTGCCGAAATCGTCTGTTGCATCGACATCGAACTTTTTAACAAGAAGGTATGTCGTGAGATCGTTTTTCCCGGATTCGATCGCAGTCATAAGTGCAGTTTTTCCACCCTGGAATTTGTGGTTAAAATCTGCGTTTGCGCCTGATTTCAAAAGAACGAGCGCGGCATCCGAATGATTATTGTGCATAGCCATCACAAAAAGGTTCGCTTTCGGATTTTTGAAATATTTTCCGTTGGGATCGGCACCGTTTTCAAGAATAAGTTTCACAACTTCGGTATACCCTTTTTCGACCGCGATAACTATTGCCGCCTTGCCGTTTTTATCTTTTGTTTTGACATCAGCACCTTCTGAAATCAGGGTTTTAACGGCCTTTGCGTCCCCCTTCTCCACCGCGTTGATGAAATCTATCGGCAAAGTGTTCTTTTTGCTCAGAATTCTGAAAGTTTCCTGAGCTCTTGCGTCAATCGCGTAGTCGAGAGCCGTTTTTCCGACCTTCGATTTTTTCTTTTCGTCAAAGCCCTGCCTGAGCAGTTTGTTCATAAGCTCTGCGTTGTTTGCTTCCGCGGCATACATCAGCGTGTCCTTTCCGGCGGCATCTTCCGTTTTTATCTCGGCTCCCGCCGCAATAATCATATCGACAAGCTTTTTGTTTTTCAGCGAAATAGCGTGCAGAAGCGCCGTTTTTCCGTCAGGCCCTTTGAGCTCAAGGTTGACACCGTTTTTGATGAAAAACTCAGTCATCGCGACATCACCCGAAGTGACAGCGGTAACAAAAAGAGGCCAGTCCTCGTCAACGAAATTGATGTCGGCACCTTTCGCAAACACTTCCGAGGCCGTTTTTACATTTCCAGCCTGAACCGCAGCCGCGAAAGACTCGTTCAAGTCATCGGCAAAAACAAAAAACGAAAAAAATATTAAGAAAAGGGAAATTTTTTTCATAAAACCTCCTTTTATCGCCGCGCCATCGGCGTCGTTATTTCGATTCGCCGCCATCGATATTTCGAAATTTCGATATTTCGACATTTCGATAAAACTAGCGGCGGTGGCACAAAAAACCGCCGGCATTATAACAAAAAATTTTATTGCTTCAAAAATTATGATAAAGACAAGCGTCTTTTTTGGGGAGAGAAAAATGAATGTAACTTTATCCGGATACAACATCGATTCTTCGATAATCGAGGAACTCAAAAACCGCGCAGGCTGGACTGAAGACAACGTCACGCCCGAAACTTTGAGCGCGGCTTATGCCCGTATTTCACGCGATCCGGCGGATATCGGCGAACTGAGAAAAATCTCGCACACCGAAGTCGCAAAATCGAGAAAATCGAACGAAACGATAATTTTCGGCCTGGGTCATTCGAGCGTTGCGGAACACGCCGTTTTCAACTTCGACATAACCGGAATTTCAAGGCTCGCGACCGAAGAAGTTCAGAAGTTCAGACTCGCATCTTTCACCGAAAAAAGCCAGCGTTATATCACTCTTGACGGCGACTTCATAATGCCTGAAGAAATAAAAAACACTCCCTATGCAGAGAAGTTTGCGAACATTATAAAACTTCAGAACGATGCCTACTTCTCCCTTTTCGAGGCTTTGAAAGAGGATCTTTTCGCGAAAAACGCAGATAAAATAAAAACAAAAAGAGACCAGATCAACCTTGAGACAAAGGCGAAAGAAGACGCGAGATACATCGTTGCACTCGCCACGAAATCGCAGTTCGGAATGACAGTCAATGCCCGTTCTCTTGAAAACATGCTGAGGCAGTTCAATTCCTCGGATCTTGCAGAAGTACGCGAACTTTCGGCAAAACTTTTTGAGAAGGTGAAATCGCTCGCTCCGTCGCTCATCAAGTATGTCGAGCCGACAAAACACGAGGCAGCTAAAAAAAGCGCTCTTCTGGAAGCTGCTCTTGCCGTAAAAGGCTTAAACAACGGAAACAACTGCGATTTTTCAACAGTTTCATATTCAAAAGATGCAGACACCGAGCTTGTTGCTGCCCTTCTTTACGCATATTCAAACAAAAATTTCGAAATCTGCCTTGACCACGCCCGGAACATGAGTTTTGAGGCGAAGGAAAACCTGATAAAACAGGCACTTGCTTCGAAAGAGAGCTTTGAGAAAGTCGACCGCGCCTTTGAGACGATCGACTACACTTTCGAGCTCATCGTAAGCGCCACAAACTATGCTCAGCTCAAGCGCCACAGAATGACGACCCAGCTTGTTCAGGATTACGACCCAGAACTCGGTTGCACTATCCCGGAATCGATAAAGGCAATCGGCAAAGAGGCGTTTTTCAACGAAACGATCAGTAAGATCAATGATTTTTATTACGATTTCGCAAAGGCTTTCCCCAGCTCAAGAAATTATATTCTTTCAAACGCTCACAGGCGCAGAATTCTCCTTAAAATCAATGCCCGCGAGCTTTACCACTTCATTTCGCTGCGTGACGACGAACACGCTCAGTGGGATATCCGCAACAGCGCGAAAGAGGCTGAAAACTTCGTCAGATCGGTTCATCCGCTCACTGCGATGCTTCTCTGCGGCAAAAGCAGCTACCGCGAACATTTTTCAAAAATTTTTCCCGAAAAATGATTTCGTTTTCTGATTTCGCAGACACTAAAAAAACTATCCTTTTTGATGGCGCGACTGGTTCAAATCTGCTTTCAGAGGATAATTCGGTGATTCTGCCTGACATTCTTTCGCTGAAACGCCCTGGGCTTGTGCTCTCTCTGCATGAAGAATACCTTGCAGCGGGCTGCGATGTGGTTGAAACGAACTCTTTCAATTCAAATCCGCTTGTCTTTGAAAGTTTCGGAATAAAAAAATCGGTCTTGGAATGTGCAAAAATTTCTGCAATTTTAGCAAAAAAAGCGGCTGATAAATTTTCGACTCCCGAAAAACCGCGATTTGTCGCAGGCTCGATTGGACCAGTTTTCCACCAAAACGGCTCATTACAGCAGGATGAAGCACTTCTTTTTGAAGCATATTCCATTCAAATCACGGCACTTCTTGAAGGCGGTGCCGATCTACTGATTTTCGAAACCATGCAGGATATTTTTCAATTAAATTCAGCACTTGCCGCGGCAAAAAAAATCAACAAAGATATTCCGCTCATAGTTTCTCTTTCCGGAAAAAACGGAAAAACCCACACCGGGACATCTTTTGAAGAAATCGTCCGCGAAATCTCAAAATATGATCTGTTTGCGCTCGGACTCAACTGCGAAGATTTTGCAGAAATAGAAAAAGATGCTGAAATAATTAAGAAAATATCGCCGTTTACGCTTATACTCATGCCAAATCTTGGATTTTCTGAAAAAATCAACGGAAAATTCGTCTACAAAACGACTCCGGCTGAATTCGCCGGAAAAATATCAGAACTTATTCAGAAATTTGAACCGAAAATTGTTGGCGGCTGCTGCGGAACAACGCCGGAACACATCGAAGCGATGTTTAAAAAGATAACATCGCTAAAATATTAAAGAAATATATTATTCCGCCCAGACAAAGATATCGTCGAACCATACTTTTTTATCCTGTTTGTTCGATGCAAGACAGATGTTCGGAATCGACCACGAAGCAAGAGTAAACGCCTGATTTTCGACTTTCAGCTCATCGTTTACCCATACAGAAATAGTTTTTGCCGGCTGATTCATTTTTATGCGGAGCTTGTACCACTGGTTCGCTTCATAAGACGGAGCAACTTCATAGACAGTCCATTCCGGAATCTGATAACGGATCTTTCCGTTAGCGAATTCGATTTTCAAGTACATATCGCCCCAGTTCTGACCTGGCGACTCTCTTTCAAAAGAACAAAGAGCCAGCGATACATCGTCGCCCTGGGCATTCATCCTGAATTCGACATTGATTACATCCGGAACATGCGGCAAAGCAGCTGTCATTATCGCCGAGAGATTGCCGGACTTGGTTCCAAGCAGGTGCATGCTGTTTTCTGCAGAAACATAACGTTCGGAAGTAACCATCTGATATTGTTTTCCTGCACCGCGGTATTTCAATGTCCAGACGGAACTCTCAGGCGGAAAAGACCCAGCCGTGTAAGAATCGAAATTTTCCTTAAAAAATGCGGTCCTGCATACCTTGTGACCGCCGCAGCCGTCAGTTGCGACACAGACATCGCCTTCGCAGCAGTCGTCTATCGTGTGGCAGTAGGCAGCGCTGCAGTTAGAACCGTCAAAAGCGATTCCGCACTCTGGATATTCGATATCAGGGAGTTCAGGCTCGCTGTCTTCCTCTTCATCCGGAGTTTCCGGTGTTTCATCGTTTACAGGTACTTCTTCGGAATCCGGAATTTCAGGAGTCTCATCATCCGTTACAGGCGTTTCATTGTCTGTTACAGGTTTTTCCTCGTCCTGAACTTCACCCTGTCCGCCGTTTTCATCCGGAGTAACGACAGCATCATCAGGAGTTTCAGGGTTTTCATTGTTTTCATCAGTCACATCTTCTCCTGATTCGGAAGGCTCTTCCGCAACAGGAACAAGCCGTTTCACAGCATCTCCGCTGCATGAAACCAAGATGAAAGCCAAAAATAAAAAGAAGAATTTTCGCATTTTCATTCTCCGTAAAAAACACCAAAACAACCTTTCTATTTTAAATGTTTTCGGAATATTATCAACCGATTTTTTTGTGATTTGCAGTATTTATGCGAATTTATTGATTTTTCGGATCGAATGCGAACGGGAAAGTAACTGTAGCAGTGCCATCTGCCGGTTTCGGGAAACGAAGTCTGCCGATAACGCCTTTAACACACTTTGCAACTTCGGCATCACGGAGCGTGTCATCGACTATTTCAGTTTTGTCAACTCTTCCATCCTTATTGATCACTATTTTTATAGACATTTTTCCTTTAAGCTGCGGATTGGATATCAAAGCTTTGTCATAACATCTTTTGATGGCGGCGCGGCTTACGTTGATAACTTTCGTAACACCTGCGGAATCGATGTTTGCTTCATTCGGAGCACGTTTCACCTCGGGCATTGGTCTGTCAGGAGCCGCCTTTTCCTCTCTGGACAGAAGTTTCTTTTCAGCCGGAGCAGCTTTCGGAGCTTCTTTTTCAGTTTTTTCAACTTTTTCAGCCTTTTCAGCAGCAGTTTTAGCCTTTCTGCCTTCTTTTTTCGGCTCTTTTGCGGGAGTTGCAGCGGGCTCTTCCTGTACAGGTTCTTCCTTTACTTCTTCTGAAGGCTCTTCATTCTGCTCAGTTTGAGACGTCTCGGGGGATGTCTCTACAGGTGCAGGCTGAGACGTTTCAGGGGAGATCTCTACATCCTCTGCGCCACGGCTTCTGCTGCATTTGTAAGCTGCAAAAAGCGCGATTATTACGATTACAGTAACGATAACAAGAACTTTTTTCATTTTTACCTCTTAAATAAAAGACCTAATCCAAAAAACGCGTTATTTTAGGAATTTTGACTGTTATGGCAAGTTTTCGATTTTTCTTATTTCCTGAAAATCCCTTTCACGACCGCAAGGGTTTCGTCTTTCAGAACCGCAGAAATTGTGATGAAAAGCACTCCGAAAACAGCCGCGGAGACTGAAAACGAGCAGAGTTCGCAGAGTTTGGCGTTCGTGAAAAGAGAGCTGAAAAACGTGGAAACCGGTGATTTCAGGAAGAATAAAGGCAAGATGGAAACAACTGAAATTATTGATATTTTTACAAAATAAAGAACAGCTTTTCCAAAGTTAGAAGTGCCTTTGAAGAATTTGAGCATTGCGGCAAAAAGTATCACCGCCGCCGCAAGCGATGCAAGTGACGATGCAAGGGCGACGCCGCCTCCGGCAAGGGTGTCAACGAGAAAATATGCGGCGATGAAGTTCACGGCAATCGAGACAAGCCCTGCAAAAACCGGAAGTTTCGTCTTTTCAAGCGCGTAGAAAAACGAGTTCAGGATCCTTGAAAGTGCGAGGAAAAAGAGCCCCGCGATCCTGAAATCGAGTGCGAAAGCGGTAAGCCCGACCGATTTTTCGTCAAATTTGCCGAATCCGAAAAGAAGCTGCACCATTTCAGTCGAATTTACGAGCGTGAAAACTACCGCCGGGATAGATACAAACGCAACGAACTTCAAGGCTGAGTCAAGGTTTTCAGTAAGTTTTGAGAAATCCCTGCTTTTCGCGTTTTCTACAAGTTCCGGCAGGATCACTGTGCTCAGAGTCACGACAAAAACACCGATCACAAGTTCTTCTATCCGCGCCGAAAATCTAAGGCTGCTGACAACGCCCTCCCCTGCTCTGTTTGCCATGTTCGTAGTGAGAAGGACGTTCAGCTGGTATGCGCCTGTGCCGAAAAGCGCGGCCAAAACCATCTTTCCCGATTTCGCGATATTCGGGTTCGCGAACGCTTTTTTCAGGCTCACAAAGGAAAAGCGGAAAAGCGTTTTAGCCATGAAAGGAAGCTGTATCGCAAGCTGCAAGAATCCCCCTGCAAAAACTCCAGCAGCAAGTGCACGTGCCGGATTTCCGGTAAGAGGCGCAAGGAGAAATGCAAGCGTGATGAAGGCAATGTTGAAAACTATCGGAGAAGCCCCGCTCGGCCTGAAGATCCCCGAACTGTTGAGGACACTCTGCGTAAGAGCTGCAAGCGAAATGAAAAAAACGTAAGGAAACATTATTTTCGCAAGAAGTGCAGCCTCAGCCGCCGCGTTTTCCTCAAGCGTCGGAGCCAGAATCGCCGTTATTCCGCCCGAAAAAACGAATGCGAGTGCGACAAAAACAAACGAAACAAGGCTCACAATCGTAAAAAGCGCACTCAGAAATTCGGCTGCTTCCCCTCTTTTGTTTTCTGCAAGAAGTCCCTTGAAGCGAGGAATGAAAGCCGATGAAATGACTCCGTCGGCAAAAAGTCTCCGCACGACATTGGGGATCGTGAAAGCGACCGCAAAGGCATCCGCTAAAGCCCCAGTTCCCAAAAAAGCTGCCGTGACAGATTCGCGTACCAAACCTAAAATGCGCGAAATTATTGTTAAAATTGCCAGATCGGAACTTTTTTTGAAGATTGACGGGGATTTTTGGTTCATGATATTATTCTGAATTGAGAAGTTATTTCTATCGTGCAGCTCATGCGTTCAAATCCTCAAACTCAAACTGGCGGATTATAGTGAAAAACAGATTGAAAACAAGAAGCAAAAACTTGCCTTTCATCTGCTTCCGCTTGTCTTTCACGTCGTATTCTGTATTATATTCCGTTTTTCGATTTCTTTAAAAGCGATATTTGTAACTTAATAAACTTCAAAAGGAGGGTTCAATGAACAGTTTTTCCATACAACAATACAAATATGAGTATGAACACCAACCTGTGTTGGATTCCTACAAACAGTGGCTGACAAGAGATCTTTACGCCAATCTTTTCACGGACAAAGTCGATGATCCGGCTTTTCTTCAGAAGCTCTCATTTTTTCAGGCTGAAGGCATCCGCCACGACATCGGAGTCCATGCAGCTGTCACTCACGCCAGCATCCAGTCGGCAGGTAATCTGGTCGGACAAAAAATACAGTCGGCAGCTTCACTTATCTCATCGTCACTTGATGACGGTTTTTCGCTGATGAACAACCGAATGGTTGAAATCAACAGCAATTTAGGGGCTATCGGCCAGGGAATAAATTCGGTAAACCAGACTATGCAGCAGGGCAACGAGATTCTTACAGGGATTGACAGAGGTATAGCCAGGACTAATTACGGTCTTTCTCAGATAAATCGCGGAATCGGCGCAATGACTGCCGGAATAAACGCCATGAACCAGAATATGATGGCAGGAATGGGTGCCATTAACGAAAATATGATGGCAGGAATGGCAGCTTTAAGCTCCAACATTGCTCAGGCTGCAACAGCAATAATATTCTCACTGCAAACAATACATGGAACGATGCAGCTTATTCTTGACGAATTAAGAATTCCGGAATCGCAGCGGGAACGGCGTTATCATATTGAAGAAGGAATGAAATATTTCAACAAAGGAATGCAGTCAGGCGACTGTCTCTATTTCGACGACGCTCTCGATGAATTTACCAAAGCGACCTCCATTGAGCGAAAAGACTTCTTCTCCTGGTATTATATTGGAATGATTCATCTATATTCGAAAAATCATTTGAATTTAGACGAAGCATGGTATGCTTTTGACCGATATATGCATTATGCCGAGGCTCTGCCTCAAAGACATAATCTTTTTGACGAAGCACTGATGATGAAGGCCGAATGCTGCTATTTGATGCAAGATACAAATCATGCTTATCAGATTATAGAAGAACTGATTCCAGTAAACAACAAAGCGGCATTGCGTGCAATGAAATATCTTTCTGCTTCAACAGATGAAGGCACTAAAAAGCAGGCTGTAGAAATACTGAAACAGTTAATGCAGGTAAATCCATATATTGTTATGCAGGTGCTTGAGGATTACGATCTCCTGAGTAACTCTCACATCTTACAATATATTCAAGATTACAAGAAAGAAGTTATAAAAGAAAGCTCTCTACTTCTGGCAACTCTTGAAAAAGATTGGGCATCTATAGGTTTTTACCGCACAAAATATGATTTATTTAACAAAAAACTGCAAACATTAAAAGCAAAAAACAAAGAAAACTCAATAGCCGTTGTTGATGCTTTACGCAATCTGGATGAACTGAAAGCACTACACAATCATGATTTGAAAATAATCGTTGAAGAAGTTCAAATTTTAAAAGAATTGGAATCAATCAAGAATTATCCTGAGACTTACAACAAGATCTTTGCAGAACTGTCCGAGGTAAAAAACACACTGGATAATAAAGGTAATTTACCCAAGAACAGACTATACAGTCTTTATTGCAAGATCAAGATTTTTAAACAAGATCTCGAAGATTTTAGAAAGTCCATACTGAATGATAAATTTATTGATGGCAAGCAGTCTTCTGGAAAATATGGTTACACATATAACGAAAGTGCTGTGATCTCCTATCGTTGGAACAACAAATTCTTCCATTTTAAAGAAGGTTTGGCGTCTGTTCAAGATTCCAATGGAAAATGGGGTTATATTGATTGGACAAATCAAGCGGTTATCCCTTGTCAGTGGATTAGTGCGAAAGGCTTTAGCGAAGGCTTAGCGGCTGTTACAGATTCCAATGTGAGATCTGGTTTCATTGATAAAACTGGTCGTTTGGTTATCCCTTGCCAGTGGAATTGGGCGGAAGGCTTTAGCGAAGGCTTAGCTCGTGTTGCAGATTTCAATGGATATGGTTATATTGATAAAACTGGTCGTTTGGTTATTCCTTGCCAGCAGTGGAAATGGGCCGATGAATTTAGTGAAGGTTTGGCTCGTGTTCGAGATTCCAATGGAAAACATGGGTATATTGATAAAACTGGTCGTTTGGTTATTCCTTGCAAATGGGAGAACGTTGTTTGTTATCATAATTTCAGCGAAGGTTTAGCGGTTATTAAAGATTTCAATGGAAAATATGGGTATATTGATAAAACTGGTCGTTTGGTTATCCCTTGTCAGTGGAAAGAAGCTCGGAACTTTCACGAAGGCTTAGCGGAAGTTGAAAGTGGTTATATCGATAAAACTGGTCGTTTGGTTCCCTTTACTCCTTACTATTGTTACTCTAGCGAAGGCTTAACTCTTGTTCGAGATTCCAATGGAAAACATGGGTATATTGATAAAACTGGTAGTTTGGTTATCCCTTGTCAGTGGAATAGTGCGGAAAGCTTTAGCGAAGGCTTAGCTCGTGTTCAAGATTCCAATGGAAATTATGGATATATTGATAAAACTGGTCGTTTGGTTATTCCTTGCCAGTGGAATTGGGCGGAAGGCTTTAGCGAAGGCTTAGCTCGTGTTCGAGATTCCAATTGGAAATTTGGATATATCGATAAAACTGGTCGTTTGGTTATTCCTTGCCAGTGGAATTGGGCGGAAGACTTTAGCGAAGGCTTAGCTCGTGTTCGAGATTCCAATGGATACATAATATTGATTGACAAAACAGGAAATTTTATTTTATAGAAAAACTCCCAAAAACAAAAACGGAACGCCGCACAGGAAAGTTCACTGCGACGCTGAGATGTAATTTTAGAACTTGTTTCAGATTAGTTTGCAGCCTGGATCGCAGTTGCAGCGACTACATTTACGATATCGTCAACAGAGCAGCCTCTCGAAAGGTCGTTGACCGGTTTTGCGATTCCCTGAAGGAAAGGACCGACAGCTTCTGCCTTTGCGAGTCTCTGAACGAGTTTGTAGCCGATGTTTCCGCTCTGAAGGTCGGGGAAGATCATGACGTTAGCCTGTCCTGCGATCGGGCTCGACGGGCATTTTGTCTTGCCTACGCTTGCAACAATAGCCGCGTCAGCCTGGATCTCGCCGTCAGCCTTGAGATCCGGAGCAGTTTCGTGAACGATTTTTACTGCCTCGACGACTTTGTCTACGAACTCGTGTTTTGCGCTGCCGTATGTCGAGAAGCTCAGCAGTGCGACTTTCGGATCCATGTCGCAGAACGATTTTGCAGTCTGAGCGGTAAGGATCGCGCTCTCTGCAAGTTCAGCCGATGTCGGGTTCGGGTTGACTGCGCAGTCGCCGAAAAGGAACATTCCGTTGCTGCCCATTTCGCAGTTCGGAACTATCATAACGAACGCGCTGGAAACCGATTTGATGCCGGGTTTCGTTTTGATGATCTGGAGTGCCGGGCGGATCGTGTCGCCTGTTGAGTGGATGGCACCGCTTACAAGACCGTCAGCAACGTCTTTCTTGACCATCATCGTTGCAAAGTAAACTTCGTCAGCCATCATTTTGCGTGCTTTTTCCATGTCAACGCCTTTAGCCTTTCTCATTTCATAGAAAGTGTTGACGAAATCTTCGTAGTATTCGCTGTTAACCGGATCAACTATTCTTGCGCCGTCGATTTTTACGCCGAGTTCTTTTGCCGCTGCAGCGATCTTGTCGGGGTTTCCGATAAGGATCGGTTTCGCGATCTTCTGCTCAAGAATGATCTGGGTCGCCTTGAGTGTTCTCGGTTCGGTTCCTTCCGGAAGAACTATCGTTTTCTGTACCTTGATTGCCTTTTCGCGCAAAGATTCGATAAAATTCATTTTTTTCTCCTTTAAAAAAGTTATTAAAAGTTCAAAACAGTTAAAGAGCAATTTTTGGGCGAGTATAAAACATGAATTTGTTTTAGCAAGTAATCTCGCAATTTATGAAAAATTAAGTATAATACGGCGGCTAAAAATGGAGGTCGCGATGAAAAAGATTCTGTTTCCTTTTATAATTTGTTTTTCATTCGTTTTATTTGCAGAAGAAACGGATATTCAAAAACCGGTTCTCGGTCAGCTTGTCGAAAGAAACGGCCGGCTTTACGACACTTTTTACTATCACATGGACGGCGTTCCACAGTATCTCTTGCAGAAATACGACGAAATAGCGATTCCCAATTCGGTCAACCTGAACTCTTTGCGCGGACTTGAATTTAACGGCATTAAAATTTCGGACATGATTTCGCATGTCACTTTTAATGCGCAGAATTTCAGGGCTTTCAAGATCAATCTTGATAAATCGGACCGCAAAAACTGGCTTCAGATACGCAATATTCTTGCAAAAAACGGCATCGGAGCATGGCCTGTCCTCACCTACCACGCCAAAAACTCTCCAGTCGTTCTTGACGGAACGATGAACCTTGTTTTTCCGAAATACACAAGCAGGGAGGAACAGGAAAGAATCCTGAAAATCTACGGGCTTAAAATCATTGAAATAGTTGATGAAGAAAATAATTTTTACACAGTTTCGCTTTCGGCAGGCTCCGATCCTTTTGCGATCGCCAACTCGCTTTTTGAAAGGCAGTTTGTCCGATGGGCACAGCCGAACTGGCTATGGAAAAAGAAAGTTCTTTCCACGACTCCGAACGATCCCTATTTTTCACAACAGTGGCATTTGACACAAATAAACGCGCCTGAAGCATGGGATATCGAAACTGCAAACGGCAAAGATGTCAGAATCGCGATTATCGATTCGGGTGTTGATCTGACACATCCGGATCTCAATGTTCTTTCGCAGCTTGGCAAAGATTATATCAGCGATCTCGGCGGCGCTCCGAACACTGCCAAAAACCCGGATAACCATTACGAAGTTCCGCACGGAACGGCCTGCGCCGGACTTGCTGCGGCAAAGACAAACAACAACCAGGGTGTTTCGGCAACATGCTGGGGATGTCCGATCATTCCGATCAGGCTAATTCCCGATTCCGATGAGTATCCTTCTTCAATCACAGTCTACTACGATTCAATGAAATACGCTGTTGACAACGGCGCATGGGTCGTCAGCAACAGCTGGGGAGCAGACGACACTGACGACTACAACAACTGCATAAAGACTCCTGCCGACAACAGCACTTCCCAGGGCGTTGACTACGGCAGAACCAAAGGAAGAAACGGCAAAGGGACGATTTTTCTGTGGGCTGCGGGGAACTCGAGCTGCAATACTAATTTAAACAGTTTTCTCAAAGACAACGATTTCCTCACTGTCAGCGCACTCGAAGATTCGGATTCCATGGCAAGCTACTCGAACTACGGCAGCGAAATCGATATTTCGGCAGGAGCCGGAAACAATACGACCGATATTCAGGGAACCAAATACGGATACGCATACAGCGGTAATGACACACTTGACAGCGGCAAAGGCAACTATACCAGCGGAATGAGCGGAACCAGCGCGGCAACTCCTGTTGCAGCGGGAGCCGTCGCCTTAATGCTCTCGGCAAATCCCAATTTAACATTTTCCGGTGCGATGAACTGCGTAAAATCGTCAGCCAGAAAACCTTCGGCAAACTGTTACGAAGGTTCCTGGACGGCACAGAACGACGAATGGATCCTCGGCGGATCAAAAGAACACTCTCCGTGCTTCGGATTCGGTATCGTTGATGCAAACGCAATGGTCAGAAACGCGACAGACGGAACATGCCCCGAATGTATAGCCACAGCTTCCGTTGACGGCTGCTATACCTCTTACTACGAAAGAGACGATGACTGCGACGGAATTGTAGACAACGACTGTGCAACCGGCGGAAACGGAAAAGCAGGAGACGCATGTTCGACAGATGCAGAGTGCATAAACACCGCTTCAAATCCTAAATGTATTACCGGTTCAGAGTGGAAAAACGGCTACTGCTCGGCTGCATGTACAAAAAACAACGACTGCTACAACGGAAACAGCAAAGTCGAATGTTACGAAGGTCAGTGTATCGCAAAATGCTCTTACAATGAAGTCCGCGAAGGTTACGGCTGTATTGATAACAAGATCCTTCCGAAAGAAGCCGACCCTGTTCCAAACTGCGGAAACAATGTAAAGGAAGAAGGCGAAGAATGCGACGGCGATTACAAACCGTGCACTGAAATCGACAGTGACTTCTCAGACGGAACAGCCTTCTGCAACTATGAATGTACCGGATATGACACAAGTACTTGCGCCGGCGGCGGCAGTGATAATGATGACGATTCAGATTTGACTGATAACGATTCCGATGAAACTGACGACGACGATTCCGACTCAGGATCTGATGAAGTAAGCAACATTGCTGACGAAGATGATCTTTCCGGTGACGACAGCGACGATTCCGGCAATAATGATTCAGAAAAACAGCTGGGAGAATACGGCAGCGAATGCTATCCCGACCACACATGCAACGAAGGTCTGATATGCGGCACGGAAAACACCTGCATAAGACCGTTAAAACAAGACGGAAACGGCTGCTCGATTCTGACTGTCGATTAACTTCATTTTTCACCCTATTTTCCATTAACAGTTGACTCCATTTTAAAAAGTTTTATAATCCTATGTTTTTTTGTTAAACTTCGGAGGAGACGATGAAAAAATTCTTATTGATTCTCATGTTTTTTGTTCCTTTTTTTCTTTTTGCCGATCTTGGCCAAAACGGTATCTCACTAGCTCCCGACGGCACTGAACTAAAATGGGAGGAAGGTGCCTGGGACTTCTTCATCATGCACAAAACTCTTATCGACCATGTTACTGGTGAAGCAAACAAACAAACAGACGGCCTGGGCGGTGTCACGGACACCACCGCCCAAAACCCGCAGGGCGATACTTTCATTAACTCTTCAACATACACTTTGACTTCAAAGCACATTCCGCCGGATGCCAACATTGACCGTGCTTTCCTTGCATGGCTTTCGACGCAGGATCCGAATAATCTGGCAGGACCGACCGACAATTCTGTAACACTCACATTCAAGAATCAGTCAGATCCGGAAATAACTTTGACAAAAGAAATCACCGCTTCAATGCAGGGTAACCTTGCAAGCACAACAATCGGCAACTTTGAATACGAAGCTCTGAATGATAAAGGAAATACCGGTGTTTACACCTACCGTGTCGAAGTTTCCGACTTCATGAAAGAAATCATCAAAATGGGCGAAGCAAAAGGAATGAACTCCGGTGAAGCTCTTTACGGAGAATACACTGTCAGCGGTATGGACGGTTCCAACGACGAAAAATACCTTGAAACAAGCGGTCTTGTCGGCGGCTGGTTCATGCCTTTCGTCTACACCTCGGCACACATCAACCCGAAGAAAATCTACTTCTACAACGGTCTTGCAGCTTACCGTTTCCTGGAGACCCCTATCACAGTTTCCGGCTTCGAACTTCCTGCAGAAGCAGTAATCAAACTCGGTCTTGTCGTTTTTGAAGGCGACCCGGGACTTGCAATGACAGCCAAAGTTGATAATGATACTAACCAGGTAATTATCCCTTATCAGAAAGCAGAACCAGAAGGTCTTTACATAAGCGGACAGAGCGATCCGAACAATTTCGCGCCCATGTTCAACAACTGCAACCCGCCCAAAACCATTAATGACACCTATTCTTCCGCCTTAGCAGGAGGATGGGGACCTCTCGACTATACCGAAATGTTCAACTCGATTTCTTCGGTTTTCAGTTGGGAAGATACCAGCAACTACTGGTGTGTCGGCAACCCGAACCAGTTGTGGCCTATGGATATGAGCAATCCTCTCGAATACGCGATCGATGCCGACATTCTCATGGTCGATGCAGGCCCGGAAGGACCTTTCTACGGAAGATTCAATAAAGGCGACACGATGCTCAACCTCAAAATCGGCGCAAACCAGGATCAGGTCTACACGAACCTTCTTATCATCAGTGTCGATACGAAAGCACCGAAATTCGATATTCCAGAAACATTGCCGGACAAATCTCCAAATACAAAAACCCCGAACGGCAGAGAGAAAGACTACTGCTCATGCTCGACAGATGAAAATGCAGTATGCTCCGACAGACCGTTCTACTACACGATCAAAATCCAGAACTGGGGTGACAATCAGGCCAGCAATGTAACGCTTCAGGATACACTTCCCGCTCAGGTCGACTATGTTCCGGGAACGACTGAAATCGCAACAAAATTCGATGAAAAAGGCAACGGAACGGACTGGACGACTGTTCCTGATGTAAACGGCGGATTCCCATACACTACCGCACAGAAGATCACCGATACCATGACGCAGCACTGTGACAAACTCAATAACCCCGGTTACTGCAGCGAAGGTTACTGGGTAAGATTCCAGGTCAAACCTAAAGCAAACCTTTCCAAGAACGAAATTATCAGAAATACAGCCGTAATCACCGGCGACGGCATGCCCTACAATTCAAACAGCAACATTCCGCTGAGACTTAAACTCGGAAACTGCCCGGCTGTAACCGAGTGCGAACTTCCTCCGAAAACTCAGTGCGGCGGTATCAGAATCGAAGGCAACGACAACTACTGTGCTGAAGACAAGGATTGCAAAGACGGCAAAAAATGCAAAAACAACGAGTGTGTTCTTGATGCAAGCAGCAATCTGACAAGCGGTGCAAAAGTTTCTTTCGATCTTGGTAAAAACAGCCCTGGAAGCGGAGACTCCAACGAAATATTCATTCCCTCCCCGACTGAAAAACTCGTTCTCGGTCAGTTCTATCTTATTTCAGAAGGAAATGAAGAAGGAAAATTCTTCGAGTTCCACACGGTTGAACTGAAACTTACAAAAGATGCCGATATATTCGCAGGTAACTTCAAACTTTACAAAGACAACAACGGAGACGGCAAAGTAGATGCGGGCGATACCGAAATCGCTTCGACAGAAAGCCTCAAAAACGATACTTTCATTGATTTTTCTATCACTGATGCGGCAAACAGACTTGTAAACGCTGACAACCTCCAGCACAACTTCATTGTAACCGCAGATGTCGAAACAACAGCAAAATCCGGTCAGCCAGGCAAATTCAACATGGCTATCGAAGGAATCGAATCATTTAATATTAAAGACAGCGGACAACTTGTCTTAACCGGTAAAAGAACTGAATTCGCGACATACAGATTCGAACCTACAGAAGGTTTCGTATTCACCAAAGGTCAGTATGATCCTCAGGCTCCGGCATACAAAGATTTCAACGGCGAGCACGAAATACTTCAGGTCAGAACGAAATCGATCGGAGTAGCCGACAAAATCAAAACGATCAAAGTCAAGACCCCAAGCAGTTTTGTAAAATTCGGCGAAGGTATCAAATCGATCAGCCTTATTCTCGACAGAGACGGCAACGGTATTCAGTCTGACGGCGACACGGTAATTCAAAAGATAGACTCTTTCGAAAGCAACTCTTCAATGTCTTTTGAAAACCTTGAAGACTTCCTTCAGTACTCGGAAAACGAAGAAAAGTTCCTTATTTTCAAGGTCGAATTTAAAATGTCGGTCGGTGAAAAGGCAAAGATCTCCGTCAGCGATGTAAAAGTCGGTTCAGGAAAAGCAGTCGGAACTCCCGTAACTTCGAAGGAATTCATTTATGAATGCGACAGCACAGACCCGAATTCATGCGCTTCCGACAGCGACGATGAAGGCGGTTGCGCAATATCGGCAGTTTCCGACAGCGACAGCAGTACGCTTTACCTTGTTTTCGCAGCATTCGCGGCACTTCTTGCTCTTGCAGGCGTAAAAGTTTTCGCTGCAAAGAAATAATAATTTCCTGTTCCTTTACAAATTCTACAAATTTCAAATAAACCACAAATCAGTCACAATCCGAATCAAGACTATCCTTAAGATTTCCGTGAAGTGTCTTTGTAAAATTCTTCTTGACGTTATAATTTATAAAAATATAATGCCGCGGGTGAATGACAACCGTTTGTGGAGTTGCTTTTGAACAACAGACAATTAACAGGAATGCTGATAAAGAGAGGAATCATTTCCCTGCCGGAACTGAAATCTCTCGAAGAACTCTCGATAGAATCGGGAGAAAGCATAAAAGACATTCTCTTTAAAGAAAACAAACTCAATGAAAACCAGCTTGTCGACATTCTCAGCGAACAGTACAATGTTCCGAAGATAGACCTTTCTGAACTTGAGATCCAGCCTGAAGTCATCGCTCTGCTCAACGAACAGATCGTAACGCGATACAACGTCATTCCGATCTCAAGAATCGGCAACACCCTGACTGTCGCAATGGCCGATCCTTCGAACATGAACGCACAGGACGACATCAAGTTCCTGACCGACTACAATGTCGAAGTCGTAATAGCCTCGGCAACCGATATCGAAGCCGCAATCGCTAAATATTACGGTGAATCGGCAAAAAAAGACGACAAGAAATACGGCGACATCAGTTTCGACATGGAAGCTCTCCTCAGCGAGGCAGACGATGTAAAGCTGAGCGAGACAAATTTTGACGAAAGCACATCTCTTGAAGACATGATCCGCAACTCGGAAGAGGCGCCGGTCATCCGTTTCGTCAACATGGTTCTCCTTGACGCAATCAAGAAGAAAGCGTCCGATATTCACGTCGAACCTTACGAAAAGAGTTTCAGAATCCGTCTCAGAATGGATGGTGTTCTTTATGACGTCGTTCATCCGCCGAGAAACACGATGGATGCGATCGTAGCCAGACTCAAAGTCATGGCAAACCTCGATATCGCAGAAAAACGTATTCCTCAGGACGGTCGTATCAAAATCAAGATCGGCCAGGGCGAAGACATGGATTTCCGTGTTTCGGTCTGCCCCGTAATTTTCGGCGAAAAAGTCGTTCTCCGACTTCTCGATAAAAGCAACCTTCAGCTCGACATGACCAAGCTCGGTTTCTTCCCCGATCAGCTCGAAATCTTCAAAGAAGCGATATACAAACCTTACGGAATGATGCTCGTTACAGGTCCTACCGGTTCAGGAAAAACGACGACGCTCTACTCCGCTCTTTCCGACCTCAACAAGGAAGATGTCAACATTTCAACAGCTGAAGACCCGGTCGAGTTCAACCTTGAAGGTATCAACCAGGTTGCGATCCGTGAGCAGGTAGGTCTTACTTTCGCTTCGGCGCTCCGTTCATTCCTCCGTCAGGACCCCGATATCATGATGGTCGGTGAGATCCGTGACTTTGAAACGGCCGACATCGCAGTAAAAGCAGCTATCACGGGTCACATGGTTCTGAGTACGCTTCACACGAACGATGCGCCTTCAACAATTACCCGTCTGATCAACATGGGTGTTGAAAGTTTCCTTGTCACATCTTCAGTAAACTGCATCATGGCTCAGCGTCTCGGAAGAAAAATATGCTACAACTGCAAAGAGCCGATAGACGTGCCGAAATCGGAACTTCTGAAACTCGGAATCAAGGAGGAGCAGATTGCCGACGGCTACCAGATTTACCAGGGCAAAGGCTGCGAAGTCTGCAACGGAACAGGCTATAAAGGCCGAATCGCTTTTTACGAAGTTATGAAAATGACCGATCCTTTGAAAGACGCGATACTTAACGGCGCAAGCTCCATGGAACTTAAAGAGCTCGCGATAAAGCTCGGCATGAAAACCATGAGAATGAGCGCTAACTTAAGGCTTCTCGAAGGAACGACAAGTATAGCCGAAGTTTTAAGAAACACGGCACCTGATGAAAACTCATAAGAGGTATAAAAATGGAAAATCCCAATGCTACAGTTTCTCTGCAGGATCTGCTTTCCCTGATGATTGAACAGGGAGCGTCAGACCTTCATATTACCAGCGGTTCGCCGCCACAGCTCAGAATCGACGGAAATCTGAGACCGGTAAACGTGCCGCCGCTCTCTCCGGTAGATACGAAAAAACTTGCATACAGCATTCTGACAGAAAAGCAGAAAAAGGTTTTTGAGGAAAAGAATGAGCTCGACCTCAGTTTCGGTGTCAAAAATCTGAGCCGTTTCAGGGCCAATGTCTTCATGCAGAGGGGCGCGGTCAGTGCCGCGATCCGTGTTATTCCATATAAAATCCTCGATTTCAGACAGCTCGGTCTTCCTCCGATAGTCGAAGAACTCGCAAAAAAACCGAAAGGTCTGATCCTTGTCACCGGACCTACGGGAAGCGGTAAATCAACAACGCTTGCTTCGATGGTCGACTACATCAACCGCAACCGTCACGGACACATCGTCACGATCGAAGATCCTATCGAGTTCATCCACTCGCATAAAAACTGCATCGTAAACCAGCGTGAAGTCGGCGCCGACACAGGTTCTTTCGCATCGGCTCTCCGCGTTGTTCTCAGGCAGGACCCGGATATCGTTCTCATCGGTGAGATCCGTGATATTGAGACCATGTCTACGGCCCTCAGCGTTTCGGAAACAGGTCACCTTGCACTTGCTACGCTTCACACGAACAGCACGATTGAAACGATAAACAGAATCATCGATATGTTCCCCGTAAACCAGCAGAACCAGGTCAGAGCGCAGCTCAGCTTCGTTCTTCAGGGAATTGTCGCACAGACACTCATTCCTAAAAAATACGGCGGCGGACGTGTTATCGCCTGCGAAGTCATGGTTCCGAACGCAGCAATCAGAAACCTTATCCGCGAGGAAAAGCTCCAGCAGATTTATTCCAGTATGCAGTCAGGTCAGAACGACAGCGGAATGCAGACCATGACACAGGATCTCGCCAGACTGGTCAGAAGCGATGTCATCAGCATGGAAGATGCGTTGACACTGGTTCCGCATTTGGACGAGTTCCAGGCTATTCTCGCAAGAACAAACCAAACGAGGAGGTAAAGAATGCCTTTTTACAAGTATGCCGGTGTCAACAAAAAGGGCGAAACAGTCAGAGGCTCAATCGATGCCGATGACGAAAAAGGAGCAAGACAAGCCTTACTGGCACAGGGTGTCAGAGTTGACTCCCTGAAAAAAGACTGGACAAAGATAGAGCTCGGCGGCGGCGGAATGAAGCCGAAAGAGCTCGTTATCTTCACGCGTCAGTTCGCAACCATGATCAATGCCGGTCTTTCAATTATTCAGGGTTTGGAAATCCTTGCAGCTCAGTCCGAAACACCTTACTTCAGAAGTATTCTGAGAAAGGTCAAAAACTCGGTTGAAGAAGGTAAATCACTCAGTGATGCGCTGAAAGATCACAAAGTTTTCACCGACCTTTACGTCAACCTCGTTGCAGCAGGCGAAGTCGGCGGTATCTTGGATACGATTCTTGACCGTCTTGCAATATTCCTTGAAAAAAACGCGGCTACAACAGCAAAAATCAAAAGTGCGATGAAATATCCTGCCGTCGTTTTGACAGCAACGATTTTAATTACGATCGTCCTCCTCTACTACGTTGTTCCGACGTTTGCTACAATGTTTATGAGCAACGGTCAGCAGCTTCCAGGACTTACGCAGGTTATTGTTGATATGAGTGAATGGGTTCAGGAGAACATTCTTTTCATAATCGGCGGACTTGTCGGTATCGTTTTAGCATTCAGAACGGCGATGAAAAACCCGAAGTTCCGTTTCGGTGTTCACAGATACGCCCTTAACGCACCGATAGTCGGCGACCTTATCAGAAAATCGGCCGTTGCAAGATTCACGAGAACGCTGGGAACTCTTGTAAGTTCCGGTGTTCCGCTTGTTGACGGTCTTGAAGTTGTTTCGAGAACTTCAGGAAATATGATGATCGAAAAGGCTATCATGTTCGTCAGAACCAAGGTTATCGAAGGAAGCGACATGACGACTCCGCTTACCGAAGCAGGCGTTTTCCCGTCGATGGTCGTTCAGATGATCGGTGTCGGTGAAGCAACCGGTGCTATGGATACAATGCTTAATAAAATTGCAGACTTCTATGAAGAGGAAGTCGATGTCGCAGTTGACGGTCTTACTTCGATGATCGAGCCTATCCTCATGGTCGTCATCGGCGGCATTGTCGGAACGATGATGGTCGCTATGTACCTGCCGATGTTCAGCATGGGTAAAGCTGTCGGATGAACCTTCTCTCGGCGGACGAATTCCGCAATCACCTAAGTTACTATCTCATAATACGATTCTTCTTCATTTTCACTGTTATATTTTCGTTTTTCCTTTTCCCGTTCATACGTGAAAACACCGATGTTTTTTCATTTGCGAACAAACTTTTTCTCCTCTCGGCATTCTTTATGCTCGTTTTCAACATCTTTTCGCTGACAGTCAATCGTTTCATGCGTGAGAAATATCTTACTCTTTTCGCATACTTGCAGTTTGTTGTCGAAATTTCGTTCTGGGTTCTGGTTTCATACATAAGCGGCGGCATAAGTTCGCCGTACCTTTATGTAATAATCATAAACATTATCTATTCCGGAATCCTTATGCGCGAAAAAGGTGCGATAATCACAACGCTTTACGCATTCTTTCTGCTGTTTCTGCAAGGTGTTTTCGTCAAGTTCTCCGTTCTTCCGCTTATAACTTCCGAACTTGTAAAAACCTATTCTGCGTCGTGGGAATCTTACTTTTCGCGCCTTTTTACCTACCTTCTCTTCTTCTCTTTCACTGGTTTCGTGGCAAGCAGAATAACAAAAAGTTTCCGTCAGGCGAACAGTTCACTCATCGAATCAACGCGCAGAAACAAAGAGATGGAAAAGCACTTTTTCGCAATATTTTCGCAGATAAACATCGGTATTGTAATTTTTGACGAAACGACAAAATTTTACGTAAACAGATACGCGGAACAATTCGAAGAGATCCTCGATAAATTCTTAGCCGAAGCAACAAAAGATGCCGCTTCAAACGGCGCGTGGTCGGAGAAAAAAATCAAAGGAATCTGGCTCTCCTACACGGTAATGCCATATATTGAAAACCAGAAAGTTGTTATATTTTCAGATCTTACGGCTATCAGAAAGCAGGAAGAAAGTTTCGAACTTCAGGAAAAACTGGCGACTATCGGAAAACTCACGGCAACTATCGCCCACGAGATAAAAAACCCACTCACAAGCCTCATCGGAGCAAGCGAACTCATGTTTTCCGAGATACAGGAAATCCAGCCGGAATCGGACACGACCGAGCTTATCGACATCATCAGGCGCGAAGGAACACGCGTCAAAACCCTGCTTGATTCACTTTTCAGATACACCGAGGAGACTTCATACACTTTAATGGAATGCGTTCCGAGTTCAATTCTGAGTGATGTCGTAACCCTTTTCAGACTCGGGCATCCGAAAGTCAAAATCACATGCAAAGTAGATGAGTTTTCAGTTCTTGGAGACGCCGAAAAGTTAAAACAGGTATTCTGGAACATCATGACGAACAGTGCGGAAGAGATGAATGACGAAGGAGAAATCAACATATTTTCGGAACTCTCGGAAAACTCTTTCAAGCTCTATTTCGACGACACCGGTCCAGGTTTTATAGAAAAGAATATAGACAAAATTTTTGATCCGTTTTTCTCGACAAAAAAGCGCGGAACCGGTCTCGGGCTCGCTCTCGTTTACAGGATCGTCACCAGGCACGGTGGCTCGATAAAAGCGACAAATACCGAAAAAGGTGCCAGAATTATTATTGATTTCAAACCCAAGGCAAAATAATGGAATCTTCCGAAAAAGTTAAAATTTTAGTTATTGATGACGAACTCAGTATGCGTCAGTTTTTGCAGATCCTGCTTAAAAAAGACGGATACGATGTCACAACGGCAGAAAACGGAGAAATCGCCCTCAGGAAGCTGAAAGAAGAAAAATTCACAGTAATCTTAATGGATTACAATATGCCTGAAGCAATAGACGGCATCGATCTTCTGAACGAACTGCTTCATACAAGCCCGAAATCGCAGGTAATCGTCATCACAGCATACGCTTCGACCGAACAGGCGATAAAGGCGATCGAACTCGGTGCAGTCGACTATGTCAGCAAGCCTTTCAACGTCGCCGAAATACGCGACATCGTAAAAAAATGCGTTGCTGCGGCACAAACGCAGAAAAACAGCGAACCGGCAAAAACCGTTCAGACAAAGCGGATAGATACCGATTTTCAGAATATTCCGGAAGAAACAGGGATCGTGGCTCAGAGCCCGCAGATGAAAAAAATCCTCGAACTTGCGCTCCGCATCGCTCCGACGGACAGTACAGTCCTTATCACCGGCGACAGCGGAACGGGAAAGGAGGTTCTCGCCAACTTCATCCACAAACACAGCGGCAGAGGCGACCTTCCGTGGTATCCGATAAACTGCGGTGCAATCCCGGAAAACCTTCTTGAAAGCGAACTTTTCGGTCACGAAAAAGGCTCTTTCACCGGCGCATACCAGACAAAGAAAGGTTACTTTGAAGTCGCAGGAAACGGCACTCTTTTCCTGGACGAAATAGGCGAACTCGGTGAAAATATGCAGGTAAAACTGCTCAGGGTTCTTCAGGAACGCGTTTTTACCCGTGTCGGCGGTACCGAAAAAATACCGACAGGAGTACGCCTTATCGCGGCAACCAACAAAAATCTTCAGGAACAGATCAAAAAAGGAAAGTTCCGAGAAGACCTCTATTTCCGCCTGAACGTCATAGAGCTTTACATCCCGCCGCTTGCTGAAAGACGCGCCGACATAATGCCGCTTGCCGATATGTTTTTGGAACAGTTTTCAAAGAAAACGGGAACAAATTTCAGATTTTCCGAAGAAACTCTCGATTTTCTGAATCACTACACCTTCCCTGGAAACGTCAGAGAACTCAAAAACATCATTGAGCGAGGCACGATTTTCGCTCATGACGGTCTAGTCACCGAGACACACTTCGAAAAAACTATGCCTTCCATGCCGAAACCGCAGATTGCAGAGTCAAATCCTTTCGAAGTTGATCTCTCACACAACGTAGATCTTGACAAAATTCTGGCTGATATTGAAAAACGCTATATAATTCAAGCACTTAAAAAGACAAATTACAACCGTCACGACACATGCGTTCTGCTTAATCTGACTGAAAGAATGCTCAGATACCGCATGAGCAAACTCGGAATCAAAGACGATAAAGAATAACCCTGAAAATGTAGAGACGTTTCCTGAAACGTCTCACTTTAACCGTGGATTTTCGGTCTGACTGTCGGAGCGACGTCAAAATCGAGGTTTGAAAAATTTCCTTTGAAAAAGTCCGTCATTGCCGCTGCTGCAACCATTGCACCGTTGTCCTGACAGTATTTGAGTTCAGGCATATAGAGTGCAAGCCCGTATTTTGAAGCGATGTTTTCAGCCATTTTTCTGACAGCACTGTTTGCGCTGACACCGCCCGAAACAACGAAAGCGGTATATTTTTTTCTGGAAAGAGCGAGTTTGACCTTTCTTTCGATAAGTTCGACGATCCGGTTCTGGAACGAAGCCATAAGAGAAGGCATATCTACCTCACCTTCGTCAAGAAAGCGTTTTACGGCAGATTTTATTCCGCTGAACGAAAAAACGATATCATCGGCATATTTGTTATTATTTTTCAATAAATACGGCAGGTTATATTTCTTTGCATCGCCGCTTGCCGCCATTTTGTCGATTATCGGACCTCCCGGATAGCCGAGATCAGCCATTTTCGCGATTTTATCGAAAGCCTCTCCCGCCGCATCGTCCATCGTCTCGCCGAGAACCGTTCTTTCGTTCTCCGAAATATCGATGAGAGATGTGTGACCGCCTGAAACAACAAGGGCGAGATATGGAAACTCAGGCCGTTTCTCCCTTTCGAGGAAAGCAGAAGCAATGTGTGCATTGAGGTGATTGACCGCGATTATCGGCTTTTTCCATCCCAAAGCGAGCCCTTTTGCCGCACTTACTCCGATAAGAAGGCTTCCTGTAAGTCCTGGATAATTCGTGACCGCAATCGCAGAAATATCCTCTTTCGTTCTGCCGGAATCCTGAAGCGCCGCATTGACTGCCGGAATCACCCATGCGAGATGATTTCTTGAAGCGATTTCGGGGATGACACCACCGAAAAGCCTGTGAACGCTCGTCTGCGAAACGGTTTTTACCGACAAAACATGATAATCGGACGAAACTACCGCGACCGAAGTATCGTCGCAGCTGCTTTCTATGCCGAGAATATAGTTTTCACTCATTTCAAGCCAAAATTAAAGGAATTTTTTGAAAAGTGCGAGAATTCCCTGCGCCCATGCGATTCTGTGGGTAGTTCCCGTTCCTTTCGCAATCGAACCTTTGTTATCGATATACCACTGATAGCTCCTGATCAGAGCCTGAGATTCGTCGTATTTCGGCTCCCAGCCGAGAACCTTTCTAGCCTTGTCGACGGAAACGAAACTATCTGTGTGTGCCGTTCCGTAAACCCACTTGTAAAGAGGCGAAAGATGAAGTTTTTCAAAAATCGTAAGTGCCGGAATTACAAGCCAGACCGGTGTGTGCATAACTCTCGAACCGCTTTTCGCATATTCGCAGAGTGCGCCGACATATTCATTTTCGGTAAGCGTGCTGACCGCTCCGATGTTGAAAATGTCGTTCGCGTCGTCACCTTCGTGGGAAAGTGCAAGATAAACAGCGTCGCAGAGATCATCGACTTCAAGCAGCTGATATCTGTTCTTTCCGTTTCCGATGAGCGGAATCTTGTGTCCTTCCTCGACCCAGTTGTAAAGGATCTGGAAAACGCCGAGACGGTAAGTTCCGATGAAGGTTTTCGGCCTGATCGTCGAAATGTAGAGCCCTTTTTCGCGGTATTCGTTGCAGATTCCCTCAAGTGCGACCTTGCTTTCACCGTAATTGCCGACACCTTCTAGTTTGTCCGTTTCGAAAAGCGGATGATGGTCGGGAACACCGTAAACAGCGGTTGACGAGATAACAGCGACTCTTTTGACTTTGTGTTTGTAGCAGAGCGAAAGGACGTTTCTGCTGCCGTCAACGTTTGTCGAGAAAATCTCTTCTCTCGTCGCAAGAGGAAGAGCAGCCGCAGCATGGATGACCCAGTCAGTCTGCGAAATAAGCTCGTCCATCTTCTTTTCGTCGCGAACGTCGCCGTTTACAAGTTTGACCGATTTGTCGTAATCCTCGGCATGGTATTCGGCAATGTCGAGAAGTGTTACATCACAACCCATTTCAACGCATTTTTTTGTCATGTGAAGCGCGAAAAATCCAGCTCCGCCTGTGATAAGAACTCTCATTTTTTCCTCCAATTATTGAAATTCTTTAGGATAAAGTGCAGCTTGTTCCGGGAAAAGCGCGGCACTGTTTTCTTTTACCGCTTTGCAATCCCACGAATAATCTATTCTCTTAAAAATAAAAACGCTTTCGCTCGGATCGGCTCCGACAGGAGAAGTAGGAGCACCGTTTTCAAGCAGAAAAGTATCTGTCCAAAGAACGCTCTGGGCTTCGAACCATGTCGTAATACCGTAAACTTCACCGTTCTCGTCAAGCTCGCCGTTCAGAATCGTACTTACTTTCTGCACGATTTCGGCTCTGCCGTTCGCTTTTCCGACCATTCCCATATAAAGTCCGTTTATTCCTGAATTGTCGGCATCAAAAACCCTATGATCATTAATTTCTGTCGGAAGATCTTCGTTTTCGGGGTCTTCCAGTGTACATGAGCGCACTTCCCACAACTTATCCTGACGGAATCTGACTTCACCGTTTTCACCGTACGAAAGATAAAATGTTTTATCCACATTTCCGAGGCTTTCAGCATAGCTGTCCGGCAAATACGGATAAACCAGATCTGTTGCCGTTCCGGCTTTCAGGCGGCACATTTCCGTGTGCGCTTTCAAAGTACCTTCTTCCTGCGAATATATGTCAACTTTTGAAACCATTACCGCCCAGGCAGGAAGAGTGGAACCCAAAAGAGGAACCTTTGCCGAACCTTTAAAAATTGTAAGATTAGCCCAAGTTCCCGTCATATCGGGAAAATCATGATCGAAATTTTCCGTTTCCGAATAATCAGCGTCATAAACGACGTCGTCATCGCTCAAAGATTCTTTATCTTCGTATTCAACATCGTTTTTTTCGTCAACAACGGCGTCATTTCCGGTATTTGCCGCATCAAAACCGGCAATATCGTCATCGTTTTCGCCATGATCTTCGTCGATATCCTCGACTCCTTCCCTTTCTTCCGGATCCTGATGTGAATTTTTCAGGTTGCATGAACCTATAATACAGAGAAAAAGCAAATAGCAGTAAAGAAAGTAGTGATTTCTGAATCTGCGGACAACTTCCAAAACAATCTCCAATCAAATCAAAAGGTTACTTATTCATAAAAAACTTTTTCAAATCGTTTTTCTTCAGCTCGGGATAAACCTTCGCCGCAATTTCACAGGCAGTTTTAGCCGAAATTCCCGATTTTGCAATCATATTGAGAAAATCTTCGTCGATTTCTGCAACTTTTTCCTCTTTTTTCAGAGGCTCGGCGACAACTGTAAATTCTCCCTTCTCTTTTATTTCGCCGCCAGTATAGACGAAAATTTCCTCAAACTGCTTAGTAAGTTCCCGTGCAACAACTATTCTTGAGCACTTTTCCTTAATCATTTCAAGCAAATCTTTTATTCTTGTCGGTGCTTCGTAAAAAACGACGGGAAGCCCGAAAGAGAGGAATTTTTCGCATTCGCGGATTCTTTCAGCCCCTTTTGACGGAAGAAAACCGGCGAAAACAAAAGAGTTCTCAAGCGAGCCGCAGCACGAAAACGCAGAAATAGCGGCACTTGCACCCGGAACCGGCACGACAGGAATGTTCTCGTCAAGTGCAGCTCTAACCAGGAATTTTCCGGGATCGCTAACGGCAGGAGTTCCGGCATCGCTGATGAGAGCTATGTTTTTTCCGCTTTTGAGCTCTTCGATATGCTGCTCGAGATATTTTTTTTCTGTAAATTTGTGGTATGAAAAGATCGTTTTTTTTATCCCGAGCCTGCTCAGCATGTTTCCCGAAACGCGGCTGTCTTCAGCTAAAACGATGTCGCAGCTTTCAAGCACGGAAACAGCTCTTGACGTAATGTCTCCCATGTTTCCGATCGGTGTGGCCGTTACGAAAAGAGTTCCCGACATGCTAGTACCCCGTAGTGTCGAAAGCGGCTTCGATATAGTCGATATCAAAAGCGCCGTCTTCCTTTTTTATGAGTCCCGCGACATCAAAGCGGATATTGAAATCCTGCATTTTGAGTCTTTTGTTTTGAATATAATAAGTCGCTGTTTTTATTATGTGTTTTATCTTTGCAGGATGAATTGTCTCAAGCGGCGTGCCACCGTCCCAGAACTGATGATCCCAGCTTCTGACCTCTACAAAAGCGAGCGTATCGTCCTTTCTCGCTACGATATCAAGCTCTCCGCCTTTCATGAAGAAGTTTCTGTCAAGAATCTCCCAGCCTTGTTTCATAAGCCAGTCTGCCGTAAAAGATTCGGCTTCAGCCCCTGATTCGCGAGTGTTCATTTATATTTCTCGGTAAATCTTTCGTTATCTTTCTTAATATCTTTTTCCTTCAGGTCGTCCTTTCTGTCAAATGATGTCTTTCCGCGTGCAAGTCCGATCTCCATTTTCGCCCTGCCGTTTTTGAAATAAAGCTCTATCGGCACGACCGTGAACCCTTTTTCACGCACTTTTGCGTCCCATTTTCTGATCTCGCGCTTGTTGAGAAGCAGTTTTCTGCGCCTGTCTGAAGCGTGATTCCAGATACTTCCTGCATTGTAGGGCGCGATGTAGAAACCTACGAGCCACATTTCGCCGTTTATGATGTCGATAAAACTGTCTCTGAACGAAACATTGCCGTCTCTGATCGACTTTATCTCAGTCCCCTGAAGAACGATCCCCGCTTCGAGTTTATCAAGAATTTCGTAAGCTCTGAAAGCCTTTTTATTTTTTGCGACCGATTTTATTCTGTCCATTACAAATACCCAAAAATCAAAAACGCATTATTTTAGGGAAAAACCGAAAAAAGGCAAGAGTTTATAGTGTTATTGTCAGCACCGCTAACCGTAGAGACGTGACCTGACACGTCTTAAACTCTCCCGCTAAGTTAGCGGGAGTGGCGCGAAGCGCCGAGGGCGTATGTTGTATTTATGGGCGTGTGCTGCATTTATTCAATATCTTTTACACATCTAAACCCGACAAAAAACGAATGCGTCCACGGAGTGCTGTAATATCTCGTTTTCAATTCAGCTCCACTTAAATAACCTCCGCCTTTAGCAACAACAATATCTCTCCCAAAATCTCCATGGCATGGTGGTGTATCGCAGAGTTGCGGAATCCATTCGCTTGTTGTCCACTCGCTCACATTGCCGGACATATCCATGATCCCATCAATGGTTTTATCTTTTGGAAATGTACCGACTTCAACCACATTCCACCCTACAAATCCGGGATAACCAAAACCTACATTTGCATAATAACTGTCCGGATAAGTCGAGGAATCAGGTTTTTCCTCTCCCCAAAGATAAGTTTTTTCTTCTCCATCCCAAGTCGCTTTCATCCACTCGAACTCTGTCGGAAGTCTTTTGCCGAGCCAGTTGCAGTAGTTCTGTGCTTCAAACTGATTGACATAAAGAACAGGAAAGTTCTCATAGAATGGATTGTCGTAATAATTCAGGACTGTTAAAGACCTTTTTCTCAGAGGCTCAACACATGCTTTTGCTTCAACGCACTGGGCATATTTGCCGTTCGTCACTTCAAAGACATCCATTTTAAACGGCTTTTTGATTTCATATTCTTTGCCGTCATAAAAGAATTTTCCAGCTTCAACTGTGACCATTTCTTCATCACTGCTTGTTCCTGCAAAGCCTTTGCATTCGCCATCAATACAAACATCAAAAAGAGTTGTGTCGTCGCCATCGTCACATCTTTCGTGATTCGGTATGAAGTGACATTCTCCGTCTGTCACAAAATATCTGTTGTCTGTACACGGATTATCATCTTCACAAAGCTCGTCTGCATTTTCAGGCAGTTTCGGTAAGTCAGGGAGTTTGGCAAGTTTGTCAGGGAAATCACCGTTTTCTAATATGTATCTATTTTTTATAATAGACCAGTCGCTGGTTCTGCCCCAAAATTTGGTAACTTTGCCTGTTTCGATATTCAAAACATAGCTAGCTCCAGTTGAAGTCTGTTCTGTTTCATTGGCTAAATAACTGAAATAAGGGTATTCAAAACTCGGCATTGTAAAATTGCCTTCAAAAATCCCCTTGATTTCAGGGGTCCATTTTTCTTCACGCTTGGTTTTGATGTTAAAACTATATATCTCCATTCCACTGAGTTTACCAAGAGAATCAGAATAATAAACCAAGTCCCTTCCAGAGCCTATAAATGCATAATCTCCGTTGATATAAGCATTTTCCGAATCATGTGCTTGAACGCTAAGAGGAGTTACTTCATAGGTTTCCAAATCAACCATCCATGAGTTAATATTCACCATTTTGTCATCAGCAGCATACGGCAGATAGTAGCCTACGCAGACAAGGTTTTTATCGTCACTCGAAATAAATTTCTCACACCAAGATAATTCCGAAATATCTTTCCTGGTATTGGACTCGAGATTAAATACAGCCAGACCATGAGTTAATTCCATAGATGTTAGAGAAACGACATAGGGGTATTTCATTTGAACTCTTTCATAAAGTCCCCATTGTCCGATTCTTGTCATCCTATTTGTCTTAAGATTTCCAACTAAAAGCAGATCGGATTTATATGTATCAGATTTTACATTGTCCCAAAGATTGAAAACCATTTTGTCTCCATCAACCGCAAATATATGATGGATGAATTTTGAAGAGACTATCTCATAAACATATCCGTTTTTTCTGTTACAGCCGTAAATATTCGGACAGTAAGTTTTTCCTTTAAAACATTCAGATGAACTTTTCGGATTCAACACAAAAAACACAAAATCATCGTTTATATCCATTGAACCTTCAGTATCGCCAATTGAATTTTCTGTTTTAATAACTGTAACATATTCATTTTCTTTTGGATTTGCGTTGCATTTTACGTTGGTTTTCTTTGGTCCGAAGCAAAGTTTTGAATCTTCCTGACCGGGATAAATGTAGATGCAGACTGGATCAGGATAAATTGGTTCGATGTATTCATCAGAATCATCATCAAGATTTTCAGCATAACTGCTGTCGTAATCACCATCCGGCAGGATATCGGAATCGTTCTGCGACTTTGACGAAGAGCAGGAAACAAGAAGGACAATCAGAAAAATTGCGATAATTTTGGAAAATTTCGGCATTTCAGACTCCGCAAAAAACAGGAAAAGAGTATAAATTTTATTTAAAAGATTGCAAATGCACACGTCTATAAATACGACACACGCCCCTGTCGCTCCGCGACACCCCCTCTAACTTAGCGGGGGAATTAATTTTATCCGACAGCGTCGTTGAGCTGGAGAATCGGCATGACGACCGAAAAAACGATGAAACCGATGACGCCGGCCAGTGCGACGATCATCATAGGTTCAAGCATCGAAGTGAGCTTTTCCATCGTATAGGTGACTTCCTTTTCATAAGAATTAGCCAGCGTTTCAAGCATTTCCTCAAGTTCGCCGCTCTGCTCGCCGATCGCGATCATCTGGATTACGATGGGCGGGAACTCGCCGCTTCTTTTGAGCGGAACCGCGATCGATTCACCTTCTTTGATGTTTTCGCGGGCTACTCCGACCGCGTTTTCAAGGATTTTGTTGTCGATGATTTTCTTAACAATATCAAGTGCGTTCAGAATCGGAACACCTGAATGGAGAAGTGTCGATAAAGTCTGCGCGAAACGGCTGATGGCGACCTGTCTGTTGACTCTGCCGAGAACCGGAGCGTTGATTTTGACCTTGCTCCACCAGATTTCACCTTTCGGAGTTTTGACATACTTGTTGAAAGCGACTACTCCGCCGAAAATCATGAGTGCGATGAGCCACCACCAGCTTCCGATAAAGCCTGAAAGCCATAGCAGGATCTTCGTCTGGACTGGCAGCGACATTTTGACGTCTTCGAACATTTTGGAAAGTTTCGGAATAACGACCGTAAAGAGAACGCCGACGACTAAAACCGCGACAATCATAAGGACTATCGGGTAAGTCATCGCACTTTTGACTTTGTTTTTGAGGTCTACCTGAGATTCCATGAATCCGGCAAGTCTCATCAGAACCTTGTCCGTCGCACCCGATTCTTCGCCGGCAGCAATCATGTTGCAGAACAAGTCATCAAAAATATTAGGAAATTCCCTCGCACTTTTGCTGAAGCTGTAACCTTCGTTCATCTTGCCCTTGATGATGATGAGGGCATCTTTCATTATCGGATTTTCCTGCTGCTGAGCGACCGCGTCAATCGCTTCTACAAGCGGAATCTTTGCCTTCTGCAATGTCGCCAGAAGACGCGTCATCGATGCAACTTCGTCAAGAGGCACTTTTTTCGCGCCGAAAGAGAACATTTTCCGCAGAAAATCGAAACTGAAACCCTGAGCCTGCGACTTTTCGCTGATTTCAGTGATGTAGTAGCCTTCCGAAAGGAATTTGGTCTTTACCGCCGCTCTGTTGGGACTTTCGATCGTTCCCTTCTTCTCTTTGCCGTTAGCATCGACAATTTTGTAGGCGAAAAGCGGCATTATTTATCCTCCTGAGTTCTGAGAAGGACTTCTTCAGGCGAAGTTATCCCTTTTATCGCTTTCAGTGCGCCGTCTTCGCGGAGGTTGAGCATTCCGTTTGCCGCCGCTATCTTGCGGATGTCGCTTGCGTCCTGACGCGCAACTACGGCACGGCGGAGCTCTTCGTCGATCATCAGAAGTTCGAAAATACCGCTTCTTCCCTTGTAACCGGAATATCCGCATTCAGGACATCCGACAGCCTTGTAGAACGGATGGTTCGCATATTCTTTCGGATCGAGTCCGAGTTCCTCAAGTATCGCCGCCGGCGGATAGTATGCCTCTTTGCAGGCAGGACATAGCTTCCTGACAAGTCGCTGAGCCAGAACACCGACAACCGTCGAAGAAATTAGGAAAGGCTCGATTCCCATATCGATAAGTCGCGTGAAAGCCGTCGGAGCGTCGTTCGTGTGAAGAGTCGAAAAAACCAAGTGACCGGTAAGAGACGCGTTGATCGCGATATCGGCAGTCTCCTTATCACGGATCTCACCGACCATGATGATGTCAGGGTCCTGACGGAGGATCGAACGGAGACCGCTCGCGAAAGTGAGTCCGATCTTCGAATTGATGTGGATCTGGTTTACTCCTTTAATCTGATACTCGACAGGGTCTTCAACCGTGATTATCTTAACATCGGGGGAATTTATCTCGGTGAGAGCCGAATAAAGCGTCGTCGTTTTACCGCTTCCGGTAGGGCCTGTGACGAGGAAAATCCCGTGTTTCATGTGGATTATCTTCCTCATCGTTTCGAGGTCGCGCTTCGTGAAACCGCTTTCGTCAAGAGAAAGTTTCTGCGATCTTTTATCCAAAATACGGAGAACTATCGATTCGCCGTGGACACTCGGAAGTGTCGAAACACGGAAGTCGATGTCGTTTCCCGCGATTTTTACTTTGATGTTACCGTCCTGAGGAAGCCTTTTTTCCGAAATGTTAAGTCGGCTCATGATCTTGATTCTTGTGATGAGACCGGCCTGAGCCGCTTTCGGAACACGCTGGACTATCGAAAGTTTGCCGTCTTTTCTGAAGCGGACGATAACTTCGTCTTCGTAAGATTCAAAGTGAATATCGCTCGCCTTTTCCTTTACCGCCTTCGCGATCGTATTGTTGACGAATTTGATGATCGGGGCATCATCGTTTGAGTCGATGAGGTCAGGGATCGTATCGTCTTCGTCCGCCATTTTGTCGAAATCACCGGCGTTAAGCGATTCTTCCTTGTTGTCGACACTGCTGTATGCCTGGTTTATCATGTCGTTGATTTTCGCAGTAGAAACAAGAAGCGAAACGACATTTTTACGGTAAATCATAAAAAGCTGGTTGAAAAGGAGCATGTCAATATCTGTGACGACAACATGCAGGTCACTGTCGGCATAAAGCGGAAGCGCCTTGAATTTCTTCGCCAGAGCTATCGGAAATTCGCCGAGGACCGCAGGATCGAGCTTTTTGAGGTCTTCTTCCGTCACGATTTTTATTCCGCTCTGCTCCGAAAAAGCCTCAGTCACCTGTTCGGGAGTCACTTTTCCTTCCGAAACGAGAAACTGCCCGATTTTGCCCGTTCCCTGCCTGTCTGCATGCTGCGCGGCAAGTGCCTCTGAAAGCTGCGTCTCGTCGAGAAAACCTTTTTCGACAAGAATTTCACCTATTTTGCGCCTTGCTGTCATAACTAATCCTCTTCGTCGATATCGGGAACGAGTTCATCTTCGGCATCTTTCGACTTTCCTTTTTTGGAAGATTTTTCCGGATTTTCGATAAGTTTTTCTTCACCGTCGGGAGTAACCATTATCGAATTTTCCTTTTTGTTGGCAGCTTCTATTCTTTTAAGTTCCTCTTTTTCGAAAGCCTGCTGGTTGCTTACAGCATTCACCATCGAAAGAAGCGCACCGCGTCTTTTGTCAAGGTAAACTGTCTCTTCGAACGTAGTGTCACCGCCATAATATTTGCGTGCAAACTCGTCACGCTCCTCCATTTTCTTGCGGAGAATGCGCTCGAAATCCTCTTTGCTGTCAACGACGTGAGGAGTGAGTATGAGAAGAAGGTTTACTTTGGCTTTGTTCACTTTTTTATATTTGAAAAGGTTTCCGATAACGGGAATGTCGCCCAGGATCGGAATTTTGTTCTCGCCTTCGGTAACAGTATCTTTCATAAGACCGCCGATGACTATCGTCTGCTCGTTTTCAGCGTTGATCTTGGTTTTCGCCTGTCTTTTCGTCGTTTTGTAACCGTAATCGGTCTGCGCGCCGAGCTCGGTCATTTCCTGGTTGATTTCAAGAGTCATGTAACCTGATTCGTTGATTTGCGGTTTTATCTTGAGTTTAAGTGCAACGTCTTCACGGGTGTAGGTAATCGTGCTTCCTGTCGTGCTTGTGAGGATGTTTCCTGACGGGAACGGAACCGTTTCACCGACCGTGATCTCGGCTTCTTCGTTATCGGTAGTGAGAAGATGCGGAGTCGAAACTACGTTTACCGTCGAATCGTTCTGAGCCGCATTCAAAATGAGTCCTATCGAAGGAACGCCGTCAACAAGTGAAAGACCGGGCATTCCGGCAGTTCCGTCAACTGAAGCTCCGACCATTCCTGCAACAAGTCCGGGAGTCGGCGAAGAGAGAGCCTTTCCGAAGAAAAGTGGAACTTTCTCGCCCGCAATTGAAACTTCGTAACCCATCGCAGCATAAGCGTTACCGTATTCTAAGTTGTTATCGATACTGACTTCGAGGATAGCCGCTTCGACAAACACCTGTTTGCGCTTCACATCAAGTTTCTCGACAACTTTTTTGAGGTTTCTGAAATCCTGAAGAGAAGAAACAACGACAAGTGAGTTTGTCGATTCATTAGCCGAAATCTGGACATCGCCTTCAAAAACGTCAGTACCTTTGTTGGTATTTTTGGAAGAACCTGACGCCTTTTTGTTTTTAGACAGTGAATTCAAGGTCTTAAGCATATCTTCCGCTTTTGCGTTCTGCAATTTTACAACATGGATTTCACCTTCACCTTCGACTTCACGGTCGATATTCTGAACGACCTGCAGAATCAGATTGTAAGTCGTTTTATTGCAGAGAACGATTATCTGCTGGCTTCTTTCGTCCGCAACAATATGAATGTATGTTTCGCTCAGACCTTCACTGTCATCAGCATTGCCCCATGCCGGAGGAAACGGAGGACGCGGAGGAAATCTGTTGTTATTGTTGTTCCCGTCAGCCTGTTTGCCAACACCGCCGAGAGAAGGGGTATTGTCGTTATTTTTACCTTTTTTGGTTCCCTTTTTGGAGAAATCTTTAAAAATATCTTCAATGATCTTGCGGGCATCAGCTGCAAGAACGTGATTGAGTTTGATAAAGTAAAGCTCCGCCTTGTCAGATTCTGAAGGCTGGTCGAGTTCCTTCACCAAAGTCATAATTTTTCTGATATTCGCCGCATAATCGACAACGATAAGAGTTTTGTCGTCGAAAACGACCGAAGTAGCCCCTTTGTCACGGAAAAGCTTCAAAACCTTGTCGATATCGGTAGCCGTGACATACTCGAACTTCATAATGGTCGCAACCATTTTGAAGAGATCCGGCACTTCAGTTCCCTTGTAAAAAGGGATTTTCATCTCCGGGATGTTCTTTTCCTTCGTGATTATCGTGTATGAACCGTCTTCCGAAACGCTGAAATCGTTGACAGCAAGAAGGGTCAGGAATGTTTTGTAGGCTTCTGCAACCGTGACTTTCTGCGGAGAAAGGAGGTTGATTTTCGCCTTGCCGAGATTTTCAGGAATTATGAAGTTTTTCTGAAGAAGATCGGAGAAGAGTTTGACAACGTTCATCAACTCCTCGTCTTTGAAATCAAGCCTGATTTTGAGATTCATATTTGCAGCTTTCGGCTCGTTTATCTCGACTTTTACCGCATCAAGCAGTTTGTTGTCTTCCGGAGTTTTCGGCTGTTCTTTGTCAAGGATCGTCTTCGGCTGCGGAGGCGTGACAGTTCTTACTTCGTTATTATTGTTGTTGTTTTTCGGCTGAACCGCATTATCCGCCGGCTTATTTTCTTTTGTTTTCTCTTCATTTTCATCCTTATTTTCATCTTCAGCATTTTTTTCTGCCACAACCGGCCTGCCAAGTTTGAAATTGTTAAGCTTTTTTGCAGTCGGATTAATCGGTTTAATTTTGCTGTTGAGATTGATCGGAACTTTCACACTGTCTGCTTCCGCCGCTTCTTCAGCCGGAAGATAAACAAACGAAAAAGCGATCAGAGCTGTCAGAAAAATTATCTTTTTCAGATTCAGCATTTATGCCTCCTATTCTATCGTATATTCCAAAGTTTCATTCTGCCCTTTTCTGACGATGTCAAGCGAGAGTTTGGACGCACTCTGCAACCTCGAATAAGCTTCAAGCGCCTTGTCGGGGCTCGAAAGTTCGATGCCGTTTATCGACTTGAGAACATCGCCGTTCTGAATTCCTATCTTTGAATAAAGACTGTCTTTAGCTATCGAAAAAATCTTGAATCCGTTGTCTTTCGCGGAAGGAACGATTCTTGCCTGAGACGCCAGCGCACCAAGGTTTCCCGTCGCTTTGTTGAGATCCGAACGTTTGACGACATACTGGTTCGGACCGACATTTCTTATATCAAATTCATCGTCTCCGCCTCTGGAGGGAGCCGGTGCATTTTCAGCAACTTTCATTTCAGGAAGAGGAGCAGCTTTGCTCTCGCCGACACCTTCACCGATGCACTTTACACCGCTTGTCGTTCTGAAAATAGCGATATTTCTCCAGACGAAAGCAAGGATCACACCTTCCTGAACTTCCGAGCCGGTTCTCGTGACCGCTCCGCCGCTGCTTCCTTTGCTGCCTTTGAGAATTGCGAAAGAGAAATCGTTATCCTTCGCAACGATGGTTCCGGTAAGTTCGTAACCGGGCAGGAGCGTGCACTTGTCAGGATTTTCAAGATAAAAGAAAATATCCTCTTTGCTCATTTCGGGGACAACCGTGCCCTCTTCCACAGTACTATTATTCTGCTGTTCGGTGAGAGCTATAGTTCGCGACGAAGAATCAAAAATATTAGCAGTACTCATGTTGTTCGGATTTTTGCCGAAATAAAAATTTTCTTTTTTCTCTTCCGAAGGAGTCCCTTCGAGCGTTTTATAATAATTTTTGCCTATCGGGACATAAACCTGTTCACCTTTAACGACGAAAGCGAGCAGAAAACCGATAAACGAAAGCACCGCTGCCGCAATCGCGATGAACAAAGCTATATTCAAAACTGTCCTGCTTTTCAAAGCACACCTCGCAAACAACAAAAACCGATTATTTAAGCAACTCAAGTGCCAAAAAAATTTATCAGCAAAATCAACAAGTTACAAAACACAGCAAAATGTCAATTCGGCAATTTGACATTTTGTCACATGTTTTGACGCCGATAATTCTTGAAATCAGCCCGGTTTTCATCATAATTCAGGGTTTTTTGTCTTTTTTGCGAGGGTAAAAATGTGGCTTCAAGGCATTGTTCTCATAGTTTCGCTTTTAGTTCTGGCGTGGAGCGCCGACCGTTTTGTTGACGGCGCGTGCGGCTTGGCGCGGGTTCTCGGTGTTTCGCCGTTCCTCATCGGCATGATAATCGTAGGTTTCGGCACATCGGCTCCCGAAATGCTTGTCTCGGCAGTTTCGGCATTCGAAGGAAGCCCTGACATCGCGCTCGGCAACGCTTACGGTTCGAACATTACGAACGTCCTTCTGATCCTCGGCGTCGCGGCAATCGTCAATCCGATAAAAGTCGATTTTTCGGTCGTAAAAAAAGAGCTTCCTTTCCTCGCAGGCACGCTGATCCTCACTGTTTTCCTCGTTCTTGACGGCTTCATTTCACGCATCAATGCAATAACAATGCTCATTCTCTTCATTCCGATAATGGTGATTTCCTCGCTCGGCAAAAAAGAGGAACAGGACGAAGAAGAAAACGGCAAAAAAGAGTCGCTTCTTAAATCGATATGCCTGATAATTTTCGGTCTTGCACTTCTTGTAAGCAGCTCCCGCGCCCTCGTCTGGGCTGCAAAAGACATAGCGACAGCCCTCGGAGTAAGCGAACTCATCATCGGGCTCACGATAGTCGCGCTCGGAACGTCGCTTCCCGAACTTGCAGCATCGGTATCGGCTGCAAGAAAGAACGAACACGGCGTCGCATTCGGAAATGTTGTCGGCTCGAACCTTTTCAACACGATGTGCGTTGTCGGAATCGCCGGAGCAGTAACACCGGTTACAGTCGATCCTAAAATACTCACGAGAGACCTCCCCGCTGTCGCAATAGTGACGCTGTTCCTTTTCATTTTCGGCATCAGAAAAAAGATAGACCGAGTTTCCGGAATCCTGCTTGTTGCGATCTACATCGCCTACTCAGCCCTTCTCGCCTTCAAAGTGATTTAATGCAAAAATCAGCTTCCTTTTGACTTGACTTGCACGGTTTACTCCCTATAATTCTCCGTTTTTGTTTTTTTACTGAATTTTTAGGGAGATTAAAATGGCTGCAAACGATTGGAAAGAAAAGGTAAAAGAGGTTCTTGAAGATGTACGTCCCGCACTCCAGAGAGACGGCGGAGATGTTCAAATTATAGAAATAACCGATGACGGAATAGTAAAAGTCGCCCTTCAGGGTCACTGTGCAGGCTGCCCGATGAGTCAGATGACTCTCAAAATGGGAATCGAACAGCATCTCAAGAGGCTCGTTCCGGAAGTAAAAGAGGTCGTAAACGTCTAAAATCTTCTAAAAAACTGCGACAGGCAGGAAAAGCTTCTTTATTCGGAGGATAAAATGCTTTCCATAGTTCCGCTTGGCTGTTACGGCAGCGATCTTGAAAATAAAAAGTGTATCTCAATGCTCGTTACCCCTTCGACCGTAATCGACACCGGCTCGATCATGTCCTCTCTCGACACGAATCAGCTTCTTGCAATAAAACACGTGATAATCACTCATTCCCACTTCGATCACATAAAAAATCTGCCGATTTTCGCCGATTTCATGCTTTCGCTCGGCAACCACTCGTTCACGGTTTATACGACAGAAAACATCATGGCGCAGATCATGGATAACATCTTCAACGACCTTATCTGGCCTGACTTCACTAAACTTCCAAGCAGGAAAAATCCGACGATAAAGTTTCAGCCGATAAGTTTCGACGTCCCTTTCACGATTGAAGGGATAGAGTTTCTGCCGATCGAAGTGAACCACGTTGTCGAGTCGCTCGGTTTCATTCTCAGGAAGGGCGGTGAAGCAATAGCGTATTCCGGAGACACAGGAATCTGCGAAAATTTCGTAAACCATATAAACGACGATCCTTCAGTAAAAACAATATGCTGGGAAACTTCTTTCCCGAACAGGCTCGAAAAACTTGCAACTATGTCGAAACACCTGACTCCTTCCCAGCTCGCAGGGGAACTTGCAAAAATCAAACGGAACTGCAATATCCACACATTCCACCTGAAACCCAATCTGGAAGATGAGATAATCGCCGACATAAACAGCATCGAAAGTCCGATGAAAATCATCCCGATGAAGCAGAAACGTCCGATAACAGCATCTTAAAAACAAATGAACAGACAAATAATCGTAAACAACACTTACGGCGAAAAACGAATAGCCATACTTGAAGACAGAAAGCTCGTTGAACTCCATGTCATGCACTCGGAGGAAGGGAGCTGCCTTTCAAACATATATTCCGGCATAATCCGCAGGGTACTTCCTGGAATGCAGTCGGCGTTCGTCGAATTCGGCGGCACGAGAACCGGATTCATCCACGCAAACGACCTGAAACTCAACATAACTTATGAAGAGTACCAGAAAAATCTCGAAAGCGACGATGACGATGATGACCAGAACCGCGAAGAACAGTCTTCCGACACTCAGAACGAACCGCGCAGATTCACCGACATCACCGAATACGCAAAAGAGGGAAACAGAATCCTCGTTCAGGTCGTGAAAGAGCCGATAGGACAGAAAGGGGCAAAGCTCACGACGCACATTTCACTTGCCGGAAGATACTGCGTTCTTCTGCCGACAATCACACATATCGGCGTGAGCCGCAAAATCAGCGACAGGGAAAAACGTGAAGAACTCAGAGAGTTCGGTCAGAAGGTGTTGAACAAAGGTTACGGCATAATTCTAAGGACTTTAGCGGCCGAAACAGACATCAAAACCATCGAAAAAGAGGTCGTTTTCCTGATAAAAAAGTGGATCTCGATCCAGAACACTTTCCAGAAAGGCAAAGGAACTGCGCTCATCGAACCGGCACTCGATCCGATGCTTGATTTCGTTCAGAACACCGGCATGAGTGAACTTTCCGAAATCGTCGTAGACAACAAAAACGATGAAAAGGCAGTGCGCGACTACTTCGCTTTCTACGGCGAGAATCCCGACGATAAAGTGAAATTCTACGATCTGCCCTACCCGATTTTCGACTACTATTCGATCGAACCAGAAGTCACCAAACTGGTAAAGAAGAAAATCTGGCTCAAAAGCGGAGGATTCCTCATCATCGAGCAGACCGAAGCACTGACCGTCATTGATGTCAACACCGGCAAATTCGTCGGAAAAGGCGACCTCGAAAGCACCGTCGTCAAAACAAACTGCGAAGCTGCCGAAGAGATCGCATATCACCTGAGACTCAGAAATCTGGCGGGAATCATCGTCGTTGACTTCATCGACATGCGCAATCAGGCAAACAAGAAAAAAGTTATCGCAAAACTCGAAAAAGAGCTCGAAAAAGATCCGGCGAAATGCACCGTTTTCTACTTCACGCGCCTCGGACTCATCCAGATCACGCGAAAAAGAACAACCGAAAGCAACATTTCATCGCTCACAGAGCCGTGCCCCTACTGCAGCGGAAACGGCATAATACGTTCACGGGAAACCGTAACTTTCCAGATTTTCCGTGAAATAAAGAAATACGTAAAACTTTACGGCAGCAGAGTTCTGACCGTAAAAGCACATCCCGAAACAATTTTTGCGCTTGAGCAGAAATACTCCGATGAACTCGACAAGCTCAAAAAAGAACTCAGAATCGCAGTAAACACCGAATCAGACAATTCACTTCACAGAGAATCGTTCACTGTTGACGGGAAATAGCGGAAAAATTTTTATTCTTCCTCTTCCTCGTCTTCCTTTTCTTCCATTTCACTGTTGTAAACGGAGACCTGATCGCGGCCGTGCTCTTTTGAATAGTAAAGTGCTGTGTCTGCGTTTTTAACAAGATTCTCGGCATTCATCGAAGGCATCGGGAAAGAGGAAACGCCGAGCGAAATCGTTATGTTCAGAGGAGATCCGTCTGCATTGACCGTTGAATCACGGACTATATTCCTGATTTTGTCCGCAATATTTGCTGCCGCTGAAATAGATGTGTTGTAAAGCAGAATTACGAATTCCTCTCCGCCGTAACGCGCGGCAAAATCAACTTTACGGATCGATTTCTTTATCGTTGCCGAAATAAAGCGGATAACGTCATCTCCCGCTTTGTGACCATAAGTATCGTTGACTTTCTTAAAGAAGTCGATGTCAAGCATGATCATCGAAAGCTGGACTTTCGCCCTGCCAGCCTCACTGATCTTCTGTTCGATCATATTGTTGAAACAGCGCCTGTTGTAAAGACCAGTCAAACCGTCAATGTTTGAAAGTTCTTCCATCTTCTGGAACATCTCTATATTGTTGAGAGCCGACGAAACTACTTTTGAAATCATTCTGACAGATGCGGAATGCTTTTTGAGTTCTTCAAAATCATTCGTTGTGTCGGTGAGAACCGAAATAGTTCCTTTGACATCGTTTTTAAAGGTCATGCAGCGGATCATCACACAGCTTTTTTTGTTCAGATCATCGAATTCCGGCGGGAACATAGGATTCGACTTGCGTTTGTTCACATCGGCGGCTTCGTAGTAATCGTCTATTTTCCCGTTCACCATCATAGCGTGAATCGACTGAGGATCCTTTATTTCTGCGGTAACAGGATCGTTTATATCTGACATTTCAAGTTTGGGCTTCCCTTTTGAAAGCTCCTTGACTGTAAAAGAGTAACCGGCGAAAGTGTTTTCCTCGCCTTTTGTCGCAACAAAGACACCGCTCGCTTCCGGAGCGAGGTTGAATATCGCAAGCGCAGCAGCTTTAAGCAGCTCGTCGTGGTCGAAAGCATCGACAATATTCGAAGTCTCCTGATACAGTGTGGCGTTTCTCTGCTTTTCGACGGAAATATGGCTGAAAGTCTCGGACTGCCTGAGCTGTTCGAGAACATCGTCCTTTATCTCGGAGAACTTCTGAACGAGCTCTTCTTTGTCGATTTTTCCTTTGATATTAGTATCGACAACAACAACATATTCCGGCTCGAAAAGGGTCACGTCATCGGAATCGACCAGCGAAACCGGATAGTATATCCTGAAGTTATATTCCGGCATCATTGGAATATTTTCCCTGTCGTCATCCAGAAGGACGTTTGTTGCCACCTCGGTTTTATCGTGAACAGCCCTGAACAGAAGACCTTTCAACGCAAATTCGGTTTCCGACTCGTATATTTTTGCCGTTCCGCCTGGAAGAAGTACGATCAGACGCAGATAAACAGGCTTGTTGTTAAAATTCCTGGTGCGGACAAGATACTTTTTCAGCGGTCTGAAAGGATCTTTGACAAGCGGCGTGCTGACTTTGGATTTCATTGCAATCGGAGCGGCAGGCGGTTGAGCCAGCAGAAACGAGAAACCCTTTCTCATAAAAAACCAGACACCTACTGCCGAAAAAACAAATAAAACATAAATGATAAAATCGGAATAGTCGGAAATATTGCCGCTGCACAGCATCAGAATGAACGAAGTCACAGTAAATCCGATGTAGGAACTGTCGTCGCTTTTCTGCAAAGTCAGCGGCAGAGCAAGAAAAAGAAGCGGAAGAACCGGACTTCCAGCGACTCCGCCGGAAACTATGAATACCGGAAGAAGAAAAAGCTGTACCGGAATCCTCTTCTTTTCCACAACACGGAGGTAAATGACCAAAAAAACGAAAATACTCCAAAGTATGATAAGGATCGGAATGCTGTCTTTGAAATAAATTGAAAGGATCGAAAACAAAAGGGTCACAATGTGACCGAAAAAACGGAATTCAAGTAAAGCTGTCATTTTTCTGGTGTATATCTGTATTTATATTGATCTGAACGAATCATTTTATATTTTTGCCTGAGAATTTCCTCGGCAGCTTTAGGATTTTTGGCAAAACGCTCTATTTTCCAGTTCAAGATATCTTTTTCACGGTTTATGACATACTGCTTTTCTTCTATCGCCTTGATTTTGTCTCTGTTGCGGTTGAACTCGCCGTAAGAAGAAAGAATATCGTAGATGCAAACAGCCGAAAACACCAAAAATAAAAAACCGATTATGAGAAATTTTTGGTTTTTTTTCATTCCTTTGACCTCGTTGCCACTGCTATATTTTCAAATTTCAAAGACTTCAGTATATCAAGAACTTCCGTTACCCTGCCGTGCTGAGTGGTAACGTCGGCTTTGATGACCATAACATATTTTAAACGCATATCCGTGTCAAATTTTGAGAGGAATTCTTTTACATCTTCCATTGACGAAACCTCTGTTCCGCCCAAAGCTATCCGACCGTCGGCGCTTATCGCGATCTCGAATTTTTCAGCCGAAACAAGCGGCGTATCTGAAGAAGCTTTCGGAAGATCGACCTTAAGTCCCGATTCCTTTACGAAAGTGCTTGTCAGAGAAAAGAAAATGAGAAGCGTGAAAAGAACGTCAACAAGCGAACTTATATCGATAGAAAAATCTTTACCGACACGTTTTTTAAGTTCCATCAACCCCTCTTTTCACCGGAAAAAGGCAAAAATATAAAATATACAAATGGAATGAATCCGACAAACCATTCAGGCAGAATCAGTATAGAAACAACATAAACGATCCAGAAAAGAGAGGGTGAAAAATAAGTGCCGGCCACACTGTCGGAAATCTGCGGCAGTTCGAGACGCTGCAAAAAACTGCCGATTTTAAGCACTTCCGCCAGAGAAACGGCAAACATCACGACAACGAGCGGCAAACCTACGAAAAGCGTGCCGCAAGTTTCCAAAACAGCCGGCAGAGTCGCAATTATAAAGTTGAATTTCCACGAAAAAATAAAATTCTCGTTTTTCAGAGGAACAGTTCTGACATTGTTTCTGATCCTGCTGAGATAAAAAATGAAAGTCGTCAGCAGAAGCGGAACAACAGAAAGTTGCGGAATATCAGCGAAAAGAGCGACAGCCGTAAACAGGAGAACAACTATAAAAACGACGGTACCAAGCAGATTCCAGTCGAAATGCTCCTTTCCCAAAAGCAGCATGGCAAGTTCTTTCGCGCTTTTGGCAAACATTTTATTCGAGAAAAAGGCGAACGACCCGTCTTTTTCAAGATAGTTGTCTATAAGACGCTCCTCGGCTTCGTTTTTCATTGAAGGAGTATCGACATCCTGCCAGAGATGCCCTGTCATTTCAGCACAGGCGAACTTTCTTTCCCGCGCTTCGATACTCATAACATCAGATATCGAAACGTCACCTTTCGTGTCGTAAATCTCCTGAAGCCTCGGAAATACCGCCTGTTTGCAGAGGAAAAGCCCCGTATCGACAGCGTCGTACGAAGGAAGTTCCTTGCCGATAGTCGTGATTTCACCGTTTTCGCTAACAACTTTCGTTGCGTCATCCAGATCGAAAACACCCTCAATATTCCTGTCAACCGAGAGAACGACATCATATTTTTCAAGACTAGGTTCAGCCTTTTCGAGAAAATCTCCGAAAAAATCGTTGGAAAAGATATGATCTGACATCGAAAGCATGAACGGAGCATCATCCAGGAAGTCATGAGCCCTAAGCAGCGAAATACCGTTTTTCTTGTTGTATTCGGTGTTTTCGGCAAAAACGACACCCTGAATGTTGTTCTTCCGAATATATTCCTTTATCTGATCACCGCGGTAACCGACAACTACGACGATTTTTTCAATGCCGACAGACTGCATGAGCGTGATTACACGTTCAATCAAAGCCATACCGCCTACCGGCATAAGCGGTTTCGGCTCGTTGCGGCCTTCACTGTTGAGCCTGCTGCCAAGCCCGCTTGCAAGGATAACGCCTTGTCTTATCATATTCTCCTCTAACCTTTCGGTTTCATATCTTCAGCAATTTCAGCCTTTTTAGCCGCGACATACTCCTTATATCCGTCGAGATCGCCTTTGTCGAAGCAGACCGGAGACAAAAATGTGTATACAAGCATATGGAAAAGAAGGCAGTCAAGCAGCCACGGTTCACCTGTCATAGCCGTTGCCACTCCGCTTGCGACAAGCATCAGAACCGCAACACTCATAAAAAACTTAAATCTTTTGTTGAATACGCGTCCGTGATGGCTTACAAACGGTCTGAAAGAAAGGTTGTTCCAAGCAATCCAGATGAAAAGCGGAATCAGGAAATACTTGTAATACGAAAGATACTCTTCAGGAAGATACTTGCCTATATGAATGCCTGCTCCGATCAAACTCATCAGATAAAAAGCAGATACCGGACGCGGAGTACCAAGGAAAAAACGCGGAAAGTCAATATCGTAGACTTCATTTCTCGCATGTCTTACGCAACCGAAAACAAGCGGAACCATTCCCATGCAGTAAGCTATGAAAGCGTTGAGAAATCCGCCGTTTTCAATCCTGAAAAAAGCGTAAAGCACAAATGCCGGACATACCGCATAAGTCACATGGTCTGCGATAAGATCCAGTTCCTTTCCGAAGTCATTGCTCATTTTTGTGAGCCTTGCAACGATTCCGTCGCAGAAATCAAGAACAAAAGCGGCCATAACCAGATAACATGCATTCTGGACGTCACCTTCTATCGCCAGAACGGCAGAGAGAAAACCGATAGCGACATTTCCCAAAGTTACAACATCTTTCAGATGGACAAGTCTCATTTTTCCTCCAAAATAGAAAACGAAACAAAAAAACGGTAGATAATAAGGATTTTTATTAAAAAATCACTTTTTATAAGAAATTTTTCAGAAAAAAAAGATAAAAAAGAAACTTGGGGAAAAAACGGATCGAAAGAGTACTATTCTCCGCTTCCTGCACCATTAGCAGCATTAGAAGCGTCCTCGTCGTCCTTCGTTTCAGGTGCCTGCGGTGCCTGACCCGGACAACACAGATAATCACCGTTGTCGCCAGCAGGTTTTTTGTAGTTATTGTAAATCATCTCTACTACACCGGCAGCCGCATATCCCGGAATGTAAGTCCAGCCGTTTGACTCAACAATATACCTTTCCCATGCGGTATCACCTGCATAGCAGTTGAGCTGAGCATCATCCTGACCGTACAAACATCCGTTCAGCAGAGGATCGCTGAAAGCACAGGATGCCATAATCGCATCATATTCTTCCTGCGACAAGGTGTTGCCTTCTTCCGGTGCAGGGAATCCGCCTTCCGGTCTATAATATGTCGAACCCATCTGAATAGATTCTCCGAAACTCGGAATGATATTAATCTTCATCTGATTCGTCTTAACAGTCGTTCCGTCTGCAATTTTACCGATAGCTCTGATTTTTACGACAAGCGGGTTTGCAATCCAGTCAATATCGTTGACATGGTCAATCAGATTTTTTGCCTGAGCTTCTTCAAAAATATGAACCCAGCCTGCTGCCTGACCTCCGTCTGGACCTACAACGATACGATATTCAGTCTTTCTTGTCTTTTTATTCCAAAGTTTCTGGTCAAGTTTAAGCTGTCTTCCGTCATCCTGCTTATAAGGATACCAGTCATATTCTATCTCGACCTCGTCGCAATAGAAATAGTTTGCCTCCGCAGTAGTCAGTTCGGAATTTCCGCCGTCGCTTGACGGAATGTAGTTCGTAATCTGAAAAGCAAGTTTGTAATCAAAATTGAATGCAAGGTCTATCTTGCCTTCAGTTTGATACTTGTCACCGCCAGCCTTGATCTCGCAGTTATCCTGAGCTGAAATCGGAACAAATTTCTCAAGGATGACTCGATTACGCCTTTCGACGCATGAAACCATCATTAATGAAGCAACCATCAGGGTAAGAATGAAAAACTTTCTCATCTTAATTCCTCCAAATCTTTCAATATGTCATTAGAATTCCTGTAAATTATCCCGGGAACTCCCGTTTTTTTCAGGTAAACCATCGAAATTCTGTCCAAATTCCTCTTTTTATCCAACATTATAAATTTACGCCATTTATTTTCGTTTCTATATTTCTGCAAATCGTTGTTTACTCCGTGTTTTTGCAGTAATTTTTCAAGTTCTTCAGCCGGAAAGACCTCATCTGCTCCCGCAATTTCAGCCCATTCCTGCGCAAGAACCATACCGGCGGCAACAGCCATGCCGTGCGGCAGAGCGTAATAAATCTCTATCGCATGACCGAAGGTGTGCCCCCAGTTCAAAACAATTCTTTTTTCAAGGGTATCCGTAAAATCGGCGCTCACGATCTCGTATTTGCCGCGGATCGCAAGCTTTATCGCCTCTTCCGAAAGCAAGTCCTCCGCTGCAAAGACCATATCGGCAAGCCTTCCGCCTTTTATCAAAGCAAGCTTGATGATCTCAGCCTTTCCCGACGCAACCTGCTGCGGATTCAGAGTTTTGAAGAAATCCTCTATGATCACAACTTCATGCGCCGGATAGAAGGTACCGATCGTGTTTTTCGCCACGAAATTCACTGCCGTTTTCCCGCCGATCGAACTGTCAACAGCCGAAAGAAGCGTCGTAGGAAGAAGCACAAGTCTCATTCCGCGGTTGTAGATCGAAGCCGTGAATGCCGCAAAATCGGTCGTGGCACCGCCTCCGACTGCAACGAGAGTCGTTTTGCGACCCGCGTTGAGGTCGATCAGCCATTCCAGACAGCTTTCAACGTGGTTCAGATCCTTCTCCTTCTCTCCGTCGACGTAAAAAACGCGAACTTCAGGAAGTGATCCCGCAAAACTTTCAAGCGATCTGTCGATCACGAAACAGCAGTCCAGTCCGAGAGATTCCGTAAAATCTGCAAAAGACTTCTCAAAACCGACTTTTGTCGTGTGCGTTACAGAAAAAGTGAGTTCCATATCTCCTCAATCTCCGACCAGATTTCACTCAAACCGCGCCCGTCGGTATCAACGACAAACGCCGCCGCCTTTTCGTAAAGAGACAATCTCGCAGAAAAGAGCTTTTCGTAACCTTCACGCCCAAGCTTTTTATAGAGAGGTCTCGCCTCAAATCTCCCGATGAGATTTTCGAATGTACTTCTCAGATAAACCAGCTTGAGACCGCTTCGGTAAATCTCTTTCCATGCCGGATGAGCGTAATGCACGCCGCCGCCGAAAGCGGCAAAATCGAAATCTGAATTCAGAACTTTGCTTATAACCGAAGTTTCAATCGTTCTGAAATCATCCTCCGCGCCGTTTTCAAGCAACCCGAATGCTTCCGGACTTTGCTTTTCAATCATAGAATCGGTGTCAACCGTATTGAAACCGTTCTTTGAAGCAACAGCCAGAAGCAAGCTCTTTCCGCTTCCCGAAAAACCGATCAGACCGAGCCGCCTCATCTTACCTTCTCCAGATAAGCCGTGTAAGCCGACTTGATATCACTCAGATTGTCAGATCCGAACTTATCGCAGAAAGCGTCGGCAACAATCAAAGCCGCCATACTTTCGGCAATGACTCCGGCGCGTTCGATGCACCAGAGATCGTTCATTCCGGGGAGGCATTTTCCGGTTCTGCCCGTAACAGGCGAAACCGATTCGACTTCAAAAGGCTGAGTCGGAACAGGCTTGAAATAGAGCGTTGCAACCAGAGGCATACCGTTTGAAATGCCGCCTTCGATTCCTCCGCATCTGTTTGTCGCCCGCTCGCCGCGCATTCCGCAGAAAGCATCGGCTGCGTTGATTCCTCTCATCCTGTGAAGTTCCGTATCCCCGAAATAGACTCCTTTAACCGACGGAATTGAAATCAATGCCGCCGCGAGCCGTGAATCCAAGTGATCCGACCACTGGACATTTGAACCCAAACCCGCCGGAATTCCTGAAACAACAACTTTCAGAACTCCGCCGCAGGTACCGTTCGTTTTATCGGCAAGCGCCTTTTCAGCATCAAAAACGCTGTAAGGAACTCCGCCGATCTCAAGAATTTCGGAAGCGACTGAAACATTCATTTCGTTAAGGAACATCCTGCACAAAGCGCCGGCTGCTACTCTTAAAGCCGTTTCGCGTGCACTCGAGCGTTCAGCCCCGATTGAAATGTTGTCGTACCCGAATTTCCTGAACGAGCTGTAATCCGCATGTCCCGGTCTCGGAAACCCTTTATCAATTACTCCATTTTCAAAGAGCGTGCCTTCTGCCGCATTTTTCAGCAGAAAAGCTATCGGAGCGCCTGTCGTAACGCGGGCAGCAACCCCCGAAACGACCCTGACATCATCATTTTCGATATCGAGTCGTGCCGAGCGGCCTAACCCTGAACGGCGTCTCCTTAAATCTTCCTCAAAAAGAACACTGTCAAACCTGACACCCGCCGGAAATCCGCTGAGAACGGCAACAAGTTCCGAACCGTGGGACTCTCCGGCAGAAACAAACTGCATTACTCTTCACTTTGCTGCAAAGGAATCGATGATTTTACCTTATTCATGATTCTAGGAGTAAGGAAAATCAAGAGCTCGCTTCTTTCAACTCTGCTCTCTTCCGATTTGAAGAGCCAGCCGAGTACCGGAATTTTTCCGAGAAGCGGAACATACCTTTTGGTTTTGGAAGTCAAATTGGTGTAAACACCGCCTATAACGACCGTGTCACCACTCTTTATCAAAATCTCTGTCTTAGCTTCTTTCTTGATGATCGAAGGTTCACCAAGGTAGTTCGAATTCGACCAGTCGGGTTCGCTCTTGTTGATTTCGATGTTCAGAAGGATCGAACCGTCAGCCGTGATGTGCGGCGTGGTCTTGAGGATAAGGCTGGCATCAACGTATTTCGTCGTAACGTCGCCGCCTGTACCTCTCGTCGTGATAGGAATACTGGTACCCTGCTGGATCATAGCTTCCTTGTTGTCAAGTGTTGCGACTTTCGGAGAACTTACGATCTTGATCTTACCGTCGGATTCCATGACGTTCAAAGTAAGGTTGAGGTCGTTAATCATGCCGACACTGCCGAACATGAAACCGAGCGTTCCTGTCGGATCTGCCGGGCCGGGAACTGCAACATTAGCGCCTACGCCCAGGTTGTATGGGAATATCGCGTTGGTCGGATGACCGTTTGCATCAGTATAAGTATGATTCGAACCCCACTGAATACCAAGACCCAGAGCAGCCGTCGAAGTAGCTTCAACGATTCTTGCTTCGATGAGGACCTGAGGTGTCTGCGTATCAAGGTAATCAACCAACTGTTCCGATTTATCAAGAATTTCTTCAACATCCTTTACGATAAGGACATTGGTTCTCTGATCGTAGCTGACCGTACCTCTGTCGGTAAGGAGCTCTTTGATCTGCGGAACAAGTTTATCAGCCATAGCGTAGTTTACCGGAACAAGTCTTACTTTTACAGGTTCCAGCTTTTTCTGCGCGTTCTTCTTTGCAAGTTCTTCCTCTTTCTCTCTCTGCATCGTTCTGATAGTAGCAACTCTGATGATGTTGCCGAATCTCTCTTTGCCGAGCGATTTACTCTTGAGGATAACGTCAAGTGCTTCATCCCAGGGAATATCAACAAGTCTTACCGTGACGGTTCCTTTTACGTCGTCGCCGGCGATGATATTGAGCTTGCTGATATCTGACATAAGACGAAGGATATCAAGAATATCGACCTCTTTGAAATCAAGGTTGATCTTTTTGCCGGTGTACTGAACCGGTTCGTCTTCCATATTGATCGCGCCGCCTTTTTCGTCTGCGCCGCCCTCTTCCTGAGCAACAGCAGCCTGCGGAAGTCTTACGATCTGAGCTTCGGAATAACCTGCTACACCCTGAACTTTTTCAGTTGCCGTATTGAAAACGAAATCGCTTCCGTGAGCCGATTCTTCGATCTTGAGATCATGTTTTGCCGATTTCATCTTCGCGATGATCTTTACATTTTCCTTATCGTTGTAAACTGCAAGTTCTGCAACCGGACCGGTAAGCGAAGTTGCGTCGATAACCTGCTCTTTGTCTTTCGCGATGAAAGCGTTTTTAACTGTGATCTCTATCGTCTGACCGTTTGCATTTCTGACGATTTCGAGTTTTTTGTCAGCCTTTACTTTAAGGATTTCGGGCTCTTCACCTATGAAAGCAAGACCTTTGATCTCGGTTCTGTTGTCAACAGCCGGAATTTCCTCGACTTTTTCTGGCTCAGCAGCAGCAATAGCCGTTTCAGCGGGCTGATTTTTGAAAGCTGCAAACATCTTTTTGCCTTCAGCACCGAAAGCGTAGACTTTCGAGCGGCTGATAGTGAAGTACTGCGGAATCTCCTTTTCTACGACAACGCGGTATCCTGCCGGATGGTTCGCGCTGCGGACACCGTTTACGGATTTCATCGAGCCTTTGATGCCGATAAAATCGAAAACGAGCCTGTCCGGACCTTTCAACGTGAAGAAACGGACTTTTTCAGGCTGCTCCGTGAATGCGAAACTGATATTTCCCGACTTCGAGTTCATTGTGACGCGGCTGTTTTTAAGTTCCCTCTCTTCCGACATCGAAACAAGACTGTCGAAATCGCCGGTTTTTACGGAAGTCATACCCGTAGAAAGCGACTCAAACAGAACATTTCCTTCGTCAGCATCGATTTTGAGGTGAGCAGCCTTTTTGCCGTTGACGGTTCCCTGTTCGGCAGTTCCTTCAGCAGCCTCTCCGAGACCGATCACTTCAACGCTGTCGGAATTGAGTTTAAAGTAAGTTCCGTCAAAATTTTCGGAAACTACGACATTGTTCCCGTTCTGTTCGACGGATAACGAATCATTCTTGTTCTGTGCAACAGCAAAAACCGTTACAACTGAAAAAACCAAAACAAGAACAAATGACAACCTGAGACTTTTCATTCCAATCTCCGTTCCATTAGTTATTCAAATCTTCTTTTCCTTTTTCTGCGCCGCCGTTAAATTCCGCAGCGTCATCCGGCTCTTCGGACTCTTTGAGAGGCGACTTTACCGGAAGCTCAAGATAAAGCTTGTTTATTATCTTTCTTCCGAGCGGATCTTTGTATGTCTCGACTATTTCGAGCTTATCCGGCAAAATTCTGCTGATCTTACCCCAGTTTTTGCCGATAAAGCTTCCGTTTTTAACGATATAGCTTTTTCCGTCGGGCGCAATTACGACAGCCTTAGGATCGGTTATACCGTATATTATAGCGGAAAGTCTGACATCCGTAACATCGAAATTCTGCAGCTCGCTGACGATCTTTTTCTCTTTGTTGAGGCTCGCCATGTCGCCGAAATAGTTTCTGAAAGGATCCTTTTTGCCGACTGCAGAGTAGCGGTAGTTCGACCTTCTCTGCGCGATGTCGGTAATATCGATCTCTTTTTTCGTCTTGTTTTCATTTGATTTGGTTTTGCTGACCCTTTCGTATTCCGCTTTATAATCGTAGGGCTCGATCTGATATTCGTTCGCACAGCCTGCGAGAACAGAGCAAAGGATCAAACAGGAAATCAAAAACATAAAGCGCATATTATTTGTTTGCATTCTGACCTCCACCCATTTCGGCCGACGAAAGGAAACGGTAAGTCGTCGCCCTGAAAGTTATGTCGAGCGCGGTCTTGTTCGGCTGGAAACCGCCGAAAGACGTTGTAACTTTGCCTTTCTTCTTATCGTCTTTTTTAGGAGCGCTGTTGTCACCGATAACCTTCATTTCAAGGTCGCTGACATTGACGATACGCGCCAGTTTGTTCACACTGTCGAAGAAACCCAGAACCTCGTGGAAACTGCCTTTGACCTTCATCGAAACCGGAACCTCGGCGTAGAACTCCTTTTTACGTTCTGCAAGAGGCTCGAAGTAATAAACCTCAAGACCGAACTTCTCGGCTTCGTCGGAGAGCTTTTTCAGCAACGAAGGAATTTCTTTCTTGTCCGGAAGCATACTGATGGCCACTTTCAGGTCTCTGTCAAGAGCTTCGACTTCTTCCATGAACTGACCTCTGTCACGAACCAGCACAACCATTTTGGAGAACTCGGCTTTCTTGGAATTGAACTCTCTGTAAAGAGATTCCATCGTCTCGACATGCGGCATATAAACTGTAACGTAATAAACCGCAATGATTATGACAATAACCAGAAGCAATCCTCCGTACCTGTATGCCGGCTTTAATTTTCCGATATTTACCAGCAAGGATTTCATATTCACTCCTCCCTATTGATTAGCACCTGTCTGAGCTTCCGACCCTGCCGCCTGCTGCTGTTCTGCGGGTTTTGCCGGCTGCTGAGGCTGTTCCTGCCTTCCAGCGAAGTGAACAGTTGTGTTCAAACCGTAGGAAAGCACTGTAACACCCTGAACCACCTTGTCTTTCGTAACCTTTTTGAGGTTGATATTCGAAAAGAAAAGGGAATTTTCAAGCTGTTTCATGAAGTTTGCAACTTCCTGATTTTCGAGCGTTTTTCCGTCAAGATCGAGCTTATTGCCCTTTATCGTGAGTTTGTCAGCCCAGATTTTGTTTGACGGGATCTTGAGCGAAAGTTCGTCAAGAACACGGACAGGACCGATATTCTGTTCCTGCAGCTTGATGATCATATCCATTTTTTCCTGAAGTTTAGCCTTTTTGTCCTTCAGATTCTGGATTTCACCCATGATCGATTTGAGTTTCGCGATCTCAGCATCCGCCTCAGCGATACGCTCCCTGCTCTCCTGCTCTCTTGCAGTCAGAAGCGAACTATTCGAAACAATGAGAATTACGACGACCACAATCGAGATCACACAGATCGCAAGGAATCCCTTCGCCTCGGCTATAAGTTTGTCTTCCTTTACGGGTAACAGATTGATTTTTATCATTGTTCGTCCATCCTCCGTAATGCTAATCCGAGACTGATGGCTGCAACATGGCTGTAATCCTCAACTTCCTCTCTCGAAAGAACCTGCCCGGGAACGATTATCTCTTTGAACGGGTTCATTCTTTCGACCGGGATCGTCAGAGTCGACTGCAGAGACTGCATAAAGGTAAAACTTTTTGTCGTTCCGCCAGTTACGAAGACCTTTGCAACACTGTCTTCCGGATTTGTGTTTGTATAGTAATCGAAAACTCTCATTATGTCGGAAACCATGTTCTTTGCAACATCGGCAATGATCTCTTCGACCTGGTTCGGAAGAATCGAATCGCCTGTCGCATGGGTTCCCGATTTAAGGCTCTCTGCCTGCTGGAAGCTGACTTTAAGCCTTCTCGTGATCTCTTCAGTGATGAAGTTGCCGCCCGTCAGAACGTCTCTGAAGAACCTGACGTTGCCGTTCGACATGACGACGATATTGGTTTTCGAAGCGCCGATATTGAGAACAGCGACTGTTTTATCCTTTTCTTCCGGGTAGTTAAGCTCAAAAATGTTTGCAAGAGCCGTTGCGTCGATTTCTACAGACATCGGTTTTACGCCGGCATCGCTTACAACCTGAATGAAGTCGCCGATAAGGTCTTTCCTTGCAGCGATCAGTATGACTCTGTCGCGTCCGTCCTCGACGATGTCGGTTTTAATGCCGTCGAAGTAAATCTCTTTGATGTCGTGCGGGATATGCGTTTCAGCTTCAACCTGAAGTGCATTGTAAAACTCCTGCTGCGAAACTTTCGGGACATTGATGACTCTGTTGATGATACCGTGTCCCGCAACGGCGATCGAGCAGAATTTGTCTCTGAATCTCTCCTTTGCAAGAAGCGTCTTTACGGCATCGTTCATCTCGTAAGTGTTCATGATGCTGCCGTCGACCATCGTGTTTACCGGAATCGGAATAAACCCGAATTTTTTAAGCTGATACTTCCCCTTCCCCTTTTTCTGGAGCTGGGCAGCTTTGATCAGATAAGACCCGAGGTCAAGTCCCATCAGTTGCTTGTTATAAAACATCTCCGCCTCCTCTGGCTATTCTTCATCATCCGAAAAAACTTTATGTTTTTCATCAAGCGAAAGCCCCAGAGCAAGAAGAATCTTTCTCTTAGTTTCCATGCGGCACTTTCCGTTCTTTTCTATCCTGTCGATAGTAAGGACCGAAACACCCGCCTTACGCGCGAGTTCAGATTTGCTCATAAGAAGCCTTTCTCTCATTTTTTTAAGGTTGTTTTCCGCCATTGCTTACTCCATCGCAATAAAAATAACAAATCCGGAGGCGATGATAGTAAGAAAAATGTAAAAAGCAAGAAATTTTGCAAAAAAATATATCATATTCATATAATTATGCAAAATATAGCTAAAATTCCTTTGCATTTTTAACCATTTTTACGTTCTATTGTTATTCCTATTTTTGTCAATTTATTCTCAATCGACTCATATCCGCGGTCGATCTGACGCACATTGTATATCTTACTCCTACCTTTTGCCGCAGCGGCTGCCATAAGCATCGACATTCCGGCGCGGATGTCGGGGGAATCGAGACTTGCACCGTGAAGCTGTGAAGCTCCCGAAACGACAACGCGGTGAGGATCGCACAGAATTATCTGGGCACCCATAGCGACGAGCCTGTCAACGAAAAAGAGCCTGCTTTCGAACATTTTTTCAAAGAAAAGCACCGTTCCTTCAGCCTGAGTCGCCGCAACTATCGCGATCGACATCAGATCTGACGGGAACGAAGGCCATGTGCCGTCGTCGATTTTGGCGATCGCGTTGTTCATCTCTTTGACAACGACCATTTTCTGAGACGGAACAAAAATGTCGTCTCCCCGTTTTTCGGTTTTTATTCCGAGTTTTCCGAAAGTGTGGAGCACCATTCTTAAAGTATTGTCTCGCGCGGAATCCTTAATAAGGAGTTCGCCGCCCGTCATCGCAGCCAGAGCGATGTAGCTTCCCGCCTCGATGTAGTCGAAACCGATCGTGTGAGTGCAACCCGAAAGCGATGGAACGCCGTCAATGCAGAGCGTACTCGAACCGACGCCGCTGATTTTCGCTCCCATTTTGTTGAGGAAGTTGCACAGACCCTGGACATGCGGCTCTGTCGCGGCATTCATTATTGTCGTGCGTCCTTCGGCAAGAACGGCAGCCATAACTATATTTTCGGTTCCGGTAACACTCGCTTCATCAAGGAAAATGTCGGCTCCGACAAGCTTTTCCGAATGAATTTCGTAACCTTCGCCTTCGACCGTGTAGTCTGCACCGAGCTGTTTGAAACCGAGGAAATGAGTGTCGAGCCTTCTTCTGCCGATGACGTCTCCGCCGGGAGGAGGAAGGATGACTTCGCCGTTTCTCGCAAGAAGCGGACCTGCAAAAAGAACCGAAGTCCTCACCTTTCCGCAGAGGTCGCGGTCAAGCGGCTTTCTCTGAAGATTCGCCGCATTTATCTCAATTTTGTTTTTGCTGATTTTCGTAACTGAAACACCGAGATCGCTTGCAATTTCAAGCATATTCCTGACATCAAGAATATCGGGAACATTGTCGAGGATGACCGTTCCTTTTGAAAGAAGCGAAGCCGCGATGACAGGAAGCGCCTCGTTTTTGTTGCCGGAAGTCACTATTTCGCCGCTTACGACCCCGCAGCCCTGTATTTCGAAATATTCCACGAACAGTCTCCAAAAAAGCCGGGGTATATTACACGAAAAAGTCTCTTTTTCCACTTTTTTTGGAGAAATCTGACAAGAAACAAGACAAATCCGGCACTTTCTTAATTTCCAGCCCGACATCAGAAAAAATTTGACCACGACTTAAATGTAGTAAATTATTGAGAGGTCGTTTCTGTTTTAATTAGAGGTACGATTATGAAAAAAGTCTGTCTGCTTTTTATTTTATGTTCACTTTTCATCATGACAAATTCCGGCTGTTCCCAAAAACATGTATCCGATAACCCCGATGAATCTTTAAATGACAAGGACACCGTTGATGACGATATTTCAGACAGCGACACCCCTGATACAGAGAGTGATAAAGATGAAACTTCAGCATCGGATGACGACTACGACACCGTTAACACCAATGATCCCTGCAAAAAAAATCCGTGTGCACATCTTTCCGGATCCACCGGCGAATGTTTCCCTGACGGCGACTCATATTACTGCGGATGCAACACCAACTACACTTGGGAAGACGACCGATGCAAAGGAGACACCAGAATCGTGGACTGCGAGAATCTTCCCGAAAACGCTCACTGGAGCACAGCTTCGACCGTAGAACAGACCTGGGACCGGTACGGCTGGGGGCCGTCAAACGAAGGCAGCTATGTTTACAGTCCAAGATCGGAAGACTGTCTTTTTACATGCGATGAGGGCTACTTTTGGAACGCTTCCGAATGCGTAAACCCGTGCAAACCGGATCCTTGCGCTGGAATCGGGCACTCATCAGGACACTGCTTTTCTGTCGGAGTAGATATGTACACCTGTGAATGCGACGAAAACTATTACTGGTGGGGCAAAAAACGCGGCTGCACAACACAAAAACCGGGCTTCGGCAACATCTGCACAGGGCAGAGCCTCTGCTATGACGATTCCGGCACGATTGACTGCCCTGCATTCGGTGAAAGCTTTTTCGGTCAGGATCCTCAGTATGCCGGCATCGGCGCCTGTTCTCCGATAGATCTGAAAATAGACTACACTGTTCCAGAAGAACCTGTTGTGGTAAGTGCGAACACAAACCTCATGTGGCAGGGCTTAACTTCGGAGGAAGGTTCGCAGGAAGAGGCTCTTGATTACTGCGAAAACCTCGTTTACGCAGGCTATGACGACTGGCGGCTCCCTTCAATTCAGGAACTGATTTCAATTATGACCAGCAACGAATATTTCCTATATCATTACCCCTTTTATTTTCCGAATCTGTTTGAGGGCACAACTTATGCGTGGTCTTCCACGATCTATCCTTCCGACACAAAAATTGCGTGGCAGTCAAGTTTAAGAGCCAACTATACAGACGCTCTCGATGCAATATACACATCTCTCTTCTGGTGTGTCCGCGGCGAAGGGCTGCCTTCATCAGAATTCGAAACATCCGAAATCAACGGCGAGGAAGTCGTGACGGACAAAACGACCGGACTGATGTGGCAGAACACTTTCACTATGCAACAGGGTTGGGGACTTGCTTTGGCGCACTGCGAAAAACTGAATTATGCCGGTTTCAGCGACTGGAGACTTCCCAACAGAAACGAACTCGCCTCACTTATCGACTACAGCAGAAAAGAACCTGCGTCAAATCTTCCGTTCATGCTTGAAAACTATTCTGAACCTTTCTCCAAATTCGACTCATTCTTTTCTTCTACACTTTCCATCAACGCTATAGGCGGAAACCACTTCGGGACAAACTATGCCTCCGCAGTCGATTTTTCCATAGGGTATATCGGTAATATCATGAAAGAATATTCACACCTCGACAATTATGTCACTTGTGTCCGCTCCGAAATCTGCCCTGAAGGTTACTTCCTGCGAGGTCTCGAGTGCCTTGAAAATCCTTGCCGGGAAGAACTTTGCGAAATAGAGAATTCGACAGGCCTCTGCATTCCCGAAACAGAAACTGAACATGAATGCGAGTGTCTTGAAGGCTTTTTCTGGAACGGTTCAAAGTGTATGAACCCGTGCGATGACGATCCTTGCTCGGAAATAACGAATTCCGATCAAACGACATGCCATGCGCTGAGTTCGGATATTTACTACTGCGGCTGTCTCGAAGGATATACCTGGAATAACGGAAAATGCGACACTTTTGCAACAGGTGTCATGACTGTCGGCAACATCTGCACCGGACAGAAAAAATGCTACGACAATGAAGGAGAGGCAAACTGTCCGGCTGAGGGAAGTGAGTTTTACGGTCAGGACGCTCAGTATGCCTCAATAACATGCTCGGAGCAGGATTTTACGGTCAAAACGGTCGCAAACCAGAATATCGTGGTGGACAACAACACAGGGCTTGAGTGGCAGCAGGATATCCATTTGATCGATTTCACATGGAACGAGGCTTGGATTTACTGCGAAGAACTTGAATATGCAGGCCAAAACGACTGGCGTCTTCCGGCACCTCATGAGATCATAACGATACACGAATACGAAAAATCTATATCTTCTTCCACAGGCATTTCTTTATCAAGCAACCTCGTATGGACATCTGTAACAGACATGAGAGATCCGGAAAAAGCTTTGACTTTTGATTCAAGAGACGGTTTTTCAATGTATTATGCCCCTAAAACTAACATTTACGACACCGTATGCGTCCGCGGCAGGAAACTTCCTCTTGCGAAACTGACCGCATCAACAATAAACGGAGACACAGTTATCACGGATTCGACAACAGGACATATATGGCAGCCACTCATCCAATCCAATAAAAAAATCTACAGCTGGGCACAGGCTCTTGCAATTTGCGAAGACTTGACTTATGCGGGTCACGATGACTGGAGACTGCCGAACAAGAATGAACTTTCATCGCTCGTCTATTTTGGTGAATACTCCCCTGTTTCGGAATTTTTCAACTTTAGTAACGAATTTATCTCCTCGACAACTGATTCGTTTAGTCCATTCTATGCCGTTAAAATAAATCTTAACGGAGAAATATATTCCGGAAGGAAAGAGTGTTCGGACTGCGCCGCAAACTTAGCCTACAGCGTTATCTGCATAAGAAACTGAAAAAAATTTGACCATTCCTATTTCAAGATGTTAGAGTGACCCGCGTTTTTTAAGTTGGTTCAAGTTTCGGTTTATTTTTTTGATATTCTGGAGGTTATCGTGACTAAGAAAAAAATGATGATTCTCGGCGATGAAGCTATCGCCCAGGCGGCTCTTGATGCCGGTATTTCGGGATTTTACTCTTACCCCGGCACTCCTTCGACAGAAATCATGGAGTATGCTCAGGCTTCCAAAGTCGCAGCTGAAAGAAACGTTCACAGAACATGGTCGGCAAACGAAAAAACCGCTGTTGAAGGCGCACTCGGAATGAGCTATGCAGGCAAAAGAAGCATGGCTATGATGAAGCACGTCGGCCTCAATGTCGCAATGGATCCGTTTGTAAACTCAGGCGTAACCGGCGCAAACGGCGGCTGCATCGTAACGGTTGCTGACGATCCGAGCATGCACTCATCCCAGGACGAGCAGGATTCGAGAATCCTTGCAAAGTTTGCCCTTCTTCCGATCCTTGAACCATCGAACCAGCAGGAAGCTTACGACATGGTTTTCCACGGCTACGAACTTTCCGAAAAGTACAAAACTCCGGTTCTTATGCGTGTCACGACTCGTCTTTCGCACTCCCGTTCGGGTGTAGAACTCAGAGATCCGATCGCTCCGAACGAACTCAAGCTTCCGGAAGACAAACGCCAGTTCGTCCTTCTTCCGGCACTTGCGAAAAAGAGCTACAGAAGAACTCTCGAAAACCAGAAAAAATTCATGGAAGAGTCCGAAAACTCTCCGTGGAACAAATACATCGACGGCGCAGACAAGTCGCTCGGCATCATCGCATGCGGCCTTGCGTTCAACTACCTCATGGAAAATTTCGACGGCGTCTGCCCCTATCCGGTAGTCAAAGTCTGCCAGTATCCGGCTCCGAAAAAACTCATCGCTCGCCTCGCTTCGGAATGCGAGAAAGTTCTCGTTCTCGAAGAAGGTATGCCGATGGTCGAAGAAGCTCTCCGCGGCCTTCTCGACAAGGATGTCAAAGTTCAGGGAAGAATGTCGGGCGAACTTCCGCGTGACGGCGAACTTAATCCGAACCTCATCGCAGCTGCTCTCGGCCTCAAAGAGACCATCGGTGAAAATGTTCCCTCCCTCGTTGCAGGCAGACCTCCTAAACTCTGCCCCGGCTGCAGCCACGCTGACTTCTACGCAGCTTACGTTGAAGCAGTCAAAGAAAAATACGGCGACGGTCACCTTTTCGGCGATATCGGCTGCTACACACTCGGCGCACTTCCGCCTTTCCAGGCAGTAAACAGCTGCGTCGACATGGGTGCAAGCATCACTATGGCAAAAGGTGCTGCAGATGCAGGAATGTTCCCGGCTTGCGCTGTGATCGGCGACTCGACCTTCACACACAGCGGCATGACAGGTCTTCTCGACGCAGTCATCGACAAGGCGAACATCGTCGTTTTCATCAGCGACAACTCGACCACCGGTATGACGGGCGGCCAGAAATCGCACGCTGAAGGAAGACTTTACCAGATAGTAAAAGGTCTCGGCGTTGACGAAAACCACATCCGCGTAGTTGTTCCGACCAAGGCAAACCACGAGGAAATGGTCAAAGTCATCACCGAAGAAATCGAATACAACGGCGTTTCTGTCATCATTCCGCAGAGAGAATGCATGCAGACTTTAAGAAGAAAAACCAAAGCGGCAAAGAAGTAAGGAGGTGCTCTTATGAAATGTGATATGATTCTTGCAGGTGTAGGCGGTCAGGGCATTCTTTCGATCGCGCAGATCTTCGGTTATGCCGCAGTTGAAAGCGGTCTTTACCTCAAACAGGCCGAAGTTCACGGCATGAGCCAGCGCGGCGGCGACGTTCAGAGCCACTTCAGAATTTCCGATAAACCGATCTGGAGCGACCTTGTTCCGATGGGAAAAGCTGACATCATCATCAGCGTAGAGCCGATGGAATCGCTCCGTTACCTTCCGTGGCTCAACCCGGAAACAGGCTGGATCGTAACCAACACCAACCCGTTCATCAATATCGACAACTATCCGAAAGTTGACGAACTTATGGCTGAGCTCAAAAAACAGCCCCGCTGCATCGCTATCGACGGCGACGGAATCGCTAAAGAAGTTAACAACGCACGCGGCATGAACATGGTCATCGCAGGCGCTGCAAGCCTTTTCACCGGTCTTGACATCAACATCATCAGAAAAGGCGTTGAAGTCATTTTCGGAAGCAAAGGCGAAGAAATCGTCAAAGCAAACCTTGCAGCGATCAATGCAGGTTGGGAATTTGCCGAGAAAAATTCGAAAAAATAGTTCTTCAAGTCAATGATCGATCTTCATTCACATCTTCTTCCGGGGCTGGACGACGGCCCCGAAGAAGTTTCTGAAACACTTGAAATAATTAAGGAAATGTCTTCATTTGGCTACATCGAGATAATCCCCACTCCGCACAAGTTCCACACTCTTTTCAACCCCGATCCGAACATCGTCATGGGACGGATTTCGGCTCTCGGCAAAACGATGGTCAGGCGTTTCAGCTTCGAATATATGTGCAACATCCCGAAGATAAAAACCCTTTCCGACCACCGCGAATTTTCACGGACAAAAAACGGTTACAAAATAATTATGGTCGAATTTTCTCCTTTTGTCGGCAAAAAAGAGATTGAAACCTCAGTTTTTTCACTCAATGCAGGCGGTTTCATCCCGCTTCTGGCACATATCGAAAGATACCTGAAAGACGACGGGTTCTGGCTTGAACTGAAGAACAAATACAAAGTTTTTTTCCAGTCATCTGTCAGAACTTTGGCGAAAGCCTCATTCCACCCCAAGAAAAAGCAGGTCATCCGCTTTCTTGAAAAAGAGATAATCGACAATCTCGGGACTGACCTTCACCGCGCAACGCAACTTGAAAGCGTCGACAAAGGACTAACTTTCTTCAGAAACAACTTTTCAGGGCTCGACAAAGACCTTTTTTCGGACAAATTTCTGTTTGAGAACAGCTGATTTTCCAACGCATTTGCAATCCTTAAAATAAAAAGTAGACTTCGACCGGTTTTTTTAGAGGTGGAAAATGAATTTATACAAAATCCGTAAAAAACTTGAAGAATTTCCTGTCGAACCTGTATATCTTCTTATGATTTTCTCATTCATATTCCGGATGATCAACTTCATGGGAATAGCCCAGGGCGACGATTTTCCCTACAGCACTCTGGCAAACAGATTCGCCAACGGCAACTTTTCAGCAGGTTTTATTTTCGACGTCAGATGGGTCGTTTTCGCTCCGGCGGCGCTTCTTTACAAACTGTTCGGCGTAAGCGACTTCACATCGCTGCTCCCGACGATGGTTTACGGCATCTCAAGCGTCTGGCTGGCATACAGAATAATCGAAGAGGAGACCGACAAAGCAACCGCAATCATCACGACTCTTTTCTACATTACATACCCGATCGTCGCCATCTTTTCGAACTTTCTCCAGGTCGCAGCTCCGCTCGAATTTTTCACACTCCTCACAGTTTATTCATTCCAGAGAGGTGCAAAAAGCGAAAAAATCGGATGGTTCATTCTTGGCGGCTTCGCTATAGGCTGGATATTTTTCGCAAGAACGACTGGACTTTTTATCGCGCTGCTAGTCTCGATTTATGTGTGGTATAAAAAAGGCTTCAACAAAAAAACCGTTATCTGGGTAGCCTCTGCTGCGCTCGTCTCGCTTGTTCCGGCAATATTTCAGGGCTTTGTCTATCTCAAAGTCCATAACAACTTCTTCCACGTCTTTGAAATCAGCAAAAAGGCTGTCGAATACCAGAACAGAATGACCGATGTCGATCCGAAAGACCTCTTTTTCTACATCAGAACTGTTTTCACCTCCGGCAACTTCGCCCGCTGGAAAACATTCGGATTCGGCGGATACTTCACTGTTGCCGCTCTTCTCGCCTGCATCGTGAAAATGTGCCTGAAAAAACAAGGCAAAGAAGTTACTTTCTTCATCTGGTTTCTCTCATACTTCCTTTTCATGTCGTTCGCGCCGACAAGCCTTTCGCCCTACACCACTCTCATCAGAAACAACCGCTATACGATAATTTTCGTTCTTCCCCTCTGCGCCATCTGCGCAATTCTCCTTTTAGATTTGGTCAAAACGAAAAAAATCGCCGCAAAGGTAGTTGCTTTGGTAATTTTTCTTATAATTTTTATAAGCAACATCTACTACTCTCTCGACAACAGCAACTTCTACAAAACAAGCAGAAAAAACCAGAAAGAATCGATGAAGATACTGCTCACGAACTACCCGAATACCACGATATACCTGGCAGACAGAAATATTTACTACCGCATAGACTACTATTCAGGCTACAAAAACAAAAACTACAGGTTCATCAATTCGCTTAAACAGATCAAAAAACCTGGAATTTTCCTGATTACGCACCAATTCAATTCCAGTGCGGCACGCTTCAAAATATCAAAGGAAGACCTGAGAAAACTGAGGAATAAACCGCCGAAAGGAATGGTCCTGAAACACAAAACCCCATATTTCAACCTCTACGAAGTCGATCCGGAACTTTTGAAGACAAATTCTGACCTGAAATAGATTTTTTTGTAGAGACGTCATACCATGGCGTCTCGATATGGTTAGAACGTATAATCGATCTTTCCCATTCCCTTGAGCTGAAGCGGAATGCGCTCTTCGATTGTTTTTCTCTTTGCGAAACTCTTCACATCCGCATTCGACGGGCATTTCCCGTTAGAAAGATAGTAAAGCGAAACAGCAAGTTCCGCTTCCCTCTCGTCGCCGAAATCGTGCTTGATATCGTCATCTGCCGCACAGTCGGCTTCCATTCCTAAAAAGAAATCGCCGTAATCCAGGGAATTGGCGTATTTGAAAGTGATCGGAACGATCGTCTGGTCGCAGAAATCCCTTGAATTCATTCCGACCGGCTTTCCGTAAGTCGTTTCGCCGACAAGAACAACTTCAACATAAGGAGTGAGTGAATTTATAACCATTTCGGAAGCGCTTGCAGTTCCAGATGAAACAATGACTGCAACTTTGCTGATACCGGAAAGCGAATTTTTAAGGACCTCTCCCTTATACGAATAGTTCTGCTCGGAATGCTTGTTATTGTAGATAAGTTTGATTATCTCGTCACCTTTCACTTTGTCACCGACGATAAGGTTTACGAGCTGATGCGCGATCTTAACCAGCCCGCCGCCGTTGTAGCGAAGATCAAGAACAAGCTGCTCAACATTTTCTTCTTTAAAGTGCGCGAAGACCTCGTTCAACTCATCTTCCGAAGAGTTTATGAACGATTTAAAGTGGATGTACCCCGTTTTCACGCCGTCATGATCAAGAACTTTATATGCCAGCACCGATTTTCCGATGTAGTCATCAAGAACGACCGTCGTTTCGAGCTCCTCGCCTTCATCAAGAACTTTGAATTGAACCGCCTCGCCTTTGTTTTCAGCGTTGTAGACATTGTTCCAGTCGGTTTTTTCCTCAAAATCCTCGTCGTTGCGGTGCTCTTTGTTGTAGGTACCGTTTTCGTCAAGTTCTTCGACAGTCACACCGTTCATCGCAAGAAGCTTCTGACCGCGCTTGAGTCCCGCCTCTCCTGCCGGACTTCCCGGATAAACCATTGTTATGAAAATGTCATTGTTTTCATCGCGCTGTGTAGACATTCCCATGCCATAACGCTTGCCTGCGTAGTAATTGTCGTGTTCCTCCTTTTTCACAGCGTATGAAAAACGATCTATCAGTTTGTCCCCTTCGCGGTATTTCACTGCCGCAATCATCTTGTCAAGCGATTCATAATCAGCCGGATTTATCGCCGGAAGATACTCATACCAGAGATACCACTCCTTGAGATAGGCAAAAGCCTGCCTGTTCACACTTGCCTGCGAACACTCTGACGCAATGTGGTTTTCACATGAGACTAAAAGAAAAAAAGAAACTAAAAAAAGAAAAAACGACGTTTTTTTCATAACCCCTCCGCCAATAAAAACGAAGAATTTTACTTAAGGACAAAGTTTTTGCTATTTTTACAGATTTTCAATAAAAAAAAGGCTTCCCGAAGGAAGCCTGTAAAAAGAATAAACGACAGATTTTATTAGTCTTTGTATTCTCTGATAGCCTGACCGAGTCTCTTGACGCCTTCTACGATCTGTTCGTCAGAGCAGTAGGAGAAATTGATTCTGAGAGTGTTCTTGCCGCTGCCGTCGCAGTAGAAAACTGTTCCGAGAACGAATGCAACCTTGTTTGCAATCGCGATCTTGAAGAGTTTCTCAGCATCCATGTGCTCTGGAAGGTAAACGAAAAGGAAGAGACCGCCTTCCGGATTCGTCCATTTTACTCCTTCCGGAAGATATTTTTCGAAGCAGTCCATCATGAGGTCTTTTTTGTGCTTGTAAAGTTTGATGATGTCGCCGAGTTTTGTCGAGAAAAGACCTTTTTCCATGTATCTGCCAGCAATTCTCTGAACGAAAGGCGGCGTGCAGAGGTCAACCGACTGTTTCGTGGTTACGAACTTGTCGATGATCTTCGGATCTGCGATTACCCAGCCGATTCTGAATCCCGGAACGAAAATCTTCGAGAAGGTTCCGAGCGTGATGGTCGTTCCTTCTTTGTCGAGCTGATAGATCGTGGGCTGAGCTTCGCCTTCGAAACGAAGTTCTCTGTAGGGGCTGTCCTCAACGATGAGAACGTGATATTTGTGAGCGATCTCTATGATCTCTTTTCTTCTGAATTCCGGCATCGTGACACCCGACGGGTTCTGGAAATCGGGGATGATGTACATGAATTTTACCTGCTCGCCTTTAGCCTGAAGCTCTGCAAGTTTTGCTTCGAGAAGTTTCGGATCCATACCGTGTTCGTCGGAAGGAATTCCGATGGGGCTTGCGCCGAAAGCGTTGAAAGCCTGAAGTGCGCCGAGGTAGCTCGGGAACTCAACGATGACTTTGTCGCCTTTGTTGATGAAAACTCTGCCGAGGAAGTCGAGCGACTGCTGGCTTGCCGTGGTGATGACTAGGTTTTCCTTCGTGATGTCGAGACCCATCTCGCGGTAGCGTTTTACAAGCTGTTCTCTCAGAAGGTCGTCACCTTCGGTCGTGCCGTACTGAAGTGCGAAAGCAGCTTCGTTCTTGAGAACTTCTTCAGTAACTTCGCGAAGTTCCTCTACCGGGAAAGTTTCGGGAGCCGGAAGGCCGCCTGCAAAAGAAATGATGCCGGGTTCCTTCGTAAGTTTGAGCAACTCTCTGATAGCCGATTTTTTAGCCCTTTTGGACATGTCTGAAAAGTAATTGTCAAGATTTGAGTACATCTTTTCCTCCGATTGGATGGTTAATAAAACAAACAACGGGCTAATGTAGACTTATAATTTAGGGAAAGCAAGTATTTTTGGAACAGGAAAAATTTTAAGGTTGCTGAACCGGTTCCTGAGCGGTCGTTGGAGTCGAAGCCCTACCTCACACAACGGAGATTCTAATAAAACCCGAAAACAATTCTTTCCTGTTCCTGTGTGATTTCCTCTGAAAACGCCGCTTTTGTTCCCGATATTTTGAAAATTTTGTCTATCCATTTGTGCGGACTCAATGTTTTCTGCACGATTCGGAATGAATTTGCCTTTGATGAATATGCCAGATACGAGGTTAGAACGGATCTCAATTTTGATAACACATTGATTTTATTAGATTCTTGTAGAGACGTTTCCTGAAACGTCTCCCGGTCATTGAGCGAAGTCGAAATGAGCGATGGTTCGACTGGCTCACCAACCGCCCACCACCTCAATTTATTCCTGAAATTGTCAACGACTCTTCTTCTCACCAAACGGTAGAAAATGTGCTGGACATAACCGAGAAAATTGATTCCGTTGCCGAGAGATGCAACTTTGACCTCGTTTTTGAGCCTTAAACCGAGTTTTTCCTTCAAAAATTCTTTGATTGCGGTGAGCCACGTCCTCAACTGTTCTTTGTCTTCGTGCATGATCACAAAATCATCGACATAGCGGACATAATATTTGATTTTGAGGACATGTTTGATGAACTGGTCGAGCGCATTGAGATAGACGTTTGCGAAAAACTGCGATGTCAGGTTTCCGATTGGCAGTCCTTTGCCCTTTTCTGCGTTGAAAAGGCTTTTTTCGGGCGGAACCCACGACCATTCGCGCTTTGTCGATTTGTTTATGTAATCTTTTGTCGGCTCGTGAAAAAGCAGGGTGTGCAGAACTTTTGAGATTTTCTTAAAATTCTGCTCTTTTTCTGAAAAATCTAGGTCAAAAATCGTCATCTGAACACAATTTTCAGCATTTTTTCTGATCCCGAGCTGTTTTCTGAGCCCTTTTTCGAGGAATTTCCACAGAATTTCGCGGTCAATAGACATGAAAAAGTTCTTCACGTCAAGCTGCATGAAATATGCCCGCTTTTTTCCGTTTTTAGAAATACTCAGCATGTTGTGATGAAGCCTTTCCACGGCGGCGAGAGTCCCTTTGTTTTTGCGGCATGCGTAGGAATCGTGGATGAAAACCTTTTCCCAGTGCTGTTCCAGAAATCTGACTAAAAGATGATGGACGATCCTGTCACGGAAATCGGCTGCAAAAACTTCGCGCGGCTTGGGATTTCTCACGACGAAGCAGATCGATTTGCCGGGCTCGTAGTTTCCGCTCTGCAGCGATTTTGTGAGCGATACGATGTTTGTGCAGAGCTTTCGCTCGAACTTCTGCGCGTTCACGGTGCTGCGCTTGCGTCTGCGGCAGTCGATGTAAGCCTTGAAAATGTTTTTGGGGGTAAAAATGTCTGCGTTCTCAACGACCATCTCCTACCTCACACAACGAACATAGTTATTGTTTGACTTATTGTTGTTGTTCACATTACCTTTGTTGAAATTCACGTTCCATGCGTTATCTGGATTATCAGATTGAGTAGAAGACGACCAAAATTCAGAGATTATTATCAGAAAATCCGATCCTGCCAGGGTACGGATTTCTGCGGCAGTCTTTCCGGAATAGCCAGAACCGTGTGAAAAGTCGTGACTGTGTTCATTGTTTGAATTGACTGCCGGATATGCTTCACTGGCTCTCTGATCTAACCGCAGACTTGGGACGCTCACAGAAGTTTTTTACCTCCGTGATTCTGCCCGGAACCCTCAAAATGATTTTTGAGCTTTTCACACTGCCGGTATATATCAAACAGCATTTTTGCTGCATGATACCACGATTTGTAGCTTTTAAACACCGATAATTCCTGACACAGTGTCATTTTTATCTGGCACTTGTCGAGATCCTTCAAGAGCTCGTCGCAGAAAGCGGCTTTTTCGCTCTCCGCGCGGTCGTTGAATGTCGAAACTTTGAATAGAAAATCGTTGAATAATGTTCTCAGTTCACCTCCTATCGTGTATTTGTCGGATCTTTTGAAATTGCGAAAACATTCTTCAATGTAAACCGTGAGATCAAATGTTGCTTTGTATAAATCTGTTTGTTTGAAATCCGACAAGATTAAACCCTAAACCCATAGAGACATTAACGTCTCTTTCAAAGAACCTAGTTTTTCATCTGTGAGACGTTTCAGGAAACGCCTCTACGAAAAAAACGCCGATTTCGCCGACAGCGACGAAATCGGAAAACCTGCGCCCGCCTCTCGCAACCGGCGGACGCAAACCAGCGCGTTCCGCGCAAAAATGCGGTCTCAACGACCATCTCCTACCTCACACAACGAACATAGTTATTGTAGGACTTATTGATGCTGATCACATAACCTTTGAGGAAATACACGTAACATGCGTGATCTGGATAACCAGACCGAGTAGAAGACGACCAAAGCCAAACTTTGTCGTCATCACCAAGCTTGCTGTAATAACCGCCGTTGTTGCTTCGGCCATCACAATAACAACTTTTTGACCAGCAGTCTGAAGAAAGGCAGCTGTCCGACACTCTGCACGAGGAACCGCCTGACTGACAGTTCTGTATTGTTGTTTTAAGTTCGCTTATTGTAGGCAGTCTCCAGTCGTCAAAACCACCCTCAGTAAGATCTTCACAATATTGTTTCGCACTGCTCCAGTTCATTTTGTTTGACGAACGGTCTGACCAGATGAGGTTGCCGATTTTGCGCCCTTTAAGATATCTTGCAATATGTTCCTGCTTTTCTCTTTCTTTCTGAAGTTTTCTGATGTTGCCCTTTGCTTCAAAAGAGCATTCTCCGTCAGGGAACGAATCAAGGTAATCCTGCCATGCTTCAAGTGAATTTTCGTTTTGAGCGTATTTGCACGCTTTTGCGTCTCGTGTTGAGCCGCCGGAAGGCTGATTGTAAGCAGGTCTTTCTGCATTTCCGGGACGGTTCTGATGCTGCAGAGTGCGGATGGCACTTCTTGCCTCGAATTCACAGTCACCGCCGGGATGGAGTTTCAGATATTTCTGCCAGATTTCAACGGTGTTTTCGTTTTGAGCATGTTCGCAGAGAGATTTGTCAAGTACTCTTTTCGCTTCAGCCGCACACTGGCCTTTCGGAAACATCTCGAGATATGTCAGCCAGCCACTCGGACCTGTTGTGTATCTGGCAATTTCGCACGCTTCCTGATCTTTGCTTTTTTTAGCTTCAATCGCCGCATACTGGGCGGATTCTTCGTCCTTTCCCATAAGCTGGTTAACAATTTTCTCCATCGCCTCGCGCAGAGATTCCTGTGTTCCGTCGAAATCGGCATATCCGACCATGCCTTGCTCGTCGGAAATTTCACGCTCAAGGTCTATCAGCTCCGATGTGACGGTGTATTTTCTGCCGAATGCAACTATCGTCGTGTAAAGAATCTTATCAGCAGAAACACCCATTCCTGTCGCAATTTTATAAACCTGGTTTCTGTCGAGACGAGTCGATTCTTTCTTCATCTTTTTGATTATCGCTTCCTGCTCGCTGTCGGAAAGAATAATGAATTTGCCTTTAGCCTGCTTTCTGAAATAGATGCTCATAACTTTTCTTTCCGCCTGCATCTGCGCTTTGCTGAGTTTTTTGCTGAGAGTGCCGCTGTTGTCATCAAAATCGAGAATGGCGATTCTCGGTTTTTCCGCAAACAACCCGAACGAAAGCAAAAAAAGTACTAAAACAATGAAAATTTTTTTCATTTCGACCTCAAAAAAACGAATCATTCAAAAAAAAACGCGGTATTTTAGAAAAAAATCCCAAAAAGGCAAGAACCTTTTCCACAGCATTCCCCTACTCGCTATTTTACACTTTTTCTTGCAACTGCAATCTTCGACATTGAAAAAGTTAGTCCCTGTTCAATATCTTTTCCGTCCATATTTTTATTAAAATATAAAATTTTTGTTGACTTAAATTCTATATTGTTATACTTTAAATAAACAATTCTAGTTCTTTTATAAATGTTAAGATTCTTTGTAATAATTTTATGAAAACACAAAATAATATTTTGAGGTAACAACATGAAAACAGTTACAGAAACAATTCACGCGAAAGGCATTGAAATTGGTATTTACACAACGGATTTTAAGGAAGAGTATATTTCTCTGACGGATATTGCCCGTTTCAGAAGTTCCGATCCGCGAATTACAATCCACAGCTGGCTTAGAAGCCGTGACATTGTGGAATTTCTCGGACTTTGGGAAAGTCTTCACAATCCTGATTTTAAACGTCACGAATTCGATACGTTTAAAAAGGATGCAGGAAGCAACGCCTACACTTTTTCAATAAAAAATTGGAACGAGATTTTGCACGGAATCGGCATAATTACAAAATCCGGTCGTTACGGCGGCGGCATTTTTGCCCATTCTGACATTGCATTGGAGTTCGCATCATGGATTTCGCCGGAATTCAAACTTTATATCGTCAAGGATTACCGTCGTCTCAAGTCGGATGAAAACAGCCGTCTTTCGTTGAACTGGAATCTGAACCGCGAAATTTCAAAACTGAATTACAAAATCCAAATGAGCGCGGTTAAAGAAAATCTGATTCTGCCTGATCTTACGCCGGAACAGAAAAATTTTGTTTACGCCGACGAAGCGGACTTGCTGAATGTCGCTCTTTTCGGAAAAACTGCAAAAGAATGGCGTTCAGAAAATCCGGATAAAAGCGGAAACATCAGGGATTATGCGGACATTCCTCATCTTTTGGTTCTTGCGAACCTTGAAAGCTACAACGCTATTCTGATTGAACAGAACATTCCGCAGAAAGAGCGTCTTTTGAAACTCAGAGATACAGCTAAAAAACAACTCGGAACGATACTTTCGCTTGATTTAAGAAAAGATCTTATGATTGTGGAAAATAAATAAGCTTAGGTTTTGAAATCATGGATTGTGGAAATTATAGGGAATTTGTGAACTTGGCTCTCACTCTGGGAGAGGTGTCACATAGTGACGGAGAGGGCTTGGTTGCAGAGCCTCAGTTACTGAGCTCCCCGCACACAACGAACATAGACTTCAGTCGTGTTCGACTTACTTTTGTTGTACACCTGAGCGGCATTGAAATTTACAAACCACGCAGAATGAATATATTCGGTTGGAACAGAGGAAGACCAGAGCGAGCCGGAGTCGCCTAATTTGCTGTATCTTCCGTCGTAATAATAAGAAGAGTAGTTGCACTCTCCTCCGCCTCCAAGCGTACAATCATGGCAGCAGCTTGAGCATGTCCAGTAATCATTAAAAGACAAATGGTCGTCCGTTTCAGAAACCTTGCATTGGGAATCCCTTCTCCACTTGAGGAGCATCTTCAGTTCATCGATTATAGGCAGATGCCAGTCTGAATACCCGCATTTGTTCGAATCGTTCAACTTTTTTTCACAGTAATCAAGCGCACTCAGCCAATCCATTGTATCCGTTGTTTTTGGTGACCACCACAGCTTGGCGTCAATTGTTGTGCAGGGTTCATCCGGATCACCGCTGTCGGTATCTGCATCGTCGTCCGACTGCGGATCGGCCTCGTCAGTCGGATCCGAAGTGTCAGCGTCGTCGGAATCCGAAGTGTCGGAATCGTCGGCAGAATCTGCATCGTTGGGCTGATCCGGCGTTGAATCGCTGTCATCCGTTTCTTCTGCTGTGTCTGACGTGTCATCCGGCTCTTCCACTGTGTCACCTGAGTCGTTGTGCTCTTCTGCGGAGTCTGATGTGTCGCCGGGCTCTCCCGCCGTGTCACCTGCGTCGTCGGAATCTTCCGCAGTGTCAGAACTGTCCAATATATCCTGTGTATCATCATGCGTTTCCTGCCATGCTTCTCTTATTTCTTCTGTAAGATCTGAACTTCCGCAGGAAACTGCGAAAAACAGTGTGAAAAGCGCAAAAACTGCAAAAATTTTCTTCATTTTAAACCTCCGGTTTTGTGGTGCACACCGCTGCAAAACTTAGTGAATTTAGGGAATCTAAGGTGTTTAAGGTGTCTAGTGATGCGCGGCAAAATGTATTGTTGTTACTGATTTTTGTCATAACAAACCCCGAAAAACGCAGTATTTTAGGAGAAAATCTTAAAAAAACAAGTTCTATTCTCACCAAATTCCCCGCCAGCTTATTTTAAATTTTTTCCCGCAGCTGTGATTTTCCCCCTTGAAACTGCGAAAAGTTGTTTATAACAGATGCCGGATTTTAAATGGAGGTTGCTATGGATTACAATGTTAACGAGAATGAAACGAACAAAGATTCGTGGAAAAACTACGGAAGAAACATTGTCGATCTTGCCAAGGCGGGGAAACTCGACCCTGTGATCGGGCGTGACGGCGAAATCCGAAGGATCATCAGGATCCTTTCGAGAAGAACCAAAAACAACCCGGTCATCATCGGTCAGCCCGGTGTCGGCAAGACGGCGATCGTTGAAGGTCTGGCACGGAGGATCGTCCGCGGCGACGTGCCTGTAAGCCTTCAGAACAAAGAGATCTTCGAGCTCGATATGGGTGCCCTTATATCGGGAGCGAAATACCGCGGCGAATTTGAGGAAAGGCTGAAAGACGTCCTGAAAGCGGTCAAGGAATCGGAAGGAAAAATCATCCTTTTCATCGATGAGCTCCACACAATCGTCGGGGCAGGCAAAACCGACGGCAGCATGGATGCGGCGAATATGCTCAAACCTATGCTGGCACGAGGAGAGCTCCACTGCATCGGCGCAACTACGCTCGACGAATACAGGAAGTACATCGAAAAGGATGCGGCTCTTGAAAGAAGGTTCCAGCCGCTTATCGTCCAGCCGCCGGATGAAGACGAGACGACATCAATTCTGCGTGGTCTGCGTGAACGTTTCGAGATCCACCACGGTATCACGATTTCTGAAGGCGCGATCGTGGCGGCGGTAAAACTTTCGAACCGTTACATTTCAGACCGTTTCCAGCCCGACAAGGCGATCGACCTTATCGATGAGGCGTGTGCAATGCTCAGGACAGACAACGACAGCATGCCGGCAGAGCTTGACGACCTCAAGCGTAAGAAACTCCAGCTCCAGATCGAGTTCGAAGGCTTCCGCAGAAAGGATTCCGGCGCGACGAAAGAGGAAATCAGAAACGTCGAAGAGCGTCTGAAAGAGACGACCGACGAATACGACAAGCAGTACAAGATCTGGCAGAAGGAAAAAGCTTCGATCGAAGAGGTCAAAAAGCTCAAAAAGGAGATCGACGAAGTCAAGACCATGATCGAAAGAGCCCAGAGCGAAGGCGACTTCAACAAAGTGGGCGAACTCCAGTACGGCAGACTGAGAACTCTTGAAACCAAACTGAAAGAGGCTCAGGAGATCACCAAAAACGAAAATGTCATGGTCACCGAAGTCCTCACCGAAAAGCAGATCGCCGAAGTCGTAAGCAAGTGGACAGGCATTCCGGTTTCGAGCATGACTCAGACCGAAAAAGAGAGGATCCTCAATCTTTCCAACAGATTGAAAGAGGAGATCATCGGCCAGAACGAGGCGATAGAAAGCATCACGAGGGCGATCCTGAGATCGCGTGCAGGCCTTACCAACCCGAACAGGCCGCTCGGTTCCTTCATCTTCGTAGGCCCCACAGGTGTCGGCAAAACAGAACTTGCCAAAAAACTGGCGGAACAGCTTTTCGACACGGCTGACAACATGGTCAGGATCGATATGAGCGAATACATGGAGAAATTCTCAGTTTCGCGTCTTATCGGTGCGCCTCCAGGATATGTCGGCTACGACGAAGGCGGACAGCTCACCGAAGCAGTCAGAAGAAAACCCTACTCCATCGTCCTGCTTGATGAGATCGAGAAAGCGCACGAGGATGTCTTCAACATTCTGCTCCAGATACTTGAAGACGGCAGACTGACTGACAACCAGGGAAGGACTGTTTCCTTCAAAAACACAATAATAATCATGACTTCCAACCTCGGAAGCGACATGATCGAAGGAAAGGACGGAAAACTTTCCGAAGCCGAGCTCGATGCCGTAATGCAGACGATAAAAGGAAGGTTCAAACCTGAATTTATCAACCGTATCGACGATATCGTGGTCTTCAACCCGCTTTCGACCGATAACCTGAAGGAGATAACAGCTCTTCTTCTCAAGAACATCAACAAGATCCTTGAGGACAAGGAGCTTCACCTCGACCTTGATGATTTGGCAATGCAGAAAGTCATCGACGAATCCTTCAACACCGAATACGGTGCAAGACCTGTCAGACGTTACCTTGAAAAGAATGTCGAAACGCTCCTTGCGACCGAGATCTTAAAAGGCAACCTGCCGCCAAAGACCAAAGCCGTCATCACAGTTGAGAACGGGAAATTCAAGTTGGTCAAGAAATAATCGCCGCCGCCAGATCTCGTCGATATTTCGAAATTTCGATATTCCGATATATCGACATGGCGGCAACAATATTTCGAAGGCGGCGCAACGATGAAACGTGACGGCGGCACGACGAAACGACGTAACGTTTATTTCTTGATTAATTCCGCGATTTTTTTGTCGAAATCAGGCACTCTGCGAAGCGCAGCGTAAGCGTTGGCAAGGGCGAAACCTTCCATATTTCCGGTGTCGAAAACGCGGGTTTTGGAGTCAATGACGTAACCCAAGATCTGCTCTTCGGCAAGAAGGCTCACCATCGCGTCGGTAAGCTGGATCTCCCCGCCTCGACCAGGTTTTACAGTTCTCAAAATTTCTGCGATCCTCGGGGTAAAAATATATCTTCCCAAAATTGCAAGATTTGATTCAGTCTCTCCTTCAGCCGGTTTTTCGATAAGTTTTTTTATATCAATGACACCGTTTTCAACTTTTGCACCTTCGGCAATGCCGTACATTCCGCGCGATTCGGCCGGAACTTCCATGAGGGCAATGACGGAGCAGGCGTATTTCTCGCTGATACGGCTCATTTCCTGCATGACAGTGCTTTTGCCTTCCGAAAAAATGAGCATGTCGGGAAGCATTACGGCAAACGATTCCTCTTTCGGAACCACGAAAGTCCCCTTCATTACGGCGTGACCGAGCCCTTGCGGAGATTTCTGGCGGACCGAAATAACTTCAATCATGTCGTCAAGCGTTTCGACTTTCTCTCGGACATCTTCTTTGAGATTTTTGGCCGAAAATTTAGGATTTATCTTGTCGAAATGGTCGAGAATAGCCTCTTTTCCGCTACCCGAAACAAAAACGACATTGGTTGCACCCGCTTCTATCGACTCTTCAACGATATACTGGATCACAGGTTTGTCGAGAACCGGAAAAAGCTCCTTCGGAATGCACTTTGAAGCAGGCAGGAAACGGGTCGCGAGCCCGGCGGCCGGAATAACGGAATACTTCATCATCTACTCCCTTATGTTTCTCAAAAACTCAGCCGCATCTTCGGGCAGAGTCGGATTTACAAAAATGCCGTTTTCAAGACTGTCGGCAGTTATCACTGTTATGCGTGGAATTATCTCAAGGTGCCAGTGGTAAGCCCTGCTTTCAGCTTCGGAATCGGCTCCGCTGTTCACCGGAAGATAGTGGAAAACCATGTTGTAAGCCGGAGAATTGAGTCCTATCCTCAGTTTTGTCATCACCGTTTTCAGGATTTTTGCGAAATCAGCAATCGCCAAAGCGGGATTATCGCTCAAAATCCTGCCGTGTTTTTTAGGAATCACCATGATTTCAAAGGGAAAGCGGCTTGCGTAAGGGCAGAAAGCGACAAAGTTGTCATGCTCGCAGACGATCCTTTTTCTCTCGGAAAGTTCCTGATCGATGATATCGCAGAGAAGGCATCTTTCCTTTTCGCGGTAATATGCAAGACAGTTGTCGAGTTTGTTTCTGACAAACGGCGGAATGAACGGATAGGCCTTGATTTCGGAATAATTGTGGTTGATCGTTCCTCCGGCTGCGGCACCTCTGCTTTTCGTGACCGAAATATAGCGGAAACGGGTGTCTTTTCTAAGGTCTGCGATACGGTCGAATATGATTTTTACTGCATCCGCGATCTCTTCAACTGAAAGCTGATCCATGCTGACACCGCTTTTAGGCGTTTCAACGACGACTTCGTGCGCTCCCTGGCGTGACATCGAATCATAGAGCCCTTTTCCGCGGCTGTTTTTATCGTTTTCGACTCTGAGTATCGGATTTTTCGCAGGAAAAACGCGCGAAGACCAGCCCCCTACAGAATAAACCGGATCGGAACTCCGCATAATATCGGGACCTGTGGCAGACTCAAAACCCGGAACAAAAGGATCGACATCGAATACGGCATCATTTTCAGAACTTCCCGAAATCACCGTTTTCACCTTCTCGGGAGCAAAAATCACCCAGATCTTATTGAGAGGGTCTCTTCTCAAAATCCCTTCAGCCATTGCATTCTCCAACAAAATCAACAAAAGCTGTGTTTTATAACACAGTTCCAGGAAAAAGCCAGGCTTTTTCCTCAATACGCGCCAGGTCATCGTAACGGGGTAATAACGTAACGTCGTCACGTCGTTTCGTCGTAACGATAATAAAAATTGCACTTTTCATCTTAAAAGCTAAAATGCGCGGAAATTTTTGAGGTCTTGAAAAATGGTAAAAGCAAGCGAAAAAAAGAGAGAAATATTTGATTTTTTTAAAGACAATGCCGACAAGCTGTTTGATGACAACGAGCTGGTCAAATCGACTAAAGAACTTGTCACCCTTTTCGGAAAGGTCATCCGCGGCTACAGGCTCTATCCGAGAACGAATCCCGCATTTTCCAGGTTTGCAGACCAGTTCAAGGTAAAACTGGATGAGATTCTTTCCGATATTCCTTCGATTTCATTAAGGATTTCCACAAAGGGTTTTATGCTCGGCAGTCATGTTCTGGAAACCGGTGAAAAAGACCGCGAAGTCGTTTTTTTCCTTTACAACGATGGTCTGCGCGAGATTTTTTTCCAGAAAGGAACCCAGAAAGATGAAATCTGGCAGTTTTTCGATATTCTGGCACAGTGTACGCTGTTCGCAAACGAAGACTACGACCTTTCAACTCTTCTCTGGGATCACAATTTCACGAATATCGGCTATATTACTGAGGATGAGCTCATAAAACAGAATCTTTCAATTTCGAATGATGCAGATAATTTCTCACCGTTTCTTGTCGAAGAACTTTCATACGGTCCCGGTTTCGACGGTATCGGCGAAATAGACAATGAAGGCAAGGAAGGCGCGGGAAACTCACCGCAGGATATGGCGAACGCTCCGAAGTTCGAATCATCCGATTTCGAAAAATATTCGGAACTTATGATGAAAGAAGAGAGAGAGATCGATTTCAATGAGCGCAAAGAGCTGCTCAACCAGAGGCTTTCGAACTACATCGTCGGCAAAATGGAGATGTTTAAATTCGACGAAGCTCTGAAAAGAAACAGCGATGCTTTCGTCGTAAACCGTTTTCTCAAAGAGCTTTCGGCAAGACTTACGAGCAGCCAGGGAACAAAAGCGGGCAAGGAACTTCTGGACACAGCCGTTTCACTTTGGGAAAAACTGCTTATGTTCGGCTCTGTCAGCGGCGCGATTCTCTTTATCCAGACCTTGAAAACCATCGCTGAACAACTCCAGAACACTCAGCCGGAATATGCAAAAAAAATAAGAGACACTTTTGCAGATCTTGAAAATGAAGACTTTTTAAGCGACTTCTTCTTCACCATCAGTGATATTCCTGAGGAAGAAATCGCCGTTATCGGCAAACTTTTTGCGATGATTCCGTCACGAAAAATGGAATTTCTTCTTTCCAAAATAAACAGTATCGACTCTAAAGAAACACGAATAGCTATTATAAACAGTTGTTCCGAGCACATGCCTATAACTGATGATCTTCTTGCTCTCACGCGACATTCCGACTGGAAAGTCGTCCGAAACGCGCTTGCAATGATGAAAGATAAAAAAGATCCGAGGATCCTTCCGGCAATCAGGGCAACAGTTTCCCACCCGCAGAAACAGGCCCGGATCGAAGCACTTGCGCTGCTTATGGAATTTTCAGTTGAAGAGGCTCTTCCGGCACTTGAAAGGGCGGTATTTTCGTCTGCAAGGGATGTCAGAAGCGCTGCGATTCAGAAAATTCTCGAACTCAAGGACAATACGGCGATCAAACCGATCGTAAACCGTCTGCTTCAGGTCCATAACCTTAAAAAACTCGAAAATGACGAAATTGACGAGATTTTTCAGATGATAATTTCTCTGCGCCGCTACGATCTTTTCGACCTTTTAGGGCAGCAGCTTCTGACCGAAGACCCCGAAATAAGGCTGAAGGCGATACAGGCGATACAGAAAGCGACGACAATGACACATTTTTCAAGATTTATCGTCAGGGCTGCCGATATAAATTCACTTTCAAAAATGAAAAATGACGAGCTTCAGGATTTCTGCCGGCTTCTGAGACCCGAAATTTTTCCTGAGCTTTTCCCTGCAGTCAAGAATATGCTCTCTGCTTCCGGAAGTCTTTTCAACAAATCTGTGACAAACGCCAAAGAAGAGTTCTACAAAGCAATTTTTTACTACAGGAATGACCCGGAAGCGAAAAAATTCATTGAAAAATCTTTGGAGTCAGGCAACAAGGAAACAGTTAAAATAGTCAATAAAATCAAGGACAAATACTTATGAGCGAAGAACTGCAGAACAATGTAATATCCTCTGAATTTTTTGAAAATTCAGACCGCGTCGAAAGAGAAAGAATGTATGATTTCACCGTTGCATTCAATGCTCTTCTGAAGTCACTCAGACTTTACGGTCAAGGGAACGAAACTGTTGAAAAAAACATGGAAAAATTAAGTGAGATAATAAAATTCTTCTTTACTACAGATGCTATTTTTGATTTCACTTTCAACGGCAACGACTTTTTGATTAACGACGTCCGCGTCAGAAGAAAAAAAGGGCTGAATATTTCATTTGAAGAGTTGGAGGACTTTTACATCAATCTCCAGATCGCGACGATAATATTCCAAAAAGCAAGCGGTATCAGCGAGATAGTCGATTTCATGCTCACAGGTCAGGAAATACTGAAATCAAACCCGAAAAGCGATACCGTCTTTGACCGTTTCGAGCAGAAAATTAAAAGCAAAGGAATAAAGATCCAGATAACACAGCGCGACAGTTCCGGCGGTGATGATCTTTTCAACATTCTGAACAAAAGCCAGCTTGCAAGGCTCACATATAGAAATATGATTCTCGACCATTCGATGTTCAAGACAAAAATCAAGGAAAACCGCCCCATGCCGCTGAAGAAGGCAATGAGAAACATCCAGAACACGATCGATATGATATGCGACGGTTCAACCGACTCGCAGGAATCCCACATCATGGTCCTGGCTTCAATAAACAGTCTGCGCGGCAAAATGATCGCGACCCACCTGACGAATACGGCTATTTTAAGTATTGCAGCGGGAGTCCAGCTCGGTATCGACCGCTCGCTTCTCACCAGAATCGGTATAGCGGCATATTTCCACGACATCGACCTTCCCGAAAATTCACGCGGTGAAGTCATCGAACACTGCCAGAACGGTTTTGCAGTCCTCAGCAGACTCAACTCGCTCAACTTCGCAATGATGGAAGCTGCGATCACTGCTGGTCTGCACCATACGACATACACTTTCGACTGCCAACCGATCCCGCCGGAAAAACCGATAATGTCGACGCCGCTCGGAGAACTTATCAAAGTTTGCGACTACTACGATCTGGCGACACGCTGGTGGCCTTCTCGCAAAACAATGCCGATGAAACGTCCTGAAGCAATAGAACAACTTTTCAAGATGGCTGATATGCGCTGTTTTGCCAAAGTAACAGTCAAAGCACTTTTCAGTGCGCTCGGAGTATTCCCTCCCGGAACAGTGCTTCGCGTAATCGGCAAGAAACAGCTGGCATGCTCGCTTGATGTTTTCAGAACGACCGGAAGAAAAGGAAAAGCGGCGATTCTCGACAGAAACATGAATTTTGTCGGAATAGAAAACTTCTATCCGCATGAACTTCTCGAAATACCGAAAGGACTTCACTTCAGGCTTCCGCCCGAAACCGTCAAAGCAATGCTTGATTCATTCAACGAAGAAACTTCGGAATAACGGGATTATCGTTATTATCGTTCATAACGATTCGCCGCCTCAATATATCGTTATATCGAAATAACGTTATAACGAAAAAGACTGGCGGCGTCGAAAACTTATCCGAAAAAACCGTATTTCAAGATGATATAAACGGCTCTCACACCATCCTTAAAGCCGATTTTTTTGCCTTCATCCGATTTTCTCGGGTTGTAGCTGATCGGAATTTCCTTGATTGTAAGATTTTTTGCGGCGCAGATTTTTGCCGTTTTCGCCGTGATTTCAGGCTCAAGACCGAAGCGGTCTTCTTCAATGTTTATTTCTTTCAAAACTTCGCCTTTGAACATTTTGTAGCATGTTTCCATGTCAGTCAGATTCAGACCGGTGAAAAGATTTGAGAAAGTCGTAAGACCGGCATTGACAAAATAGTGCATTTTTCCGAGCGGACTTGTAGATTTTTTCATGAATCTGCTCCCGTAAAGCACATCGACATTGTTTTTCACGGCAAAATCGAGCATTTTCAGAAGATCCTGCGGATCGTATTCAAGGTCTGCATCCTGAAAAACGACATAATCGCCGGTAGCATTCGCGGCAGCAGTTCTTATCGCCGCACCTTTGCCCTGATTTTTTTCATGTCTTAAAAGTTTCACCTTTCCGCAACCAACATATTTTTCCAATATATTCAACGAGTTATCCTTTGAACAGTCATCAACTGCAACGACTTCAAGTTCGTCAATCAAAGGCGATTTTTCTATTTCGAAAACTTTTTCAAAAATAGCGTCAAGCGTTTTTTCTTCGTTATATACAGGAATAAGGAGAGATAACTTCATAAATCACCGACAGTCAACAAATCAAAAAGCGGCGCATTATAATGTTTTTCAGGAAAAAATAAAACTGATTGCGAATTTTTCATAATTCTACCCTGACAATCACAGCCTCTCTCTTTACTTTTAGTACCGAAACAATAATATAGAGCCGTTTTTTCGATGGAGAAAATTATGTTCATAAAAAACAGCAGCAACATCGCGGTAGTCACGGAAAATTCCGAAATTTCCTACTCTACACTACTCAAAACAGTTGCGTTTTTTTCGGATATTCTTGGAAAACTCGACGGGAAAAGAGTCATCATCCTAAGCGAGAACAGACCTGAATACATCTATGCGTTTTACGGCATCTGGAAATCAGACGGGATCGTCGTTCCAGTCGATTTCATGAGCACACCGGAAGAGATTGCATATATAATCAACGACTGCTCGCCGGATGTGGTTTTCTTTTCGGAGAAAGTGCGGGAAAACGTCACAAAAGCAATAGAAATTTCGGGAAAAACAGAGATAAGAAAGCTCGTTTTCGAGGAAATAAACGGCGACATTTCCAAATACGAAGCCGCCGATTTCGATGTTGAAGACAAGGAAAAAACATCACTTATAATCTACACTTCCGGAACAACGGGCTCTCCGAAAGGAGTCATGCTTTCGTGCCGCAACATCATGGCAAACATGGACGCGCTTCAGGAATGCGGATACTACACGAGCACTGATGTCGTTCTGATGATACTTCCGCTCCACCACGTCTTTCCGCTTTTAGGCACAGTTGTCGCACCCCTTCTCGGCGGAGGAAGAGCCGTGATCTGCCCGTCGCTCCAGGCTTCTGACATTGCAAAAATGATGGAAAAGAGCCATCCGACGATGATCCTCGCAGTCCCCAGATTCTACGAAATGCTGATGAAAGGGATCATGCAGAAGATAAATTCAGGATTTCTCACAAAAGCAATATTCAAAATCGCAAAAATCGCGGACAGCACCGCTTTTTCAAAGATAATTTTCAAATCAGTCGCGAAGAAGTTCGGCGGCAATATGAAGCACTTCATCTGCGGCGGCGCGAAACTCGATCCGGAGGTCTGGAACTGCTTCAAAGTGCTAGGTTTTTCGATAGGCGACGGCTACGGAATGACCGAAGCGAGCCCGATGATAACCTTCCCCCGCCCTGGCAAAGGAAAAGCCGGATGCGTCGGAACAGAACTCTCGAAAGGAACTGTAAAAATCGTTGACGGAGAGATCGTAGCTACCGGAAAAAACATAATGAAAGGCTACTACAACCGCCCGGAAGAAACTGCCGAAGTTCTGCGAGACGGCTGGCTTTATACCGGCGATCTCGGGCATTTTGACAAAGATGGGAATCTCTGCATCACAGGCAGAAAAAAAGAAATAATAATTCTGGGGAACGGCAAAAACGTAAATCCGACCGAAATCGAGCAGGACATCGAAAGAAGCGACACTCTGATCAAAGAGATCGCAGTAATCGCAAAAAACGGTGTCCTCTGTGCGATCATCAGACCTGATGAGAAAGTACTTGTAGAGCGGCAGATCCCGAATCTGGAAGAATTCATCCGCTGGGAAATCATTGACAAATACAACTCAACGGCGTCACACCACAAAAAGATCCTCGATTTCGTCCTTACCAACCAGCCGCTGCCGAGAACGAGACTTGACAAGATACAGCGATTCAAACTTGAAGATTTCTTAAAGCACAAGGTTGAAAAACGAGCTGAAAGCGATGTCCCGCAAACTAAAGAATATGAAAAAATCGCCGGTTACATCAGAAAAACAACCGAAAAGGATGTTTTTCCCGACGATCACATAGAAATAGATCTCGGGCTTGACTCTCTCGATAAAATCGAGCTTGCTTCATTCATAAATTCAGAGTTCTGTATCAAAATCAGCGAAACAGATATTCAGAATATGGCAACCGTTCGAAAAATAGCTGATTTTACGGTCGAGCGGAGCAGCAGAAAAGCGGAACATGCAAAGCAGGACTGGAAAACGGTCCTCAGAGAAAACCTCAACAGCATTGAACTACCAAGAAGCGCGTTTTACCACAGACTGCTCAGATTTTCTCTTGTAAGCGCCGTCAGGACATTCTTCAAAGTCCGCTTTTACGGCGCGGAAAACATCCCAAGCGGGCCCGTGATCTTCGCAGCAAACCACCAAAGCATCGTTGATGCGCTCTTTGTTCTGGCGCAAATTCCTGCTAAAGAGTTCAAACGCACCTACTGCTTCGCCAAAGGAAAGCACTTCAAGCAGTGGTGGCGCAGATATTTGGCAAAACGCAACAACATTATAATCATGCGTGAAGACGAAGAGATCGTCGATTCGATAAAACGGATGGCCTCCGTTCTCAAAAAAGGACGCAACATCCTGATTTTCCCTGAAGGAACACGCAGCCGTGACGGAAGTCTGAGCGAATTCAAACAGACTTTCACCCTTCTCGCCTGCGAAATCAGCGTTCCGATCATTCCTGTCGCCATTGACGGCGCATTCGAAGCCTTTCCGCGCAACAGAAAGTTCCCCCATCCGTTCAAAAAAATCAACGTCACCTATCTTCCGATGATAAGTCCTGAAGGGAAAACCCGAGAAGAACTGGCGGAAGCTGTAAAAGAATCGATTAAAAAAAAGCTGAAATCGTGACGACGTGACGCCGTTTCGCCGTGACGTTATAATTCCGTGACGTTTACTTCGTCCAACTGTTGAAAAGAAGCGTTCCAGTGTAAAGGAGAGAGAATGTCGGTGCGATCTGCTGTATTATGCGGTTGTAGCTGACCAGAGCCATCGTAGCAACATAAACTCTGTCTCCCGGCATCAGGCGCACCGAACCGGCCTTGCCGGTCATAATGTCATCGAAATGAAACTGCACAAGCAGGTGTTTTCCTCCGGTCTGGCGGATCATATATATCCTTCCGTCAGCAGCGTTCGGCTGAACAAGACCACCGGCATCAGCAACAAGATCAATCATCGTGTAGTTGCTGCCTGTCATCTCGAAAGCGCCTGGTTCCTTGACTTCGCCCAGAATATAGACTCTGTTTGCCGAAGGAGCTGGAACATAGAATGTGTCGCCGTCTTTCAGATAATATTTCGAAAAATCACGTGCACCTGTCGCCATCTCGCTCACACTTATCGGCAGAACAATCTCTCCGCGTTTCAGATAGACGAACTCTACCGAAGACTTTTCCGAAGTCGATGCGGGGACCATTCCGGTAACCGCTTCAAGCATGTTCGTATTGACTTTTATCGGATTTTTACCGGCATTTTTCACATTGCCGACAACATAGTAGAATTTGCTTTCGTACTTAACGATGTCGAACATTATGTGAGGATCTTTGATGAATTTTGAATAACCTTCTTCAAGTTTTTCGACGATTTCCTTTCTCGTGAGACCAGCAATCTTCACCTGTTTCAAAAGAGGAATGTTGATCTCGCCGTTTTCATCGACCGCATAACCGAAAATCTCACCCAAAGCCGTTGCCTGCGTGCTGTCCTGAGGATTTCCGTAGATCGTTATCTTGATCTCGTCACCGACTCCGACAGTGTAGTTCATATCACCTTCGGCGAATTCCTTGAAATCCTCATCGAAATTCATCTCCTCGATTTTGAACTCCTCTTCGGGAATATCGGCAAATTTCCTGGCTCCCGAGTATGCGCAGGAACTTATAATCAGAACCGCCAGAAGAATCAGTGAATGTTTAAAAGCCATATCCCACCTATTATCATAAAAAGTCCACCAAACTGAACTGCGCTCAGTTTCTCCTGAAACACAAAAAGAGACCAGAGCGTAACGATTATGAGTCCGCATGAAGTCATCATCGGATAAGCGATCGAAAGGTTGAATTTTTCAAGCGCTTTCGTGTAGAAAACAAGAGCTATTCCGAAGCATGCAATACCCGACATCAGCTTAAAATTGGTGATGTAACTCAAAACAAAAGGAATAATGCCGTCACTCAGTTTTACCGGCTCAGCCATTACTCCGGCTTTCATGAAAATATTTGCTCCGGCATTGAAAACTATCGCCAGAATAAGAAAAATCAGACTTGTACTCATAATGCTCTTATCTTTTCCACCATTGACGGCCAGCATTCATCCGGAATTTTCGCTCCGATTTTTTCTATAACGCATGCAGCGAGTATCGTTCCGGCCATTGCGCTCTTTTCAAGAGACAAACCGTTGACGTAACCGTAAAGGAAACCTGACGCGTAAAGGTCTCCGGCGCCTGTCGTATCGACACGTTTCGCATCAACCGGCGGAATCGTCAGCAGATCTTTGCCGCATGCGACAAGCGAACCTTTCGGTCCTGTCTTGACAACTGCGATTTTGCACATTTCAGCGATTTTCAAAGCGCTTTCTTCTGCAGAAAGTCCCGTGAACGAACGCGCCTCCTCCTCGTTTGCGAAAACTATGTCGACATACCTTGAAACTATTGACTGGAGGAATCCAAGATTTTCTACAACAACGTTGAAACTTGCAAGGTCAAGCGAAGTCGTAAGCCCCGCCTCTTTTGCAAGAACGAGCGATCTTTCGATCAGATCGTGATCCTGAACAAGATAACCTTCGACGTGGAAAAGATCATGACCTTTGAAAAGATCGACAGTGAGTTCATCTGCCGCAAGTCTTACCGCCGAACCGAGATATGTCGCAAAAGTTCTCTCCGAATCCGGCGTGATAAGAGCTATCGCCCTTCCGGTCTGGGGCTCGTCTCTGAAAAGAATCGGACGGATCGAAGAAGCAAGCATATCTTTTTCAAAAATGGAACCGAATTCGTCATCACTTACCTTTCCGATAAATGAAGTCTCAACTCCGAGTTTCGCCAGACCGTGAATAGTATTCGATGCACTTCCTCCGCTCACAAGCGAAAAATCGAGATTTTCAACCGTTTTCAAAACTCTTTCGCTGAAAGCAAGATCGACAAGCTGCATACTTCCTTTGACCAGACCGAGTTCCGCAAGAACGGAATCTCCAGGCAAAGCCACAAGAATATCCAGAAGAGCATTTCCCATACCGAGGATTTTTTTCATATTTGATACCTTTGAAATCTGAATTGAAAGAATTACTTGTTATAAATTTTTATACGGCCGACTTGTGTTTTTGCGAAAGTTCCGTTCGCCTTCATGTAGTCTACAAGAATCGAAGAAAGGAGATAAGCTGTGTCTTTCTTTGATTTGATCTCTTTAAGCATAGCGTACCCGTCGCCGCCGTTTGCAATGAACGAGTTGAGGGCAACTTTATATTTTTTCGCTTTTTCGAGCGGTTTGCCTCCTACTTTGACTTCAAGCGCATCACCTTTCAAGATCTTCATTTCGATACCTGAAACCTGAAGGAATCCGCCTGCACCGACACCTTTCTGAGCAAAGAAATCAAGAACATCCTGAATCTGAGCACCGGTAAGTTCAGCAGTGTAAACCGTATCCTGGAACGGGAAAATGCTGTAGATGTCTTTCTCGGTAACAGCACCTTTCTTGAGCGACTGTCTGATGCTTCCGCCATTCAGAAGAGCGATATCGGCTTTTGTCTTTTCACGCATAATGTCAGTGATGATGTCGCCGAGTTCGACCTCTTTCTTTCTTGCTATATCCTCGCTGCCTGCAAGATCTCTGTCGATCGTGCCGATCTGTTTGGTCGAAAATTCGCATTTAAAACCGTTGAGCATATCGACCATAGCCTTGTTTTCTTTGATTTCTTCGCCGACAAACTTGTAGCCTTTATCAGTCTTTTCCTTGAGGTTTATCGGGTAAAGTTTGTATTCGGTTTTTACGATTTTTGTTCCCTGGAAATAGAAGTCGATTCTGCCAACCCATTTGCCGAGACCTTCAGTCTGTACGATATAGGTATCACCGATTTTTACCGGGCTTGCAAGCTGTCTCTGAGTGTGACCGCCGACGATTAGATCGATGCCCTGAACAGCTTTTGCGAGGTAGTTGTCACCTTCGTAGCCGTCAAAACTTTTGTCGCTGTCATAGAAACCGAGGTGACTGAGAACGATAACGACATCGTTTTTCTTCTTCAAAATCGGAACCCACATTTTTGCGGTTTCGATCGGATCGCTCATTGTAAGATTTCCCTTGATGCCCTGGCTCGAAATGCTTTCGGTTTCTCTTGTTGTAAGACCAAGCACTGCAACCTTGAGTCCGTCATCCATCTTCTTTTCAATGTAGTTTTTGCCGACCGACTCTTCTCCGCCTTCTTTATACATATTTGCGCTGAGGAACGGGAATTTTGCCGTTTCCTGCATTTTTTTGAAAGCGTCAAAACCGAAGTCAAATTCGTGGTTTCCGATAGTCATTGCATCGTAACCGACAAGGTTCATACCCTCTACCATCGGGATATTTTCGCAGATGTTGCTTCTCGGATCACCAAGAGTGATGTCACCTGCACTGAGAACGAGAACGCTTCCGCCTTTGCCCTGAACTTCGGCTCTGATGTTGTCAACCAGAGTTTTCTGAGCTGCAAGACCACCGATACCGGGATTATGCGGCTCATCGAATTTCCAAGCCATACCGTGTCCGTCATTGGTAAAAACTACTGTAAGGAGACGATCTTTATTGTCGCCTTTAAAAGTTGCAGACGACATGATCGGATCGCCGCCAGGATTGGTAAGAGGACGCTTTTTGCTTTCACCGCCAAAAACCGTCATAACAAAAAGAATACAAAAAACAGCAACGAGAAATTTTCTCATTTTGATCCCCCTGATTTATCAAATGTTAAACTTTCGATGACCCGTTTCATATCAGTCGCAGAATATATTGAATCTTTTGAAGAAGTCAAATAGTTGCGTGCATATCTTGCATAATTCTCAGCCGATTTTTTCAAACCTTCTATCTCTTCAGCCGTAACTTCTCGTTTTATTTTGGCAGGATTGCCCGCTACAAGAACACCTTCAGGTATCTCAGTGCCGCCTAAAAGAACGGAATTTGCCGCAATTATCGAGTTTTTCCCGATTTTGCAGCCGTCGAGAATGACCGCCCCCATTCCGATGAGAACATTTTCCGCAATTATCGAACCGTGGATCACCGCGTTGTGACCGACAGTAACGTCGTCGCCGATGACCGTCGGATAAAAAGCCGTCGTGACGTGAATAGTAGCATTGTCCTGAATATTCGTCCTTTTCCCGATTTTGATGCTGTTGACATCGCCGCGGACGACTGCGCCGAACCAGATCCCGCTTTCTGCTCCGATAGTGACATCACCGATAACATCGGCAGTTTTGAAAATCACAGCTTCCGGATCTATTGCCGGAATCTTGTCAAGATAGTTCGTTATCATTTTTATCTCCCTCTTTTTCAGACTCCTCTTTTTCGAATTCTTCCAAGACTTTATCGGCCTCGCTTTTCACCGCAACCAGAGACGACGAAAGCAGCAACAGTCCGATGATTGAAAACACTGCAAAAATCGAAGGCGCGTACTCTGCCTGCGAAAGTCTGTTGGACGCCGCCATGCAGCGCCGCGTGAACTCCTTGCTGTTTCGTCTTGTCTGCTCCTCCTGGTCAAGCTGCTTCCATGAGTTGTCATCCGTGAAGCAACCTTCCGCCTTGAGCTGCTCGAATTCGGCACGTGCATCGTCTCTCGCATAGAGCATCCAGCAGAGCGCGAGGATGCTGACTACCGAAATAATCAGGCCGTAAAAACCTCTTTTTGTTCCCAAAACACGTTTTTTCAGTGAGTTTTCCATGTCACCTCCTATTCAAATGCCAGGTCTGCGACCATTTTTACAAAGTCTTCACTCGGTTCCTTCAGGCTCTGCGAAAGGAAAAAATCGATCATTCCGCGCTTTTTCTGATGAAGATTAAGAATTTTTTCTTCGATCGTTCCCTTTGAGTAAAGTTTTGTAACTACGACCTTTTTCGTCTGGCCTATTCTGTGTGCCCGCGACCACGCCTGCTCTTCGACAGCGGGATTCCACCACGGATCGACGATGATGACATGGTCTGCTCCGGTAAGGTTGAGACCTACTCCGCCGACTTTCAGACTGAGGAGAAAAGCGTTTTTCTCGCCGTTATTGAACTTTTCGACAAGATCGATCCGGTCTTTCGTGTCGCCGTCCATGTAAAAATATTCAGTTCCGTCGGCGCGGAAAGCGGTTTCGATTATTTTGAGCATCTTCACATATTGGCTGAATATCAGCACTCTGCCGCCGCCTGAGAAAATTTCTTCGCAAAGTTCTCTCAGAGCCGCAATCTTCCCCGAAAGTTCGGGCTCAAGCACTCCGTCTGATGCAAGCGACGGATGGTCTGCCGCAAGACGAAGTTTGGAAAGCATCGCCAGAATCTCGATTTTGTTGATAGAATCGCCGCGGTCGATAAATTCGGCCTTTCCGCGAAGCATAGCCGAAAGGTAGACATCCTTCTGCTTCGGCGTCATTTCTACCGGATATTCCTTGATTATCAGTTCAGGAAGCTCGTCAAGGATCTCGTTTTTGAGGCGGCGCAGAATGAAAGGAGCCGTTTTTTTGCGCAGGATATCAAGTTCTTCGCTGTTCCCGATCTTCTCCATTTTATCGACATCCCTTCTTGTACCAAGGTAGTCAGGCATGATGAACTGGAAAATGCTCCAGAGATCGCTCACGTGGTTTTCAAGCGGCGTTCCGGTAAGGGCGAAACGGTGCTTCGACTTGAGAGAACTTAGAAGTTTGAACCGTTTCGTGTTGTTGTTCTTGATCTGCTGCGCCTCGTCTATAATTATCGTTTCGAAGAATTTGTCTTTTAATAACGAAAAATCGTTGATAACAACTGAATAAGACGTAATTATGAGCTCTTTTCCCGTGCTTTTCCATTTCGCGACACGTTCTTCCGGCTTAAGCGAATCAATAACCGTCCGCTTCATGTCAGGAAAGAATTTCTCAATTTCGCGATCCCAGCTCCAGATAAGAGTCTTGGGGCAGACAACGATGGATGGCATCTCTCCTGTTTCCGATTTTATCATGCAGAGCGACTGAAGTGTTTTTCCGAGACCCATTTCGTCGGCCAGAACGCCGCCGAGACCTAGCGCTTTGAGAAGCGACATCCACCTGAAACCTTCGATCTGATACTTTCTCAGCGGGATCCCTTCGATACATCTTTCGTCAGGCTTCGGCAGCTCTCCTTTCGCAAGAGAATCGAAAATCGAGATATATTTCTTTTTCGCCTCGGCCGAACCGGTGAAATTTTTGAGAACTTTTTTGTTTTTCGATTTCAGAAGCCCGACCAGGTTCGCAACCGGAAGTTTTTCACTGTCGGAATATAGCGCCGAACCTATCATATCTGCGACTTTTGCAAGAAATTCGGAACTGTTTTCAAGAATGACCGGCTTTCCTTCCGTATCGTTGACAACAGGTTCTTCGACACCGCGTTCGAACTGTCTGACAGCTTCCATAAGCGAGGTCGACGGGATGAAATCTGACATCTGAGGCAGTTTGATGTTGAACGAAAACCACTGCTCGTCCGAGTTGACGTCAAGAACGATCTCAGAATTTTCGGCAGCAGCCTGAGGAATGTTGATTTTTTTGATCTCCTGCTCGTTGACGACCGTTCCGATCTGCGAAAGAGCACTTTCGGGCGAGATTATCCTCGAATAATCCTGCATCGGAACTGTGTAGGAATTTTTGAAAAGCCTGAAACCGTCGTTTGCAAGAGCCGACTTTATGTTGCGGACAAGCTGCGGATCAATCGAATAAATACGCCCGTTGACGGGATAATTCTGCTCCAGAGTCCTTTTTCTAGGCTGAAATTCGATCGACGTTCTGCCGTTTTTAAGAAAGATCTTCAGGAAAACTTTTCCTTCTCGAAGCTCTGTCTTGAAAACGACATTCGTGTTTTCGTCAAGTTCTATTTTTTTGAGGTTGAAGACACCGCTTAGAACAACTTCCGGACTGAGACTGTCGCTGAGATCCGACACCGCCTTGATCAGAGCTTCCTTTTTCGAATAGCCTATCGTCTTGCCGGCAAGAGCCGAAACAGTATCTCTGATCCCGGCAGGAAAACGCCATACAGCACCTTCGTCACAGTCGATCGCAACACCGTTTTTCTCCGAGTAGAAAACGCTTTCGGGCATCGAAAAATCAATGCCTTCAGAATCGACATTGTATGAAAGGATCAGCGGATGTTCGGCCGGAAAAAGCTGAAGCTGCCCCAAAACGAACTTTTCGGGATAAAGCGAAACCAAAAGCAGAGGATCGTCTCCGGAAAAAAGCGCAGAAAGCCTTTTGAGCTGGAGATCACCGCCGTTTTCGATCTTCACCGAGCAGCTTTTTCTATCGAGAACAAGCTTGAACGGAGCCTCGGTTTTGTGTGCATCCTTCTTCACGTTGAAGCGTGAAAGCTGTTCCGCGATGTCGGTATTGTCCATCGAAAGATCGTTGAAACTTAGTGCAACTCCAACGATATGTGCGCATATATCGCCGCTGTGACACGAGCAGATACTGTTGAAAAGGTTGCCGAACTCGTCTATTTCCAACCTTACGTCGCATCCGCCTGCAGATCCGTGAACGAACGTAATCCCCTCTTTGGCCGATACCGAAAGTATCATTGTGGAATTTTGTCCGTGCAGAGCACATCCGTCGAAATACGAATCGGAAGTCACAAGATCTGCAAGGCTGATAACGACAGACATTTTTGATTTAAAGTAAAATTACATCAGATGGAAAACAACCGTAAGACCGACCATAACGATCGAAACCATGCTCATAAGTTTGATAAGGATGTTGAGCGACGGACCCGATGTATCTTTGAAAGGATCGCCGACTGTGTCGCCGACAACTGTAGCTTTGTGGTTGTCTGAACCTTTGCCGCCGAAGTTGCCTTCTTCGATGTATTTCTTAGCGTTGTCCCAAGCGCCGCCTGCGTTAGCCATAAATACTGCAAGAACGAAGCCGCAGGAGAGACCGCCGATGAGAAGGCCCATAACGCCTGCAACACCGAGAACGACACCTGTAAGAACAGGAACTACGATCGCGATTATTGAAGGAACAAGCATTTCGTGCTGCGCGCCTTTTGTTGAAATAGCAACACATCTTGCATAGTCGGGTTCAGCCTTTCCTTCCATGATTCCTGCGATTTCGCGGAACTGACGGCGGACTTCCTCAACCATTTTCTGAGCTGCTCTGCCGACAGCGTTCATTGTAAGACCGCAGAAAAGGAAAGCCATCATTGCGCCTACGAAAACACCTACGAGAACGACCGGGTTCATAAGGTTTACGTTGTATGCATCCATGAAGTCGATAAGTGTTGCCTTCGCCGGTTCAAGACCGTTCGGAAGTTTTTCACCGATACGGATGAGGGCGATTTTGATTTCCTCAACGTAGGAAGCAAGAAGAGCGAGAGCGGTAAGAGCAGCCGAACCGATTGCGAAACCTTTACCGGTTGCAGCTGTTGTGTTGCCGAGTGCGTCGAGAGCGTCAGTTCTCTTTCTTACTTCTTCGCCAAGACCGCTCATTTCAGCGTTTCCGCCAGCATTGTCGGCGATAGGACCGTAAGCATCGGTTGCAAGCGTGATACCGAGAGTCGAAAGCATACCGACTGCCGCGATACCGATTCCGTAAAGACCTTCAGAGAGAGCCTTTGCCGAGAAAGCAAGTTCGAAACCGTTAGCGCAAAGGTAAGCCATGACGATCGCGACACCGACCGTGATTACAGGAATAGCAGTCGAAAGCATTCCGAGTCCGAGACCGGAAATGATGACAGTAGCAGGACCGGTTGCCGAGCTTTCAGCAACTTTCTGAGTCGGTTTGTAGGACTGCGAAGTGTAGTATTCAGTAGCCTGGCCGATGATGATACCTGCAACAAGGCCGCTGACTACCGAGAAGGATATTCCGAGCCAGTTTTCGAAGCCCATGACGTAAAGAATTACGAATGTAGCTATCGTGATAAGGAATGCGCTGACGTTTACGCCTCTTCCGAGAGCGCGGAGAAGCTCTTTCATCGTTGCGCCTTCTTTGGTTTTAACAAGGAAAATTCCGATAAGCGAAAGAACGACGCCGACCGAAGCGATAAGCATCGGAGCGATGACAGCCTTTTCCTGGAATTCCGCGCTGCCGGAGAACGCCGAAGCGCCGAGAGCAGCCGTGGCAAGAATAGATCCTGCATATGATTCGTAAAGGTCTGCGCCCATACCTGCGACATCGCCTACATTGTCGCCTACATTGTCAGCGATCGTAGCGGGGTTACGCGGGTCGTCTTCCGGGATTCCTGCTTCAACTTTACCGACAAGGTCGGCACCGACATCGGCTGCCTTCGTGTAGATACCGCCGCCGACTCTAGCGAAAAGAGCCTGAGTTGAAGCACCCATTCCGAAAGTAAGCATCGTCGTGGTGATGAAAATAAGTTTGTGGGTCGTGTCAGCCTCTTTGACGAAAATGTTGAGGATGATGTACCATGCAGAAATGTCGAGAAGTGCAAGTCCGACAACGGTAAGACCCATAACAGCTCCCGAACGGAAAGCGACTTTGAGTCCTTTGTCGAGTGACTTCTGAGCTGCGTTAGCGGTTCTTGCCGAAGCATAGGTCGCAGTCTTCATTCCGAAGAAACCGGCAAGTCCCGAGAAGAAACCGCCTGTCAGGAATGCGAACGGAACCCAGTTGTTCTGAAGTCCGAAAACAGCCATTACGGCAAAAATAACAGCAAGAACTACAAAAACGATTCCTACGATTTTGTACTGCTGCTTAAGATAAGCCATCGCGCCTTTTCTGACGTGGAGCGCGATCTTCTTCATCGTATCCGTTCCCTCGGATTCCTTCATCATCTGTTTGAAGAAGAAGAAAGCGAATGTGAGAGCAAGAACGGAAGCGCCTAAAACCAAGTAAACCAAACTTGACATACAAACCTCCTAAAATAACAAAAAAAGACCGTTCAAAAAAATGCGCCGTATTTAACGACTTTTTTTTAAATTAGGCAAATATATTTGTTAAGAAAGCACGGATTTCCCTAAAAAAGGCAACAAGAGTGAGAATCAGAAAAAACAAAACATAAAAAAGAGTGTAAGTGATATCGTCAGGCAACGGCGAATTGAAGTGCGAAAATGAAGGATGATCGGGGTTTACGGCGACCCACGAAAATCCGAGACAAAAAAATGAAGTATATGTCGAAAAAAGTGCCGCAAAAAGCGATTTCAGCACTTTTCCGGAAAGCAGAAAACCCAAGGCGAAAGAACCTAAAACCAGCAGCACAAGCTCCGGAAACATCGGCCAATCGTATTCATGCACTGCCAGAAGCGTAAGCATGTCAAATGCGACCTGTTTGAAAGAAGTCGGATTTATGAAGTTGAGATGCCATTCATGATTCATCAGGACTGAATAAAGCATCGGAATATAAGTTAGAAAACCTCCTAAGAACAAAACCGGAAGGTCACTGTTCTTCAACTTCAGAATGTATTTGAAACCTATCACGAAAAACATCAGAACGCAGTCAAACCAGAAAAGCTGCATGACGAATATCCAAATCATCGCCTCCTGCATTTCGACAGCAATCCTGACCAGAATAAGGATCTGATAAAGCAGAAAAACTGCCCAAAGAGGGATTTTATTTATTTTTTCGACCAGATTTTTCATTAAATTTCTTCCGGTTTCGCAGAGAAAACTTCTCCCGGCTGCGGTCTGTAACCGTTGATAAATTCTGCCGCCTTCATCGGTTTTTTGCCGGCCGGCTTGAGTTCTGCAATTTTTATTCCGCCGTTCCTGCACGCGACGACAATTCCGCTTTTGGAAACTTCGGTGATTTCTCCCGCTTTACCACTGCAGTTTTCGATAAATTCAGCTTTTTCGATGCCGACAATGTTTCCGCGGAAAATGGCACGCACTCCGGGTTCATATGTCAAAGCTCTGATTTTGTTAAACAAAGTTCTTGCATCGTTTTCGAAATCAAGCCACATGTCGGACTTCTGGATCATATTCGTGAAAACCGGCTCTCCCTGCTGCGGAACACGTTCAAGAGTTCCGTTCACAATCTTTTCCCAGTTGTTTTCCAGGAGTTCAAGCGAAAGTTTTGTCAGTTTTTCAAAGAGCGTTGTCGCATTGTCGCTCTCTTCGACAGCGCACTCAGCCGAAAGGACCACATCTCCGCTGTCAAGCTCTTCATCCATCACCATGACTGAAGTTCCGCTAACAGCATCGCCGTTCAGCAAAGCGGTGTTAACAGGCGTCGAGCCGCGGTATTTCGGAAGAAGCGAAAAATGGACGTTCAGCGGATAAAGTTTCGGCAAGTCCAGAATGCGCTTCGGAAGGATCTGCCCGTAAGCCACTACAAAAAGCATGTCCGGAGCGAAGTTTTTCATTATTTCAAACGCCTTTTCCGACTTCGACCAGAGCGTGTGGACCTCAAGACCGAGCTCGAGAGCCCTCTTTTTCACGGGCGTCGGCTCAAGTTTTTTGCCGCGGCCGCGGATCTTGTCCTTCTGCGAAAAAACAATTATCTCTGCATTTCGGGAGACGCAGAAATCCAAAAAAGGAACCGAAATTTCGGGACTTCCCATAAAAACTATCTTCATTTTCACCTCCGCCAAAAAACATAATAAAATAATTCTTTTATTGCTAATTGGAAATAAAAACTTTGTTGACACTTCCGTCAGGAAAAATAAAATCTTCCGCTTTTTGTGGAGGTCAATGTGAAAAAAATCGTTTTTTTCTTCTTTTTGCTTTTTCTCGGAACACTTCTTTCTGCTCAGGAACCGCTTCCGGAAAATCTTGAAATGAGACAGCTTCCTGTCGCACCGATGGTGGAACTCCCCGCGAATTACGACGAGCTCATCAAAAACTCGAAAGGAAACCAGCAGGAAAAGAAAATCGACGAAATTATTGGAAAAGCTATCAAAAGCAGCCATGTAGTGATTGAAACACTCAATGATTTCATGTTTTTGCAGGTAGTTCCCAACTTTGCCTACGCTGATGAAAAAGGCGAAGAAAGGCTTGGCGAAGATTTAATGGAAATTCTTCATTCCGGCAAAATTTCAGCTTCCGCAAATTCGCAGTTCATGAGCCTCGACTACACTGAGATGAGAATGATGGGGCTTCCGTTCAAAAGAAAAGTCGTTGATAATCTCGTTCTGGGAGCAGACAAGTTCGACCTTTCGATTTCGCTCACATTTTTCATAAACATGAACAAACTCACCAACATGGTTTTGAATTCGCTTGAAAATGTAAAGGATTTCAAGCCTGTATTCAATCAGGCCGAAAAGTTTTACCGCGCAAAATTCGCTGACAGCAAGATGCTTTACTTCATCCGTATCCCGAACATCGCCTACGAAATCGCATATACCGGCGAACTTTACGAAAATATTATCGGCAAAAACATCAAAGAGGCTCTTTTCATACACGACGCGATAAAAAATGTCGAAAGCAAAATTGAAAAAGATCCCCTGCTCTCCTTTGACGGAAGGTATATAAAAGGAGTTAAAAACGACAAGATCCTTATTGATTTATGGTTTCTGCCTGAAAAAACAGCTATGAATCAGGCTGAAGCGGCAAAAATCATAGCAAAAGCTCTCAAGCACGAGCCGGTCAACATATCAGGCAACGAAAAGGAAGGGAAATGACGACGTGCCCGCACTGCAAAAGCGAAAACAACAATTTTTACTACTGTAAAGGCTGCGGAAGGAAAATTCCACCTGTTTCCAAACCGGAAGAGAGAAAAAAATCCTCCTCATCCGATTTTATAGAAGAAGTGATCGACATTATCGAGAGCAAATTTCTTTCTTCAGATGTGACTGTAACCACAATTTCCCACATCGGAAGCATCAGTCTCGACGAAATATCGAAAGAGGAAGGGATTATTCTTCTCGGAAACGAACAGTGGCAGGAAATTCCGCGCAGACAGCAGTGTGCCTGTTTTTTCGGTGAGATAGTCTCCATATATATGATGTCGGCAATAATAACGATGATCGGATTCATCGCCGGCGCAAACGATTTCAGAATGGTATTTCAGCTTTACGCTTCGGCATTTCTGCTGCTCTCGTTCACAGAATGGTTTCTTGTTCCATATTTTTCAGGTTTCTCTCTTGTTTCATTACTTCTTTACAACTGTTCGATGTTCACTTACGGCGACGAAAACATGAAAAACAAAACACAGAACCTGTTGACGATGTTTCTTCTAGCGTCAATACCCTCCATGTTTGTCGTACCGTTTTTATATTCGCTACTGAAATCAAAACTTTCCGACAAATATATGCCGCTCGCGTTTTCGATAAGCGAAATAAAGTATCTCAAGAAAATTTCAAGTGAAAAATAACAATTTTAAGAGCTGCTTTTTCTCAAAAAGATCACGAAATCGTTGAGATTGAGTCCTGTGTAGCCGCTTTTTATCATAAAACCGCATTTATCAAGCAAGGAAGCCGAGTTATAGTTTTCAAGCGCGGATGAAATTTCGTTTTCGGGTATGATTTTCAAACCGCCTTCGACCACCGCTCCTGCAAACGGCGAATTTCCGTCGATCCCGTCAGAAGAAAGAGCGCAAAGCTTCATCCCTTTTTGCAGAAACGGCAGCATCGTAAGGGCGAAATGGCTCATTCTGCCGCCGGTTCCGGCATTTTTTGAGTCGATTTTCAAAAGAGGCTCGCCTGTAACCAGAACAGCCTCCGCACCAGCTTCGATGCGGTCGATAACGAGGCTTTTCAATTCATCGACGCTTCCGGTGAAACGCCTGAATGATTCGGTGTTTTCCGGCAGTTTTTTTAAAAGCGCATCATGCAGCAAATCGGAATCAGCGCACTTAAAAAGATGAGTATTTTCAAGATCTTCCCTGAAAAAAGGCATGCTTCCGACAAACTTTTCTCCGCCCTCAAACGGAATGTCGCTTGCGACAAAAACATAAAAATTAGTTTTTCCGAACATTTCAGCGAGTTTTCCGTTCTTAATTAGCGAATATTCACTTCTTTTTTTATTGATCTCAGTTATCGGAAGGCCGCTTTTGAGCAGTTTTTCGTTGAGCTCCACTGACTCTTTTTCGTTATCACTTTTTTCGATCAGAGCCGAACTTCCGCCGCTCAAAAGAACAATAACATTTTCCGGCTCATGCTTTTTTATGAAATTTATGAGCTTTTCAGCCGCTTCGAAGCTCTTTTCAGTAAGGTGCGGATGACTTGAAAAGAAAGTTTCAACATTTTTGGAAACATTACACTTTATCCCTTCAGGAAGCACTGCAAATGCAGGCAAAGCAGCCGTTTCCGGATAGCGCAAAACGAACTTTTCATACATATAACCAGCAGATTTTCCAACACTTATTACAACTTTGCGCGGTTTTCCGCGGACGGTTTCGAATGCTGAAAAATCAAACTGAACCGATTTCAGAAAATCGAGATACTCTTTTGCACTATCAAACATTGCCGACAAAGACCCCTCAAAGATAACAATTTGATTTTATTTACGAATTTTTACAAGAGAATTATGCCACTTTGGAATAGTCCATGATAAAGATTTTACTTGCGATGTTTCTGACTTTTTCCAAAATGTCATCTATCGTTTCCTGAACGGACATCGGGTAAACGACCGCTCCGCACTGCTTACACTTAAAACATGGAACATTTTCAATAATAACATAGCAGTTATCGACCTGAGTAAAATAAGTGCTGGTGCTCTCACTCATTTCTTCCGCTTTGCATACCAAACATTTCATCCTATTTCTCCAATCTTTGCCTAAAATCTTCACTCCAAAGTTTTTTATCAGGGTAATATGCTGTAATAATTCTGGCGCAACTTCCTTCATCGCTCATACAGACATGAATACAACTACCCTTTTCATCATATCCGGTTATCAGACAACTCGGAAAAGGAAAATCATCCGGATATTGCTCAATAATTTCGCCATTGTTTATTACGGCACGAATATCTTTCGCCTTTATACCGCGCTGACGGAAACGTTCCGCGGCGTGTTCGCTAACAAAAACCTTATCGTTTTCGTAATAAAATCTTAATTTTTCAATCTTAATCACAGTTCAACTCTTCGTTAAAAAAAACAAAAACGCGGTAATTATACTCAAAATTTAGAAAATTTCGACAGATTTTTTTGAAAATCAATCTGAAAGTTTGAAATTAGATAAACAGCATCGAACAGCCGTCGGATTTGCTTTCTTCTTTATTTTCAGAATCTGCTTTGGAACCCGAAGACTCTTCTACATCAAAATCTTCACCAGGAACCGCACTGTCGTCAGCAGGTGCTTCAGTATTTGCAGCGTCAACACCGCCTTCTCCTTCATCATAACTATCATAACCGAGCTGGACATCACAAGTTGCACAGCATTCTTTGTTTTCACAAGTACCTGCAGCCTCGACACATTCGAATTTAGTCTTATAGATGTTTCTCATGCCCTCATTCTGACAGCAGTTTGCGATATCTTCTGCCAATCCGCTTTCTTTTACAGAAGTTTCAAGAAGAGCTGCTATATCTTCATCGGTAAGCGGTTCAAAGCAGGTGTCTGCAAAAGTCTGTTCGTAGGAAATGCAATCATTGAGAATTTTCTCATCTGTACAGACTACTTTAGGAGTCGCCGCCTGTGTTCCGCATTCTGTTTCCAAAACAGCAGTGCAGCCTTCAGCGCTGAAATTCTCACTTTCTCCGCTTTTCCTTCCTGCAACACCGAAACATGCACATCTGTAATGTCCATCCGGGTCAAGATCGCAGTATCCCGCTTCGTTTTCACATTTGAAACCGGCATCTTTGCAGACTTTTTCAAGTTCAGCTTCGCATTCTTCGGCTGTCGGCAGTGTCTTTGAGTCATCAATTGTTGAATCTTCCCCGACACTCATGCCGTCACGGCATGTGCATTCCTGAGAATAAAATTCATCAGTAATCTCATAAGTGCATTTTCCTTTTTCTGACTCGCAGTCGACAGTTTCTGCAAAAAGTGTTGTCGCAACAGCAAGCATTGCAATAAAAATCATCGATTTTTTCATGATAGCCTCCAAGTAAAAAAAACCAGACTCGTCTTATATTTAGTACCACAAAATCCGATTTTTATTGAGAAAAAATCACCCTCCCCCGAAAAGTTTTATAAACAGCGGATTTTATTGACAAATTTTCGCGTCTTCAATTAAAACCCGGCTTACACATTATTGAAGGTTCTGCACTTGGTGTTGGTTTTTCTGTATTCGGCATCGGCGGCGAGGATCTCCTCCTCGATTTTGTCGGTGATGCGCTTTGCCGCTGCGGGAGAAGGCATTCCTTCGTAGTCTGAGCTTTTTATTTCGGGAAGAAGCTGAAAATCGTAAAAATACTCTTCAACGGGATTGTAGGAAAAGAGCGGATCGTGCTTGCCGAGGCCGTATTTGTCGCTTCCGCCGATGAAAACAGGAAGAACGTCACATTTTGCGTGGAGCGCGATTCTTGCGGCACCTTTCTGGTAGATGTTCCTTTTGAAGCGCGGAGTGCGCGTTCCTTCAGGAAAAATCAGGACGTTGTTGCCGTTGTCAAGATCTTCTTTGCACGCTTCGAACAAATCGTCATAATTTTCGTCGTTAGTGATGTAGATCTGGCTGATTATGCCGACATAAGGCGTTTTTGTGAGATTCGCACGGACGATACAGTTCGCGTTCGGAACAAGGGCCGTCATGCAGACAAAATCAAGGAGCGACGGGTGGTTCGCGACGATGACTTTCCCTTTCATATTCCGCAGCTTCTCCATTTCCGGCACTCTCATCTCGACGATATCCGTTATTTTGAGCATGAAAAGGAAGCGTTTGAAAACATTCGAAACATATCCACGCGCCTTCACATAAAAATCGTTTTTATCTTTCGAAAAAAGCCTGATGAAAGGAAAAATGATAAAACCGATGACCATCGAGCCGAAAACGATATAGAGGATCGCCGCGATCTTGCCTAACGAATGGTAGCAGTAGAAAAATATATTCCTGATTTTGGGCAGATTTTCGGGGATCTTAAACATCGCTCCTCCCCGCTTCAAGAAGGCGTTTCAAAAAGGCATCCGGCGATTTTATGCTCTCGAAATCATCAATTTTCACTGAGGTTTCCGTTTTTTCGGCGCTCACTACCGCCGCAAATGCAAGCGGAGTCGAATCTACGCCGTAACACTCGGGAACAAGTTCGTCGGCATAGACAAGGACGATTTTTTCTTCATCGCCGCATAAAACCGGAGCAAAAGCGTTTTTCAAAGCCGATAAAAAATCACCTTTTGAGGGATAAACTGCCGAATATCCGCCCGTGAGACCGAAAGCGATCGTTGCAAGGGCTACAGGAGTATTGAAGACTGAAAGCGAAAATCCAGCCGGCAGGATCATGTTTTCATTGATTATTCCTTTATTTATCGAAAATTCGCGGGCGATCTCTCCGCGAAGCGAGACAAAAACAATCTTTGTATCTTTGTCAAAACCCTCTTTTTCAAGAAGTTCGTGGACAACGTGGACTGTCATCTTCGAAATCTGGCTCAGCCTGCGCCTGAAAAGCGGATCGGTGTATTCGAGTTTCGGCGCGGAAGTCGATTTTTCGATTCTGCCTTCGCCTTTCAGCCATTTTTCCCATTTTTCGGAGTCATCTTCAACTCCGGGTGCCCACATCACCGGTTTTGAAACAAAAATTTCACTCATATTTTCTTAAAAACAAGCAGAGAATAAGAGTTCGAGCCTAAATTATGGTGCGCGCATTCAAGCTTGAAACCGCCTTCGCAGATCGCGTCGCAGAGTTCTTTGAAGCGGTACATCTTGCTGTTTCCGTTCGCGATGCAGGTGAAATAAAGCGATGTCGCCTGAAGCGAATATGCCGCCGCATTGAAACGCTGACAATCCCAGAGCGGTTCAAGAACGTAAACTTTCGTATTTGCGCCAGCCGCTTCGTGTATTTTTTTCATGATTTTCATAATCTGGTGAAGCGAGAAACAGTCAAGGAACTGGCTCATCCAGAATGCGTCGGGATTTTCCGGGAGTTTTGTCGATTCACGCAGGATGTTCCCTTCGCAGAAAGAAATTCTGTCTGCAAAACCAGCTTTTTTCGCGTTTTCAGCAGCGACTTTCGTCTGCCCCGGCAGATCAACTATCGTCATTTTCACAGATTTGTCGTAGTTGCAGCATGCAAGCGACCATTTCGCCGTGTTTCCGCCGATATCGACTATCGTTTCCGGATTATCTGCAAAAACTATCGGAAGTGCTTCGGGAAACGCGATATCGGAATAGTAGTGATCGAATTCGAACCAGCTTTTTTTCGCCTTTTCGGGAAGAGTTGAAAGAGCTTCATAAACCGTGACCCACTGGTCGCCGAAAACTTTGAGACCTTCCGGCTTGCCGTTTTTTATCGATTTTTCGAGGTCAAACGAGCCCTGGAAGCAGATGTCGTTCGTGAAGCGGAAATTGACGCGGGTCAGATCGTCTTCAAGGAGCATCCAGCCGATTTTTCCGAGAACGAATCTCTCGTTTTCAGGGTTTGAGTCCGCCGAAAGTTTGAGGACTTCCATACCGAGCGCCATTTCGCAGATAACAGAAAGGCCGTATTTCGAAATTCCCGATTTTTCCGCAATTTTTTCAAGAGTGATGCCTGTATCGCCTGCATCCTCGATGATTTTCATGACACCGAGCTCAAGCAGTGCGTTTACTGCCTGGAAAGAAAGCGGGGAAAATGCGATTTTCTGCGCCTCGAATTTGGCATCGACGCCGCGGATTTTGTCGGTTTTAAAGTTTTCGTAATTGAAAAAAGCTTTATCCATGAATGACCTCTCTGTTTTACTCTATCCCGAGAATTTTATGCAGCTGAAGCTGCAAGCGGATGTTTTTATGTGTCTTGACAAACCTTTCAACTTCTGCGAACCACCCGCAGCCGTTTTCAAAAACCGGGCTCAGATAAGTTTCGATCCCGTCAAGCAGTTGAAGTTTTTCATCAATAAAATCAAGATCTTCAGCTGTTCCGGTCACAAATTTGATCCACCCAGACCCACTATTTTTCAGGAAACCAATATTCTTTTCGTCAAAAAGCGGATTTTCCGATGAAGGAGTTTTCCAGTCTGTCGAAAACCAGAGTTCCGAGGTTTTGTTTTCAGCTGAAAAAGCGCGGTAAAGCGGCTCAAGCCCGAAACTTCCGTTGGTTTCGACTGAAATCCTTTTGCCGCGAAGCAGTTTCAGAAGTTTCAGAAGTTCTTCCGCCTGGCACAGCGGCTCTCCGCCGGTAATGCAAACATCTAAAACATCAGATTTATTGATTTTTTCAGCGACCGCCTCAGGTGTATCAAAGTAAAACGAATCACCGGAAAGCGCATATTTCGTGTCGCAGTATGAGCAGTTGAGATTGCATCCGAAGAATCTGACGAAATCTGTCGGATAGCCCTGAAAACGGCCTTCACCCTGAAGCGAAGTGAAAAGAGAATGAAGTTTCATGCCTTAGCTTATTTTCTTTTCGACGATTGCAAGAATCTCTTCGGCTTCCTTATCGACAACAGCAAGAACTTTGTTCATCGCGTTGAAGGTTTCAGCGTAGAAAGGATCGTCTTTCGCGAAATTCTTGAGGTTGATCTTAACATTAAGAGCAGCAGCTTTTACACCAGACTGAACGAGCAGAGCGCCTACGCCGGCGTCGCTTGCGGCGTTGATGTTGCCGAATTCGCCGACAACTTTAAGGTTCGGAAGAAGCTCGTAGGTTTTCTCAAGAACGTGAAGCGGGACTGAGATCGCGTATTTGTTGGCTTCGTCCATATTTTTGTCCGCAGCTGCGATCTCATCGGGATTTCCAGCTTTTTTAGCTGCGTTCTGAGCTTTCATAGCCGCCATCATGATGTTGAAAGCGTTTGTATCTTCGTCGATGAGATGAAGAAGTTCAGCTCGTCTTACCTGCATATCTTTTGCAACGCAGTTCATCTTTTCGTTATGCTCTTTGTAGCCTTTTTTGTTGAAAGTGAGGTTTGCGACCATGCTTCCGAGCGCCGCAGCCAATGAGCCGCAGAGAGCAGCGACAGAACCGCCGCCAGGAGCCGGAGCGTCACTTGCCAGAAGGTCGGAGAACTCTGTTACCGTGATATCTGAAAGTCCTTTTGTCTCCTTCACCATGTATTCGATGACCTTTTCTTCGGGTTTGAATTTGACTACATCGCTGAGTCCTAAAGACTGTTCCGCGATTTTGATGAGCTCTGCTTCGCTCTGACCAGCGCATGTCCCCTGTTTTTCAAGGTAGTGGATGCCGGCTTCGATAAGAGCTTCTTTCGGAAGAACGCCGACGATCTCGCTGCCTGTAACACGGAGTCCCTTCTCTTCTGCAAGTTTCGAAGCGGCGTCAAAAACGTGGAACATGTTGGTTACGTGGTAATTCGTGAGGTTTATCGAAATCTGAGCCCTTTTGAAATCATCGACATACCAGCCGATGGCTTTGCAGTTTTTGAACATTCCGGGATGCATGATTTTTTTGCCGTTTGCGTCAAGTTTCGGGTTGCCGTCGGCATCTTTTTCCGGATAGCCCTGCTCGCGCAGTCTCAAAGCAATTGCGTTCGCCTTCTTCGCGTTCGTCGTATTGAGGTTGATGTTGTAGGCAATGAGGAAATCACGCGCCGAAACAGCGGTTGCACCTTTTGTCGGACGGAATTCCGCCGGGCCGAAATCGGGTTTCCATTTAGGATCTTTGAGTTTTGCTTCAAGACCTTCGTATTCGCCGGAACGGACAGTAGCAAGGTTTCTTCTTTCCGGGCTTGTAGCCGCATATTCGTAGAAATAAACCGGATAGTCGAGCTCTTCGCCAAGTCTTTTGCCGAGATCGTGCGCGATTTCAACGCATTCGTCCATCGTTACGCCGCTTACCGGAATAACGGGGCAGACGTCACACGCTCCGAAGCGCGGATGAGCGCCTTTGTGGTGGCGCATGTCAATGAGTTCGTGGCTCTTTTTGACTGCTGCGAAAGCTGCCTGTTTGACCGGTTCCGGCTCACCGACAAAGGTAACGACAGTTCTGTTCGTGTCGTATCCGGGATCGACATCAAGCAGTCTGACACCGCTCACCTTCTTGATTTCAGCTGTAATCTTGTCGATTACGGACATATCTCTTCCTTCAGAAAAATTGGGAACACATTCGATGATTTTAGTCATTTCAAACTCCTTAAATTTATAAAACAACAAATTTTCGCGTGAGAGTATATTTTGAAATAATCAAGTCAAGATTTTCGGCGATCTGAAAAAGCCGCAGAATCACCAGAGTTGCGAAAAAAACTCTTCCAAATAAGCAAGGAATTCGTTGTATAGATTGTTTCTGTGAATAAGGACTACAGCAGATGTGACGATGACCGGGAGAACCATCAGAATAAAGTACTTATATTCGTGCATCAGATTTTCTTTCAGGAATTTTTCGTCCGGATAGAGGTCGGAAATCCTGAGTTTCTGGCGCGGCCATTCCTGCGAATAACCGAGATTCACCTTGCGGCTTTCGGTGATTTTCTCCATTTCGACCTGCGTCAGTTTCTTTTCTCTCGGCTTAAAATTAGCCGATGTTGCCATCGTAAGTTTTGCCATATTCCCCTTTTTTTAATTTTTGAGAGCTTCCAAACCTGGAATCATCCCTCCATTTTTAAGAAATTCCAGCGCGGCTGTTCCGCATGTAAAAACATAGTCGAAATTTTTCGCGAATTCCGTTTTTCTGAGCATTTCTTCGGTATCTCCGCCGCCTGCAACTTTGTGTATGCTGAGAGGCGTGATCTTCTGTGCAAGTCTGAGACTTCCGACCGAAAACTGCGGTTTTTCGTAGACTCCCATCGGACCGCTCCAGAAAAGATGCTGGCATTCCGCAATTTTTTGCGCAAAAAGCTCAACCGTTTCAGGACCGATATCGAAAGCAGACATTCCTTCAGGGAAAGATTCCGTGCTGCATATAACGGGTTCAGTCGAATTTACAGTTTCGGCAACAACGTGGTCAACAGGAAGAACGATTTCGACTTTGCGGACTTTCGCGCTTTTCAGGATCTCTTTTGCAAGCGGGATTTTTTCCTCGTCGACCTGTGTAGCACCGACACTGATCCCCTGTGCCGCCATGAAAATGTAGGCAAGCGGACCTCCGAGTATGATTTTGTCGGCCATGTCGAGCATCGGACGTATCAGCCCCATTTTATCGGCTGTATTCGATCCGCCGAGCATGATGCCAAGACCGCTTCCGTGTTCCAAACCGAGGAATTTCGACAGTTCATCGACTTCCTGCTTGACTGTAAAGCTTGCTCCTTTCGTATCGACGAAACGCGGAAGAACGGCAATTGAGGTATCCTTTCTGTGCGAAACGCCGAAAGCGTCATTGATATATACATCGCACATCTTCGCAAGCTCTCTCGCAAAAGCGGTAGACCCCTTCTTTTCCTCGCTGTTGAATCTGAGGTTTTCGAGAACGAGTATCTGACCTGGTTTGAGGTCTCTTACCATCTGCATTGCGCCCATGCCGCAGCAATCCTCAAAGAAGTAGATATCCTGTTCGAGGATTTCTGCGAGTTTTGCCGCAAAAGGTTCAAGAGTGTACTGAACATCCTTTTCGCTCTCGGGTCTTCCGAAATGCGACGCGATTATAAGGCGCGCATTGTGTTCCAGAATGTGCTTTATCGTAGGTATCGTCTTGTTTATCCTTTCAAGATCGGCGATATTTCCGTTTTCATCAACGGGAAAATTAAAATCGGTTCTGAGAAAAACCCTCTTTTCCCTGATGGCGAGCTCGTTTACGCACTTGACACCGAGAGTATCGAAAAAACCCATAAAAAGCCTCCGTTTTTAAGCAAAAAGTTTTTTCAGAACATCGAACATTCTGTTGCTGTATCCCCATTCGTTGTCGTACCAGCTGAGAAGTTTTACCATATTTCCCTGCATTACGGCAGTGTTGAGAGCGTCAAGGATCGAAGAGTGCGGATCGCCGTTGAAATCGTGTGAAACAAGCGGCTCGTCGCAGTATCTGAGAACGCCTTTCATCTGACCTTCAGCGTATTCTTTCATAAGTGCGTTGATCTCTTCGGCAGTAGTCTCCTTTTCGATGACGAAAGTTGCGTCGACAACGCTTACGTTGGGTGTCGGAACTCTTATCGAAATACCGTCAAGTTTGCCCTTGAGTTCAGGAATGACGAGGCTGATAGCCTTTGCCGCGCCGGTCGTCGTCGGGATCATGCTGACTGCGCCCGCTCTCGCTCTGCGGAGATCCTTGTGCGGAAGGTCAAGGATGCGCTGGTCGTTTGTGTATGAGTGGATCGTAGTCATAAGACCGTGTTTGATCCCGAAATGTTTGTGCATGATGTAGGTTATCGGTGCAAGGCAGTTCGTGGTGCAGCTTGCATTCGAAATGATGTTGTGTCTCTCTTTATCGTAAAGATAATCGTTTACGCCGTAGACGACCGTCATGTCCTCTCCTTTCGCCGGAGCGGAAATAAGGACTTTTCTTGCGCCTGCTTCGATGTGAAGGTTTGCCTTTTCCCTTGCTGTGAAGCGGCCTGTGCACTCAAGAACTGCATCGATTTTCATATCTCTCCACGGAAGATTTTCCGGATCTTTTTCTGCAAGGATCTGAACTTCGCGGCCGTTGACGATAATTGAGGATTCGCCTGCCTTGACCTCTTTATCCCAAGTTCCGTGAACCGAGTCATACTTCAAAAGATGAGCCAGAGTTCTGGGATCGGTAAGATCATTTATTACGACGATTTCAACCTGATCGCTTCCTTCAGCGATTCTGAAAACAGCTCTTCCGATTCTGCCGAAGCCGTTGATTGCAACACGAATTTTTGACATTTTTTCCTCCTGAAAAAGTTAATTATTAAAAGTTTGTTCTTCCGTTTCATCCGGAATTTCCGCGCCGTTTCCGCCGTTTTCCTGGCGTCTGAAAAATGCGCGTTCCATCATATAAACAGGTTTTGTCCAGTTTCCTTCCATATTGTCGCCGAAGCACGATTTTACTGCATCGCAGCTTGCATCGAGGTTGTCGCATGCCGAAACGATGAGCGCTTCAAGCGTTTTCGGGCGTTTAGGCGAACCGAATTCATACTGCCCGTGATGACTCAGAATTATGTGAATAAGATCCATTTTAAGGTCGCTGTCTTCGGGAAAACACGTTGAAACCAGCTTTTCAAGCCAGGTCGCTCCCATGTAGATGTGTCCCAAAAGTTTGCCTCTGTCGGAATATCTGTCGACCATCGAAGTAGCCGGATTTATCTGAAATTCAAAGATTTTTCCGACATCGTGGAGCATCGAAGCCAGAACGACGAGCGAAACGTCTAGACCGTACTTTTCATCGAAAACGTCTGAAACAGCAAGAGCCGACTGAGCGACCGAAATCGAATGTTCCCAAAGCCCTCTGCGGCAGGCGTGATGCATGCTTCTTCCGCCGGGGATCGTCGTAAAAAGCTGCCATATCTTCTCGTTTTCCATGAATTTGTTCACAAGTTCGCGGTGCTTCGGAACAAGAACTTCCATAAGCTCGTCCCACTGTTTTTTGAGCTCTTCATAAGTATAAAACGACTCAGGCAGGATCCCGGCACACTCCGAATCAATCTTTTCCGGCGGCACGATTACCGCGTCGTTTATCGTTATCTGCATATTCGAAAGATACTTTCCGACTTTTCCTGTAAGCACCTGAATGACGTTTCCGGCTTGCACTGCTTCGTTGGTTTCTTCGGTAATATCCCAGACTTTCCCTGCAACGGTCGTCTCACCGTCAAAAAGGTCAAGATCAATGTATTTTTTGCCGGTTTTACCGACTTTAACCGAAGATTTTTTGACTAAAAAATAGCATTTGGAATCGGGAATTATTATATCGCCGTCTTCGATAGCGGCGACTATAAGTCTTCTGTTTTTCATTATTTCACCGCTTGGAAATTCACCAGTTTCATGAATGACGACGCCTTGAGACTTGCTCCGCCGACAAGTGCGCCGTCAATATCTTCATGGCTCAAAAGCCCTTGAATATTTTCAGGTTTTACACTTCCGCCGTAAAGGATTCTCGAATCTTCGTAGCCGTATCTCTCTTTCAATATTTTGCGGATGAAAGCGTGCATCTCGACCGCCTGTTCCGGAGTTGCCGTGACGCCGGTTCCTATCGCCCAGACAGGCTCGTAGGCAACAGTGATCTTTTCCGGAGCAAGTGTAAGATTATCGTCAAAAGCGGAATGAATCTGTTCTTTAAGCACATCGAACATCGAACCGTTTTCTCTTTCGGGCAGAGTTTCACCGACACAGAAAATAAGATGGAAACCGTTTTCCTGCACGAATTTTACCTTCTCACGGATAAGTTCGTTAGGCTCGCCGAAGATCCTGCGACGCTCGCTGTGACCTATTATTACGGCAGAGACACCGATATCTGCAAGCATCTTTCCGCCGACCATGCCGGTGAAAGCACCTTCAGCTTTCGGATAGACATCCTGAGCCGCGATCTCGATATTCTGGTTTTTTGCAAGCGCAGAAGCAAGCGGGATGTACGGGTAAGCAGGTGCAATGATAACTTCGTTCTCTGATTTGAGCGCCGTATCTCCGAATTCTGAAAAGAAAGTGATCGTATCTTTCATCAGATTGTTCATTTTCCAGTTTGCAGCAATTATTGTTCTTCTCATTTTAACCTCCTAAAAAACGAGCGGCAGACGAAATTTTTATATCTCTGCCGGCAGACAAGGTCGAAATTATGCCCTTTTTTAGTTTTAAATCAATATTTTTGGAGATTTTTCAAGCCGTGGATCAAACAAAAATGAGTGTAGTTTTCCAAAAATGAAGCCCTTTCACCAAAAAAAGAGAAATTTTTATTGACTTTCAACAAAAAATAAGCATCATTGCTCCGCTTTGTTCTTTGAGCATTGAATTTCATTTGCGGAAGAGTGGCCGAGTGGTCGAAGGCGGCGGTCTTGAAAACCGTTGACGTTTACGCGTCCGTGGGTTCGAATCCTACCTCTTCCGCCAGATGTGCTGCGGAGAGGTGTCCGAGAGGCCGAAGGAGCTCGCCTGCTAAGTGGGTATGGGACTAATAATTCCATCGAGGGTCCGAATCCCTCCCTCTCCGCCACTTTTTTTGGGCGCCCATAGCCCAATTGGATAGAGCGTTTGGCTACGGACCAAAAGGCTGGAGGTTCGAGTCCTCCTGGGCGCGCCATACCGGTGATGACAAGAGAAACCGAATATATGAAAATTGCGCTGGAACTTGCCGAAAAGGCAAGAGAGATGGGCGAAGTTCCCGTCGGCGCAGTCGTGGTCTTTGAAAACAGAGTAATCGGAAAAGGATTCAACAAACGAGAATCCGCCCAGTCGCCCCTTTCCCATGCGGAAATCGAGGCGATAAGCGAAGCTGCGGCTTATTTAAAAAGCTGGCGGCTCGAGGATTGCGAGCTTTATGTCACTTTGGAACCCTGCATCATGTGCAGCGGCGCGATAGTGCAGTCTCGGATCCCGAAAGTCTACTTTGGCGCGCGAGACCCTAAAGCGGGAGGAGTGAGATCGCTCTACACGCTTCTGGAAGACGAGCGCTTAAATCACAGGGTGGAAGTCGTTGAAGGGATTCTGGCTGTAGAGTCTGCCGAACTTTTATCAGGTTTCTTCCGTGAAATCAGGGAAAAGCAGAAACTTTCGAAAAAACAGTCCGAATCCGGAAATCTTGAATAACGCGGAGAGATGTCCGAGTGGTCGAAGGAGCCTGACTCGAAATCAGGTGCGCTCTTTACAGGGTGCCTGGGGTTCGAATCCCTATCTCTCCGCCATATTTTTATCCTTTTTCCGGTTCATGGAGAGGTGTCCGAGAGGCCGAAGGAGCACGATTGGAAATTGTGTGTAGGCTTATCCCCTACCGTGGGTTCGAATCCCACCCTCTCCGCCATTGTGGCCGGGTGCCGTACAACAAGCCCCGCAAACCCCGTCAGGTCCGAGAGGAAGCAGCGGTAGCGGAC
>JAGCNV010000004.1 GCA_017645765.1 bacterium | reverse complement strand
TTTTCTACCCTAGTTTTTTCGTTTTCTACCCTAGTTTTTTCGTTTTCTACCCTAGTTTTTTCGTTTTCTACCCTAGTTTTTTCGTTTTCTACCCTAGTTTTTTCGTTTTCTACCCTAGTTTTTTCCCCTGAATCAGTTTCATCTGCTGTTTGGGTAGTTTCATTACTACCCGATCCAGTAAAATAATCCGGCTGGATCGGAATTGTCACGCAGACAGCCCGTCTGTCATCGTCAGTTTCAAAAATCGCTCGCGGTGAGCCGTTTTTCTCAAGTTCTTCCTGAATAGTCGGAATGCCTGTGCATCTGCCTTCAGTAAGGTCAAGCTCCTTTAAAAATTCGCCAAGTCTCCTGTTGCGGTACATTCTGGTTTTAAAGCGTTCTCCTTTTTCTATGACGCTGGCGGGAATAGATCTGTCAATTCCCGGATAACTGATAATTCGGATGCATTCGGGTTCTATTTCTATGTGAACAGGCTCGTAACACATATAATCTCTGTGATAAAACGCATTGACAACAGCTTCTTCCAAAGCCTCGTAAGGATAGCTTTTAAAACGGTTGGCTTCCATTTTGTCCGGAACTTTCTGGACGTATTCAGAAATAGCGATGTCCTGCAATTTTTCCATGGTTCTGCGGATAATCTGCGGCACCGTTCCCTTGATCGGCGGAATTTCGATAAAATTTTTTGGATCTTTTATGCTTCCGTTCGGGAAACGGACGATTTCGACCTGCATATAAGGAAAAAATTTGTCGGGATGGTCGCAGAACATCATCAAAGCGACATTTTTAATGCGCTGCCTTTCGTGCGGTCCTTCGAGAAGTTCCATCTGTTTTTGCAACTTGTTTAGCGAGCTTGCTGCCGGTTTCCTTCAGATGTGCTTCCAGAAGAAGCGGTGAAATATCGTCAATCGTAGCTTTCGGATTTCCCTGCACGTCAAAAGGCTCGTGAGCGCTCATTGCCAGCAGCTCTTTTTCCTGCTCCGGTGTCGCGACGATGGAACTCGTTCCGTATCTGACGAAATATTTGTAATTGTTGTCATGCTTTGATGTGACATGTTCCACTGTCTTATACGGCCGCTGCACGCCGGCAGGAACCCAGATTACGATAATATTTTTCCCGTCTACTTTTTCAGTTATCAGTTTGGCGAAATAGTTCGGCTGGATTTTCCGGTTAAAACCGACCATTTCCTTTTGAATTTTATCGAGAGTGTCCAGCGGAATCCCAGAAACGGGACGAACCGCAACTCCGTTTTTTTCTTCAACACCAACAACAATGTATCCGCCGCCCAAATTGTCGAAATCGTTGGCAAAAGCACAGATAGATCTATAAATATCGTCAGGATTCCATCCTTTTTTGAACTCTATTCTGTCGGATTCTATATTGTTTTTGTTCAGCAGATCTTTGATGTTGAATTCTAAATCCATCGGTTTTCTCCTTCAATCAATTATCTCCACAACATTTCCTCATTAAATTATCCAAAATATTAAGGTTTTACAATGTTATCAAAGTCGGTCATTGGTCTGCCTCATAATGTGAATCTATTAATAGTCAAAAATAACAGATAAAAAATCCTCATCAGAAAAGGAGGAATTTTTGTTCGTTTTATCCGACAATAACTGTAAGTGTTCTTTTTCTTTAATTCGTGACAATGCAAATATGGCTTCTGTATCAACAATTCCTTTATCTCTTTTCCCAAGAATATAATCGAATAGCTCATCGACATAATAATGTTCATTTTCCAAAACGCTGTCTAATTGAGAAAATGATTGACCATTATGCACAATCATACACCTATTCCGATATATTCTCATTATCTGCCATCTCAATCTATCGCTATGACGCTTTAGATCATCTTTTAAGGCTTCTTTTGAGGTGAAAAGCAATGAAAGTTCCTCCATTTTATACGTTGCCAAAGGACAATCATTTAATAAACTTTTGATCTTTTGCTGTAGATCAACATTATCTTTTAAGATTATTCCAAAGTTTTGCACAGAATCTTTTCCTCGTTGCTCTTGATCAACAATTTTGATAACAGCGTCTATTTTACTTATTTGTTCAAAAAGAGATTCCAGCCTCCTTTTATAGTAATAGTTACATAGAATCGAACATAGTATATTCGAAATATAATTAATGCGACTCATGGATTCTTGTTTTGAATCTATCAAAAGTTCAAAAATCGTCCAAATATTAAGCAGTTGTGTTTGAGAGTCTTCAATTTCTAATGCTGTATTGTGCAACTCAAACGCACTAAAAAGTGAGCCAGAAATCGGTCCTTTGATTGCTGCATACAACCACCTTTTTCTCTCTTGAAAGTTCTTATTATTTTGGTTTTTACCAAGCGGTTCTTTCAATTCGTTAATGACTTGGAATTGTTTTTCTGACATTTTTCGAACCATTCCTTTTGGAATAACTTTTATATTTTTATCATGTTTGCATGCATTATAAACACTTAATATTGAAGAAAAAAAACTTTTGGACAATCTGAGAGCCGAAACAGAATCAGGAGCCTGAATTTTGTTATCTACAACATATTTTGTTGAAAGATTGGTCGTTTCTTCCTCTGTAGCCTCACGAAGAACTTTTAGAACATCTTTTAATTCGGAATAAACTTCGTCAGTCACTCCAAATATAGTTTTATATTCACTCACCCTTAAATCAAGGGATTTGAGGAATGATAAAATATAGTTTATATCATCATTTGAGTTAACATCCGAAAAAAGTTTTTCTTGAACTTGTCTATAAAGATATGTTTTATTGACCCCTCTATTTATTAATTCACTAAGAAGTTCTCTGATACAAAAGTACAATTTCTTTTTGTCTTCGAAATCGTATGTTTTGCTTCGCAGAAGATGTTCTATTTCTTCTAACAATAACAAATAATAATTTTTGTTAGCTGTAAGTAAGCCTCTTATACATTTTGCATTTTCTAAATAATATTTTGATCTAGCAAGTGGATTTAGAGATTTGTCTTGAGAAACATCCATAAAGATTCCGTTCTTATTTTTAAAATTTAGCATGGCGCTAGATATTCCGCATGGTAACCAGACTGAGTTTTTTAAAATATACTCAAATTCCTCTATTAATGGAATCATATTTCCTTTATCCATTATGCCATCTTCAACTAAAGAATATGTTTGAATGTAATCGTAACAGAAGTAATTCAAACTCAACGAAGGAACCCTGTTTGAATCAAAAGAATAATCAAATAATGATTCATTCAAAATATCTGCAACAAATTGTGCCCTTTCGCCCGTAGTGGGATTTTTCCAAGAAACACGAGTCATTTTCCTCTCCTTTTTATCCAAAATACTGTTGCATCAAACTGTCAAATAATAATTGCGTTTTATTCAATGCTTTCTTCACCGTAACTTTCAATTTCTCAACCTGATGAGAAAATTCTACGAACCCCTTTTGCTCCGCAACAGATGGCAATGGAAATTCAAGATTTCGACATTGTTCCAGACTCAAGTTTAATTGTCGTATGCCGACAGCTTGTTCTAAAAACGGTTTGAGTAAATTCGGTTGCATTAATGCAGCCATCAAATACCTAGGGAGTATGTTTTCTTTTGCTCTGAAAATTGCAATCGCCTGATTAATATTCCATTCTGGAAATTCATCCGTTACTAAAGAAAATTTTCCTAATGGAGGCCCAACAATATTCATTAGAACATCATTTGGGTAAACCTTGGATCGAGCCAATGCACCATTATGAGTCTCTATTGTTATATATTGAGGTTTCTCATCAAAAAGCAATTCTCCTGTGAAACTCAAATTATAAACTTTTAGAAATGGTACACCGTCTTTTTTACTGTTTTCTACAATTGCATCAGTCGGTGGAGTTGTTCCTTTGGTTATAAAATCACAAACTTCCGAGGCTTTTACTGATTTGTATTTCCCATCCCCAAACATCTCCACAAATCTGGCTTTGATGAGGTCGTCGAGCGCGGAAAGCTGCTGCTTGCGAGCTGCAATTAAAGCATGTAATTTTTCTAAGACAGCAACAATTTTTTTCTGTTCTTCTGGTGTTCCAATCGAAATAATAACTTTTTCTAGTCCCTGTCTTGTAATTTGTGGCTGAGCAGATCCACTTATGATTGTTGCAAAGTTGTAATGTAACAAGCAATAATACAAATATTTAAAATCTACATCTTGCTGAAGATCATCTAAACACATAGCATTACCTGTTACATAAGCTTTCGGAACAGTTATGTTAATTGATCCGCAAGTGGCCCCTCGACATGTAATTGCAATCACTGGATTTTCGTGATTGTATTCTTTGTAATATCCAATAATTCCATTTGCACCATACACAGGAAAGCCTTCTTCCAACAAATCGCTTGTGGGTATAGTTTTCCATTGTTTCGGTTGACAAATTTCTGTAAGTTTCACCTTTTCCATCTCTCATCACCCCGCACTTTTAATGATCTTCTCCAATCATCTTCTTCAACTCTGCAAGTTCTGTCTGGATCTCGCTTTCGAGTTCATCGATTTTTGCCATGATTTCGCTGGTGGGCGGGTATTCTACCGCCACATATTCCGTTTGTTTGTATTTGTTGATGGAAAGGTCGTAGTCGTTGGCGACGATTTCATCTTTCGGAACGAAGAAACATTGCGAGGTGCGGCTGCCGTCACTGTTCTGCCCTCTCAGACAACCTTCGGTTGCCAGCTCTCCCAAAGGGCGAGCCAAGTCTTGCATCCCAACTCCATGGCTCCCACTCAGGGGGAGCTGGCGCGAAGCGACTGAGAGGGTAAATTTTTCAATTATATCCGGAATATCGTTTTCTTTGACGGGACTGCGTTTGTCATCAAGGCTGTATCCGTCAGCTTTCATGTCGTAGAACCAGACTTTGTCGGTGCCGCCGTGCCCTGTTTTGGTGAAGATGAGGATCGCGGTCGAAACACCGGCATACGGTTTGAACACGCCTGAGGGCATCGAAATCACCGCTTCAAGACGGTTGTTTTCAATAAGTTCACTGCGGATGGCTTTGTGCGCAGTCGAAGAACCGAAAAGAACGCCGTCGGGAACGATGCATGCACAGCGTCCGCCGACTTTGAGCATACGTAGGAAAAGTGTTAAAAAGAGAAGTTCCGTCTTTTTGGTTTTGCAGATTTTAAGCAGATCGGTCGAGACGATATCCGCGTCCAGACTCCCTTTGAAAGGGGGGTTCGCGAGAATAAGGGAATATTTGTCGCGGTCAGGATTCTGGTCGGAAAGACTGTCGCGGTATTCGATGAAAGGATTGTCAACACCGTGCGTCATCATGTTCATCGCGCCGATCCGGAGCATCGTGCGGTCCATATCAAAACCGTGGAACATGCAGTTCATGTAGTGATCCTTGTTCTGGCGGTTGAAAAAGACCTCTTCCTTGCGGTTTTCCTTGAGATAGTCGCTGACAGCAACAAGAAAGCCCGATGTGCCGCATGCCGGATCGCAGACGATCTCGTCAGCCTTGGGATCCATAAGTTCGACCATCATCCTGATAATGTGGCGCGGAGTGCGGAACTGCCCGTTTACACCCGCAGTCGCGATTTTGGAAAGGAGATACTCATAGACATCGCCGCGTGTGTCCGAGGTCTTGAGCTGCGCCATCTGCTCGTAGATACCGTCCATCGCCGTCACGATCTTATCAAGCATGAGAGGAGTCGGCACCTTGAAAATAGCGTCGCCCATGTATTTTGAATAGGCACTTTCCTTGTCGCCGTGCAGGTTTTTAATGAACGGGAAAACCCATTCCTGCACCGTGGAATACATCTTCGCAGCCGGAAAATCGTGGAAAGCGCTCCACTTGAGCATACTTCCGTCAACAGTGCGCTCGCCTACATGCACCTCTTTGGCAAAAATGCTTTCGTAAGGCAGACCAAGCATCGCAGCCTCTTTCGCACGGAGATTGTCAGTCTCGTCAAGATCGTGGATAAACATCAGATAGGTCATCTGCTCGATAACATCAAGCGGATTCGTGAGCCCGCCCGTCCAGAAAATTTCCCAAAGACTGTCGATTTTGTTTTTAAGTTCACCTGTGATCATGTTTTACTCCGCTTATTATTTTAAACTCTACTTACTAAAAACCTGTTATAATTTTCTCTTTTTTCATCCAACATTCCGTTTTTCGTCCGATTTTGGCCAAATTTGGACGAAAATCATTTACTGTCCGCACGGACATAAAATGTGCTTTTGCCTATACCTTCCCTGATAACAAAACCTTCTTCCGTAAGTTTCTTCAAAGCTGCAAGAGCTGACGATCTGCTTATGCCCGGGCAGTGCGAAACAACATCCGCACCTGTAAATTTCCCGATTTTTTCTTCAACATACTGTCTGACGATGTCATAAGCTTTGCTTGTACTGCTGCCGCGCATCATTCCGACACGGTCTTCAAACTCGATGTAGCAGGCTAAAATCACCTGAAGCATATATTTTATGAACGGTGTCGGATCATTTTTGTTTTCATGCCAATCTTTGTCAGCTTCCTCAAGCGCGTCATAATACAAATCCTTCGTTTTTTCTATCTGTTTTTCGACACTTATGTATTTTCCTACATTGTAGCCGCATTTATAGAGAAGAAGCAGTGTGAGAAGCCGGCTCATCCTGCCGTTGCCGTCATTGAACGGGTGGATGCATAGAAAATCGCAGATGAAGACCGGAATCAGAATCAGGGAATCTATTTTTTCGTTCGCAATCGCCTGTTCGTATGCGTTGCACAGCTTTTCGACCGCCTCCGGCGTATCATAAGGCTCGATCGGAATAAATCTGGTGATGACAGTGCCGTCCGGCCTCATCTCGTTGATGTAATTCTGGACATTTTTAAAGTGTCCTCCGAAAGAAAATCCCGCTCTTTTCAAAAGATCCCGGTGAAGCTGAAGAATATAAGAAGGACGCACCGGAATGTGCTCGTTGCTTTCGTGGATCGTGTTCAAAACATCGCGGTACCCCATAATTTCGTCTTCGTCGCGGTTTCGCGGAGTCGTTTTTTCTTCAAACAGCTGTTTCATACGGGTGCTTGTCGTGACGATCCCCTCGATTTTGTTGGATGCTTCTGTGCTTTGTATCTTGGCGATTTCCACCAGACGGTTAAGTTCCACCGGTTTCTGACGGATAAACAGATCCTGCTTTCCCTTGTATTCGTGTATTTTGGCAACAAGATTCAAAATATCCGAGTTCCATTTTTTTTCTGACAGTTGGCTGTAATCAAAATTTCTCATAAACTCCTCCGTTTTCGTCCAACGTGCACATTTTTCGTCCAATTTTGTCGATTTTTGGACGAAAATCAATTTTTTTGGACGAAAAATCCGTTTCAACTGCCTCATAAATCAAGTTAACTACCTCATTTTTCGGAAAATGATGTAATTGAAATTCTGGAATTTTGTGAAAAATCTGTCAAAAACAGCCGGAATTTTGTGAAAACTTCACACAATATCGGCCGGCGTGCATCTGCTGACACTGATGAGGTCTTTGGGCGAAAGCTCGACCTGAAAGCCGACTTTTCCTGCGCTGACATAGATTTTTTCGAGATTTTCCGCGGTTATGTGCAGGAATGTCGGGAACTGTTTTTTCATTCCGATAGGAGAGCAGCCGCCGTGGACATAGCCGGTGAGCGGAAGGAGCTCCTTCTGTTTTATCATTTCGATCGATTTTTCGCCTGATGCTTTCGCCGCTTTTTTGAGGTCAAGCTCGGCATGGACTGGGATCACAAAAACATAATGCTGGCCGCTTTTTCCCTGCGTTACAAGCGTTTTGAAAACATTGGAAGAGTCTTCGCCTAAAATCGCTGCGATCTGAACGCCTGTCAAAGTGGCGTCAGGCTCGTATTCATGTGCGGTGTAGGAGATTTTTTTACTCTCCAGAACACGCATAACATTGGTTTTTTCGGGCTTTTTCATCTATTCCCACTCGATCGTAGCCGGCGGTTTCGAACTGATGTCCATGACGACGCGGTTGATCCTTTTGACTTCGTTGATTATGCGTGAACTTACTTTCTTGAGGAATTTCGGGTCGAATTCGAACCAGTCGGCTGTCATGAAGTCGTCCGTTTTGACGGCACGGAGAGCGACGACGTATTCGTAGGTGCGGCAGTCGCCCATGACTCCGACGGTTTTGACTGGAAGGAGAACGACGAATGCCTGCGAGATTTCGTCGTAAAGGCCTGCGTTTCTGATCTCCTCGATGAAAATGTGGTCGGCTTCCTTGAGGATATCGCATTTTTCGCCCGTGACTTCGCCTAAGATCCTGACCGCAAGGCCGGGTCCGGGGAAGGGGTGGCGTTTGATGAGCTTTTCGGGAAGACCGAGTTTAAGCCCGAGTTCGCGAACTTCGTCTTTGAAAAGGTCACGCAGCGGTTCCACAAGTTTCAGTTTCATGTTTTCTGGGAGACCGCCGACATTGTGGTGGCTTTTTATCGTGGTAGAAGCACCTTTTTTGTTGACGGAACTTTCGATTACATCGGGATAAATCGTTCCCTGAGCTAAGAAATCGGCATCTTTGATTTTGTTTGCCTCGCGCTCGAAAACTTCGATGAAGGTGTTGCCGATGATCTTTCTCTTCTTTTCGGGTTCGGTGACACCTGCCAGTTTGGTAAGGAATTCGTCACGCGCATCAACGACGATGAGGTTGAGCATATCTTTGAAGTTTGCTTCGACTTCTTCGCGCTCGTTTTTGCGCAGAAGCCCGTTGTCAACGAAGATCGCGGTGAGATTTTTGCCGATTGCGCGTGCCAGAAGCGCAGCCGTGACAGAGGAATCGACTCCGCCCGAAAGACCGAGGACGACTTTTTTATCCTGGATCGTGTTTTTGAGGTTTTCTGTCGCGATTTTGATGTAGTTGTCCATCTTCCATTCAGCTTTTGCGCCGCACACTTCAAAAAGGAAGTTGGAAAGCATCTTTCTTCCTTCGAGGGAGTGGTTTACCTCAGGATGGAACTGCACTGCGTAGATTTTTTTCTCGTCGTTTCCTATCGCTGCGAAAGGGATCGTGTCGGTTTTTGCGATCGGATAAAACCCCTGCGGGATCTCCGAAACGTAGTCGCTGTGGCTCATCCAGACCTGTGTTTTGAGCGAAATTCCCTTGAAAAAAGGCGAATTCGGAGCAAGGTTTTCGATGTAAGCTCTGCCGTATTCGCGGCTTTTTCCGCTGCTGAGCTTTCCGCCGAGACGCGACGATGTGAGCTGCATTCCGTAGCAGATGCCGAGGATCGGAATTCCGAGTTCGAAAATTTTCGGATCGACATCGGGTGCACCTTCATCGTTTACAGATGACGGACCGCCGGAAAAGATTATCCCTTTCGGTGCAAAATTCTTAATGAAATCAAGCGAAACATCGAACGGTTTGAGCTCGCAGTAGACATTCATCTCCCTGATTCTTCTCGCGATGAGCTGGTTATACTGTGAACCGAAATCCAAAATAAGAATCTTATCCATGAAAACCTCCGTAAAACCTTACCCCTTTTGTTTCCCTCGCCACAGTGGAGAGGGGATGTAGAGACGTCATATTATGGTGTCTCGAGAAAAATCCACGACCTCTGAGACGTACATCTCTACCTCAAAACCGTCGCATTATATTCAATTTTTTTGGAAAATCCATTGATTTCGATCTTGCTTTCTCAGCGTTCCCTGAGCTTGTCGAAGGGGACTCGCGTCATGTTGAGCAACGCGAAATATCTTTTTGTCATCTTGAACGAATGTGAAAGATCTCTGAGATTCTTCGCTGCGTTAAGAATGACGCTGATTAAGACGTGTCAGGAAACGTCTCTACAGCTGGAAACAGGTTTGGAGTTCAGTCATGCAGTTGGTGGTCTGGCATTCTTCAAATGCCTGCTGGTCTCCTGAGACATCCATGCAGTTGTCGATAATACACTGAATTGCGGCATTATACTGGAACTGGCCTTCAACCGAGCCTTTGTCCATACATGCCTGCTGACTGCATGAACTCATGCAGCTGACAATTTCGTTGCAGCTCAGATCTGTTCCTTCGTAAGAGCAGGTGTTACCGCCGATTGACCCCGGGTCAATATCGTAACAGATTGCATATTCAGTCCGGCAGGCATTCCGGATGCATTCTTCAGGCGATTCTTCGTTCATGCAGAAATCCTGATAGTTATCATAGCATTGCAGCAAGTTCTCATGCAGATTTTCAGCTTCCAAAGTAGCTTTTATATGGCAGTTCTGCTCACAATCCTGATCACCGTTGCAATCATTCAAACAGGAATCCAAGGAACTGCAGCTCAGGCGGTTTGAGGTATAGACGAAACATGAACCCACTTCAACCAAACAATAGGACTGAATACACTCGGTATAATCATTAGGATTCCCGGCATCATACACACAATTATTGTCGTTGAGACACTGAAACGCGGCATCATAGCGGGCATTTCCTGTCGGTGTGGCATTGTCACGGCATGACTGTTCACAAGCTTCCTGATAAGGATCTCCATAACACTGACCAATACAGTCGCTGAGCTCGCTGCATGTTCTATCTGCCGTTCCGTAACATCTTTCATAGCCTTCCGGATAATGAACGAGCAAGCATGTCTCAAAATCAGCCGTTCCGGAGCATTCGTTGTCACGGAGATTGATCATACTGTTGTAGTCGTTTTGTGCTTCCGGAGTGCTGTAGTATTTACAAGCCAGCTGACAGTTGCGGTCTTCACCGCATGAATCCATGCACTGAGTCAGATCAATGCAGTTTCTGTTGGTTTCGACATCTTCGGTGCTGTAACAGAAGTTGTAAGTTGACATGCAGTGCGGACCTTCACCTGAATTTGCAAAACAAGTCTCCAATTCAGCTGCGCATGCGGAAAGAATACAGTTGGCAGGATCATATTCTCCGCCATAACATTGGTCAACGTTGTTCTCAACGCATTTTTCAAAATCCTGATACTGATACTGCGCATTTTTTGTGCTCCTGCTGATGCAGTTTTCGATACATTCCAAACTGCCGTCAATGCACTTGTTGTTTATGCACTCGAATATTTCGCCGCAGCTCATGTTGATCTGTTCTTCAGCGATCTGGATGTCTGTCGGCACGTTTCCGCTTCTGACGCACAGACCGCTCGAGTTATAACCTGCGACATTGCCTCTCCATAACTGGAAAGAAGAATCGGCACTGAACAAATTTGCCGGATCATAAGAGTCTCTTGTCGAGGTTCCGACGAACATCTCCGGAAAATCAGCAAAAGCAAAAGTTTCGTATAGATTTGCCATCCTCCAGTCGGTGTATCCCGCATATTCGTAATTTTCACAGGAATCAAGTGCGTCATTCCACAGTGTACTGCTAACTATTGTGGCGGGATTAAGCATGAGACCGCTTTCCGTTTCGACTAAAACTTCTTCGCCGTTTTCCGCTGTCCAGGTCGTCAGATTGTTTTTCATAGCGTCGCCTCTGACACAGCGGACATGGAATTCTTCCGTTTTCTGAAAATAGCCGCTGTTCGGAGTCCGCTTTGTGTTATCCGGCAGATACACATTAAAAGCTTCGGTCTTTGATGTCGGATTCGAAGCAGCTCCCCACATATAATAATCTGAGCGCCATGCGTGGTATTCATTCTCATATTCTGCAATTGCCGGGAAATAATCGGTATCTACAGGTGCTTTTTCTCCGAATTCCAGAATAGATGTAAGTTCTATCGGGTTCGGAAGTCTCCAGTCGGTGTATCCTGCATATTCAAGATCTGCGCAGTAGCCTACCGCGTTATTGAATGTGTATTTTTCTTCTGAAGGATATTTCTGCCACATGATTCCGGTGTTGTTGTCTATTACGACTTCTTCACCATCAATCGTTGCATTTCTGAAGCTCTTCGGAGCACACGCACCTTTTGCGGCATAGTTTGCATCCTGACCGTAGAAATCTTCACCTTCTTCAGGGCATGTTATCTCTCCGTCGTAGTCGTAACATTTGTTGAGACCTGTGCAGATGCTTCCCAGAGCCGATTTCTTTCTGCATGAAGAGATACTCCAGAAGTAGCCTTCAGTGCAGCCGCAGGTGAAATGCGTCTCGTCAACTATGGTGCATACTCCGTCGGAACCGCGCATTAAATCGCACTTGTTCCTCAGCCTGCTGTCTAAACACGGATCTTTGACACAGCTTGTTGAAGAATCGTTCCAGCGGTATCCGCCGACACAGCCGCATTCGAATTTGCTTGAGCTCGTTGGTTTGCAGATTCCGTCGGAGTGTTCTATCGAACATGAATCTTCAACGCACGGATTTACGGCACAGTTTCTGCCGTCCCAGAAAGTTCCTTCATCGCAAAGATCGGAACGGACACAATGAACACTTTTCTCTGATTTTTGATTATTATATGACAGACCGGACACAAAATCTATTACATAATAAACTTCGTTCCAGCTGGACATAGTGGTCGAAGACTGATCCCAGTTATCTATCTCGAAGAGCGGACTGATAGCAGGGTCATGTAGCGTGTAATCTGCAATGGAGTAAAGTTCGTTGATGTTCGGCATTCTCCAGTCGTCATATCCGCCGTAGACAAGATTTTCACAGTATGTAAAAGCCTGTCTCCAATTTTTATATACGGGAGTTTTCTGCCAGTAGAGATTTGTGGTTGTATCTTTGATTACTATTTCAGTTCCGTCTCCCTTTGCATCGATTTCCTCAAAGCTGCTTTCAGAGAGTCCCGAGCCTCTGACACATGTATAGGAATGGTCAGTGTTTGTTTTTGTATAATATTCTATCTCATACCCGTAATCGCTATCCTGCAATTTATTTACACCGTATCCCTCAGAATAGAAGGCTTTCTCCTGATCTTCCGGATCGTCAGTGCCTGACCATGCGCCGAACTGCCAGCCGCTGTCGGAAAATTCAAGCGGCAGCCACCACTGACGGTTGTATTCAGTAAGAGTCATCAACTCTTTGATTGAAGGAAGTCTCCAGTCGCTGTGTCCTGCGTAAATCAAATTGTCGCAGTAATCAAAAGCTTCATACCATGATCCGTATCCGGCTCCGTCATAAAGCCACTCAAGTTTCGTGTTTTTATCAATGACGGTTTTGTGGGTTTCAGCAGCAACTATCGTCTCTTTGACAGTGAATTTTCTCGGTGCGCAGTAACCCATTTCGGCATACTGGGCATCCTGACCGTAGAAGTATTCCCCTTCGGACGGGCAGACTATTTCTGTGTTGTCGTCGTAGCATCTGTCAAGACCGGTGCATATATTTCCGAGAGAGATTCCTTTCTCTCGGCAGCCGGTCTTGCCCCACCAGTTATACCCTGCTTCACATTCGCATCTGTAAGGAATGAAGATATTGTCCGCTGTTTCGCAGACTCCTGTCGAATGTTCAACATCGCTGCACGGGTTGTGACCGTCAATGTTGCACGGATTTGCAACGCATTTGCCGTCAACATGATAGTATCCGGTGTCACAGACATATTTGCATTCGGTGTCGCTCGGTGAATAACTGTATTCAGGCTCAAGTTTCGGCATCCATTCTTTGCCGTTCCAGGTTTGTGTGATGGATGCGACTTCGTTCCATACAGAGTTTGCCGGACGTTCAAGACAGTCGGCAATTCTTGTGCTTGCTCTGCATTTTGAGCCGTCCCAAGAGTAGTTTTCCTTGCATTTGTAGCGGCATTCAGTCTTGCTCGGCTCTTCGCTGTATTCTCCTTTCGTGCTGAGATCCCAAGCTGAACCCTGCCATTCGCGGACGATCGAAGCAACTTCGTTCCACATAGCGTTTGCAGGAAGTCCTTTGCAGAGAGCCGTTTCTTTCTTTGCAACGCAGAGACCGCCTTTCCATTCGTAGTTTTCAAGGCATTTGAAAATACATTTGTCCGGATTGGAAGTCGTGCCGTAAGTTCCGGTAAGAACAGGAGTCCATTCGCTGCCGTTCCATCTCTGTGTGATCTGACCTGACAATTCGCCGGTATTCCACTCTGCGTTTGCCGGAAGTCCTGTACAGTCTCTCAGTCTTGTTGCAGCTTCGCAGGATGTCCCGTCATTGGAAAGATTGTAGTTCGCAAGACATTTGAAACAGCAGTTTTCAGTTGACGGAGTGTCGCAGTATTCAGCTGTTGTGGAAGGTGCGTAAATGAAACCGTTGTATGTCTGCGTTATGCTTGAAACCGTGTTCCAGACTGCGTTTGCAGGCAATCCTTCACAATCTGCGTTCAGTGTTGCGCCGACGCAGTCTGTTCCGTCCCACTGATAGTTGTCATCGCATGAGAAGTAGCATCTTGTTTCGTCCGCCGTTGCGCTGTAAGTACCTGTCGTTGACGGGAACCACTCGGTTCCGTTCCAAGTCTGCGAAACAGCACTGTATTGATTCCAGTGAGCGTGTTCTTTAAGACCGGTGCAGGGCTGGCCTGTTTTTGTATTTGCGACACATGCTTTTCCGTTGTCGCTCCATACATACTGCTCACCGTCTTCGATGCAGTGGAAGCGGCACTGGTTCGCAACAGCACCGAGACTGTACGAACCTGCTGCCGACGGACTCCAGTCTGTACCGTTCCAAGTCTGTTCTATTGTTGAATTGTGCCACTGAGCATTTGCCGGAAGTCCCGTGCATGCCGCCGTCTGTTTCTTTGCAACACATGCGCCGTTGTTGAACTCATAGTTGGTTTTGCAGGTGTAGCGGCATTCAGTTTCGCTTGAAGTTTCACTGTATATCAGATTTACCGCAGGTTCGTATTCCAAACCGTTCCACATCTGCTTGATCTGTGAAACAGTATTCCAGACTGCGTTTGCAGGAAGTGTTCCGCAGGTTACGATCTGGGTTCTCGGTTCACAGGTCGAGCCGTTCCATGTGTAGTTTTCTCTGCATTTGAATCTGCACTGTGTGGATGAAACGGTTTCGCTGTAAGTTCCGTTGAGATCCGGAAGCCATTCGGCACCGTTCCATGTCCGTGTTATGCTCGAAGCAGTGTTCCAGACTGCGTTTTCCGGAAGTCCTGCACACTCTGCGTTCTGCGTTGCGGCTTTGCACTCGCCGTTCAGCCAGTTGTAGTGCTCTTTGCAGGTGAAGACGCAGCCTGTATTTGAAACTGACTGGTGATGTCCTTCTGTTGACGGAGTCCATTCAGTGCCGTTCCAGGTCTGTTCTACTGTTGTATTTCCGACCCACTGCGCGTTTGCAGGAAGACCGGTACATGCGTTGGCCGGCTTCGTTCCTGCTTTGCACTCTCCGTCTTTCCACTCGTAGTGCTCTTTGCATTTGAAGTGGCATTCATTGTCGGATGCTTCTTCCTGATAGGTTGCCGTGGTCGTCGGCATCCAGTTTCCGTTGACGTAAGTCTGTTTTATGCTCGAAACGGTGTTCCACTGCGCGTTTGCAAGAAGTCCGGTGCAGTTTGCGATCTGTGTCGCAGCTGCGCAGGTAGAGCCGTTCCAGTTGTAGTTTGCCCTGCATTTGAAGCGGCAGTAACTTGAATTTGCCTCGGTGTTGTAGCTGCCGACTGTGCTCGGGAACCACTCTGAGCCGTTCCAAGTCTGCTGGACGGTGGAATATCCGCCTGTCCACTCTGCGTTGTCGGGAAGTCCTTCGCAGCTTGCGGTCTGCTTCTTCGCAGCGCAGGCAGTGCCGTTCCATTCGTAGTTTTCATCGCATCCGAAGTAGCATTCGTTGTCAGCCTGTGCATCGTTGTAGCGGCCCGTTGCAGCAGGTGCCCAGCCGCCGTTCGTCCATTTCTGGGTGATCGATGCAGGGTCGTTCCACCAGTGTGCGTTCGCCGGAAGGCCGATACAGGTCGCAGGCTGTGTTTCACCGTCACAGATATTGTTTTCGCTGTCCCAGTTGTAGTGCTCTTTGCAGACAAAGCGGCACTCTTCTTCGCTTGATTCCGTGTTGTAAACTGACTCTGCCGAAGGCTGCCATTTTTCGCCGTCCCAGGTCTGCGAGATCTTCGAAACTACGTTCCAGTCGGAGTAAGGTTTCTTCTCCGAGCAGTTGGTCATTCTCGAAACCGGAAGACACTTTTCTTCGTCTGCATCCCATTTATAGTTGGTAGCACAGATGAAGCGGCATTCGGTGCTGCTTGCTATCTTGTTGAATGTTCCTGCTTCACTCGGATACCACTTGTCGCCGTCGTAAGTCTGGCTTATGCCGAATACGGTGTTCCAGATTGCGTTTTCGGGAAGTCCGGTGCATGCGGTATATCTCGTCGTGTCAAGCAGACACTTGCCGTGATTCCAGTTGAATCCTGACTTGCAGCCGCAGGTAAAGCTGTAGTCGCTTGCGGTGCAGAGACCTGTCGAATTAGCCATGCCTTTACATGCATTGAAGCTGCATGCATTCGGGCATTCGTCTCCGAAGCACGGCTCGTCGTTCCTTACGCAGATTATGTATTTGGTATTTGTCTTGTCAGTAGCTTCAACTGCGCCTCTCTCAAAATCGACCGTCCAAGCTTTTGCAGTTTCGTTTGCCGAAGCAGTCGAAGTCCAGAAGCCTTTCGCAGCTATTGCCGGGAAGTCGCTGACTGCACCGTTTACTTTGGTGTAGTCAACAAGGGAAGCAAGCTCGTTTCTGTTCGGAAGTCTCCAGTCAAATTTGTCATCAGTCGAAACTTCGCCGCAGTAGTTGAGTGCTTCTGCCCATGTTCTCGATGCAACGGCCTGTTTCTGCCACATTAAGCCGCTTTCGTTGTCTTTGACTGTCTCATTTGTTGCAGTGAAGCGGTTTTCAGGTGCATCGTAATCGTGGACTCTGACGCAGATGACGCTGTTCGCATCTGTCTTGGAAACACTGACAAGTGCGCCGTTTTCATCAATGATCCATGCGTTTCCGCTGTTTTTAGCGTCTCCGGTTGCCCAGAAGGAATAATTTGCGGTCGTGAATATGTCATTGAGAGCGGGACTTGCAGTGCTGCTGTCAACGATTGTCAGAAGCTCGGTCGGGCTCGGTAGTCTCCAGACTGCCGTTGAGCCGCTTTCGTTCTCGTAATTTGCGCAATATGCCTCTGCGTCAGCCCAGTCCATAGCAGCCGAAGCGTTTGCAAGCCACTCGTAGTGAGTGTAGGCGTCAGTAACTATCATCTTGTTTCCGGTGCCGCTTGTCGCGAAGTTATGAGGTGTGCAGAATCCTGCTTCTGCATACTGAACATCCTGACCGAAGAAAGCCTCTCCATAAGCGGGACATTCAGTCTCATTCGTATTATCGGAGCAGCCGTCTGCACCGGTGCAGATGAGGGCAAGTGAAAGCGGATACTGTTCGCAGACAGAACCGTTCCACTTGTAGCCTTTTGCACATGAGAAGACACACTCTTCTTTTGTATTGCCGTAAGCAGCCGTCTTTGCTGCCGGAAGCCAGTCTGCACCGTCATATTTCTGGTTGAATCTGCCGTTTCCGTCGTTCCAGACTGCATTTGCAGGAAGGTTGCCGCATTCTGCCGTAGCTTTGGAGCAGTTGTTTGCCGTGATATATCCCGAGCAGTCGGAAGCACACGGAGCAGAACCGGTCGAATTACCGAATCCTGCAATTTCGGAGCAGTCTTTTGCGCCGCCGTCACATCCTTCTGACGGAGCGTCGATTATGCCGTCTCCGCAGTATGCAGCTTTTCCGCACTCGGTCTTGTTGAATGTACATGTCGCAGGATCGCATGATGCCGTCTTTTCAGGATAGGTCGAAGCAGGATAGATCTCTCCGCAGAGAACTTCGAGAGTAGAACCCTCTACCGAAGGTTCGCACTCTTCTGCAGAATCAACGATTCCGTTGCCGCATGCGTTCTTTGCTACGACTGTTATCGTTTTTTCATTTGATCCCTCATAAAGCGTTATCGCTTCAAGGTAGTTGTACATCTCTTCGCCTACTGCAAGAAGAGTGTATCTGCCTGAATTCATTTCGATATTTACATTCTGGTAAGCGTTGAGATTTCCATCGAACTTCGCAGTTTCATTCGCTACGAGATCCATGTCGTCGTTGTAGATCTGGATGTAAACTTTCGACGGATGTTTTGCCGTATTGATGTTGACTTTAAGCTCAAGGTTAGCATCAGCCGTGCTTGTAAGCTCTTCGTCAAGTCTGATCTCTACTCCGAACGTAGCTCCTGCAGGAACGTTTACGCTGAC
>JAGCNV010000025.1 GCA_017645765.1 bacterium | reverse complement strand
TTTGAACAGCCGTCCAAGGTTGTCGAAGAAGCTTTGCCGCTCTTGAAGAAGCACGGCTGCCAGTACCGCGTGTTCAACGACCCGAAGGATGCCGTCAAGGACGCCGACATTCTCTATAGCGACGTTTGGGTTTCCATGGGTCAGGAAGGCGAAAAGGCTACGAAGCAGACTCACTTCTTGCCGTTCCAGATCAACGACGAACTCTTGAAGCTCGCTCCGGCTCACTGCAAGGTTTCTCACTGCCTCCCGGCTCACCGTGGCGAAGAAATCACGGACTCCGTGATGGACAACCTCGACGTGAACATGAGCTTCGAAGAAGCAGAAAACCGCCTACACGCTCATAAGGCTGTGCTCTGGCAGGTCATGGGACCGTTTAACAAGTAAGCTCGTTTCTCGGAAAAAAGAGAAAACTTGTTAAATAAATTTTTGACCGCAGCAATGCGGTCTTTTTTTTTGCAAAAAATTATTCAAAAGCTCCTTATAAAGTTATTTTAATAAGCAAGGAGAAAATAAATATGAGAAACTTTAAAAAAATGGCTATCACAGCCACATGCTTTATGATGGCCGCGTTTATCGGCTGTAGCAGCACAAACGATTCCTCAAACGCAGGCTCCGCAGAAATCAAGACCGTCGAAAGCGGCAAACTGACATGGGCGACCTCGATTCCATTCGATTTTTATGAGTTTTTCGAAAACGACTCCTTGAAAGGGTTTGATGTTGAAATTGCGGTCGCAATCGCAAATAAGCTCGGCCTAAAACAGCAATACGACAGCATGGATTTCGATTCCATTATTCCGTCCGTCGCAAACGGCAAAGCGGACATCGGACTTTCGGCATTGAACATCACGGAGAGCCGAAAAGAGCTCGTCAATTTTTCCATTCCCTACCTCGATTTGCGCCCAGTCTTGTTAGTCCTCACAGACTCGCCCATTAAATCCGTAGACGATGTCAAGGACAAAAAAGTCGGTGTTCAAGACGAATCCGCAAATGACGATTTTGTGAAGACCAAGCTTTCCGATGCCGAAGTCATCAGCTTTGACAAGGAAACGAAAGCCATCGAAGATTTAAAACAAAAGAACATCGACGCCATCGTTTTTGACCGCGAAAACGCCATCAAGTATTCTAACGAAAACGATGACATCACGATGATTGACGAAGCTCTAGGCGAATACTATTGCGCCATTGCCGTATCCAAAGGGAATTCCAAACTTTTGGAATCCATAAACAGCATCCTCATGGAAATGGCGGAATCGGGCAAGCTAGACAGCCTCAAAGCAAAGTACCTTTTTGAAAAGTGAAAATTTTCTATATTTGGCTCCGAAAAAAGAGTCTAAATATAGAGAGTGAGAAATGTCTTTCGTTCAAGAACTCAAAAATAAAGTTTTAAATGAAGGTTACGAAATTACTCGCGAGGACGCCATCAAGCTTTTAAGCGAAGACCTCGACGAACTCACGAAAGCCGCTGACGAAATCCGCAAAAAATTCCACGGCGACGACTTTGATTTTTGCTCCATCGTGAACGCCCGCAGCGGCC
>JAGCNV010000024.1 GCA_017645765.1 bacterium | reverse complement strand
TGAAAGCCACTTTTCCTGCGGCGGAACCTCGAAAAGCGACGCGTTGTGGCAGTATGGACAGCGCAGATTGCAGCCCGAAAAGAAAAAAAGAGTCGCAATTTTTTCCGGAAAATCGACTAACGAAGTCTGGACATGACCGGTTATCGGAAGCATTTTTCCCTCCTGAAAAACAACAAACGCGGGATTCTACCACAAAAGAGCAAAAAGGACAATTCTTTCAATATCTGGAAGCGAACATATCAAGTGTATTTTTTCTAAGAATTTTTCTTATCAGACAGTTCTGTTTCTGACAGAATTTTCCAAAAACCAGTTTTACTTGGACCGACGAATTCGATTTGTCCTTTCATCTGTTTTAGTTGCCATTTTATCCCATTCAATGAAATACCGCAGACTTCTGCCATCTGTTCCCGGGTTATACGGGGATTTTCGGCAATCAATTTCAAGATTTTTTCCTGTGTAGTTTTAGGGGTAGTTTTAGAGGTAGTTTTGAGGGTAGTTTTGAGGGTAGTTACATCTTTGACTTTAAACAGTTTCACTTCTTCAGGAGCGTTGTCTTCACCAAAAGTATTGATCCATCGAAACGGAATTTTAACCACAATTGAGTTTTCGCGAAATTCATAAGCAGCTTTTCAAATGTCAGATCCTGATAATTCGAAGGAGTGTTCTCTATCGTCGGCAGACCGTGACGCAAAACATCAAAAAGATAAGACTCTTTTTCCGGATATTTTCTCAAATTCTCCCTGCTGCTACCGATCCTTATGAAACGCTCACTTGCGAAGGAAACCGGAACCGTTTTCGCCGACGGTATTGTAAGAAGAACAATTCTTTTGCCGTCAACAGTAATTTCTTCAAAAATGAAATTCACATCAGGCGAAAGTCCTCTGGCGAGAAAATGTTTTAAAGGTTCGTTTTTAACATTGATGTCAGGATCGAAATCGGTTCCGACAATATCATGGGTTTTGTCGTCAATTCCCCAGACAAGATAAGCTTTGCTTCGTCCTTCTATCGCAGCACTGTTGGATAAAGCGGAGATGTATTGCCCGAGCTGTTCTGGTTCGAACCAATTATGTTTGAATTCAAACCATTCCCTTTCTGCCGGATAGGAACACAACTCATTAACAATACTCAAGATATCATTCATTTTTATCCCCTCACCATTGAACTAAAACTGTCCCTAATCAGCCTATCTCACACAACGAACATGGTAGTCGATGCTTTATAGAGATTGTACACATCCCCAAGAAAATATGGATTTTTCCAATCACCCTTTCCTGTTTACCAGATGATAGTCTCTCTGAGCTGTCGGGTAGATTATCATGTCTGAAACATTGACGTGCGGCGGTCTTGTTACGGCATAAAGAACCGCGTCTGCGATATCTTCTGCGCGAAGCGGCTCGTAACCTTCGTAAACTTTGTCGGAACGTGCCTGATCACCTTCGAATCTGACCATGCTGAACTCTGTTTCGACTGCGCCGGGATCAATTGTCGTTACGCGCAGCGATGTTTTGAGGAGATCTTTTCTGAGGCCGTTCGTTATCGCGTTGACGGCGTGTTTTGTCGCGCAGTAAACCGTGCCGCCCGGGTATGTCCCGCGTCCTGCGGTCGAACCGATATTTACGATGTGGCCTTTGTCGCGCTCGACCATTCCGGGAAGAACAGCTTTCGTGACATAAAGCAGACCTTTGACGTTCGTGTCGATCATCTGTTCCCAGTCAGAAATTTTGTTCTCGTAAAGCGGAGTCATATCTTTTGCAAGACCGGCGTTATTGACTAAGATCTCAATATTTTTAAACTCTTCCGGAAGTTCAGCAAAAAATTTTTCGACATCTTTCTGATTTCTGACATCAAGAACGCCGCCAAAACATTTTATCTCGTATTTGTCACTTAAATACTGCGAAAATTCTTTAATTTTATCTTCTCTTCTCGCCGAAATGACAAGGTTGCATCCCGCTTCAGCCAGAGCTTCGGCAGTCGCCGCACCGATTCCCGCACTTGCACCTGTCACACACGCGATTTTTCCGGAAATATCGTACATTTTCCACCTCAAAAAAGTTTATAAACAACAAAAACGCGGCAATTATACTCAAAATTTCAGAAATTTCGACAGAAAAAATGAAGAAAACTGATCTTATTTAAAAATAAAACGATTTTTTTCATGACTTTTCAGTCCAGAATCCCGGTATCTTTGAGAAGTCCTTCCGTGTCATATTCGGCGAGTTCTTTGCGGTAGCCGTTTTTGATTATGTGGTATTCGCCGGTGAAGCCTTCGAATTTCTTCATTACGCTACCGAGTTCTGTGTAATGGCGAATCGTCATTTCAAGAGTTTCGTCATTAAAATCAATGACTTCCAGAATTTCTTTTGCCGAATCGTAGTCTGATTTTTCGAAAAATTTCACGCGGTATGTGCTTGAAGGAAGTGTGCGGAGAATTTTTTCCGCTTTTTTGATCTTTTCACGGTCGCAGAAGGCAAAAGTAAGGAATTTTATTCCGGAATTTTCGAGGATAGAGTTGAGTTTTTCAAGAGTTTCCTTTTCATTGACTTCTTCGGTGAGCCAGACTGTGCCGAATTCCTCGTCAACTTCGACTCCGACCGGTGCCGGGAATGCCAGATTGAAGCGCGGCATGGGATGAAAACCGTCGGAATAGAGGATCTTGAGATCGCTCAGAGTGAGAGCTTTGAAGAGAAATGAAACAAGGTCAAGGTGCCCTACACTTATCGAATTTCCGTGTTTCGAAAGAGAAAAAATGTATGGGAAAGAGTTGTTTTTATTGCTTTTTTCGGGAACTTCAAAGGTTTCGTTCTCGTCAAGCGCTTTTCCGGTGAACTTCAGCGGCCTGATCTCCTTGAAGTCGCACGCGCCGCACTTGTTGCAGATACCCGTTTTCGCGCAGTCGGGCGTTTCCTGAAAATTGAAAGCTTTTTCGCGCTCTTTCAGAAGAAATCTGCGGTCGATCCTGAGGTCGATATGCTCGTAGGGAAGCGGCTTGTCCAGCGGTTTTTCATGGTAAGTGCTTTCGGGGTCGATCCCTGCATAAACCATACCTTCGTCCCAGAGAGCAGGATCAAAACTTTCGTCTTCCGTCTGGAGGCCTTTCATATTTTTCGCAACAAATTCAATGACTTTGCCGTATTCGCGCCCGGCCCGGCTGAGGTATCCTTCGACTGTGCTGATCTCCTGATCGTGCCATGCGAGTTTCAGATTTCTTATGCCGCGGAGGTTTTCGATTATGATTTTCTGCTTAGCCTTGATTTCAGAGGGACTCGACATTTTTTCCCACTGGAAAGGGGTGAAAGGCTGCGGCACAAAAGTCGAGAAACTTGCGCTTATCATTGCTTTTTTACCGAATCTTTTCACATAGTTGCACATTTTTTTGACAAGTTCTACAGTCTCAAAAAGATCCTCTTCCTCTTCATGCGGAAGGCCGAGCATAAAGTAGAGTTTGACCGCCTGCCAGCCGTTTGAAAATATCGTGTTGAGGGCGTTCAGCAGATCTTCGACGCTGTTACCCTTGTTTATCATTTTGCGCAGCCTGTCGCTTCCCGATTCGACCGCGAGAGTGAAACCGACTTTGCGTCCTTTTCTTATCGCGCGGGTGATTTTCGGGGTGATCGTCTCAGTCCTGAGGCTTGGCAGAGAAACCGAGATCCGGCGGCTGTAGCGGCTGTAGGAGCGGACTAAAATATCCTCGATCTCGCTGTGGTCAGCAGCCGAAAGCGAAAGGAAACCCGCCTCGTCGTAGCCTGAGGTGCGGACGACTCTGTCAAGGATTTCGCAAATATTTTCAGCACTTTTCTCTCTGTGAGGGCGGTAGAACATCCCCGCCATGCAAAATCTGCACCCTCTCGTGCAGCCGCGCATGATCTCGATCGTGAAACGGTCGTGGATCGTCCTCATCGCAAATATCGGAGCGTCAAAAAGCGAGTCGGAATCGTAGTTGAGATCCTTGAGAACCGCTCTTCTCGCTTCAAAACCAGAAAGCGAGCCGTCGGGATTGATTTTGACAGAGTTTTCATCGTGTTTCGACGGAATATAGATTGCCGGAATTTTGGAAAAAGCCTCGATTCTTTTCTGTTTTTCCTTAATATTTTCAAGTATATCCATAAATTCTTCAGCGTAAGGCTCAAACTCGCCGATCGAAACCGCGTCGATGAAATCAGCCATCGGCTCCGGATTGCACATGACAGGCCCGCCCGACCAGATTATCGGGTAATCACTTGAATTTATTCTATCTTTTGAATGGATCGGAATGCCGGCGATATCCATGATTTTAAGAAAATCTGGGTATTGCAGCTGATACTGGAACGAAACCGCAATTATGTCAAAATCGCGGTAATTCACCCCGTGCATCATCGAAGTGAGCCCGCCGCTCGCCTTTGCCTCTTCAAAAACATCCTTCTGCGGCGAAAAACCGAAATCTACCAGAAATCCGCGGCGGTTAAAGAGCGAATAGAGGATCTTAACCCCCGTGTGGCTCTGTGCCATCTCGAAAAGATCGGGAAAAAGTATCAGAACTTTCGGCTTATCAGGGTCGGTTTTCACTTTTACAGGCTCGATAAACGGGGCAAAATAACGCCCGGGCTTTTCGATCCTGCGCAGAAAAGAAGTTACGAGTTTCAAAATATTCTCCTTAAATCAAAAGATCTTCATCAAAACGCGGTATTTTAGGAATATATCGGGAAACTTCCAGAAAAATCGTAAGATCAAATCCCTCTATATCGGGCAAAGATAATTTAATTTTAAATGGTCTACAACCTTATTATTTCCGCATTCGTATTCTGAAATCTTTCCATACATTCGCCCACCGGCGCACCGATGTAAGTCGGATCGGAAACAATGTATTTCTTTCCGTCCACATTGAAGTATGAACCGTAAACATCTTCATCTCCGAAGTTGACAGCTGTCGCCAGATGCTCCGGATAATGAAGAAGTACGACGTCAAGACCAAGGAGTTCTCTGACTAAAATCGCAAACAGAATCGAGCGGTCCTCGCAATCAGAATAAGGGTAATAAAAAATCTCGTCACCGAAAAACGGTCTTTCATAACCGAACTGTTCCTGATCCGTCATATATTGAAAGGCAGTCTGTGCGAAATTCAACAGAATATTTGCCGCTTCGAGTTTGGTTTTGCCGTTGATCTGCACTTTAAGTGCCGGATAAAGAGTATTTTTTATTTCATCGCTCAAAGAAGCATGGACATAGTTATCCCAGTTGCCGCTCATAGGATAACCGCTGTAGAAGTCTATCAGATTTTTATTGGTCAGGACCTCCGCCATTGCATTCTCATACATCACTGACTGGAAGATTCTGTCTGTTCCCCTCTCCTTACCCAACCTGGGCGGTCCGGATATTTCCAGAGATGCCGCCTTTTCGCGCGGGAAACTTTCTTCATATATATCATAAGAACAGTTCTGGTTGCGGACATCCTTGTCAAGAATGTAATATTTCATATTGTCATCAAAAACAAAGTAATCATAAGAATACAAGTCAGTTCTGAACGGCACAAGCAAAATCAGCCTGTCGCATGTTTTGGCAATTCGGACCTTGTATCCGGACTGAACCAGAACATACATTTGCAGCAAAACCGCCTCATTGCTTTTTTCGCCGAGAAAATGTTCGCTCATAACACGCAGAATGTCGATATAGCCCCAGTCTCCGAGCCGCAGATTCTTCTTCAAATCAAAACAATCAGAAAGCATAAGGTCAAAATCTTCCGATGCCATCTTCTTCCATATTGCCGCAACTGAAGCTTCGGAAACATCTGACAGCGAAAACCGCATCGAATCAAAAAAACGTACCTTGCCTGTTGCCCCGTGATAGATGAATTTATACTGCTTATCATAGTCAGCCGGCATTTTTTCCGGAGGCATAACATCGATAGGCGCTATTGGTTCGGGAGCATCATATTTTTCGGAATTTACAATTTTATCGTAATTCAAACGGACAGCCGGAGCCTGCTTATTATCTTTTTTAATATCGGGTTTGGGCGGTTTTTTGCTTTTTGGAACAGGAAGCGCTGCCTTTTTTGCATATTCCTTCCAGTGCTTTTTCATCCTATCTGCGAATTTTTCGTTTGCAGCACGTCTGTAGGCATCAAATTCTTTCTGCTTTTTCGTTTTGTTCTTTTTATACTTTTTGTACTTCTGCAACTGATCCTGTTCATAATTTTTCTTTTTTTTAGCCTGCTCTTTTTTAAATTCTTCCAGTTTTTTTGTCTGCTTAGCCTTGTATTCCTGCAAACTTTCGGAATAAACCGGACTGATCAGAAAACAGGCGCAAATTACAAATAAAATAAATTTTCTCATCATCATGCTTTCCAAATAAAACAATCAAAAACGACAGATTTTAAACAAAACAGAGTAAAAAGCAAAAAATTTAGAGGTTTACCAAATATAATAGCAGAATCCGCTATAACTTGGAATTAAAATGAGCAGAGGAATGTGGCTTTACCACGGTACTGCGATATTGCACCTTATTTTTCTCAAAGTTTACCAAAAGTTCAGAAATCTGATTCTTCAATAAAGGTACACTTTCAGTCAATGTGTTCCAGACTTCATCCAAGTCCAGTTCGCCGTAGCCATGGACATATATGTTTCTTGCGCCTTTGATCTGACGCCACGGAATTTCCGGATGCGAACGGATAAAATCGTCTTCAAGCAGAGAAATCATTTCGCCTATCTGCACAATGCACATGCTGCGGCATATTGCATTTCGACAGAATTAAAGAAATAATCTTTGCTGCGACCGTGATTATCGAGAATTTTTTCTATTTCTTCGCAGTAAAAGCAGATTTTTTCGACACAGATTCTGTTTTTCCTAGTTCCTTTCATAGAGTCGGATACCTTCTTTTGTGATTTCGTTGTAAAAATCCTGATTTTGTATCGCAGAGAGAACGACTACATCAACGCGGCAGCCGAATGTATCTTCCAAATCAAGAATAAAACTGCTGTGTTCAAAAAGAGAGCCGAAACTTCCTTTGCCGACATAAAAATCCAAATCGCTGTTTTCGTCGGCATCACCGCGTGCATAAGAACCGAAAAGAGTCAATGAATCGATGCCGTAACGCTCTGCAATCGGCGCTGCCTTTTCCTTAATCTCTTCAATCGAATAGGATAACATTTTGTCTCCACTTCAAAAACCGCAATATTTTAAGGAAATTCAAGAAAAATGCAAGAGTTTGCGGGTAAGTAAGCCGCGCAATGGCAATTTACCACGGAACTGCGATGAGTCCGGTGAAACCCATGAACGCAAGTGCGAGAAGACCTGCGGTGACGAGTGCGATCGGTGCGCCTTTCATTGCTTCGGGGATTTCGTAAAGCTCAAGGCGTTCCCTGATCCCGGCAAAAATTACGAGTGCCAGGAAGAAGCCGAGAGCGGTCGCAATTGTGTAAACAACGCTCTGGAGAAGGTTGTAGTTTTTCTGCGTTACGAGTATCGCGACACCGAGAACGGCGCAGTTAGTAGTAATGAGCGGAAGGAATACACCAAGTGCCTGATAAAGCGGCTGCGAAACTTTTTTCAGAATGATTTCAACCATCTGCACAAGTGCAGCGATGACAAGGATGTATGCGACCGTCTGCATGAAACCGATGTTTAGCGGGATCAGGACGAGGTTGTAAAGCAGCCAGGTGACTGTCGTAGCCAGGGTCATGACGAAAAGGACGGCCGCGCCCATTCCGACTGAAGTCGAAACTTTGTTCGAAACGCCGAGGAAGGGGCAGATTCCCAAAAACTGCGCGAAAACGATGTTGTTTACGAGAATCGCGCTGATGAAAACAAGAATATATCCGGTCATTTTCCCCTCCTACGCTGCTTTTCTGTTTTTGATGTGGTTTACGAACGCGATTAAAAATCCGAGGGCGATGAAAGCTCCGGGCGGCATGATGAAAAGAAGGATTTTATCAATATTTTCGGGGACAAACTGGAATCCGAAAACAGAGCCGTTGCCGAGAATTTCTCTGACTGAACCGAGGATCGTGAGCGACATCGTGAAGCCGAGACCTATTCCGAGACCGTCCGCTGCCGAAAGAAGAACGCCGTTTTTCGAAGCGAAAGCCTCTGCGCGTCCCAGGATTATGCAGTTTACGACGATAAGCGGGATGAAAAGTCCCAAAGTTTCGTAAAGATCGGGCAGATATGCCTGCATGACGAGGTCAACGACCGTAACGAAACTTGCGATTACGACGATGAATCCCGGAATTCTGACTTTATCGGGAATGACGTTTTTAAGCAGTGAAATTACGCAGTTGGAGCAGATCAGAACAACTGTCGCAGCGAGACCCATGCTGAGTCCGTTGATCGAACTTGTCGTCGTTCCGAGTGTCGGGCACATACCCAAAAGCAGAACGAAAGTAGGATTTTCTTTAATGAAACCTTTTGTAAATTCTTTCCAAGCACTCATTTTAGCCTCCTATTTCTTTCCGCTTCTGTAGGCTGCGACAGCCTTGTTTACGGCATCCAGGAACGCTCTTGACGAAATCGTAGCCGCAGTTATCGCATCAACGTCTCCGCCGTCTTTTTTGACCGAAAGCTTAAAGTTTTCAGGGTTTTTGCCGTTTACCTGATCTTTAAATTTCGGGTTGACCATGTTGCTGCCGAGACCGGGAGTCTCCTTGATCGAAAGGATCGCTGTGTTGTGGATCTTTCCCTGAGCATCGAAGCCGACAAGGATCTGAACATCACCGCCGAAACCTTTGTTTGAAACAGCTTCGACTGCCGTTCCGACAAGTTCTTCGCCTTTGTAAGCCGGTGTGAGTTTGCAGCCTTCAGCCTCATATTTGTCGCCAAGCTTTTCAAAAGCCGGAAGGACTGCTTCGAGAGCTTTTTTCGACTTTTCGAGCTGGACTTTTTCAGCCGCAGGTTTCGTTTTCGTGTAGGTGAAACCTATTGCCAGCGCACTTACGAGCGAGATCGCCGCAAGAACGATGAGCATATTTTTGAACGAACTTTCGAGTTTTTTCTTATCCGCCATAGTTGACCTCGCTACCGAATCTTTTCGGTTTGATGTATTTGTCGATAAGAGGAACGAACGCGTTCATGATGAGGATCGAGAACAT
>JAGCNV010000023.1 GCA_017645765.1 bacterium | reverse complement strand
CCCCAGGTTTATCATGCTAAGATAGATAAGCCTATCTGGGCACAATATCCTAATTAATTCGACAGGGGGACCTTAATGAGATTCTATAAGAACCAGCATCAATTTTACATTGGAATCGACCTTCATGCAAGAACGATGTACATCTGTGTCATCAACAACATCGGTGAAACTGTATTCCACAAAAACATGGAATGTTCCAGAGATAATCTGGAGCTTGTGACAAACACTTTTGGAAAGGACATTGTAGTCGGCGTTGAATGCATCTTCACCTGGTACTGGGTTGCAGACTTTTGTGCAGAAAAAGGAATTGATTTTGCACTGGGACATGCCTATTACATGAAATCAATCCACGGAGGAAAAACAAAAAGTGATAAAATCGATTCAGAGAAAATTGCAAACATGCTTCGCGGAGGTATGTTCCCGATCGCATATGCTTATCCAAAAGAAAAGCGTGCCGTACGCGACCTTCTCAGAAGACGGCTCTTCTTTGTCCGCCAGCGTGCCGAACTTTCCGTTCATCTTCAAAATACAAATCATCAGTACAATATAAACGAACCTCTGACATCTTCCCGAATGAGAAGCGAAGTTTACAGAAATACAATTCCTCAGAAGTTCAGTGATCCGGCAACTTTGAAAATGGTGAATGCTGATCTTGCCATGTTCCAGGCTTACCATGACATAATTACAAAACTTGAATTTCAGATTGAGGACAGCATGGAAGTTCAGGATCCGGTTTCGTACAGCATAATTAATTCAGTTCCGGGACTCGGCTTCATTCTTTCTCTCACGATTCTTTACGAGATTGATGACATTCATCGCTTTTCTGATGTAGGTAAGTTTATCTCTTACTGCCGTCTTGTAAAATGTTCCCATGAGTCTGCCGGTAAGAAGGAAAAAGGCGGGCATAATAAAATCGGAAACGTTCATTTAAAATGGGCTTTTTCGGAAGGTGCGGTTCTCTTTCTCCGTAATAATGAGCGCGGCCAGAGATGGCATGATAAGCTTGTGCAGCGGTATGGAAAAGCAAAAGCCATGAGCATCATTGCACAGAAACTCGGGCGTACGGTTTATTACATGCTCAAGCGAAGAGAGGCTTTTAATCCCGATAAGTTTTACGGGGATAAGAAAATTGAAAATAAGGACAGTGGCGGCGAGCATCTCGCATAACTGAAGCGTATACGGCGGGATTTTTGAAAAATGAAAATTATATGCGGCTTTGACCGCCTCTCATTCTTTCTGTCCCGGATGCCGTGACTTCTTGAGCTTTGAATAGACGCTGCCACTGCGCCTTTTTATATTTTTGTTTTTGTTGAAAATAAACAAGCGGACTGTCCCTGCCTTGACCTGCCCATATAACTATCGGCATCAAATGATGACCATCTTATTTTTGCATCAGGCTTGGCACGGGTACCGGTGAAATTCTTCGTGCCGGAAATCTGTTTTTTTTAGGTTTGCCGTGACCGACTATATGTGTTTGATTCAGGACGCTTTTCCTGGAATCTTTTTCTGAATTGCGATTCAGGCTTTGCTTTTTATTTTGAACGGAAGCTCTACTTTTTCTCAAAAAAAGACTGCCTGTAAAAAGACAGCCTGGTTGATTATTTTTTGAGAAATATTATTGACAAGATGGGGCCTTATATGTGTTATG
>JAGCNV010000003.1 GCA_017645765.1 bacterium | reverse complement strand
GACGGACTGTTGTGTCATTACCTGCCGTCCCCGTTCGGAAAACACGAAAAAACTAATCGAATTCCTCTTTTCCCCGGCCGGGCAGGAACTGATCCGGAAGGTGGGATATATCCCGCTCAAACCGGCGGAGCCGCGGAAGGAAGTTCAGTGAGAAAAGAATCTTACGATTGACGGACAAAACGGACGGGACGGACGAGACGGACGAGGTCGCGAAACGCCATATCATGACGCGAGAGGCAAAGGGTTGCTGTTGTATGGAATCGCACAATCCGTTTTTTTACAACGTGTCGTTTCTTCCGCGTTTTGTATGTTATCCCCCGTATTGTTTCTGCAACTTTCCTTTTCCGAGAATGGGTTGTTCACTCGTCGGAGGAAAAGGAAAAAGTTGCAGACGCGAAATATTGTGCTACGGTATAAAAGGTTGGATTCGACAGCCAGTCGATGAAAATCGCGGAAGCATCATCTCGATCCGCGTTTTGATCTTTGCAAGATCGTGGACAAGCTGGAGAGATGCTTCCGCTACCGTGCTTTGTCAAAAGACCGTACAGCTATCCAGGCAAAGAGATGCCGAATCTGCAAAATGGGTCATGACAAGCCATTTTTAATCTACACCCAAACATGGAGAAAAGCAAGCATGCAAGAGAAAAAAAAGATGATTTGGGCAGGATTTGATGTCGGAAAAGAAACATTTTCGGCATCCTTGGACCAAGTCACAGAAAATGGGAAAGCAAAGATCACATCGCTGCCGTGCCGTGATTTCAAGCGGACTCCGGAGGGCCTCACAAAATTTTTTCAGTGGGCTGCCGGTTTCGTCTCCGGAAAGGACCTGCATATCGTAATGGAAACGACCGGCTGTTATTCACAGCAGCTGATCGACTGGATCAACCTGAGCCATCCAGAGGTCAAAGTGACCATTGAGAATGCGCGCAATATTCATGCGTTCATTGAAAGTTTGAACCTGCCGCATAAAACAGACAAACTGGATGCTCAGGCGATTGCGCGGTTTGGAGCGGAACGACAGCCGCATCCGACAAAGCGTCCGTCGAAGACGATCCTGACCATCCGTGAACTTTCCCGAGAGAGAACCGCCCTGATCAAAAACCGTGTCGATCTTCAAAATCGCCGGGATACGATAACATCTTCGGTTGTCCGTAAAATCAATGCACAGACAATAGCGACACTGACCATGCAAATCGAGAAAATCGAGCAGGAAATCAAGGCTTGCATTGTGGAAGATGAGGAAATCCTTACGGAAATACACATCATGACGACTATGCCAGGGGTGAAATTCGTTTCCGCCTACAGTATTCTTGCTGAAATCGGTTCTTTGAAACAGTATTCCATAAAGGAGCTGTCAGCCATATCCGGACTCGCACCTCGGATCAGACAATCCGGTTCAAGCGTTCATTCATCTTTCATGAGCAGAAGATCGTCCGGCCGCCTTCGCCAGATCCTTTATCTGGACTCTCTCCCTGGTGTTCCAAAAATCCCGGTGCTTCAGGATTTTCAACAAAGATTGCTTGCAAAAGGTAAGACAAAAATGACCGTCAGATGTGCTTGTATGCGGAAAATGCTGCTGATGCTTCGTTCAATGGTCGTCCACAACAGAGCGTTCGATGAAAAATTTTTGAAAAATCTCTCAATCCGCACTTGACTTATGACACACTATCTTGTCCGTCGAGTCTGTCAGGTCCGTCCAGTCCGTCAACCGCGGCAGTATTACCCAATTCCGCTATGGGTCCCGTTCACTTCCCTGAACCGGCTTTCAGCTTC
>JAGCNV010000022.1 GCA_017645765.1 bacterium | reverse complement strand
TTGATTCTTGATTCTTGATTCTTGATAAAATTATTCTCTGATAACAAAGCTAATCTCCTCAAAAAATCGAACGCTCGGTATAATATGAAATTGAAACGGGAAGGCAAGATTTTTTTTAAGAGTAGTGTTTTTGCTGCAAAGATATTCGTGAAAAGTGTGACCGGTTGTCAGAAAATGGTCTTGAAAAGTGTGGTTGTACACTGAAAAATGCTCATGAAAAGTGTTGACGCTTAAAGAAAAATGTAATAAAATAAGCTGGTTGTATTTGCTTGGTGTTCTTGGCAAATTTGGGCCGGAGAGAGCAATGAGTGAGCAAATGTTTGAAAATATCGCCTTTTTTCAAAGCAGACACTGCAGCATTAAAATAGCCTGGAGCAGTTTCAAATCAGAGTGCGAAAAAGGTGTGATCCTCTTTTTGACCGGCAGGGCTGAATATTTTTTGAAGTACGTCCCTTTTTTCGAGCGGATGAACGCTCTCGGTTTCACTGTTTTCGCGCTTGACCACAGAGGGCAGGGGGCTAGCGGCAGAATGTTGCCGGAAAGCGAAAAGGGATATGTCGAGGATTTCAGTTTTTATGTGGACGACGCGGAGGATTTTCTCAAAAACACAGTGCTTGAATATGCGGGAAAAATACCTGTTTTTCTTGTTTCGCACTCGATGGGCGGCGCGGTATCCCTTCTTCTTGCGGCAAGATGCCCGGATCTGTTCACGAAAATAGTCTTCACAAGCCCGATGTGGGGTCTTATTTACGATATGCCGGAATTTTTGGTCACAACTATCGTGAAAGGTGCATGCCGCTTAGGTTTCGGCAAGTTTTACGCTTTAGGAAAAAGTGCGAAGGACTATCTCAAACCTTTTGAAAAAACTCACCTTACTCAGAGTTTTGAAAACTATATGCGGCAGCAGAAATTTGTGACTGAAAATCCCTCCTTCGCCTTGGGCGGACCTGCATTCAAGTGGGTATGCGAAAGTATGAAAGCGATGGAAAAACTTCCCGAAGCAGCGAAAAAGGTGAAAGCACCGGTCCTTTTGGTTCAGGCTGAAAACGACACTGTCGTAGACAACAATGCTCAGAATATCGTCGCGGAGAATCTTGAAAACTGCCGTAAAACCCTTATCGAAAAAGGGTTTCACGAACTTCTTAACGAAGAAAAAGAGTTCTATGAGAAAACTATTTCGGTGATTTCCGATTTTCTGCTTTCATAAAGGCTCAAACTGTCGCGGAACCCTTATTCCATGCACCTTTTACTATTGTTTTCACAATTTTTTGACGAAGCATCCGTTTTCATTAACGAATCCCATTTTTTCGAGATAGGGCTTGTGGTTTTCGGAAACATTTTCTGCAACAAGTCCGCTTAAATTCTGCGAAGAAAGGTATTTGTAAAGATATTTTCCGACAGAGCAGTCGCGGTAAACCGGCGTAGTGTAGTCGATTTTCACATCGATCGTGTTCTGACCGCTTTTTCCCAGAAGGATCCCGGCAGCTTCTGTGCCGCGGCAGACGAGATAAGCGCAGTTGCACTCTTCAGATCTGACGAAAGCGGGGAAAAATTTTTCTATGTCGGCTTTGTACAAATTCAGGAAATAAGTGATGAACGCATCGTCAGGTTGAAGTGTAACTATCGAATATTCCTTCTTGTTTTTGAGAAGTTTTGTCAGATTGTAAATATTGATGAGTGCCAGACTGAAGTTCAGTGCGGCGGTAGGGTAGGATTGGATCAAAAGGGCGTAACCCGTGAAAATGAGGCTTCCGATCGTGTTGATTGTCCGCAGCCTGACGACTGAAGTCATCAGCATCGAAATAAGAACCAGAACCGATCCAATGTATCCGATAGCTTCAATAACTGTACTGTTCATTTTATTCTCCTGAAAAATTATATTTCGCAGCCTTGGGTGATGTGATTGGCGTCTAAATATTCCTCGAATTTGCGAAGTGCTTCCTGCGTTCCGAGATTCCATTTGGGAGCGATGAGATATTCCGCAGGTGCAGTGGTGAAAAGCCTGAACAAAACTTTGTCAGGCGGCAGTTTCGCGATGATTTTAGCCGTGATCTCGATATATTTTTCGACTGAAAGGAGCGGGAACGGATTTTCGGCATAAATTTTTTCAAGCGGAGTGCGGTTGTGAATCTGCAAGTGATGGAGCTTGAGTCCTTTTACGACGGGGCTTTGCGTGCTCTGAAGGACGGTATTCATCATATCTTCTTCGGTTTCGCCGGGAAGTCCTAAAATTATATGCGGAGCGACTTTGATTTTGTTCTCGCCGTATTTTTCGACATTTTCTATCGCCTTGAAGTAGCACGCCGCATCGTGACCGCGGTTTATCCACTTCAAAGAGCTGTCGTTCGTTGACTGCAGACCGAGTTCGATCCAGATTTCATCGATGTTTTCCGGTACTGAATCGAGGATCAGACAGATCTCATCTTTTCCAAGATAATCGGGGCGCGTCGAAAAGATCATTGCCACGACACCATTTATCGATGCGGCTTCGCGGTACATTTTCGCCAAAGTTTCCTTGTCGCCGAAAGTGGAAGTTCCGCTCTGGAAGTATGCCGCGAAAAATTTGTTGCCGTAGCGGTTTTTGAGGAAGTTCATGCTTCTTTCAAGCGTTTCAAGTCTGTTTTCTTTGGTCATATCGACCGAAACATTGGGCGAAAACGATTCTTTCCGGCAGAAAATGCACTTGTTCCAGGGGCAGTCAAAGCCTGTGCTCATCGAGATGCGGGCGACTCTGCCGCCGAATTTCCGCTTCATGTAGCTGTTGAATGTAAAAATCTTGTCGTCAAGCATGTTTATAGACTTCCGAGTATGAGCGGGGAGGCTTCATGCGCTTTTCCCGAAATTCTGACTGCGTTTTCAAGGTGCTCGTTTGCACTTTCCAGCCTTTCTTCCTCATCGTAGTGTATCGTGTAGATGAGGTCTCCTTTTTTTACGGAATCTCCGGCTTTTTTCGCAAAAACAAATCCGACCGCCTTGTTCACGCTGTCTTCCTGACGGAGTCTGCCGCCGCCCAGGCGAATAAGCGCCTTGCCGAAATCGAGTGCGTCGATTTTTGTGATAACACCGCTTTCTGCCGCACGAACCTCTTTTCTGAAGCGGCTTTCGGGAAGGATCGAATAGTTTTCAGTGACTTTCGGATCCCCGCCCTGAAGTTTGACGGTTTTTGCAAATCTTTCGAGAACTTTTCCGGTTTCAAGCATTTTTTTCGCTTTTTCTTCGCCTTCTTCTATGGAAGTCGTCATTTTGAAAGTTTTCATGAGGACTGCCGCCATTCTAAGAGTGAGTTCTGTTACCTGCGGCACGTATTTCCCCTGCATTACGTCAAGGGATTCCTTTATTTCAAGCGCGTTTCCGGTAGCATAGCCAAGCGGCTCATCCATATTTGTGAAAAGAACATCAACGCTTCTTCCGAAGCGCTTTCCGATCGCTCTCATCGTCTTGGCCAGACGCGTTCCCGAAGCGAGATCTTTCATGAAAGCACCTTCTCCGATTTTGATATCGAGAATAAGCCCGTTGATCCCTTCAGCCAGTTTTTTACTCATGATCGAAGATGCGATAAGCGGCACCGATTCGACCGTTCCCGTCACGTCGCGAAGAGCGTAAAGCCTTTTGTCAAGCGGCGCGATCTCGGGAGTCTGCCCGATGAGAGCCATTTTGTTGGTCCTCACGATCTTTTTGAAAGAATCCTTGTCGATATTTACCGAAAAACCTGGGATCGATTCAAGTTTGTCGAGTGTCCCGCCTGTGTGACCGAGCCCTCTGCCAGAAATCATCGGCACATAAAAACCGAGTTCGGCAAGAAGCGGCGCCAATGGGATCGAAATTTTGTCGCCAACGCCGCCGGTTGAGTGCTTGTCAACAACAACGCCGTCGATATCGGAGAAATCAAGCACTTCGCCGCTGTAAAGCATCTTTTCGGTCCATGTTTCAAGCTCTTCGCTGCTCAGCGAATTGAAAAATACAGCCATCAGCATGGCCGACATCTGGTAATCTTTCAAAGTTCCGTCAAGATAGCTTTGCAGAAAATCGGAAATATCCTCTTTCGAAAGGGCTTTTTTATCCCTTTTGTCGGCGATAATGTCGTAAAACAGGCGCATGATTCCCTCCTTTAAACAATCAAAAACCATGAATTATACTGAAAATAAGGAAAAAGAAAAATCAGAAAACTGTAATGGAACAGCCGGAAGACGAGGATTCTTTTTCCTGCTCCTTTTTCGGCGTGCATGAACCGTAGTCGCAGTAGCCTTTTTTGCCGTCGTAAGTAGTGCAGTTGTTCCAGTTCTGTGAAATATCGATGACTTCAATGAAACCGTCATACTCGTTGCATTCCGTTTTGTAGCAATTTTTTGCCTCAGGCATATCAGGTGCTTCGCCTTCGCAGAATCCTTGAGAGCATACTTCGTTTTTTATGCAGATCTTTCCGCTACTGCACGGTTTTCCTTCATTTTCGATGATTCTGACACATTTGCCGGTATCTGGATCGCATGATCCTGTGGAGCATTCCGAATCAAGGTCGGAGCAGTCTTTCGGATCGACATCGGTGCATTGCCCGCTCAAACACTGTCTTTTCCCGAAGCATGCGTTTTCAGGTGCGCCGCATAACGAACCCTCCGGCAGAAATGAGATTTCGCAGGATTTTGTTTCTTCGTTACAGGAATTTTCTTCACATTTGTTATCACTGGTCGGGCACGGAATAGAACCATCAAGTGTTTCGCAGAAGCCGTCGAAGCACATTTCTCTGCCGTTGCAGAAAATGGAGTCGTCACAGTCGCTGTCACTGCTGCAGGTTTGTATATTCAGTTTGAGAGACGGGTCTCCGAGATAGTTGGTCTCGAGTTTTATTGTCAGAAGAACACTTCGGTTGGACCATTTTTCCTTGGTTTCAAAGAAAGTTTTTGCCGGAAATTCGTTTTTTATCGCGGAATCGGTAAAAACAGTGCCGTATGAAAAAATGTCCTGCGAACTCAGATCGTAGTTACTGTAGATAGCACCGTAGGATACCTGTGATGCGGCTACAACTCCGACAGCGGTGTTTCTCAGGATGTTGTATGCAAGGCTTCCTCCGCTTTCTATCGTTCCGTTGAGACAACTCCCCTGGAATATGAAAGGATTTACAGTTGTGATCTTGTCCGCGAGGTTGTTGTCCACAAAAGTTTCGCTGGAAAGTTCGTTTCTGTATGTCTCCGGAATTTTGTTGCCGTTTCCGTCGCCTCTCCAAACGGTTCTGACTGAATAAGCAGGCATTCCGTGGGCTTGCCAGAAAACTATGCCGTAACCCTGGTTGATGTTTGTGAGCATTGAATTGTATGTCAGAGCCTCTTCATTGATAAATTCTGAAGGGTCGATACCGCTTTTTTCAACGAGGATTTTTGAAGAAAAAGGCTCTTTGATTGATTGTTTCATGAGATATTCTGCAATGTATGCTCCGTCCATTTTAGGAATCCCGAACTGGTTGTCCTGATTTTCGTAGTATGAAATAGTTGTCGGGAACAGTATGCGCCGTCTGTAAGAAGCGGTTGACGGTTTTTCTTTGATAAAATCGACAGTTCTTGCAAGGATTGAGTCTGCTGTTTTTACATCTTTTTCGTAGATAGGGATTCTTCCTACGATGAGTTCAAATTCGTATGAAATCATGTCGATGCGTTCGCCGTATAAACCGTTTCCGTCGTAGTCCATATCTTCGGTAAGTTCGGCATAGAAAATGTCGGTCGGAACAAGTTCGTATTCGGGATCGTCGGCATCGTCAGGGCGTGTTACAACCATCGGCACTTCATCTCCGGAAGGCCTGGTGCCCGCGATTATGAGAAGAAAGTCGTAATTTTGGTAAACTGTTCTCAGGTATTCCCTGATTTTTTCAACACGTTTTATTCCTTTGAGTTCACCGCCGTCGTAATTCTTTTCCGTTGCAATATTGACAGAGAAACCGCTTTCTTTCTTAGCCGAGATAAAATTCCAGATTTCTTTCGACTCTGATAGAAAATATTCGGTTGTAAGGATAAGAAGCGATCTTCCGTTTTTTGTATTCGTCATAGGAAGGAGAGTTTTACCTTTTGTCGTAACCCTGATTCTGTCTATTTTTACGACCTCTTTTTCTCCTGTCGGAATAAGCGGATAAAAATCAAATGAATAAAGCTTGCGCTCGCGTTTGAAAGACGGCTTGCGGTCGAATGTAAATTTTGAGAGATCGGGCATTTTTCTCGCTTCGGAAGGTGCTGTCACGACTTTACGCATATCGTTGAGACGGTAAAGTGCTTCGCCTTTTTTCAAAGGAGCTTCCAATGTGATCTTATGCTGTTTCAGGATCTCGACTTTTACGACTTCGCTACCGAAAACCATCTTTTTGAACGGAAGAATCGTTTCTTCACCGGTGCCGTCTAGGTCGTATCCTGCTATATTTGGAATAGTGAAGCCGTTCTGAACGCTGAAAACGGTTTCCGGAACATCAATGTCTATCGAATCTGCGAAAATATCTGCGAAAATCATAATAAAAATCAGAATGAAGGAAGATTTTTTTATCATAGAGGACTCCATAAAACTATAAACGAACAACTCTACATGAACTTGGTATTTTGTCAAAAACTAAAAAAGTCGGAAACAATTTTTTTTCTGCTAAAATACTTCGTTTTTTGAAAGGAGGATCTCATGGTTAAATTCATCGGTGCCCACATTTCGGCGGCTGGCGGAGTCGAAAACGCTCCGAAAAACGCGGCCGAGATCAACGCTACGGCTTTCGCTCTCTTCACGAAAAATCAGAAACAGTGGTTCGCTCCGGCACTTTCCGCGGTTTCAATAGAAGCTTTCAAAGAGAAATGTGCTGAACTCAATTTTGCCGCGAATGCAATTCTTCCGCATGACAGCTATCTCATAAATCTCGGGCATCCGACAGATGACGGGCTTCAGAAATCGCGGAATTCCTTTACAGATGAAATGAAACGCTGCGAAATTCTGGGTCTCGACAGGCTCAACTTTCACCCCGGAAGCCATCTTCGCGAAATCACCGAAAGCGAATGCCTTTCAAAAATCGCCGAATCGATAAACATCGCTCTCGATAAGACAAAAGGTGTCACAGCAGTCATCGAAAACACGGCGGGACAAGGCTCAAATGTCGGATACAGATTCGAACATCTTGCCGAAATCATTGATAAAGTTGAAGACAAATCGCGTGTCGGGATCTGCATCGACACCTGCCACGCCTTTGCCGCGGGTTACGACCTAACGACTGCTGAAGCGTGTGAAAAAACTTTCAGCGAACTAGATAAAATAGTAGGGCTCAGATATCTTCTCGGAATGCACTTCAACGACGCGAAAAAAATGCTCGGAAGCAAGGTAGACAGGCATGAAACTTTGGGTAACGGCGCAATCGGGATAGAGTGCTTCAAATGGCTCGTCGAACAGCCTTTCACCGACAATATTCCGCTGATTCTGGAAACTCCGGAACCCGAAAAGTGGCCTATTGAAATAGAACTTCTCAAAAGTTTTGTAAAATAGGAGGGAGCATGAGACTTCTCGTAACGATCCTTTCGCGCCAGACTGTCGTTCAGGCCTCTCTTATCCGCGAAGCTTCTCCCGATGTCATAATTTTTGTTTCTACCGTGATGGCACAGGAAAACGACTGGCACAAAAACATTCCGGTTTTAGTAAAACGTGAAAACGGCGAAGACATCAAGTATGTCAATGTTTTTATTGAGAAAAATATGAATCTCGGTGAGATCATCGAGATGCTCAAAAGGCATGTGAGAAGCGTTTTCGACGAATACAAAATCACCGAAATTTACTGCGACGCTTCCTGCGGAAAAGGGATCCACAGGATCGTTTTCGCCGAGTATCTCAAGCGTTTTTCAGAAAAGCAGGATCTCGATTTTTTCCTCGTATATTTCGATCTCGATACGCGCCAGATCAATAAGATCGCGATAAAGGAGCAGTCTTTCCGCGAATACAAATCCTCGGTTTCGATCGACTGGCATTTGAAGGAACGTCTCACACTTTACGGAGCTGAACTTACCGATTTTCTTGCGATTTATGACGGCAAAACGAACTATTTCGCAGAAAACTCAGAGCAGTTCGAGGAGCTTTACACCAATCTCTGCAACTCAATGAATCTGCGGGCTTTTTTCTCGTCCTACGACAACATGAAAACGATCATAGACCTTAAAGGCGAGCTCCACGATTTCATGATGAAAAACTTCCGCGACGAGCAGATCGACAAGTTCCTGCAGAGGATCTTCGGCGTCATGCCGCACCTGCGTCCCGAAATAAACGAGGCGAAAAACGAAATCAGAGCAAAACTCACCGGTTTCTTTAACGAAATGAGCCGAAGAAGAGAACTCCAGACCTTTTCAGATTCCTTCGATTTCAGGACGACTCTCGCGGGCTGCCAGAAAAATTTCAACGCAGAAATGCCCGATGCAGTCATCAGAAAGATCCTTCCGCTTGCCGGAGAAGTCGACAAAGCCGACCTCAGAAGCGATGTCCAGCACTTTTTAGATGTTCTTTTCTCCAAAATTTCGGAAAAAACGACCTCTCTCGCCGATGTCAAGAGCATGGATGTCACGGCGGCCGTTTTCAACCGTTTCAAACAGAAATATGTGAAAGAAATCGAGCGCGAAAGCACACTCAATACACGCTCGCAGATATCTGTAATTTTTGAGAAAATCATAAGTTACGCCGTATGCCGGGCGATGGAGAAGTATCCGCTTCTCAAAGAGTCGATAGCATCGGTTTTCCAGAACGTGAAACTGAGCGGCAAGGCAAGTTCGCTCATCGAGATAGACACACTCGTCGTCTTCAAAAACGGATACCTCCACATTCTCGAGGCGAAAAGCTCGCATGTTTCCAACAAAGACCTCAATTCGCGGATCTTGGTCATGAAAAAATATCTCGGCGAAAGCGTCGGAATGGACATCGTCTTCCCCTTCACCGAGCACGACATCCGGATGTTCGTGGAAAAAAACGACCCATTCATCCGCAAATTCTACAGCAAAGGCCTGAAATCGGCGGCAGGCTGGGGCACATTTTTCGCCACGACCGACAAAACGGTCACCCCGATCGACAGGATCGCCGAAAGACTGCGCGACCTCGCGATGATGTACAGCTGATAAATATTTGTTAAAAATCTGATTTTCTGTATAATTTTGCGGTTTTTGCATTTTGTGACTTGAAAAGAGGTCGTCATGGCAAAAGAGAAAATGAGTGTTCAGGAAATAATGTCCACGGTGAAGCCTTTGGCTGACAGATACAAAATCAAGGAAGTTTATCTTTTCGGCTCTTATGCCAGGGACGAAGCCGATTCCGAAAGTGACATCGACCTGCTCGTATACGGCGGCGAAGGGTTCAAGCTGACAAGGGTTTTTGCGTTTGCCGAAGAATTGCGCGAACTTCTCGACAAAAAAGTCGATGTTTTTGAAATTCACGAAGTTAATGAAGACAGCGATTTTTACAAAAATATTATGAAAGACAGGATTCTTGTGGCATGAAATATTCCGATACTCAACGCTTGCAGAAAATATACGAGTACGCAACCAGACTCCGCGACTGCATGAAAGAGAAAAATATCACAAAAGAAAGCCTTTTGAATGACTATTCGATGCAATGGCTTGTAACCACGCCGCTTTACAACATCGGCGAGCATGTTTACTATCTCTCATCTGAATTCAAAAATCAGCATCCGGATATCGAGTGGAATTTGATCGCCGGACTCAGGCACAGACTCGTGCATGATTACGACGGTACAAACTGGAGTCTCATCAGCGATGTCGTGTTTGAGGAAATTCCTGCGCTGATAAAAAAAATAAAGAATCTGGTTTAGATTTGTTCGGTGTGTTTTAAGTAAATCCATCTTACTTTAAGAGGCATTGCCGCTTTGTCTCTGTGCTTTTAGCTGTTCTTTAAAGCGAATCAAATTCATAATTTCAGCTTGATCTGTCTCGTCAAGACTTTCAAAACTTCGTGCAAACATTACCGTCGGTTGACTCATTTCGTCATCATTCAGAAGATAATCAGCACTGACTCCGAAAAGAATACTCAGCTTTTCCAAATCTTCCGCCATAACTTTGCGGTTGCCGTTTTCCATCTGGGTAAAAGCAGTTCTGTTGATACCGAGGTGTTTTGCCACATATTCCTGTGACAGATTCAGCTGAGTACGCAGTTTTTTAATTTTTTCATTAAGTTTTTTCATCACACCATCCAAAATCGACTTGCTTGATAATTATAGGTTCAAAAGTTTGAAAAGTCAACATTCAAAGTGCGAAAATCGAACATTTAACTTGTGGTCGACAGGATCGCCGAAAGACTGCGCGACCTCGCGATGATGTACAGCTGATAATTTTGCTATTGCTTTCAAAAGCACTATGATTGCCCGTTTTTAAGTTTTTTGAACAAATTTTTCGGGAGGTTTTTTCATGAATTTCAACGGCAAAGAGTACAAAAATTTTGTTTCGGCTTTCGACGAGTCGAATCTTTTCACCCATTTCGCTCCGAGAAAGACTCCGACCTTCATTCCGCGCGGAAAAAGCAAGATCAGAACGCTTGACGAAGTTGTGGATATGCTTCAGGACGGCGATGTGATCAGCTATCCGCACTACTACAGAACAGGCGACAGAGGCCTTGAGGCGGTCGTTAAAAAACTCCGCGAGCACGGCAAAAGAAACATCATTCTTTACGGAAACGCGATTTTCGACCACACCGATCCGTGGCTTTTTGAAGCGTTTAAAGACGGAATAATTACAGGAATTTACGGAAATATTTACAGAGCTATGGGTAACCACCTCGTTGCCGGAGACCTTCTTCCCTGGGTCGGCGTGGGCTTAAGCCACGGCAACAGAGTCCGCAAACTTCAGATGGGCGAAGTTCACGTAAAAATGGCGTTCCTTCCCGTTCCGATGGCCGACATTCACGGAAACGCGAACGGCGTCATGGGAAATCCAGACGAATACTGCGGACCGCTCGGACTTGCTACTGCCGATGCGGAATATGCCGACTACACCTGCCTTATCGCCGGAACAGTTTCTGAAGAAACGCTCATCCCGGCTGAAATCACGATGGAACTCACCGATTTCGTAGTTCCGATGGAAAAGCCGGGACTTTCGGAAGGAATCGGCTCTGGAACGCTTGATTTCGAGAAGATCCGCTCCAACAAGTTCAACGCGCAGATCGCTGAAAACGTCACCAACATCATGAAGGCTGCCGGCGTTATGAAAGACGGTTTCGCTTTCCAGGTCGGAAGCGGCGCGGGACTTATCGTTCTCGACAACATCAGGCAGTATCTCAAGGAAAACAACATCACGGCGAACTTCGCGATCGGCGGAATCACTTCGATGCACGTCGAAATGCTTGAAGAGGGAACTCTCCGCCACATTTTCCACGGACAGCTCTTCGAACCGAGCGAAAAAGTCATCAAATCGCTCCTTATGAACCCGTTCCATATTCCGATATCCACTGGTTTCTACGCTTCAATCGCAAACAAGGAATGTGCTGTCAACATGCTTGACGTCGCTGTTCTTTCGGCTCTCGAAGTTGACAGAGATTTCAACGTCAATACCGTCTGCGCATCCGGCAGGATCATCGGCGGAATCGGCGGCGGACAGGATGTCGCGGCTGGAGCAGACCTCACGATCATGTTTGTTCCGCTTGCTACCGGAAAAGACGGAAAAGGTTTCCCGAAGATCGTCGAGAAAGTTTATACCCGCACGACTCCGGGAGAGGTCATCGATGTCGTCGTCACCGAAGATTATGTCTGCGTCAACCCGAAGAGCAAATCGCCCTACAAAGCAGCGATCCTCGAAAACGGCAAGAAATACGGTCTCAATATTATTTCGATGGACGAACTTCTCGCGAAATCGAAAGAAAAAGCAGAAAGTTTCGGTGTCATTCCGAAGCCGAAACCTACTACCGACGAGGTCGTTCACGTTATCGAATGGCGTGACGGAACCCTTCTCGACACAATCAAAAGAGCAATGCCGAAATAATTATCGCGCCGCCAATTCATGTCGATATGTCGTAATACCGATATTTCGATATACCGACGGCGCGCAAATTAAATATTATCAATTTTCTCGATTCTGCGTTCGTGACGACCGCCTTCAAACGGGGTCGAAAGGAAGATTTTGAGCCATTTCTCGGCGTCTTCGTAAGAGGTGAAACGTCCTCCCAAAGCGATGATGTTGGCATTGTTGTGCTGTCTGGACAAGCGTGCGTAGTCATCATTCGTGACGAGTGCGGCGCGGATCCCTTTGAAGCGGTTTGCCGCTATTGATATTCCTATTCCCGAGCCGCAGACCAAAAGACCGAAATCGGCGCGTTTTTCCAGAATGTCGCGGGCTACAGCCTGAGCGAAATCGGGGTAGTCGACTGAATCGGGCGAGTTTGTCCCGTTGTCGATGACTTCATAGCCTTCTTTGCGTAGCATTGCGACAAGTTTGTCTTTGAGTTCGAATCCGCCGTGATCGGCACCGGCTGAAATTATCATGGTAAGCTCCTGATTTTATTTCTTGTTTAATTCTTTTTCGAGTATTTTTTCGATCTCTTTTTCATCTTCTTCGGTGATTCCGGTTGCGGAAGAAGTTTTTTCCTTTATTGAATCTTTGGCGTCTTCGGCAGCTTTTTTTGTTTCATTGACCGCTTTTTTTGCAGTTTTTTCAGCGTTTTCCGAGGCTTCTTTCATCATTTTTCGCACCTTTTCCTTCTCTTCTTTCAGTGCTTTTTCGCTCTTTTCAAAACTGCTCTCATCCGAAGGAATCACGTTTTTCCACAAAGGTTTGCCGTTCCAGCAGAAGTTTGCCAGAAGAAAAATGAAAACTGCGATTTTGACTATTTTAAGAATCAATGAACCGATTCCGCCGCTGCTCTTTTTTTTGCCCATTTTTCACCTCCCGAAAATCAAGCGCACTAATATAGCACAAAATTTACTCTCTTGAATAAAATTTTGCATTTTTGAAGCGGATTTTTTTCCTCAAAGCTTTTTTCTGTTTTTCGGTAATTCTGTCCGGGAAGTGCACCGAGAGAACTTTTGTTATGCCGCACTGTGCCGAAAAACGCTCGATATTTGAGTAAAAATAGTTGTTGAAAGCAGGATTTCTCGCATATTTGTCGAAAAAAATCCTGCCGGAATTGAAATCTTCCTTGACGCAGAAAGCCTTTCCGTTAAATTGTTCCGACCTTGTCAATTCATCAGTTGAAAAAATGCCGAAAAAGAATGGAATCACGGCCAAAATATTTATAGCTAAAGATAAGTGTTTGATTTTATTTTCAAAATAAAGTGCTGCAAAAAACGATGCGGCGAAGATTATTTTGACAAAAACAGGAACTTGTACGACCGGAACAGCTGTTTTTTCGGCAAGATCGGCAAAAAATGAGACGAAAAACGATGCGGGAGAAATCAAAAAATCAGCGGTTTTCAGCATGAAGTGAGCCGCAGTTTCGGAAAACGGGATCAAAAACTGCGCCAGAGTGACGAACGGAACCGAAAGCGAAACCACGGGAATCACGAAAAAGTTCACGAACGGCGAAAGAACTGAAAAAGTCCCCGAAAGAGACGGGCTTACGACAAGAAGAATCCAGTTTACGGTTGCAGATACGCAAATTAGGGAAATTGTTAAAGATTTCGGCAGAAGTCTCCAAAGCTTCAGTACGGTCGCCACGCATAAGGCGCTCATTAAGAAGCTCATTGAGAGTGAACTTCCTGGAATCAGCAGCGTGACTGCAGCAAGTGAACAGAAAAAAATGAAAACGGGGTGGGGGAATGAGCCAAAAATCATGAAAAAATCGAAAAAAAGGATGAAGGCGAGCGAACGGAGAGTCGGGATAGAAGCGCCGGTTATGAAAAAATAGTAGATCGAAGCTGCGGTTTTGAGAAAAAAGAGGAGAATATTCTTGATGTAAGGTCTGAGCGGCACGAAAAAAAGAAGTGATCTGAAAACAATGCTGAAAATAAGCACCATGATCCCCGTGTGAAATGCAGAGATCGCTACAAGGTGCATCGTTCCGGTAACCGCCAGATCGTGCCGGAATTTCTGCGAAAAATCGCGTTTCCCGATCGAAAGAGCTGAAATGAATTCGTGATTTTTTTTGTTGGCCGCTTTTTTCTCAAGACGGTTCTGCAAATTTTCGATAAATGCCGGCATACTCAATTTTGTCGAATCTGTAAAATAAGAATTTCTAATAAATGAAAACATAAATATCGCGACAATCAGAAATATCATAAAATATATAGATTTTATTTTTAGCATAGTAGTTAAATTTAAATCTAACAAAAAATTACATAGCATCAAAATATATGTTAGAAAGGAAATTTCAACAAAAAAACGAGCTTTTCTGCTAAAAATTATTGTAAAAAGAATATTGAGAAAAAAAAGAAAGTGACTAAACTATACCGGTTTTGATTTTTTTATGAGGTGAAATATGAAAAAATTTTTGTTTGTTCTGACGGTTTTCGTTTGTTCGTCGCTTCTTGCGGTCGATATTTGGGAAACGCGTGAGGAAATTGATGTAAACGGTGTGATTGCTGAAAAGAACACGGTTATTTCCGGAAACATGATGAAAGTAGTCAATACTTCGCCAAGCGGTGATATTGAGACTTTTGTTGACCTTGATGCCGACAAAATCACGATCATCAACCACAAATACAAATCCTTTCAGACGTTCAAGCTAAGCAAATACATTGAATTTGCACAGCAGCTCTTTAATGAACTCAAAGAAAAAACGGGAAATATCGATCCTGACAAAGTTGCGCCGAAAGTTGCGTTCGAAAAACTGGCAAACGATACTGTGGAAAAGTGGAACTGTGAAGTCTGGACTGTTTCGGTTGACGGCAAACCTTACTCCAAAGTATGGGTCGCTCCTGAACTGAAAAGTCGTCAAGTTATGGAATTTAAGAAAAAATTTATAAATATACTGCCTGAAAATCTGGCAAAATACCGTACAGTTGAAGCTCAGATTGACGATAAATTCGTCGAAATCGGCACGGTTGTAAAATCAGTCAGGCTTTCACATAATCCTAAGACGCCAGAGGTAAAAACCACGGTAAAAAAGATGATAAAATCGGATCTCAAGAAAATAGATATCGTAATTCCTGCCGGTTATGCCGACAAATCGGCTCCGGAAACGACAAACGTTCAACCAAAATAATTTGAAGGAGTAAAATCATGACAAAAAAACTTTTTTTGATTGCTTTCTGTGCAATTTTTTCCATGTCTTTCTTGATTTCATGCACCAGTGAGGATGAAGATGCCGTTGATACGGAGAACAACAATTCGTCAGATAACGGCGGCGAAAACAATGGTGAAAACGGTGAGAACGGAGAAAATAACGGTGAGAACGGTACCGGTGATCCGACAGGTTCTACAGATCCGACGGAAACGACTGACCCGACAAACCCGACGGATGATCCTACAAACAATCCGACAGATAATCCAACCGATAACCCAACTGATAATCCAACAGATAATCCAACAGATAATCCAACCGATAACCCAACAGACAATCCGACAGATAATCCAACGGATAATCCAACAGATAATCCAACCGATAACCCAACCGATAACCCAACCGATAACCCAACGGATAACCCAACAGATAACCCGACAGATAATCCAACCGATAATCCGACGAACCCGGGCGAAGGCGATAACAGTAACCTCAACACCGGCGACACGAGCGGAAACCAGGCTCAGTCGGGCAACATCGGTGCTGCCTGCACAAACGACAACCAGTGCAAACAGACTTACGGCAGCGGAGACGACGAACAGATAGCCAGCTGTCTTTTCGAATCCGACGGATTCCCGGGCGGATACTGCTCTTTCCTCACCTTAGGATACGAAGAGGGGGCATGCAACAGCACCGGTGAAGTTTTTTACAACTTCGGCAACTCACCAGACAGCATCTCCAGCAGCGGAAACGGTCTTTGTCTGCACAGATGCACGAAACCCTCTGATTGCAGAAAAGGTTACCGCTGCTCGAACAAAATCCATGCATGTCTTCCGAACTGTAAAATTGAAGGATATGAATGTTTCCACGGCGTATGCGACCAGACCGAAGGTGTCTGCCTTAAATATTAACGGAGAAAATCATGGAAAATCTCACTCTTAAAACTTTGAATGAAGCCGACCTTCAGGGAAAAACAGTTCTTGTCAGAGTTGACCACAACGTCGTTAAAAAAGGAAAAATCGAAGACCCTTACAGAATAGATTCGACTTTCGCAACGATCTGCAGAATTTATGCAAAAGGCGGAAAACCGATACTTATGACCCACGTCGGTCGTCCGAAAGACAAGAAAACTGGCGAAATCACGATGGAAGAAAAAACTTCCGTTATGCCGGTCGTAGAATATCTTGAGAAAAAACTTTCGCTCAGCATCAAAGTTCCCGAGTTCAAGGCTGAATACGCTTTCGGATACAAAAGTCTCTGCAAAGAAGTTATGAATCCGCTTTTGGACGAACTCAAATCGGGAAAAATCGACATGATTTACCTTCCGAACACTCGCTGGTTCGCAGGAGAAGAGGCTAAAGACGAAAAAGCTGAGAAACTTGCTGACGAAATGGCTGCGATCGCCGATGTTTTCGTAAACGACGCTTTCGGTTCATGGCAGAGCCACACTTCGACAGTAAGAGTTGCAAAACGCCTTCCGGCATTCGCTGGAATCCTCATGGAAAAGGAAATCGAGAACCTTAAACGCATCTACGAGCCGGCAAGACCTTTTCTCGCAGCTGTCGCAGGATCGAAGTTCGATACCAAAATCGAGCCTCTTTCGGCACTTCTCGAAAAGGCTGACCACCTTGTTCTCGGCGGAGTCATCTACAACGCTTACCTTTGCGCAAAATACGGTGTAAAAATTGCGGGTGTTGAGGAAGAAGACGTTGCCTCGGCAAAGAAATTCGTCGATTTCTCGGCAAAATTCCCGGGCAAAATCGTCGAACTTCCCTACATTGTCGAATCCGACACGATGGACGGAAAATTCGAAGGGCAGTACAGAACAGTCGCTCTCAAAGACCTTAAACCGGGAATGGAACTCAAATTCGTTCTCGACGCGGCTCCCGAAACCTTCGCTGATCCGGCAGTTGCAGATATTTTCGCAAACGCGAAGACCTTCTTCGTAAACGCTGTCATGGGCTTTACACCCAACTTCGGAAGCGGCACGGCGGCGATGTATTCGCTTATCGACAAAAACAAAGACGCCGGCAAACTTTACGGCGGCGGCGACACACTGCAGGATTTCAAAAAACTCCTTCCAGGAACTTATATGGCGGCTGTCGACAACTCGAAATACTACATGTTCACAGGCGGCGGCGCGGTTCTCAAAGCAATCGAAGAGAAGACTCCTGCCGGAATGGAACCTGTCAAGATGCTTCTTAAATAGCGCTTCTATTCGGAAAAGTCGTGAAAAAACGCATTCGCAACATCTTCGTTTTACTCTTTATAATTTCAATTTCTCTAAATATTTTCCTTTATTTGGATTCTGATGAACCTGAAACTGAAGAAGATGATGAAAAGCCGTTCATGCTTTATCCGACAGACCACTCCTCGCTTGATTTTCCGCTCAGTTACGATGTCGATCTGCCGCAGTTCAGAACTTTTTCACCTCACGGAGACAACATTCTCTATGCCGATTTCGTGATGAGAGGAACTATCGCAGATTCTTTCGCGAAAAGGTACAACACGAAACTGCCGCAGAATATAGTTAAAAATATTCAGGAAATCGTTTATTTTCTTAACGGTTACAAAATCCGCTTCCGCGAAGGTGACGCTCTGACTTTTTTCTATAACGAAAAAACGGGCGAGATCCTTTATCTCAAATACAAAAATTCGTCAGTGAGATCGGTTTCGGAAGTCTATCTTTTTGATGCCGGAAACGGAGCATTTTATTACACTGCCGACGGTTATGCGCTTCAGCCGTGCATTACAAACGGTCCGTTTAAAGGCTGCCCCAATGTTAGATTCGTCTATGAAAACAATAATCTGGTTCCTGTTTTTGAAGTTCCTGCAAATGATGACGTGCATGTCCCGTTTTTGGCGAAACTCATGGAATTTGATCAGTCGCGCGGCTTAGGCGGAACAATGGAACTGATATATAGCAACTACGCCACGCGCGCTTTTTTCCGCGGACTTGCGAACATAAATCCGTCGCTTAAAAAGAATGCTCTTTACAAGGAAAAAGCGGTGCTCGGCAAAAGCGGCTACATATTCAGCGACAAGAAAGGCGGAGTTATCTACTATCTCAGAAAAACTGATAATTCGATAGTTTCGCCGTTCACATTTCACCACACAGAAGGGCGTCAGATGTCGGAAAAAAGTCAGCTCAATTTCCAGATTCTGAGGAATTTCTATTCAAAAGCGTCGGAATACGCCAAAAATTTTGAAAAAAGTTATTTCTGATGGAGGGATAAATGAAAAAAATCGTTATTTCGTGCAAACTGCCTGGCAAAAGATATGAAAATCTGCTTGCCGACAAAAATTTCGAAACTGTTGTTCTGAATGAAAACGAGCATAAAAATCTGGCTGAAAGCCTTGAAAAACTGAATCCTGACGGACTCATTTCGATGCTTTCGGACAAAATCGACGCAGTTCTGCTTGCAAAAATGCCGAATCTTAAGGTCGTTTCGAATTATGCGGTCGGCTTCAACAATATCGACCTCGCTTACTGCCGCGAACACGGGATCACCGTCACGAACACACCGGGAGTTCTCACCGATTCGACTGCCGATATCGCGATCCTGCTGCTTCTCATGGCTTCAAGACGCGCGGTCGAAGCTGAAAAATATGCCAGAGAAGGAAAATTTAAAGGTTGGGCCCCCGAACTTTTCAACGGAGTATCGCTTGACGGCAAAAAATTCGGCGTTTTGGGAATGGGGCGTATCGGTTTCGCCACGGCGAAAAGGGCAAAAGCTTTCGGACTTGATATAATTTACTGGAGCAGACGCAGAAACGAAGAGGCAGAGAAAAAACTCGGCGCGAAATACCTCGAACTTGACGAAGTTTTGAAAAAGTGCGACTTCCTTTCGCTTCATCTTCCGTATGTTCCTGAACTTCACCACATGATCGACGCCGCAAAACTCAAGACCATGAAGAAAAGCGCGATAATCATAAACACCGCCCGCGGCCAGCTTATTGACGAAGCGGCTCTTGCCGACGCACTCGAAAAGAAAGAAATCTACGCTGCGGGATTTGATGTTTACGAGTTCGAGCCGAAAATCAACGAAAAACTTATGACTCTTGAAAACGCAGCGCTTCTGCCTCACATCGGAAGTTCGGCCGAAGAGACACGCTCCGAAATGGCGAGAATGGTAATTGATGACTGCTGCGCCGTTTTAAACGGAAAAAATCCTGAAAATCTGGTGAAATAATCCTTAGAATCTTCCTTCTACAAGGAACATAAGTCCGTGAACATCCATAACTTCGATTACGTCGGACTCACTTTTGTATGTGCCGTCTTCCTGTGCAACCATTCTCTGACGGTTGTGGTCGCGGGTGAAGGAGTATTCAAGCATTGCGGTGAATGAATCGCTGAACTGGTATTTGATGTCGGCTTTGACGAAGAAAATATCGAGCGCGTCTCTGCCGGTAGGAAGCATTTCTCTCGTTCTGTCGAAAGCTGTGCTGACTGCATCGGTCGAAAGTCTTTCGCGGATGACCATCGTGTTTTTGCGTCCGTTTTCGTCTCTGACGGTATATGTCGCCGGAATTTTGTATCCGAAACTTGCGCCGAACCAGAAATTCCAAACGAAGTAGTCAGCCGAAACGGTAAAAAGGTGTTCCGGAGTCTGCTTAGCCTCACTCGGGATCGTCGTCCACGGGTTTACGCCGGGAGCATCGAAAGTCATGAACGAAAGGTCTCTGTAGCTGTAAAGGAACATTGTTCTGAGCCCTTTGAAACGGAAACCGAGATCAAC
>JAGCNV010000021.1 GCA_017645765.1 bacterium | reverse complement strand
ATTGATGTTATACTTGATTGTGCCGAAGAGGAATTTTAATCAATGAAAAATCTACTTCTCCTTTTGTTTTTTGCTTACTCGCTTTCGGCTGCATGCGAAGAGGGCCTTTGGCTAAATGCCGTCGATTTGAATAAAGATTCGGCGATGGCGACTCTTTTTGCTGTAATTGACGATTCTCTGTACGAGAAAATGAAAAAGACGGAATGGAATGAACTGTCTGGTTTATGCGGATGTGCCGGCGGCGGAATTTTCGTGCAATCGAGACATACGGATTTAATGGAGCAAGGCTGGCATTTTAATTGGTGCGGAAATCCAGATTCTGTTGTGCGCTATGAGGATGAGACATATAATTCAAAGGATCTGATTGTTCAAACGAATTCAGTTCTGTTTGATCAAATCCAATCGTTGAAAAAACTCGTTAAAGAAAAAGGTTGCAAGCCAGATTCCATCTATGAATTTTCAGAAAGTGAAGTGACGATCGAAAATGCCCAAAAGGGAATTTATGTTGTAAAACTTCCAATTCCCCGCGAAGATATTCGCGTGCCGAAAAATGTCCGATTACTTAAAGTTTATTTCTCCGATGGAAAGCTGTTCCGCGAAATCCAGTTTTCACAAGGAGTCAGAAACGGCTATGACAAACGCTATTTCCCGACGGGGAAAAAGTATATCGTCAATCAATACAAGAACGGCTTGATGGACGGGAATCAGATTCAGTATTATCCTTCTGGCAAAAAGGATTTTGAAGTTAAATTTAAAAGCGGAAAACATGTCGGGATTATGAAAAACTATTCGGAAAAAGATGGCTCTGTTTCCTCAAAAGAAATTGACGAGTTGACTGGATTCGGATGGTAATCTAGCTTACTATGTTCGTCCTTCCCGTGACGCCTTCTTTTGCAGGTACATCTGCCTGTCGGCGGCTGCGATGACCTCTTCTTCGGATTGCAAGCCTGTCGTGCGGACCGCAAAGCCGTAGGCGGCGCTTTCCGTAATTCCCTGAACCTGAGTTTGCCTAGACTCCTCAACGAAACGGTTCAAGAAAGCTTCGCATTTGGTGCGGTTGAACTTGGGGATAATCACCAAAAATTCATCCCCTCCGGTGCGGATGGCTTCGGCGTTTTCGGGGAGAATCTTCTTTAGAATCTCGGCAAAGTTTCGTATGTATTCATCACCCTTGCTGTGTCCGTAGTTGTCGTTAATTTCCTTGAGGTGGTTTAGGTCAAACATCACGTAACTGCATGGGAGCTTGCGCTTCACATCGTCGGGGTGCATCACAAGGTAGTTTCTGTTGAAAAGTCCCGTCATGGCGTCGTTGAAACTCAGCTTTTCGAACATTTTATGCGATGTGTTTTCGCTGACCTGAACACCGACAAAAAGGCAGACAATTACGAAGACCACGCTGACGATATCCACGCGGATCCCTTCGACAAACGGAGCTGCCGAGCCTGCAATAAAGGGCAGAATAAAGTAGATGATAAAGAAGGTAAAAGTCCGTAGTCCAAACTGCTTGCGGTAATAAATGATGATTCCCGTCATGAGAATGCCCCAAACGCCTGTGGCAAGCCAAGAAACGATTGTCTCGTTTGAAGTCCAGTCGCGGGTAATGTCGCCTGTAGAGATGTCTACGCCGACGTTCAGCAAAAAGTCAAGGACGCAAAGTGCGTAAATCATGTAGTGTATGATTTTGTGCAGTTCGCATTTCTTGTTTTCGAGGAATGCAATGACATATTGAGATAAATAGTATATGCACAGCGCGCTTGAAACAAAGCTGACTAAATCGACAATGATATAAACTGGGGCCGAAAGTTCACCGTCGCAAAAGTGGATGATGGCGTACGTGATAATCACGCCGTGGTAGGCGATTAT
>JAGCNV010000020.1 GCA_017645765.1 bacterium | reverse complement strand
TCGTTTCGCCAATCTCCGATAACCGCCCAAGCCCAACTCATACTCTGTCAAAACCTGCTCACGCAACTCCAAAGGATAATGATTTACTCCCATTTTTCCACCTCTCTTTAATGCGTGTCCAAACTTTGGGGGTCAGAACAGTCTATGACATAGTGGGGAACAGCGTAGCCGCTCGTGAATCCGCGGATCTGCCTGATCATGTCGAGTCCCTCATCGACACTTGTCCTGAAGTGGGCCGAGCCGATGACCGGGTCGCACTGGTAGAGATAGTAAGGTCTGACTCTTGCCATAAGGAGCTTGTGGAAGAGTTCTGTCATAACTTTTGCATCGTTGTTCACCCCTTTGAGAAGGACTGTCTGGCTGCCGAGAGGGATCCCCGCATCGGCAAGTCTCGAGCATGCAGCAGAGCTTTCCGGCGTGAGTTCGTCCGGGTGGGTGAAGTGGATGCTTATCATAAGAGGATGGTATTTTTTGAGTATTCTCAGGAGTTTAGGTGTGATCCTCTGCGGAAGGACGGCGGGGACTTTTGTTCCGAGCCTGATTATTTCTACATGAGGGATAGCCCTGATCCTTGAAAGAAGATAGTCGATCTTTGCGTCGGGCATGGTGAGCGGATCGCCGCCTGAAATCAGGACATCGCGCACTTCGGTGTGCCTTGCGATGTAGTTGATCGATTCGTCCCAGCACTTCGAGTTGAATCTGTGAAGTTCGTTTTTGTTTCCTACGACTCTGTGCCTCGTGCAGTAGCGGCAGTATGAGCTGCAGAATTCGGTCGCCAGAAAAAGGACTCTGTCGGGATAGCGGTGGACAAGGTTCGGGACCGGCGACATCGATTCCTCCGAAAGAGGGTCGGCTGCTTCACCGAAGCTCCTTATAAGTTCGGATGTCCGCGGGATCATGGTCTTTCTCAGCGGATACTCCGGATCGCGGCCGTAAAGCAGCGAGGCGTAGTAGGGTGTGATCCTGAAGGGAAGCGAAATCTCCTTCATCGCCGCAAGTTCGTCCTCTGTCAGATCGAACATTTTTGAAAGAGTTCCGGCATCGGTGATCGAGTTTTTGATCTGCCAAAGCCAGCTGTCCCAGTCAGCTTTTGTCGAGCCCGGGAAAAATTTTTTCTGAAAATCGGAAAGAACTTCCTCGCCCTCAGAGACAAGGGGAACGGAATAAAACGGAACGGAATTCGACCGGCCTGAGCCAAGCGGGACCTCATCCTCGAGGGAACGCAATTCTTCTTTCATGGATAACCTCCTGAAATTGTTTGATTTTTTAATAGGAATGTGCCGAACGCAGCGAGAGCTATTCTGCTCTTTTCATAAAAAATGCAAGATAATTTTTTAAAAATCGACAAGTGCAGTATTTTATTGATATTATGCAATAGACCCTGCGGTTTTTTGACAGTAATCTTGCAATTCATAAATTACAGGGAATAATGTCACGCAAATGCGCTTGTGTTGTTCCGGTAAGCAGGAGGATCGATTGAAAAAATATTTAAAAAAAGTCCTTTTTTTCCTTGTTTTTTTCTCCTTTTTTTCACTTTGGGCCGCTGAAAAGCCGGAGGATTTCTCGCTCATAAAGAAGGTGACCGACGGAACTTTGAACTATTCCTCGTTCGAGTTGACTATAACCGGGAACGGTATTCCCGAGACTAATGTCACGAACCTCAATTCGGCGCGTATCACTGCGGAAAAGGCGGCTCAGGCCAATGCGCGTCTGAAAACTGTGAAGATCCTTTCTTCGCTCGTTCTTTCGGGCAAAACCACGGTCAAGGCTTATTTCGACGAGAAAAATCAGCCCGATTTTGTCGAGCGTCTTGTGAATGCAGCCGATTTCAAGGAAGTCACCCACGAAAGATTCTACTCTAATTCGTCAGTCGACGTGACATACAAAGTCGATGTTTCGTATTACATCAGAAAAATTACCGAAGCAGTGAGGGAAACTCTTCCAGCTGAAGAAAAGGTTAAAACCGCTCCTGACATGAGCGCGAAAACGAAGTCGGTCCTTCTCATAAACGTGAAAAAAATCGAACCCGCGCTTCTGATTTCGGTTGTGGATGAAAAAGGGGAAAAAATCTACGACATTTCGACTAGCGGAAACGGCAGAAAAAGCCCGTCATTGGTTTTCTTCGCCAAAAAGAAAGCCGATTATCTCCTTGAAAAAGCGGGACTTTCCGGTGAAACACTTTCAGTGAACGCATTCAAAATCACCGAATCTAAAATCGTCATAAAAAACAGCGATGCCGAAAAAATCAGAGCCGAACTCAAAAAAGAGTGTTTCAGCGAAGGCATGATCGTTGTAGTCAGCGCGGAGTAGCTGAGTTTTTCTTTCTTAAATTATAGGGATACAGTGTTTTTCTGTTGAAAAAATTTTGGGGGAACGGGATTCTGAATCTGAAAAAATTTGCGGGAAATCGGAAAATGTAGTATTTACAGATGCTTTTGTCGGAGGCTTTTATGAGTAAAGTTTTTAAACGCAAATTATACGACAGGCTGCTTGAATGGAAAAACGAGCGTCAAGGTCAGACTGCAATACTGGTTGAAGGCGCAAGACGTGTCGGCAAATCGACTTTGGTGGAGGAATTCGCTAAAAACGAATACGAAACCTATATTCTCGTTGATTTCAACCAGGCACCTGAATTGATTAAGAATTTGTTTGAGGATTTAACCAATCTCAACAACATTTTTCTGCGGCTGCAGCAGCATTATCAAGTCAATCTTAAACCGAGAAAGTCTCTTATCGTGTTTGACGATGTGCAGAAATGTCCGCTGGCACGGCAGGCGATAAAGTATCTCGTTGCGGACGGCAGATACGACTACATCGAAACTGGCTCGCTTATCAGCATAAAGAAAAACACCAAGGATATCACGATCCCAAGCGAAGAAGAGCGCGTCACGATGTTTCCGATGGATTACGAGGAATTCCGCTGGGCTTTGGGGGACAAAGTGAGTGTTGATATAAACAGGCAGTTTTACGATAGCAGAACTCCCCTGACTGTATCTCACAGAAAAGCGATGTTCGATTTCAGGCTTTATATGCTTGTCGGCGGAATGCCTCAGGCTGTCGATACCTATCTCAAAACAAACAATCTGAGCATTGTCGATCAGACAAAAAGGAATATTATCAGGCTATATATCGATGATTTTCAGAAAATTGATTCCACCGGCAACATCGAACGCCTGTTTATGGATATTCCGGCTCAGCTCAGCCGCAACATTTCACGCTACACCCCTTATTCAGTTATCGGTGACAAATCAGAAAATGTAATGGTTGAACTTATGCAGGCACTTTCCGAAAGCAAAACCACTCTTTTTTGCTATCACTGCACCGATCCGAATGTCGGAATGTCGCTCACGAAAGATTTCCGCCGCTACAAGATTTTTCTTGCCGACACCGGACTTTTCGTAACTCTCTGTTTCTGGGACAAAGCCTACACCGAAAACGTGATTTACGACAAACTGCTGAGCGATAAACTTGACGCGAATTTAGGCTACATTTACGAAAACATGCTGGCACAGATGCTTGCGACAGCCGGGAATAAACTCTTTTACTACACTTTCCCGAAGGACGAAAAACACAACTACGAAATTGATTTTCTCCTTTCGCGAGGCAACAAACTCTGCCCGATAGAGGTCAAATCCTCAGGCTATAAAACACACAAATCACTTGATGAATTCTGCAGAAAATTCTCGTCGCGAATAGGTGAAAGGTATCTGATTTATGCAAAAGATTTTGTTAAAGACGGCGAAACCAGCTGCCTGCCGGTTTACATGACGATGTTTTTATAACTTTGCCGTATAGCGGCAAATTCTTGACAAAAGCACTCTGTTTTGAATAAAAAAGCGCCGGAATGCGGTTTTTGAGGTGATATGGCTAAAAGAGCTTTCATTTTCCCCGGTCAGGGGGCGCAATATGCCGGAATGGGGCGCGATTTTGTTGGTAATTTTCCTCTGTTTTCAGAAGTTTTTGATGAAGCGTCCGAAAGGCTCGGAATAGATCTGCTTAAAACCGTGATGGATGGGACTGCGGAAGACTTGATGCGGACTGAAGTGACGCAGCCTGCGCTTCTTACCGTTTCAACGGCGATTCTCAAGGTTATTTCGCAGGAAACTACTCTTGCGTGCGATTTTGCGGCGGGACTCAGTCTCGGTGAATACACAGCTCTTGTCCATGCAGGAGCTCTCGATTTTGCGGATGCGGTCGTTATCGCGAAAGAGCGCGGCAGAATAATGCAGGAAGCGGTTCCCGAAGGTGTCGGCGCGATGGCTCCGATAGTAGGACTTGCTTACGATGAAGTTGCTGAATTTATTAAGGAAATAAAAGATCTCGGAGTGGTTGAGATCTCAAATTTCAATTCTCCCTCACAGGTCGTTGTTTCGGGAAATATCGAAGCAGTACAAGCGGCTGTCGATTTTATAAAGAAAAACGCAAAAACAAGAGTGAAAGCGCTTTTCCTTCCTGTTAGCGCACCTTTCCATACGTCGCTGCTTCGTGAGGCGTCAAAAGAATTTGAAAAAACACTCGGCAGTTACAGCGTATTCGAACTGAATAAAACCGTTGTTTCGAATGTCACCGGCTTGCCTTACACCGATATTTCCGAAGTGAAACCTGCACTCATAAAGCAGTTTTACAGCACGGTCCTCTGGAAGCCCTCGGTCGAATTTATGATCGAAAACGGAGTCACCGATTTTGTTGAGATCGGCCCTGGAACATCGCTTTCAGGCCTTGTCAGAAAGACCGCGGCCGCGATGGATAAGGAAGTCAAGATCCGGAACGTCGAAAATATGGAAACATTTAAGAACTTGGAATCATAGGAGAAAGTTATGTATTTAGAAAAAATCGCAGACATCGTTAAAAGCCATCTCGCTCTTGACGAAAGTGTTCATATCACTCCTGAAACTTCACTGAAGGACATGAAGATCGATTCTCTGGATGTAGTTGAAATCATTATGAAAATAGAAGACGCCTTCGAAATCGAGATTCCTGATGAAAAACTAAAGGAATTCCGTAATTTAGGCGATATCGCAGAGTATGTAAAATCGGTAAAAGAGTCTTAGTTCATGCAGAAAAGAGTTGCTGTAACCGGTTTGGGCTGTGTTACGGCTTTCGGAATCGGTAAAAAAATTCTTTTTGACAATCTTCGCGCCGGAAATTCGGCAGTCTCGCTGATTTCTTCTTTCGACACATCGGATTTCAAGACAAAAATCGCCGCTGAAATAAAAGATTTCGATGCGAGTTTATATTTTCCGAAAAACGAAACGCGGAAAATGGACCGCTTCACGCAGTTTGCGGCAGTAGCGGCGAAGGATGCGCTTCTTGATTCAGAAATCGATCTGGAAAAACTCGACAAAAGCCGTTTCGGAGTTGTTTTAGGGGTCGGTTTCGGCGGGATTTCAACGATTTTAGAGCAGCACAAAATCCTGCTCGAGCGAGGTCCGAGGCGGGTTTCGCCTTTTGGTGTGCCGATGTGCATCCCGAATATGGCGGCGGGAAATCTTTCGATCCTTTTCGGTGCGAAAGGGGTGTGCGAAACGGTTTCGACTGCCTGCGCTTCCGCTTCACATGCTATTGCTGCTGCTGCAAGACTCATTCAGAGAGGAAATGCCGACATAATTATCTGCGGCGGAAGCGAAGCGCCTATAAATCCGCTTGTTCTCGCCGCGTTTTCATCGATGCAGGCCCTTTCAAAACGAAACGACGATCCTGAAAAAGCTTCACGACCTTTCGACAAAGAGCGCGACGGATTTGTTTTGGGCGAGGGGAGCGGAATCGTGATTTTAGAATCTTTCGAGCACGCTCTTTCGCGAAATGCCAGGATTTATGCCGAAGTCTCTGGGGTCGGAAGTTCGGCCGACGCTTATCACATAACTTCGCCCGATCCCGAGGCAAAAGGTGCTGAAAGCGCGATGCGCTCGGCGCTTCTTGATGCCGGAACTGTTGCTTCGGAAGTTGACCTGGTCGTTGCCCACGGAACTGGAACTCTGGCGAATGACCCGATTGAAACAAAGGCAATCAAGGCGGTTTTCGGCGAAAAAGCTTATAAAACTCCTGTCATTTCAATAAAATCGATGCTCGGACACACTCTGGGCGCTGCTGCGGCACTTGAAGCGGTCGCTGCGGTTTCTGCAATGCTTGAAGGCGTGATCCCGCCGACAATAAATCTTGATTTGCCTGATCCGGAATGTGATCTCGACTATGTTCCGAATGTTGCTCGGAAAGCCGAAATAAAATGCGTCATGACTGATTCATTCGGTTTCGGCGGACAAAATTCAGTTTTGATATTTAAGTCTGTAAACAATTGATTTTTCTAAGATCTAATCACCGTAATTTTCTCGGACAAAGTAGTTGTTTCCGATAAGAAGTGCCTCTTTTTTCGCGTCTTCGATATCGGCGAGCATCATTTCTTTTGCAAGTTCTTCGACAGATGTTTCGGCTTTCCAGCCAAGCGTTTTTTCAGCTTTTTCGGGATTTCCGAGAAGGATATCGACTTCTGTCGGACGGAAATAGCGCGGATCGACGCTGATTATTTCCTGACCTTTTTTGAGATTTATTTTGTCAGTAATCTCAGCAAGTTTTGCCGTATCTATATCGTCAATGACCCCTTTTTCGTCAACTCCTTTTCCAATAAACGCGACCTTTATTCCGACACAGTCGAAAACCATTCTGACAAAATCGCGGATCGAAGAAGTTCTACCTGTCGCGATGACGAAATCGTCCGCTTTTTCGTGCTGGAGAATGAGCCACATCGCCTTGACATAATCCTTTGCATGTCCCCAGTCACGCTTTGCATCGAGGTTTCCAAGGTAAAGCATATCCTGAAGACCGAGGATTATCCTTGCAGCGGCGCGGGTGATTTTTCTCGTGACGAAAGTCTCGCCTCTGCGCGGCGACTCGTGGTTGAAAAGTATTCCGTTGCTTGCGAAAATCCCGTATGATTCGCGGTAGTTAACTGTTATCCAGTATGCGTATATCTTTGCCGCCGCGTAAGGGCTTCGCGGATAGAACGGCGTTTTTTCGCTCTGCGGAATTTCTGCAACTTTTCCGAAAAGCTCGGAAGTCGAGGCCTGATAAAATTTTGCTGTCTTCTCCATGCCTAAGATCCTGATTCCTTCGAGGAGCCTCAAAGTTCCCAAAGCGTCTGAATTTGCGGTATATTCCGCAGTTTCAAACGAAACTTTTACGTGCGACTGCGCCGCTAAATTGTAGATTTCATCAGGCTTCACTTCCTGCATGATCCTGATGAGGTTTGTCGCATCGGTGAGATCGCCGTAATGCAGAGTGAATTTCCTGTTTTTATCGTGGATATCCTTGTAAATATGGTCGATCCTGTCGGTATTGAAAGAGGAACTTCTCCTTTTTATGCCGTGGACTTCGTAGCCTTTTTCAAGCAGAAGTTCGGCCAGATACGAGCCGTCCTGCCCTGTGATGCCGGTGATGAGAGCTTTTTTCGTCATTTTTGACCCCCGAAAAAAACATTGACCCGAAATTTTAAGGAAAAGGGAGGAAAAGGCAAGAATTGCCGCGCTGCTTTTGCCGCCGCCAATTCTCTGTCGATATTTCGATATTCCGATATTTCGAAATTTCGATGCGGCGAAACGACATTTCGATTGTTTGCGTGGTAGCGGCGATAAAAATTTGTTTTTTTAGATTAAATTTCAATAATAATTCGATTTTTTATTTTTGAGGAGATTATGAAAAAATTTCTGCTTATTTTGTTTTGCCTGATATCGGTTTTTCAGCTTTCCGCCGTTGAGGACTCTTCTCTTTTGAAATCTGACGAAACTCAGAAAACATACGAAAGAAAGGCGGTCATGGGCTTTGGCGACATCGGCTTCATGCAGGATGCCGTGCGGGTCCCGATGCGCTACTGCGAATACAACGAAAAGGGCGAGGGAAGGTGCATTCCGTGGACTTTTTCGGTGAATTATCCGCTTGACATGAGCGAAAAACTGAAAGCGGCAAAGATTTTCTACCAGTGGACGATCACAAACCGTTTCGACAAGATAATTCTTGGCGACAACGTCGCTTTCATGCGGACGAAAGGGGGAGAGGTGAAGATCGATTTAGGAGGAAAGATCCCGACTTTCCGTGCAGGAACGAGCGACCGCGCCACTTTCAGAAGGCATCTGGAGCACTATCTCAATTCCGATGTCAGAAAAGTTTTTGGGAAGCTGCTTGATGCAAGCGCAGAGCAGCGCTATTCCGAGCTTTCCGAAAAAGAGCAGGAGACTTTCATGGTGACAAAGGCGAAGGAGCTCGGTCTTTCGGCGGCTTTTGTCAAAAATCTTCTCAATTCTTCCTACGTTTTCGCGGCTCATGTCGCACCGATCGGCAGCGCGGGGCGTGTTGTCCGCACGCGGCATAAATCGGTTACGACCGGGCTTTACTACAGTTCATTCGATATCGAGATCGAGCTTTCGGTCGATGTCGTTTTCATGATCTACCGTTATAACTACGAGACGAAACGCTTCGAGCATTACGGCGATATCGTGGGACATTCGGGCGGAATTACAGGCTCGACCGATACCGCGCTTCAGATAATTCCGACTCCGAAGCAGGTCATGTCTGTTTTCAACGACACTTTCCGCACCGCGATAAAGGCGGCTTCGCTGAACGCAAACTTTCAGCTGAAACAGGACGATAATTTCGCGATCTTCATGCCGGTAAAAAATACTGACGGAAAAAAGATCGAGAGCGAGTTCGGAGTTATGGAGGATATCAGGATCGACCATCCTTTCGAGATACTTGAAACGGTTGACGGCAAAGTTCAGCGCAAAGGTTTTGCCCGTGCCCGCAAAGTTTCTCTCAACTGTAAGGACTGTGCCGAACCGACGGTCGTCAAGGTCACGAACGGCAATGCCGAAGAGGGAGACCAGCTGCGCGAATATCCGTGGACAGGCCTTTATTTCAATCTCGGACTGGAAGATGATATGGTGTATGCAAAAGGCAACCGCTATTCGGGTGATATCGGAATGATGCTTGTAGCTCCCGGACTGCATCTCGGCACAAATGTTGATCTTGGTTATGTGAAGAACAGTTCTGCCCTCAGCGAGTTTTATCTCAATGTTTTTTTAGATTTTAATGTTGGTCTTCAATCGGAATATAAGGGTGAAAACCAAAAGAGTATAGGTACGCTGCTTTATTGGTTCGGAGGAGGTCTTGGCATTGCGAAAAGGTTTTATGCCGGATCGGCAGGATTTTTCTTTGCGCCGGCAATTGACGCTTCTTATCACGGCACTTTGAATGACGGCAGGGATTTTCAGCATTTTGATATAACACCGCAGATCCAGCTTGGTTTCAGCACTACTCCAAGTTTTGATTTTATAATCAAGGCGGGCTGGAATGTCGGTTTTCTCACAAAGGCTGAATCTGATGAATACAGTGGTGAAAAGGTAGATGTTTCAGGCAGCTACTCAGGTTTTGTCCATGGTCCGTATATGTCGCTTGACTTCAACTTCCATCTTCCGATAGTGAGCGCGATGGCGAGAATGTATACGCCTTCTTCAAATGTGTGCAGGTGATAAATGAAATATTTTATGGAGGAAAAAATGAGAAAGTTTTTGGTATTAACGCTTGTTTTGGTGCTCTGCTTTGCCGGTTGTTCCAACAAATGCGATTTCAAAAAACAGCAGACTCCGGCTCTTTACGAAGCGACTTTCGTTGAAAGCAGCGGCACGGGCGAAATGATGATCAAGGCGACTGGTATCGGCTGCTCGGTCGAAGAGGCGCTGGAAGAAGCCAAAAAGACTGCCGTCTGGTTCGTTCTTGAAGGCGGCGACAAGCCGATCCTCAAAACTCAGGCTGAAAAAACGCGAGCTTACGGCCTTGAAATGCAGATGTATGCGAATCCGGTCAAATATATCCGCTGGATATCCGACATAAAATCGAAGAAGAAAGAGGGCGGCAAAACGAAGGTCACCTATCTTTTCAAAATCGATGTCGCGATGATCCAGCAGGAACTCGCGGCTGCCGAAATAATCACTTCCACCGAGGATCTGGGCGAAAGCATGGGGCTTCCGACAGTTTCGGTTTTTGCCGACAAGGGCGGTGATTTCGCAAAAACTGCCGTCAGCGCGCTTCAGGAATACTTTCAGGACAATTCTTTCGAAGTTTACAAGGCTGCACAGGGTGACACCGTGAACAAAATCGTTGCCAAAATGGCCGCTTTGGAAGGAGCCGAGACCGACCCGATGCACGATATGGCGCTTTCTTTGGGCACCGATGTCTATGCGAAAGTAAACTATTCGGGAGTCAATGGGACCGCAGGAACGAAGGCTTCGGTCGCAGTCGAAGTTTTTGAGACGGCAAGCGGCAAAATGCTTGGAACAACGACCGGTTTTTCAGCTGAAAGAAGAGTCGGTGACGCCAACGCGCTTGTTCAGGAAGCGGTAAACGACGCCGGCGCGAAAGTTGTGAGCCAGATCAGAAAAGAGTGGATGGAGATGGTGAAAAAAGGAAAACCGTTCAAAGTCGCGGTCCTTTCTAACAGTTCCGACGGCGCGGCGGTCGATGAGGCGGTTTACGGCGCGCTCAAAGGGCTTTCTACTAGACCGATAAAGCGTCAGGCGGGCGGAAAATCGACATTCACATACATTGTTTACGTCAAGGATATGCCGAACGCTTACGAACTTTTCCAGGCTCTGAAAAAGGCTTACGGCGGCCCCGGACAGCTTGAAAAGGTGAGCGATGCAGGCTCGTTCCTTGTTATCAAGGCGGCCGGAAACGGTGAGGTCGAACTTACGATAGAATAGGTGTTAGATGAAAAAAATGCTTTTTTGCAACTTGCTGTTTTTAATGATGATTTTTCTAGTTTCCTGCGCGTCTCCGGCAAAGTCTGAGAGTTATGAAAGTGTAAGACAGAACGCTTCCGACGCTTTTGCCAAACTTAATGGCGGAGGAACGGGTGAGGAATCACTTGTGTCGGCAGTTCTCAAGGGAACAGGAACGGGCGAGGACGAAAAATCGGCGAAAAACGACGCTTTGTCTCAGCTTGCGAACTCCATCGTTGCCGACATAGTTGCAAAAACGGTGATAAGTCAGGAGGAAAGAGACGGCAAGTATACTGAATCGCTGAAAAACGACATACTTATCCGTTCAAATGTCTTTTTGAAAGGAGTTCTTTTTACAAAACCTGTGAAAAAGAACGGAGTTGTTGAAATTACGGCGTTTATGACCCGTGATTCGATAGTTAATACAATAACTTATCTTCTTAAAACAATGCCTGAAGACATCGAGACGCTTTCTCCTGAGAAGTATGACGACATTCTAACGATGATCTATCTTTCCTATTCGCTGCTTTACGCTGTTACTGACCGTCAGATCCCGGAAAGAGAGAAATATATCGCGGCTCTAGGGACTCTGAAAGCGGAAATAGAAAAGTTGTCTTCCCACGGCTCAGTCTATTTTCAGACAAGTTCCGATGTGAAAGGAGAAGTTGAGATCGAAGGGAAGTCATACGAACTCAATAAAAAGATATTTCTTAAGCCGTTTAGTTATAAATTTTCAGTAAAATTAAATGGTTATAAAAATGTAAACGGCTCTTTGAATATAAAAAATGGCGATAAAAAATTTGTCGAAATTCCGCTTGTCCCTGAACTTTCAGGTAATCAGGAGATATTCTTAAAAGTCGAAAGTCCGGTAAGAATGGAAGCCGACATCGAAAAGGCGCTTCTTGATTTCGGCATTGTTCCGACTCAGAAAAATGAGTTGCCGCATTATCTGGAACTTATCGTCAAAACCGCATCAGTCCAAGTCGACAGCTATGAAAGAATAGCGGTTTCGGTCGATATCATCACTTTCAAAAACGGCGAAAAATTCAAAGTCACGCACTACGAACACGAACCTTTTTTCGCCACGGCGCAGAACAGATCCGAAAAAATTAAGGAAGAAAGCAGAAAGGTTTCGATTTCAGTTGTAAAAAAATTCCTTTCATCAATAGATCTCAAAGCGTTTTTTGACGTGCCGGAGTAAGAAAATATTCCTTGAAATTTTTACAAAAATCGTTAAAATACTGCGTTTTTTTGTTTTGTAGGTGTGAAATGAAAAAGTTTTTATGTTGTTTCGCTGCTGTTTTGATGATTGTTTCATGTTCAGGGAACAATGAAAATGTCGAAAGCAAATGGCGTGTCATAAATGAAGAGAAATATGAGCCTAAAATAGACGAAAGCCAGCTTTACACTTCGCTTGACGAGCTTGAAAAGCTGATTATCGCTCCGCTTTCATATTTCCGCGACAAAAACGGGATCTACTCTTTTTCTCAAAGTGTTAATTACGAGACGGTTTCCGTTATAAAAACCGGGTCGGACGATGCCGGAAATGAAAAAACGACCGAAAGAAAGCTCTCTCTGCATGAAACTTCAAAGTATAAAAGTGATAAATCGGGTAACTTTTCCATGAGTTACCAGAACAACAAAAACGAAGGCTGGGACATCATCTGGAGAAACAATTTCTTCTACCGCAAGCAGTTCGGCGGCGAATTTACGAAAACTTTCAGCATGGGTGAACATGTTACACTCAGAGACAATCTTTTCGGCGCTATTCCGTCAATTTATCTTATGCTGCGCGACCACGCTTCGATAGAGTATGAAAAAGGATGGAAAATCGGTTCGTTCAAAGGTCATCTAGTGACGATCGTTTTCAGCGATAAAAAAACGGATCGTGCCGCACTTCCCGAAAAGAAGTATCTCCAGAACCTTCAGGGTACGGAAGAGATGCGCGACGACTCTCTCATTGCAGGTTTGTCCGGGAAAAAGAAGGATCATATCAAAGGAAAAATGACAGTTTTCGTTTCTCTTGAAGGCGTTGTAGCCGAAATGAGAATAGACGATCTTTCGTTCAGGTTCACCGACGAAGACGTAACTTTTAGCATCAAAGGAACTCGCAACCTTTCGACCGATTTTGCTGAAGCGATTCCGGAACCTGAATATAACGAGGAATATCACAGAAGGACGCTTGATTCCTCAGTAAACATAATGAAAAAAAAGGCAGATAAAAAGGAAGAAAAACATGACGAAGAATGAGAAGTTAGAGACGGTTATCCGCACCCTTTCCGATAAAAAAGGAGTTAACATAATGGTTTTTGATGTCGAAAAGAAGTCCGGGTATACCGATTTTATGGTTTTTGTGACGGGAACAAGTACGCAGCATAACACCACGATGGCGGATTCGCTTTTCCGCGAGCTTAAAAACGCCGGATTCGCAAAACCTCTTGTCGAAGGCGAGACGAGCGCTAAATGGATTCTTGTCGATGCGGGAAGCGTCGTAATCAACATCATGCTTGAGGAACTACGCGACTACTATTCTCTGGAAGACATCTGGAGCGGTTGCGCAAAAGTCGATATAAGTTCTTATCTTCAGTAATGAAAATCACTTTAATCGTTGTAGGAAAACTCAAAAGCCAGTTCAGGGAGATCGATGATTTTTTCCAGAAAAGGATAAAAATCTATTCTCCGCTTGAAATCATTGAGCTGAAAGAGCGCAACGACCTTTCACTTGAAACGGAAAGTATAATAAAATCAACACCAACGAATTCGTTTGTGGTCGCTTTGCGTGAAACCGGGAAAGGGCTTGACTCGCTTTCTTTCGCAAAACTTTTGAGTGAAAAATCGGTTTCCCACGGCTCAATCTGCTTCGTGATAGGGGGTGCTTACGGCTTCGGCGACATAAACGAAAACCTCACTCTTTCGATCGCGCCGTGGACACTTCCGCACCAGCTTGCGCGTATAAACCTTCTCGAACAGATTTACCGCGGACTTTCGATATTGAACGGCTCCGGCTACCATCACGGGTGAATTTTTCATTAAACCTGTTTTTATCATTGAAAAAAAATCCTGTTTTCTTAATATTGTGCGGATTTTGAAGAGGTTCGCATGAAACCGTCGTTTTTTGTTCTGTTTTCGGTTCTGTTTTTAACTTTCCCGCTTTTTTCGTACAACGACTGTCTCAATGAGGAGCAGATTACTGAAAACTGCATAAGAGATCTTTTCAAAGCCAATGAATTTGCACTCGCCGCGTCGCATATTGACCAAGCTGAGTTCGCTTCGAAGACGGACAGCACAATTCTGAAAATCGAGCTTTTTATGAAGCTTGCAAAATATGACGAGACAGAAAAACTGATCAATTCTCTGCCGAATGATGTCAAAAATACGCTTTACTACAAATTGATGCTTGTGAAGACTTTTGTTGCCAGAAAACGTTTCAATCAGGCTCTAGAGATTATCGACGAAATAAAAAGTTCGTATCAGATCTGCTATCTTTTCAGCGATCTAGAGTGTTTGAAAGGTGATATCGCACTCTACAGAAAGCAGTATGATTCGGCGATAGAATTTTACGACAGATGTCTTGACGCGCAGGATAACGGTGTCGCCGCTTTCAACAGGATTCTGGCTTTGGAAAAGAACGGCGAGCCGCAGGTCACGTTCCTCAAGGATTATGTGGAGTATATCGACAGTTACGGCTCCCTTTCGTGGAAATCCCAGATCGTTGACAGGCTCGTAAAACTCAAGAAAAACAAAGGCGTTCCAAATTCCTCTTCGCCTTATTATGTCAGATGGCTTTCGATAATGCGGCGCGAGAACAGGCTTTCGCAGTTTTTTACCGACGAATATCTGACTCTGCCGTTCCCTGCGAATCTTGAGATTGCCGATTATCTGATTTCAGCAAAACGCTATTCCGACGCGCTGAAAATGCTTGACAACGCGATTTCGAAGCAGACGAAGGCGAACGATGCGAAATACAAGCTCGTGAACAAAAAATACAGGGTTCTCAATCAGGCCGGACGCGAGATCGAAGCAGCCGATTTTCTCCTCAAGTCTTCGGATGAATTTGCCGGAACGCAGAAAGACAGGATGAAATTCCTTTCTGCGCTCGTTTACTTCGAAAACGGCATGTCGGAAAAGAGCAAGGAGATCCTGACCGGAATAGTCGCAATGAAGCAGAACTCGAAATATTTCATGCTTTCGCTTTACAAACTCGGTCTCATCTATCTTTTTGAAGGAAATGATCTTTATGCATTCACGATGTGGTCTGAGTTTCTTCTTTCCGAAAAGATGAATTACGACAAATTCGTGGACGGTAAGGGGAGTTATGAGGCGATAACGGGGCTAACTTCGCTTCTCGACAGAATAAACGGCTACTGCGCTGCACTTTCCGACGTTAATTTCCAGTGTTCGGTCGATGAAAACGGCATATCCGAAAGTGTGAACAGCTTTATTTCCTACTATGATTTTACCTATTTCCACATAATCGAGCGCGACGAATTCAAGAAGAAACCGGACTTCGGCAATGTTTCTGCAACTTCGCAGAAATGGCTTGCGAACAAGGCTGAGATCGGTGCTACGAAAGAGGAGTTCATTGAGGCGGTAAGCCAGCTTCATCCAAAAATAAAGAAGCGTGAGCCCGCTTTTATGATCGATATTTTTCTTAAAGCCGACGATCTTGACGGAGTCGAGTTTTATGTCGATATGATGCGGATCTACACTTCCTACAACGAATCCAAACATGCGAAAAACGCCTCTTCGATGAAGATTCCGATGCCCGAAGCGCAGATAATCGACGAGTTTTCATCGAACTACAAAGAAATCCTTTCAAAAATTCACCTCGTCTATAACAAGTTTTTCAAGAAAACGGCAAAGGTGACGAGCTACTACTACAACCAGCTCAGCCCCGACCTCACTTATTCGCCGCACTACGGCAAAAAAGAGGACTGGCGCCTGCTTTATCCGACGCCTTACCTTGAAGTCATCCTGAAACTTGCAGGAGAGTTCAACGTTCCGGTTCAGCTCATTTATTCGATAATGCGCGCTGAAACATACTACCGCGAATCGCTTTCTTCAAACGTCGGAGCGCTCGGACTCATGCAGATAATGCCTCAGACCTTTGAAAAAATCAGCAAATTCGGCGGGATAAAAATTCATGATCCGATGGACCCGTACGACAGCATGAAGGCATCAGTCTGGTATCTTTCAAAACTTTTAAAGCGGTTCGACAACAATCTGATTGCCGCGACAGCAGCCTACAACGCAGGTCCGCACAATGTTTCGGACTGGATATCGCGCTACGGTGGGAAGGAGGCTTATCTTTTCGTTGAAATGATCCCGTTCAAGGAAACACGCGACTACGTCAAAAAAGTCATGCGCTTCTACATGATTTACAGCTATATCTACGAAGACGAATTCTTCAATGTCGGTCTTAACGGCGTTTACGATGTCAACGAAAACAGCGATGTCGTAAATTTCTGAGTTGCACAGCTGATATATTTCTACCTTACGCAGATGGCGTAATAAGTGTAATTTTCGTTAGTTTTCAGCATGGTGAAAACTCTCGCCTTTCCGAAATCCACAACCCATGCAATATTCGGACTGCTTGCCCAAGTCGTTGAAGTCCAGTAGGCTTTAGTCGTCGATATGTCAGGAAAATCGGAATACGGAGCTCCTGTTTTGTCGTGGTTTAAGAGAGTCTGAAGCTCGTTCTTGTTGGGAAGCCTCCAGTCACTGTAACCCGCATAAGTCAGGTTTTTACAGTGGCCAAGTGCATCCTGCCAAAAGAATGTATCTCCCGAGACTGTTTTCTGCCACATCAAACCGTTTGTCGAATCTGTAACGACAACATTGCCGTTTAATGTCGATGTACTAAGCGATGATGCCGGCATCCCGTCACCTCTGACGCATATTGCTGTCAGTCTTTCACTTTCAGTCATCTCTTTGACATGTGACTCAGTTGAGACATAATACTGAACATAATATGCTTTTGTAGGCTCCGCTTTGCTTTTCTTCGATGTCCACCAGTATCTGGAATTGTTGGAATCATGGTTGTTTGTACTCGGGAAATAGGTTCTGTCCACGGCAGGCTGATATCTGCTGCCGTCCCCTATAGAGAAAACTTCCATAGGTGTCGGCAGTCTCCAGTCGTCGTATCCGGCATAAGGCTGCTTACAGTATTCATCAGCGGCGTACCAGTCGAAATTTCCTTCCGGTGTTGACTGCTGCCACTGCCACTGAAGACCGGTGTTGTTGTCATAAACAACATTGTCTCCAGAAATTGTCCTGATCGTAAAACTGTGAGGGGCACATTTTCCAAGGGAAGCATAATACCAATCCTGACCGTAAAAATCGTCATCTTTTTCTGCTGGACAAGCGACTGTCCCGCTCCCGGTGTTTTGATAGCATTTGTTCTGACCGGTGCAGATTTCGCCGAGCGGCAGAGGAGTTACGCAAGCCGAGTTGTTCCAGAAAAATGTGTCGTCGCACTTGAAGCTGCACGGTTCGGAAGTTGTTTCCTCGCTCCAGAAAGCAGTTGCCGAAGGAAGCCAGTCCTCACCGCTCCATGTCTGCAATGAAACAACCGAAGCCGAAGTCCAGTGCGCATTTTCCGGCAACCCTCCGCACTGAACATTTTCCTTTGTATCAGGTTTGCACACAGAATCGTTCCAGGTGTAATTCGGTTTACATTCACACTCGTATTCATCCGACGATACCCGGATGCATTCGCCGGTCGAATTGTCAAGCGATGCGCACGGGTTCCCGGCACACGGATCTACACAATTATGAGAGGCATCCTGAAGATATCCCTCCTCGCATCCGCACTCGTATTCGTTTGCCGAGAGCGCAATACATCCTGTGGAATGCTCAACACCTGAACAAGGATCTCCTGCGCACGGGCTTGGAGAGTCTGAAACACAGCGGACTCTATCAATACCTTCTTTGCCGAAAGAAAAAAACAGCTCGCTGAAATCAATAAAATAGTAAGATTTGTCACCTTCGTACTCACCGGACAGTAAAGGAGAAATATCTCCAAAAACTGAATATTTTCCGCTTAAGTCGGTCGGACAATCGTCTTCTTCTGCGCAGTCAACGATTCGAACAAGTGTCTGGAGCTCATCCATTGTCGGAAGTCTCCACCAGTGTTCGGAATCTGTCTGGGAAAGCTCGTTACAGTAGTATAGTGCATCCTGCAGATACATCCAGTCAGGCGAGAGATCAGACCATAGAAGTCCGTTCTCATCCAAATACGGAGTTTTTTCATAGTTCAAACTTTCGTCAAGAACGCATCTTTGGACAAGGTCGGATTCTGAAAATTCGGTATTCTTTTCAATTCTTCCTTCTATTGAGTTTACCGCCCACAACTCATGTTTATAATAAAAAGGATCAGCTAATGTGCCGGAAACAATCATTCCGAAATCGTAAAGAAGCGTTCGAGACCATCCCTCATAGGCGCAGGAATTATCATTGTAGCATGATTCCTGATAACAGCTGTCTGTCACGCCGCAGGTTCCGTCGGTTTTGAGATGTTCCGTCGTGAAGATATTGCGGATCTCATCTATCGTCGGAAGTCTCCACTTGTTGGAGTCATTTTCGTTCAGATAGCGGCACATTTCCGAAATACCCGTTTCGTAAACAGTTTCCCCGCCCCAGAACTGCGGATAACCTGCAAATATGCTAGGATACAGCACTGACGACCAGATCGTGCCGCTTGCGTCTCTGCAGGGTCCGATACCGGTTTCATCACATTCCGGAATTTCAGGTTTTTCGTCAAGATCGCTTCTTACGCAGAGAGCTGCCAAACTATATTCTTCCTGCGCAGGGAGTTGTCGTACAATTCCGTCTGTCATAGAGACGATCCATACATAATCACCGATCCTTCCCGGACTCGAAGTCCAGAACGCATCCGCATCCGTCACAATGTCAGGAAAGGACGACATGACTTCAACGTCTCCCAAGGTTTTCGAATAGTCTAAGAGTGAAACAAGCTCATTTTTGTTGGGAAGTCTCCAGTCATCAGATCCCGCATATTCAAGATTTTCACAATACTCAAGCGCATCTTTCCAACTGGTCTTGATGACGGAATCCTTCTTCCAGACAAGGTTTGTTGATGAATCAAAGACTGCGGTATCTCCGTTTTTTGTGAAAGTCTTATACGAGTTTTCATCGACTTTGCCGTATTCTTCTCCGCTGACGCAATAAAGATATCCACTGTCTGGTACAACATTTGAATTAAACATACCGGATGACGGTAAATAAATATAATCTTCGGACGAAGTCAGAATGGAATCATAATCGTTGAAGTAAATTGCCGCAAAAAACTGATTTACGGGATTGCCGCGAAGCTGTCCAAGATCGGCAAGGGTAAGAAGTTCCTGCGGAGTAGGAACTCTCCAGTTGTCTATTCCGGCAAAAGAGAACGAACATTCGTTTTCCATCTCTTCCAAAGTGCCCGATCTGTCGATCGCCCACCATATAAGACCAGTAACATTGTCTTTGACAAAAGGAGGTTCTTCAACACCTTCGGGTTTATCGATCTCTGTGTAGTCTCGGTGTTTGACGCAACCTTTTCTTGTGACATACTGCGCATCCTGACCGTAAAAATCTTCGCCTTCTTTCGGACAGAGAATCTGATGTCCTTCACCGTCGGTGCAGATTGCCATGCCCGTGCAGAGCACTTTGGAATACATTTTTTTGCAGTCGTCGGAGCAGTTTGAACCCGACACGGCTTTGTCGCACTTTTCGCCGTTTTCACTATCGACCACACCGTCGCCGCAGTAGCTTGTTGCGCCTTCCGCAATCTGACAGTTTTCCGTGCAGAGTGTACATGAGGTTTCGCCGTAATCACAAGCGGTTTGACCGTTATCCGTGCCGTTATCGCAACCTTCACCTGGATCTACAATGCTATTGCCGCATTCCGCAACATAAGTGTTTCCGTCTTCATCGACATCAGGGTTTTCATCTTCATCGATTATTATTGTTTCATCTTCATCCGCGGTTTCGTCGGGTATTTCGTCCTCATCGTTTACAGGCTCGTCATCTTCCGATATATCAGTATCATTTTCGTCATCGTCTTTTATAACAGGCTCGTCGATTATATCTTTATCCGAGATTTCTCCGTTGTTGCCGTCAGGTTCTTCTATGGGTTCTTTCGGTTCAAGCGCGATGAATGTGAAAGCAGTGAAGTGACCTGTCGTCATCATTATCGGGTCCCCCGCTGCCGCGTTCATAATGGGATCACCCGCTGCATTCGTCATTATCGGATCACCTGCAGCAGCAAGCATTATCGGATCACCCGCTGCGCTGAACATTATCGGATCACCGCCGGCACTCATCATAATCGGGTCGCCGCCGGCGTTCAGCATTATCGGATCTCCAGCCGCACTGGTCATAATGGGATCACCGGCTTCATTTCTGTTCAGAACAACGTATGCGCCGTGCTCGCTGTAGCTCCATTCGCCTTTTTCATCCCGGTATACAGCCGCGGTGATAATTTTGTTTTCAACATCTTTCAGGCTTTTCATCGAGATAATTACGGGTTTCTTGAAAATCGTGCCTGACGGCTCAAACTCGACGACTTTGCTTATAAAATCTTTGCCTTCCGTTCCCGGATAACCTTTAGCATCGTAAATTTTCATCGTGATTTTTGTGTCGCTTTCAAGAGCTTCGCCAGGAACTTCGATCGAAATCGACTTGTCGGAGTTTTCGATTTTTCCTCCTTTTTCGGCAGAAATTTCCTGAGAAATCTCTTCTTCAATTTTAAGCGTTTCTTCTTTTTTCTTTTTGCTGCTGCATGATACAAAAGCAAAAAGCGAAACAAAAACAAGAATCAGGCAAAAAATACGTTTCATGATGTCCTCCTTTTTTAAAGACCGCGCAATTATCAAAACTTTAAACAAAAAAGCAAGAATCTGTTTGCTGAAAGCTGCTTCCGCGTTTTTAATTGTATTGTTAAACATTAAATTGTTCTGCGTTTTTAAAATTCTATGTTCTGTAGAAAATATAAAATTTATATTTGACAAAAGTCTTTGTTTGATTATTGTTTATTGTTGGTGTTTGATTCTGTGAGGTTTTAAAGTGAGTAGATTTGTGTTTATCTTTTCTTTTATTTTTATTCTGTCATGTTCTGAAAACGTAACTTCGGATTATTCGTTGCCCGAAGAGTGCGACGGAAAGTGCTATGAGGCGCATGACATCAATTCTTTGCAGGATGCGCTGATTGATTCCTCAGCCGCTTTTTCAAACTGTATCTGTCTTGGAAGCGGAGTTTTTGAAGGTTCGGTTCTGGTTGCAAAACCGCTTCGTGTCTTTGGAAGGAAAGACGGCTCTACTTATTTGAAAAGTCTTGCAATTTCAGACACTTCCGGAGTAGTACTTCGCGATTTTTCTTTTAAAAACGTCTCGACTGATTCGGCTGCGCTTTTTATTTCGGGAAGCTCTGTCGAAATGGAAAATATCTCTTTTTCAGGGATAAGCGCTGCTTCCGTTTTCGGCGGTCGCGGGATAGTGATTTCGGGTAAAGAATCCGAGGTTTTTATAAAAAATTCGAAAATGGAGCGTACCGACGGAACAGGGATCCTGATAAACGGCGCTCACAAAGTAACTCTTGAAAACGTCACTCTTTCAAAATGCGGTTTTGCCGCTCTCTGGGCGCAGAATCAGAGCGGAAACAGAGGTGTTTTATCTGTTTCAGGCGGCACTTTTTCCGATAACGGCGCGGCTGCGGTCGAAATTTTGGGAAACACTTCCATTCAAATTTCCGGAAGTTCTATTGAAGGAGTGAGAAAAAGGGATGTCGCGCTCGAAACAGTGGGTGACGGAATAGTCGTGAAGAACTCTTTTCTTTCGGAAACTGACTCTGTCACCGTTGAAAACAGTTTGATCAGCGGTTTTGCACGGGCCGGAATAATTCTCGACGGTGCTGAAAGTTCTGCGGCAGTAGGCGCAGTATTCAAAAATCTTTCGGTTTTTTCTGAAAGCGGAAGTTTCGGCCTTGTCGTGCAGAATGCTGTAGAAGATGGTTCTTTGCGTGAAGGGATCACGCGGAATGACTTTTCATCAGCCGATATGAAGCTGGAAGATGAACTTTTTATAATTGATACTTTTTTTGAACTGCAATGACACTGCTTATTATTGTTTTTATTGCGTTTTTTGTCTTTTCTTGCGGTGAAGTCTCTGAAAATGTTCCGGTAGATAATGGTGATTTTGACGAAATCCCGGACGAAGCTGTTGAAGAGTGTGCTGAAAATGCCGTTTCATATCAAAAACCCGAATTGCCTCAAAAGCCTGAAATTGCTGAAATAAGGAAATACGACAAAAATTTTGAGTGTATTCCGCTGCCGGAACCTGAAAACGGAGAATTGATTTTAGGCGACGGCTGTTTTTCAGGCTGCATAAAAGCCGAAAAAAAACTCAGAATTGCGGGAAACGGTGCAGAAAATACCATGATTGTTTGTAATGATGAAGAAAATCAAGGTGTTATAGAAGTCTATCCGAATGCAGAAGTTTTGATTGAAAATGTTTCTCTTTCCGGAAAGGTACGCTGCATTTTTGCTGAAAACGGATCTGTAACAACTGTGAAAAACAGCGTTCTGTCGCACTGTACGAAAGGTGGGATAAACATCTGTCCCGATGAAGCGGGATGCCGCGCTGATCTTACGCTGAGTGACAGTTTTATCTGTGATATCGATGAAGCTGCATCTGGAATAAGTTACGGAATTTCTTTCGGAAACGGCACTTTGAGTGTTTCAGGAAGCGAAATTTCAAGCATCAATTCTTTCGGCATAGCGGTTTGGGGTGAATCGGGCAATATAAATCAAATAAATATAGAAAATTCCGTGATTTCAGGAGTTTATGGCGGGCTTAGAAGTTATGAGGGACACGGTTTTTATGCGGAAAATTCAGCCGATATCGTAATAAAAAACAGCTCCGTTTCTGATACTGCGACTTCATTTATTTTTGTCTCTTCTGAAAGTGACGAAATAAATTTGAAACTCATTGATTTTACTGCCGAAAATATGCTTGGAACTATAGATGAACAGGGCGGGATCGTCCTTGACGGGAGTGTAAAAGGGTGTTTTAAACGGGTTTCAATAGAAAAGAGCATGGGAAACGGCGTTTTTTCGCGCGGAGCGACTCTGTATGCTGACGATCTGACTGTTAAATCGGTTTTTTCTGACGGTTTGGGAGAAAACGGTTTTGCTTTGCAGCTTGTCGACGGAAGCGAAAGTTTTATAAAGCGCCTTTCGGTAAATTCAGCTGAAAAGGCAGGGATAGTGCTTGACGGAAATTGCAGTGCAGATATAGAGGATTTTGAAATTGTTTCAACAAAATCCGATAGTTATACTGGCGAATTCGGAGTTGGTGCAGCAATTCAGAATGGAGCTTCAGTCGTAATGAAAAACGGTCTTTTTTCAGAAAACAGAGAAACCGGAATCCTTGCTGTAAGTGCTGAAATTTCTTTGGAAAATATTGAAATAAAAAACACCTTGCCAAGAAAATGTACCGAGGATAAAAGCTGTATTTTTGCCCCATCAACCGATTTCGGACACGGAATATCGCTCTATTCTTCATCGCTTCTCAGATTCGATTTCATGAGCCTTTTCAACAACAACAACGGTTTGAACATTGCAGATTCCGAGGTTAGGAGTTTCGGCTCCAAAAAGATATTTTTCGGTAACAATACAACAGCTGTTAATGCATGGAATCTTAACGATTTCAGTGTGTTGGAAGATAATCTTTCCACTTCGTCATTCTGCGGCAACGGCTCTGTTTTCTCGTCAGATTCACAGCCGGTGCGGGAAGGGCTGTAAAGTTAAATTGTTTTCTGTTTGTTTATGTGATACGAGAAAATGCTTTAATCGTGATTAGCGGAGTGAAATATGGCAAAAACTGCAATAAATCGCAAAAAAGCGGCTAAGGAATTTACTGAAAGATGGCAAGGCAAAGGCTACGAAAAGGGTGAAAGCCAACTTTTTTGGATTGATTTACTTGAGCATGTTTACAACGTCGAAAACATTAGTGATTTCATAACTTTTGAAGACAAAGTCCATCTTGACCATACGAGTTTTATTGATGCCTATATTCCTTCGACTCACGTTATGATCGAGCAGAAAAGTCTCGACAAAGATTTACTCAAACCGATAAAGCAAAGCGACGGCAGTCTTCTTACGCCGTTCCAGCAGGCAAAAAGATATTCTTCGGAATTGCCTTATTCAAGCCGTTCTCGCTGGATTATAACCTGCAACTTTCAGGAGTTTCTGATTTATGACATGGAAAAGCCGCAGGGCGAGCCTGTTCAGGTTCTTCTTGAGGATTTGCCTGATAAATTCGAATGTTTGCAGTTTATGATCGATACAAAAAAGACTTCAATTTCGCCGGAAGAACAAATTTCACTCAAAGCCGGAGAACTTGTCGGAAAGCTCTACGACGCGATTTTGAAGCAGTACAAAAATCCTGAAAGTGCAGAAACTCTCAAATCTTTAAATATTCTCTGTGTCAGACTTGTTTTTCTGCTTTATGCCGAAGATGCCGGAATTTTCCCAGAAAAAGATATGTTCGGACGTTATATGGCAAAATTCCATCCGGATGAAGCCCGCAAAAATCT
>JAGCNV010000019.1 GCA_017645765.1 bacterium | reverse complement strand
TCGTTTCGCCAATCTCCGATAACCGCCCAAGCCCAACTCATACTCTGTCAAAACCTGCTCACGCAACTCCAAAGGATAATGATTTACTCCCATTTTTCCACCTCTCTTTAATGGGTGTCCAAACTTTGGGGGTCAGAACAGGGGAACCTGCGAAGGGAGAAAATTCAGGCGAGGGGAACTCACTCTGCTCAGAATGACGACTTAAATCAATATTCCCGCGATATTCGCAGTGAGAAGGCATGCGAATGTGCCGCCGATAAGAGCTTTTATGCCGAGTGACGCGATTTCGCTTCTTCTTTCGGGAATCATTGCGCCGATTCCGCCAAGAAGTATCGCGATCGAGCCGAAGTTGGAAAATCCGCAGAGAGCGTAAATCGAAATGACGGTGCTTCGTTCAGAAAGCATGGTCGCTGCGTCGGCATTCATTTTTGCGAGAGAATCGTAGGCGATGAACTCGTTGAGGACTGTTTTCTGCCCGAGCAGAGTGCCTACCTGAGAGGTTTCTTCCCACGGAACGCCCATGAGAAATGCGAGAGGCTTGAAGATCCAGCCGAGAATTTCTTCCATTGATGTTCCGAAAAGGGAAAAAACGTAGTTGAACATCGCGACGAATGCGATGAAGGAAACAAGCATTGCAACAACGTTTATCGCAAGGAAAACACCTTCGCTGGCTCCTCTTGCCGCAGCGTCGAGAACGTTTCTGTCTGTGACTTCTATCTTGATTCCGCTCTGTGAAACGGTTTGCGGCGTTCCGGTTTCGGGAACGAGGATCTTCGCCATGACTATTGCAGCGGGAGCACTCATAACGCTTGCAGCAATAAGGTGCCCGGCATCGATCCCCATCTGGATGTAAGCCGCGAGAACTCCGCCGGCAACTGTAGCAAGACCGCCTGTCATAAGGCACATGAGCTCGCTTCTCGTCATGTTTTTGATGTAAGGCTTGACGATAAGCGGTGCTTCGGTCTGGCCGATGAAGATATTCGCCGCGGCAGAAAGGCTTTCCGCGCCGCTTGTTTTAAGGACTTTTACGAAAATCCACGCGAAAATGCGGACGAAAAACTGCAGTATCCCGAAGTAGTAGAGAACTGCGAAAAGCGACGAGAAAAAGATGATCGTCGGAAGGACCGAAAGGGCAAACGAGAACTTGTCGAGCAGCCCGCCGAAGACGAATTCCGAGCCAGCCGTCGTAAAACTCGTGATTTTCGTAAAGCATTTGTTGAGAAAGTCGAAAATGATCTTTCCGGGCGAAGTCTTGAGGACGAAAAAAGCGAATACGAACTGAACGATCAGACCGTAGGCGACGATCTTGAAGTCCACTTTTCTGCGGTTTTCACTTATGAGCCATGCAATGAAAATGAAAACCACGATTCCGAGAAAACTGATGATGCGATACATTTTTTTCTCCTGATTTAATCAAAAAGCAGCTCTGCCGCGCCGACCGCACCCGAATCGGTGTGAAGGGCGGCACGAACTATTTTCACGTTTTTTGCAGCGATCGAAAAGGCGGATTCTGCGACTTTTTTCCGTATCGGCTCAAGAATGAGCTCGCCCAGCTGCGAAACTCCGCCGCCGATAACTATTATCTGCGGGTTGAGAAGCGTCGTGACGTTTGCCAAGAATGTTCCGATCCCGTCAGTCATATACTCAACTGCCTTTTTTGCGCCCGGATCATTTTTTTCAACAAGTTCAGTAAGTTGCGGTGTAGGAATGCCGAAAAGTCTCTCAATCGCAGGACCTGCAAAACCGGTTTCAAATATTGAGCCGTCAAGAAGGCGCATTCTGCCGAATTCACCTGCCGCACCGTCTGCCCCGTGATAGATTTTTCCGTTCGTGATTATTGCTGCTCCTATTCCCGTGCTTACCGTGATATAAAAAACGTGCCTGTAACCTTTCGCCGCGCCGAGTCTTGTTTCGGCAAGACCGGCGACCCTCGCGTCATTTTCGACTTTAACCGGAACATTCCAGCGTTCGTTGAGCAGCTTTCTCACTTCGATATTTTTCCAGCCGCTCAGGTTCGGACAGTCGTAGACAAGCCCTTTTTCGTGGTTTACAGGCCCTGGAACGCCGATTCCGATCCCGGAAAGTCCATTCGGCGTGATGTTGATGTCTTTGCAGGATATTTCCAATGATTTTATGATGTTATCCATGACGGCGCCGACTCCGCGCGTCGCTTCCGTAGGTATCTTTGTCTTAGCCAGAACATTTCTTTCACCGTCTTCGATCACCGTCAGAATTTTCGTGCCGCCGAGGTCGATTCCTGCGTAAAAACCTTTTTTGTTTTCGTTCTTCATGACTGCTCCAAAAATCAAAATCCCTCTATTGTAGCCGGATTTTTCAAAAAAGCGAGAAGTGTTTCTGAGTTAGGCAATCGCAAAACCGAGTTCAGCCGAGCAGACTGTTTCGCCGTTGATTTCGGCTTTTGCAAAGCCTTTGCCGATATTGTGCCTGAACGAAAGAAGTTCGACAGAAAGTTCCAGAGTGTCTCCGGGAACCACTTTTTTCCTGAATTTAGCGTTGTCGATTGAAGTAAAATAAACTTTTTTGCCGTGATATTTTTCAATGCTGAGGATCAGCACTGCTCCGAGCTGCGCCAGCGATTCGATGATGAGAACGCCGGGCATGACGGGCTCGTCAGGAAAGTGACCTCGGAAAAAATCTTCGTTTCCGGTAAGGGTTTTCAAGCCTTTCGCCGATTTTTCAGGCTCAACTATTTCGGCACTGTCGATCATTAAAAAAGGATCTCTGTGCGGAATGATTTTTGTGATTTCTTCTTTATTCAGCATCATTTTTTGAGCAGCATCGTTATGTAGGCCAGATCTTTTTCTTCCGCGATATCGAGTGCGGTTTTGCCGTCTTTCCCGGCGATATATTTGTCGGCTCCTTTTTCAAGAAGGTCTTTCACAACGTCTCCGAGTCCCATTTGTACCGCATAGATGAGTGCGGTTTTTCCGGCATCGTCAGTGATGTTGAGATCCTGCCTGAATTTGGCTATCGAGCGGATAAAACGCCTGTCTTTCGTGAAAATCGCGATCATTAGAGCGGTTCTTCCTTTCGCATATTTGAAGTTGAAATCTCCCAAAGCACCGTTTTTGAGAAGTTCCTGTGCCAGTTTTATCTTGTTTGAAGCGAGGCAGTACATCAGGATCGTGTAGCCTTTGCTGTTTTTGAAGTTTACGTCTGCATTTTTTTCAAGGAGAAGTTTGAGCATCGCCTTGTCGTTGTTTCTGATTGCCACGAAAAGGGGAGGCTCGCCCGATTCGTTCTTTAAATTCGGGTCCATTCCTTTGTTGAGGAGCGCGCGGGCTTTTGCGACGTTTCCCGTCTCGACTGCGATTATAAAATCGTGCGGCTGCGTTTCGTAAGCACCGAGCATTTTGATTATCTGCTTGTTTCTGCCCGCCATTGCGTAATTCAGGGCGTTCATTCCCTTGCTGTCGGCGTCAAGCGGGTTGACTTTTGCTTTGAGGGCTTTGTTTACAAGTTCGAGATCGCCTGCTTCTGCCGCGTACATGAGGACGTTTTTGCCGGTTTTGTCGCTGGCTTTGAGCGAAGCTTTGGAGCGAAGCAGAAGATTCACGACTTTTTTGTTTTTTGCCGAAATCGCGTGCATGAGCGCCGTTTTTCCGTCAGGACCGGCAATGTTGATTTTAACGCCTTTGCGCAGAAAAACATCGATCACGTAGATGTTTCCGCCGCTTACCGCTGTAATAAAATAAGGCCAGCCGTCTTCATCGACTCCGTTCACGTCGGCGCCTGCTTTTACGGCGTTGCGCGCCTTTTCGACATTCATCGCCTGAACCGCAAAAAACAGTTTGTTGTTGGCCTGCTGGTCGGCAAAAAGAAGTGTTCCAAAAGCAAAAAGGATAAAAAATATCAGAAAAAATCTTTTCACAGCATGACCCCGCAGAAACAGTCAGAAACAAAAACGAACGAGTATATAAAAAACTGAAATTCAGGCAAATTTTTGAATCAGCCGCCGCAATCATTAAGGAGTCTGAGGAATTTAAGGAGTTTAAGGTGCTTAGCGTGCGGCGGCGGGAATGTGTTTAGGGTTCATCTGGAAGAGAATCTTCATCAACGACCGGTTCTTCTTCAACGGCATTCGGATTGACTAATTCCATCCAGATACTGACACTTTTTTTGATTTCAGTGCCGTCAGAACCGTTTTCTGACCAGTAGAAACCGCAGCTGCGCTCATATCTGCATCCGCTCCAGCAGTAAAACAGCACTTTGCCGTCTGAACTTTCGGATTCGAATCTTTTGCATTCACCGGTCGACCCGTTTTCTTTATAAATGGTCAAACCGTTTTCCTTGAGTATTTTGAAATAATCGTCGCCGGTCTCGAAGAAAAGTGCAGGATCTTCTCTGGCACAGTCGGTATGCGGATCAACAGTGTAGGTCTTACAACCGACAAGTTTTTCCATTTTAAGACTTTTCGGAATAAAATCGGGACATTCTAGTGTTTTGTCATTGGAATCGCGGCATTCATCTTTGTTGAAAACGAGTTCCAGTTTCATCATCTCGGAAACAGCTTTTTCAATGACTTCGGGAATCACGTTGCTCCCTTTGTAGTAATCGTCTTCGGCGATTTTTTTAAAGCAGGTGTCCGAAACATTTTTCGTGAAGGAATCGGTTCCGTAGGAATGTTCGGTCGTGCACGAACCGTTGCCGCAGCCGGCAGATAAAAAAACGAGCAAAATCCCGAAAAGCGGAAGTAAAAACAACTTCTTGCACATGAAAGCCTCCATAACAGAAAATAAACGAAAAATTATACACTGTTTTAAAAATTCCACAAGAGCAAAATTTTCGTTTCCGATAACCTTGCAATTTCAATTTTAGTAGGTATTTTGCGCGCGTTAAAAGGTTTTTTAGGAACTGAATTTGTATAGGAGAAAGTTATGAGCAGAAAAATCAATCACATCGGTATCGCTGTCAACAGCATTGACGCGTTCGTAAAAATTTACCGCGACGTTCTCGGCCTTGAATATGCAGGCGAGGAGATCGTGGAAGACCAGAAGGTCAAAGTTGCTTTTTTCAACATCGGTGAGAGCAGGATCGAGCTTTTGGAGCCGACATCTCCCGAAAGTTCAGTCGCAAAATTCCTTGAAAAGAAAGGCGAAGGTCTCCATCACCTTGCAGTCAGCAGCGACAATGTCGAGGCTGATATCGCGCAGACCAAGGAAAAGGGACTCAGAATGATCGACGAAGTTCCGCGCGGCGGCGCACACCACACCAAAATAGCTTTCGTTCACCCGAAAGAGACGAAAGTTCTTATTGAATTCACTGAAGAAACTCATCATTAGTTCATAGATTGTGATTTAGGAGGAAAGAATGACAACAATCGAAGAAAAATTAGCTGCTCTCAGGGCTAAAAAAGAGAAGGGAAAGCTCGGCGGCGGCGAAAAAAGGATCGAAGCCCAGCACGCAAAAGGGAAGCTCACGGCGCGTGAAAGAATCGCGAAACTTCTTGACGGCGGCAGCTTCGAGGAAATCGACGCTCTCCGCTGCGCAAACGGCGCAAATGCTGCTATCGGCGACGGCGTAGTTACTGGTTACGGCACGATCGACGGAAGAAAAGTTTTCGTTTTCGCACAGGATTTCACAGTTGCAGGCGGCTCGCTCGGCAAGATCGTCGGCGAAAAGATCTGCAAAGTTCTCGACCTCGCAATGAAAGTCGGAGCTCCTGTTGTCGGTCTCAACGATTCCGGCGGCGCTAACATTCCTGAAGGCGTTCATGCCCTTGACGGTTACGGCGAGATCTTCAAGAGAAACACTCTTGCAAGCGGCGTCATCCCGCAGATTTCGGCTGTTTACGGCCCGTGCGCAGGCGGCGCTGTTTACTCTCCGGCACTTACCGACTTCGTTTTCATGACAGATACGAATTCATACATGTTCCTTACCGGCCCGAAAGTCGTAAAGACCGTTACACACGAAGATGTTTCGGTCGAAGACCTTGGCGGCGCGGCAGTTCACATGACAAAATCGGGTGTCGCACACTTCTCCCACGCTACGGAAGAAGAGAGCATCGCTGCAATCAGACAGCTTTTGTCATACCTTCCGTCGAACAATGCTGAAGAACCCCCGATGGTAGAGCCGACAGATCCTTTCGACAGAATGGAAGAAGCTCTCAACCAGATCATCCCCGAGAACCCGAACAAAGGTTACGATATGAAGCAGGTCATCGCTATGGTCGTTGACAACAGCGAGTTCTTCGAAGTTATGCCGCAGTACGCGACCAACATGATCGTCGGTTTTGCAAGACTCAACGGCAGAACAGTCGGTATTGTCGGCAACCAGCCGAACGTTCTTGCAGGATGCCTTGACATCAACGCTTCCGACAAAGCTGCAAGATTCGTCCGCTTCTGCGACGCTTTCAACGTTCCGATAATCACTTTCGTCGACACTCCCGGATTCCTTCCGGGCACAGGCCAGGAATACGGCGGCGTCATCAGACACGGCGCGAAGATGCTTTTCGCATACAGCGAAGCGACAGTTCCAAAGATCACGGTCGTTACCAGAAAATCGACGGGCGGCGCTTACCTCGCTATGGCTTCGAAAAACCTCAGATGCGATATGAACTACGCTTGGCCGACCGCTCAGATCGCGGTTATGGGTGCTAAGGGCGCAGTTGAAATCATCATGAGAAAAGAACTCGAAGCTGCTGAAGACAAGGCGAAATTCCTCGCTGAGCAGGAAGAGCTTTACAACGAAAACGTTGCAAATCCCTACATCGCAGCACAGCACGGATACATTGACGACATTTTCGAGCCGAAGACGACAAGACCGCGTCTTATCAAGGCTCTCGAAATGCTCATCACGAAGAATGACGACCTTCCGGCTAAGAAACACGGCAACATTCCGCTGTAGGAGGAACGATGATTCAGCATATAAGTTTAATTCAGTCCGCGGTCGCTTTCTCGGCTGACCTGACGAAGTCCGACTGGGCTGTAATCAAAGCCCTTCCGTTTATCGGAATCGGAGTCGTTCTCAGCGGTCTGGCGATACTCGCGATAGTTCTTTCGCAGTTCTACCGCCTTGCAGGAAAGGACGCGAAACCGGCGCCTGCTGCAACACCAGCTCCGGCACCTGCACCTGCGGCAGCTCCCAAAAAGGAAGAGGCACCTGTAACGGCAGAGAGCGAGCTTGAGCATATCGCAGCCATGATCGGCCTTTCGATTTACATGACCGAAAGCTCCGACAAGGTTTATCTCACCGAGACGAAGCAGTATTACAACAACAATCCGTGGACAAGCGAAAGTTTGGCAAAACAGTCCCGCCGTTTCAAAAGATGGCAGGCAGTAAAAAAATAGTGAGGAGACGAGATGAAAAAGTATGAACTTACGATAAAAGGAAAAAAATTCGATGTCGAAGTCAAGGATTTCGGCGGTGCGACGGCTAAAGTCGCTGTAAACGGCAACGAATACGATGTCGACATTACCTACAAAGGCGGCGAAGCTGTTGCGTTCACCCCGGCTGCACCGAGACCTGCTGCTGCAAGACCCGCTGCCGCTCCTGCTGCTGCACCCGCTGCCGCACCGGCAGGCGATGTAAGCGGAAACAACGTTGTCGCTCCGATGCCCGGACTTATCATGAAAGTCCTCGTTAAAGTCGGCGACACCGTAACCGCAGGACAGAAAGTCATGACGATGGAAGCTATGAAGATGGAAAACGACATCAACTCCGGAACTGCGGGAACAGTAAAGGCCGTTCTCGTCAAGGAAGGCGACAATGTCAAGGAACATCAGCCGCTTGTAACAATTGGTTAAGAGGCTAAAATGAAGAAAAGTATAATTTTAATTCTCGCTCTTTTCCTGAGCTTCCTTCTTTTCGCCCAGGAAGAGACCCAGCCTGAAGAGGCGGCTCCGCAGGACTTGCACCGTCCTATCCGCGTCAAACCTTCGGTTACCGGCAGAGGGTTGAGACCGGATTCCTTCCGTTTTACAGGAAATTCGGAGAATAATTCTCTTGTAAAACTCGAAATCGAGTACAAACTTCTCGATAACACACCGCAGAAAAAGACCGAATACGCGGCGATCGTGTCGAATAATGTCGTCGAGGGAACTCCGGAATACAAAACCATCGCGGAACACCGTGACGAAAATACAATCGGCAAATACCTTATGATCACCGGTCTCGAAGCTGTTCTTCCGAACCAGAAAGAGCTGAAAGATTCGACACTTGCGGCAGTTGACCTTGATTCTTTTGATCCTGCGAAACAGGATTACAAAATCACGGCTTACTTCCCGAACGGTGAAAGAAGGGAATACAAACATTCCGACCTTCTCCTTGCCGACAACGGTGTCGCTTTCATCAACTTTGATGCTCCGGCTGACCAGTTTGCGGTTATGCTCAGCGGTGAATCTGCGAAAGACGTAAATCTTACCCGTACGCTTTCGATCAAAAACTTCGGTAAAACTTATGAAGTAACCCCGCTTTTCATCAATTTCTCGCTCCGTTCATCCGGAACGATGGAATATTACCTTCAGAAGAACAGAAGCTTCATCGCCCGTTTCTTCAACACCACGGCTGTCGCTCACCTCACGATAGGAAACCTGATAATGATGCTCGTTGCGTTCATTTTCATTTTCCTCGCGATTGCGAAAGACTATGAGCCGCTTCTTCTTCTCCCGATCGGTTTCGGTATCCTTATCGGTAACATCCCGACCGCGGCAGGTGTTCAGATCGGCGTTTACGATCCGGGCTCAGTTCTCAACTATCTCTACTTCGGAGTTCTGAAAGGTATCTATCCTCCGCTTATTTTCCTTGGAATAGGCGCGATGACAGACTTCTCCTACATGATCGCCAACCCGAAACTCATCCTTATCGGCGGCGGTGCTCAGGTCGGTATTTTCGCGGCTTTCCTTATTGCGATCTTCCTTGGATTCAATATTCAGGAAGCTGCATCGATCGGCATCATCGGCGGTGCTGACGGTCCTACTGCCATTTTCACGACAGGTCTTATGGCTCCGCACCTTCTTGGCGCAGTCGCTATTGCGGCTTACTCGTACATGGCTCTCGTTCCGGTTATCCAGCCCCCGATCGTAAAACTTCTTACGACCAAAAAGGAAAGACTTATCCGCATGAAACCGCCGCGCGTAGTTTCAAAGCGTGAAAGAGTTCTTTTTCCGATAGTTGCGTTCATCGTCTGCACATTCATCGCTCCCGGCGGACTTCCTCTGATCGGTATGCTCCTTCTCGGCAACATCATCAAGGAATCGGGCGTAACCGACAGACTTTCGAAGACTGCAAGCAACGCTCTTATCGATATCGTAACCGTTCTTATCGGTATCACGGTCGGTGCTTCGACAAGTGCTCAGACCTTCCTGACACCGGCATCTGTCAAAATTTTCGCTCTCGGCGCACTTTCATTCATGATTTCAACTGCCGGCGGCGTTCTGATCGCGAAACTCATCAACTGCTTCCTCAAACCGGGCAACAAACTCAACCCGATTATCGGTTGCGCTGGTGTTTCCGCGGTTCCTGACAGTGCACGTGTTGCACAGAATATCGGTAAACAGGCTGATCCCACGAACTACCTTCTTATGCATGCAATGGCTCCGAACGTAGCAGGCGTTATCGGTTCGGCAATCGCTGCAGGTATTCTTTTGGGTATCATCCCGCACTAAGAGCTATTCAGGTTTCCAAGATTTTTCGGGCTTCCTTCGGGAAGCCTTTTTTATATGTGATTTTTATTGTCTTAAATTCAGCCCTGCTTAAAATAAACTGTTTTGAATTTATGCGAGGTAAAATCATGAAAAAAGCGCTTGTTTTTTTAGTTTTGTCAACCCTTTTGCTTTTTGCAGGATGCGGCGGCGGAAGCAAAGACAAGCAAAAAGATGCCGATGAAACCGGAATCCAGGATTCAGATACTCCTGGCGAAGAGTTTGTTGACGAAGATGTTACGGATAGCGAGCCGGATGATGCTGATGAACCTGAGGATGACGAAGATGACGACGGTGAAGCCGCAAAGCCTGACAATGACTCCGATTCAACCGAGCCCGAGCCCGTCTCCAAGAAAACATGCCCTGAAATTTTCAGCTGTTACATATCGTGCAGATCGGAAAGTTGTCTGCAATCCTGCATTAAAACAGGAGAGGAGATCGAAGCTGAGAAATTTTCCGGAATGTATGACTGCTGGCTGAAAAAGTGCGGTGATAATGTTCTGGACAATGAGTTTCTCACTTGTGTCGAAGAAAACTGTAAGGAAAAAACTGTGGGCTGCGGTCTTGATATGAAAGCTGAAGATCCGTCATGGCGCCTGCCGGATCCGTACGGAGTAGTTACTGTAAGTCTGGCGAGCAGCTACATCATTACAGCTGATGATACCGAAGTGGGAAAAGAGGCGTTGAAACTTACTGATTTTGCCCGCGGATATATCGGAAGCACGGCAGTAGAACCTGATTACTACTCGACATATTCATTTTACTCCACTGACCTGGCAGAGCTTGAGAACGGTAAATTTTTAAGAACAGTACAGCTCCATCTCGATAAGGACAACAACTATTCCATGAATGCGATGCTGCTTCTTCCCGAAAATGTAGAAAAGGGAAAAGTCAAAATCGGGCTTGACGATAATGCTGTAGGAAAGCTTATTTTCGGCGTATTCAGTACCGAAACAGGCGAGATTGTATGTGTTGACGGTTTCGGTGCAGGAGAACTGAATATAAAAGCGGTCAAAGTGGCTAACGGAGCTGCAGGAAAGCTCGCTGTCAGCGGAGAAATCAACGTTTACAGTCCGCTTGACCCGCCGGATGACAAAACCGACTATCTTGAAAAAGCAGGTGTGCCTCTCTGCACTCCGAAATATCCGAAATTCGCCGGAAGGCTGATGTATGAATCCACATTCGCCTCTGAGGATTGGGAGGTCGATGAAACGGTAACCATTATTGACGCCGAAAAATACTTTGCTTTCGAGGGCTCGGGAAAAGTAGGTGAAGGGGATATCTATGTCGACCTGAAGGAGCTTGTCGGACTTGGTTACAGTATCGGTCCGAGTTCAAGCAGCGGTACCGGTTCAAGTTTGTCGTATTTCTTTAAAGGAACGGCTGTAACGGCCGCGCATCCTGAAGGCGAGCCTGCGATAGCGCTTTCGGTGACCGGTGATGAAGTCCTTGTCGGTGCTACGTTCCTGCTTTCAGATCTTCAGAAAGCTTATATGAAACCTCTGAGATATGCACCGGAAGTCACGGTTTACAGGATAATCTCCTGTGGCAGTGACTCATGCGATCTTTGCATCCTCGCCGGAAATAAAGTCGAAAACGGCACTAGGGTAGGCGAATTCCAGTCATCTTACTATTCAAAGATGGATTTTGATTCCGATGCGCTGTCAAGTCTGACTGTCGCGATGTCTGCGGAACTTGTCGAGGGAGAAGAACTTAAGGAGTTCTATCCAGAAGAGAATCTCTGTATAAGTATGGAATAAGTTTCAGATTATAAATTATTCCGCTTTTCTTACGCAGCGTGCCCCGGTCATCGAGTCTTCAGGATTGGTTGCTGTAATTTTTGCTTCAGAGGTGTCTAAAGCCCAGTAATTGTCTGTATCTGAGACAGAGGAAGAGGACCAGAAATAGTCATACCAGTCTTCCGTGCCAAATTTTGTGTAAATTCCCATGTGACTCTCTTCACAGTAACAGTCATCAGTCCATGATTCATCGCTGAGAATGCCGGCTTTTTCGCTGATCGGGCATGCTCCGCCGGTAACTGTTCCTTCGCACTCGAGAATAAGTGTCCTGAGTTCGTCGATAGTCGGAAGTCTCCAGTCGTCAAAGCCGAGTTCTTCAAGGTTTTCGCAGTACTGGTTTGCATCTGTCCAGGGTTTCTCTCCCGATTTTTTTGACCACATAAGACCTGTTTCTTCATCCGTGCAGAATTCGTGGTGCGAATCGTTGCAGTCTCTGAGTATCGCATTGCATGCGCCCGTTTCGGAATCGCAGCCGTCAGCGCATTCTTCGTTTAATCCCCAAGTCATGTCTCCGGTCGGAAGAAGCTGGCAGACATATGAGTCTCCGTTCATGCATTTGTAATCACCTGGCATATCGCATTCGAAAGAATTCGTATCGCCGCCTTCGCTGCCGGAATCGCCAGTGTCGGCATCGGTGTCTGTGTCTCCGCCTTCGCTGCCGGAATCCCCGGTGTCAGAGTCTGTATCACCGCCGCCTAAGAAACAGTAATTAACAAGATCCTGAGCCGCTTTATCGCATTCTCCGTCTTTGTCGCAGTAGAATTTCTTGCCGGTTCCTTCGACTTCATACCAGGTTCTGTCGCCTTCGCTGCAGACTTTGGCATCATGGCCGTTACATTCTCCGTTGGCATAGAATTCTCCGCAGAATTTGTCGCCGTCGTGTGTAATGCCGTCATTGCTGCTGCCACAGGAAATCATAAGAAACATTGCTGCAAAAACAGCTGTTAAAACCAAAAATTTCTTCATAATTTTACCTCGAAAAAAGTTGATAAAAGTATTTCGCGTCATTTTGCCTTCATTGAATCACCAACAAAACGCTATATTTTAGAGAGGCATGCTTGAAAGGCAAGTTTTCGTCTCGGCTGAGCCTGCAACCGTGACACACGCCGGCGGAAGAGAGGCCGGAAAAATTAGAACCGGAAGAGCAGCTCTGCATAAATATGGAATGATTCCGGAGAGTTGGAAGTGGTGTTACGTTGGGGATATTTTTCAACATAATACCGGAAAAGCATTGAATGGTTCAGATAATAGCGGAACAGCAATGACATATATTACAACCTCCAATCTATATTGGAATCATTTTGAACTCGACAAATTGAAAATGATGCCATTTACGGAAACAGAGGTTGAAAAATGTACAGTAAAAAAAGGAGATCTTTTGGTTTGCGAAGGCGGGGATTATGGAAGAGCGGCAATTTGGTCATCAGACAATCCGATGCGGATTCAAAATCACATCCATCGCTTAAGACCTTTTTGTTCAATCGCTATCAAGTATTTTTATTACATTTTCTTCTTATATAAAAATGCTGGTATGATTTCAGGAAAAGGTATTGGTATTCAAGGGTTGTCATCAAATGTTTTACATAGATTAAAAATCCCCCTCCCACCGCTTGCCGAGCAAAAAAGGATTGTCGCGAAGTTGGAAGAGTTGCTGGAATTAATTGGAAAATTAAAAAAATGAAAGAAGATTTTACAATAATGTTTGACAAAAATTTATTTTGCGATAATATATTGTGCTTCGTTGGTAAAAATATTTGTGGAGGTGCGATATGAGCTACGAAATTTTTGAAAAAGCACTGGATACACTCACAAAAGAGCAGCAGACAGTTGTTTACAACCTGATTGTTTCGCTCGGAAAACTGAATTCCAAAGAAGACGATGAAACTCCGGCTCAAAAATTCCTGAAATTATCATGGGATGGAAACGAGAGCGCAGATGAAATTTTGGAAAACATCGGGCAGAGCCGCGTCAATTCAGAACGCTTCGGAGAAAATAATGCGCTTTTTGATTGATACAAACATCATTATATACAGCCTGAAAAACGCCGGAAATGTAAATGATAATTTTCTGAAATACAAAGAGGAAGAGATGTCGCTTTCCGTAATTTCTTACGGTGAGCTGGTTTTCGGTGCGAAAAAATCGGGTTCAGTGGAAAAGAATCTGAAAACCGTTGAATATATAAAATCCATATTTTCGCTGGTTGATGTAACACCCGATGTAATGGATGTATTCGGCGAACTTAAAGCCAAAATTCAAAAAAACAGGCAGAATCATTGATGATATGGATTTGCTTATTGCTTCGACCGCTATCGCTGAAAACATGATCCTTGTCACTCACAATACGAAACATTTTGAGAAAATTCCGAATTTGCGGATTCAAGACTGGTTCTAATAACTATAATTTATTGAAATCTTAAAATAATTTGTTACATCGACGCGATTTTCATTGCTGTTTTTATCCCGTCGGCGGCGCTTGAGATTATTCCGCCGGAATATCCGCTTCCTTCGCCGCAGATGTAGAGATTTGTGAACGGTGCGGCTGTAAGGTTTTGATTTCTCAGACATTTTATGGGTGCTGAAGTTTTGCTTTCCAGTCCCATGGCGATACCGTTTTCAAAGCAGTCGAGTTTTCTGCAGAAGATTTCAAGCCCTTTTTTCAATCTTTCAAAAACTGTCTGCGGGAAGAATTCACTTAAATCTGCCGGGATAAGGCTGAACGAAAAGCTTGATTCGGGCAGTTTTGCCGTTTTTCTGCCGTGGATTATGTCTGAAATTCTCTCGGCAGGAATGTCGAATGAATTCCGGAAGTTATAGAATTTGTGTTCCATATTTTCAAGCAGATCCAATGCTGTTCCGGCTGAAATTTCCTTTCCTGCGAGTTCTTCAAGCGAAAATGGTGTGACGACTGCGCTGTTTGCGAATCTGCCGTTTCTGGCATAGTTTGACATGCCGTTTACGACTGAGGATATTTCATCGGGAGCCGATTGAACGACTCTTCCGCCGGGGCACATGCAAAAAGTGAATGCGTGGCCCGGATCGCAGTCGGCTGTGAGGTGATATTCCGCCGCTTTTACACCGGGAAGAGAGCGTTTCCGCCACATCGAAAAGTTGAGTTCTTCCTGAAGATGCTCGACTCTGAAACCTATCGCAAAAGGTTTGGTCGAGAATAAAACTCCGTTTGAAATCAATAGCTTATAAAGTTTGAACGAACTGTGACCGTTTGCGAAAATAAAGTAGTCTCCTTCGATTTTTCCAGTTGATTTTCCTGAAATTCCAACTGATGTAATTTTGTCGCCGCTTTTATTGATTTCGGTGACTTCGCTTTCAAAAAGGACTTTGCCGCCGAGTTCCTTAAACTCCGAAATTATTGCCGGAATTATTTTTTTGAGGTTGTCGCTTCCCACATGAGGATAGGTTTCGTAAGCGATTTCCTCCGGCGCACCTGCTTTTATGAAAGTGTCAAAAATGAAATCTTTTTCGAGACTTATAGTTTTTGTTCTGCTTGTCAGCTTGCCGTCGCTGAATGTTCCGGCACCTCCTTCGCCGAAGCAGTAGCCGCCGAAAAAGTCGAAAGTTCCCGTTTTCTCGAATTCGGAAATTTTCTCTTTTCTTTTTGCAACTTCAGCCCCTTTTTCGATGATCGTGACTGAAAATCCCGCTTTCTGCAGAACAAGAGCGGCAAAAATTCCTGCAGGACCGCATCCGGTGACGACGACTTTTTTGTCAGTATGCCTTTCCTGAATTTCCAATTTCTGTATTTCCGGCGGATTTCCTGAAAGATTTTCAGAAGTTACACCGATTCTTGTCAGAAAGTGGATGTCGCGCTTGTTTCTTGCGTCAAGGCTTCGTCTGATGATTTTAAATGAAAAATTTTTGTCGGAAATCTCTTCAGCGATCCTTTTTCTGAGCAGATTTTCCGAATAATCTGTCGGAAGTTTCAAAGTTATTTCGGCATAACCCATTTGATCATCCGCGCATAATTAACACAAATTATAATCCGTTGATTGAAAATATGCTGAAAAAATCAGGTAATTTATCACCTTAATTCTTAATCTCTTTAAGCAAAAATTTGAGTGTTGAAATATTTGCTCTGTTGTAAACATCGGTTCCGCCGCCTGCGCCGCCTGTGTAAAGTTCGAAATGCTTGAAATAGGACATATTGAAAGCGTCTTTTATTTCAGCTTTATAGATTTTTCCGGTGTCAAGATCTACTTTGACAAACGAAGATTCGCCCCAGAAGTCCCAGCTATCGCCCAAATGCGGCATGAAAACCATTTTTTCCAGAACGACATTGTTACTTTCGTCAGTAATTTTAACTATTTTGTTGCATGAAGTTATTCCCGTGTTTATCGGTCTTCCGCTGCCATATTCCAAAGAAATGAGATATGTTCCGCTATCCTTGGGTTTAATATTTGAAACGGAAAGGACTTCATCCGGTCTTCCCCAGTCGCCGAAATGTGGTCTGCCGTGGTATAAGTCACTGCTTGAATCTTCTGTTATATTCGGAGTCTGGTCAAAAGATGACGCCGTGAACTCCCATTTTGCCCGTTCGCTATCGTTTTCGCCCCAGTAGCAGGCTGGATCTGAATGATGGCTTTCCCAACCTTCCAGATTTACTGCTGAAACACTGTAGCAGAAAGATTCTTTTTCATAGTTGGAACTGCCCTCACTGTCATCACGCCATGAAGTTTCTTTCAGATTTTCCTTAATCTTTTTTCCATCACGGTAAACATTGTAGGAAACTGCATCATTTGAAGAATCGAATTTAATTCCGATCCTTTTTCCATCCAATTTGACAGAAACGTTCTCTACCGGCATCGGAGCCCAGCATTTGTTCGGGTTGGCGTTGCAGTCAACAAGATTGAGTGTTCCTGATTCGTCTGAAAGTTCAAGTTCCATTTCGATTTTACTCTCTGCTTTCAAGTCACCGGCACTGAAAGGAGCGGTTTTCTCTACACCGTCAAGTTTCAGCGATTTCAGCACATAAAAACCGGATTTTTCAGAGTTTTTCTCAGGAAGTTTGATCTTGAGTTCAATAGTTTTTCCTTTAAATTTCAGGTTTTTAAGGACAAATTCGCTGCTTCCTGCAAAGAAAGTATTTCTCAGATTTACAGGAATTTTCGGGGAAAACCAGAGAGTTTTCAAAGTCTGTTCTCTGCCGAAAACAGAGTCTAAAACCATCGAAAGAAATCCCGCGACGCTCCAGAGCTGACGCCTTGAATTTACTTCCGGACCGCTCAACTGCGGATATGTCGCGTCATCGTACCATGCACTGAGAGTCGTAAATTCAAAATTTTCCATGTTCGAAAGGTTGAAAGCGGCACCGCGAACCAGACTCATGAATGCGTTTTCATAGAATTTGTCGTTACCCGCTTTTGCCGCAGCACGAAGTCCGTAAGAAGTAACGAAAGGCCAGACCGCACGGTTGTGATAGATTTTTGTATCTGGTTCCTGCGGGAAAATTACAGCCGGACCGGCTTCGGTCACAGGATATCCGGCAATAATTTCAGCACTTTGTGTATCATCGGCTACACCGGAAAGAATAGTGAGAGCTTCTCCCAGAAGATCCATTTTGTCAACCGAAGAATAATCAAGGAAAGTCGTTTTCATAGTTGAAAAAGTTTTTCTTTTTTCGAGATAAAACCCTGATTTTATTGCATTTTTCAAACTTTCAGCCTGTGCCTTGAATTGAGCCGCCTCGGTCGTTTTGCCGAGTTCTTCAGCCATTTCGGAAGCGGTTTCCATTGCGATATAGTGAAGAATGTTCGTCGAAAGTGTCTTCGACATTCCGATGTGCTTCGTATTTTTAGCAGTCCATTTCGGATAAGTCTGCTCTCTCCAGTCAAGGAAAGACTGCTCGCCGCGGTACAAACCGTCATTTTCATCGTAAACATGAAGTCTGTCAGCATCAAGCGTGTTTTTTATCGCTTCGTAAGAGTCTGACAAAAAGCTGTTATAATCGCTTCCGTCGAGATTTTTCAAGGTTTCAAGTGCACCAAGTGCCCAGACGACGCGGTCGGTACTGACAGGCCACGAACCGCCCGAACCGGTATCCTGGACGATCTGCTTATTCAACTTGTCGCTGACGATGCTTTTGGGCTCGGAAATCTTGAATTTAAGCGAGTTTTTCGACTTCTGCGGTTCCAGAAAAGCAACTGCCGAATGAACTGCGTAAGCTGTATCGCGTGTCCAGACGTAATGCCAGTCAGCACCGGTCTCAAAACAGTCGCAGTCAACAGCCTGATTATTGTTCATGCTGTAATCCGTAATTGCTGTAACTTTGTTTTCGTTGAGTTCTGTGACCGCCAGAGCAAAAAGTGCGTCGAACATATCGTGTCCGCTGCGGAGACGCGGGCTTTCTGCAGCTTCCGAAAACGTTCTCTGTTTCGGATCATCGTTATTGCGGGGTTCAGCGTTTGTTGTCAGGGTGTAGGTTTTAAGCTCGTCGCCCGAAACCGAAACAGTTCCGGTTTTTCCGTTCCACTCTACTTTTGAAGTGTCGGAAACTATCGGATTATCGTCATCATCCTGTGGTTCAGTGTCACTGTCTGAATCATCGTCGTTTTCCGGAATATCGGTATCGGGTTCTGCAGGTTCCGTGTCGGCATCATCGTCATTTTCCTGGATATCGTTATCAGATTCTGCCGGTTCCGTGTCAGGATCATTGTCGTTTCCCGGAATATCGGTATCCGAGGCATCGGTATTAGACACATCGGCATCCAAATCTGTGTCAGGGAGATTATCATTGTCATTCTCGTTTTTGGATCCGCCGCAACTGAACACAAAAAGTGCGGCAAAAATAAGTAAAAAAAGTTTTTTCATGACGTTCACTTATTGCTGTTGATAAAAAAATTAAAGTTGAAACTGCCGCCGTTTTCGTCGGCAAAAGTACCGAAAAATCCGTCTTTGACAACAAAAACGATGACTAAGACCATAATCAGAATACCGAGAAAAACGTACGTGCGTTTAATAAAAATTCCCAAGCAGAGAAATAGTGCAGCTGCGAGCCCGTAAAAAAGAGGTCCGCTCTCGGCATTGATAAGGACAAAAGAAAGAACCGTCATCAAAAGCAAAATTATAAGATTCCACCAGACTATCTGACGTTCTTCACTTTTTTTTCCGATCATTTCTATTTTTTACCCGATTTTTCGGCAAGTTTTGCATTCAGTTCCCTGATGCGGCCCGTAAGAACTCTGATGACGCCGAGAGCTACTTCGTCACGCTGTTTGAGGATCTCAAGAAAGTCGTCACTTTCCATTTTCAGAACCAGGACATCGTTTCTCGCGATGATGTCGGCACTTCGCGGCTGGCTGTCGATAAGCGCCATTTCACCGAATCCTGCGCCTTCTTTCATAACGGCTACCACATTGCCGCCGACAACGACTTCGACTTCACCCTTCACTATCATGAAAAGCTCTTTTCCGAGGTCTCCTTCATTCACGATATACTGCCCTTTCTCGAAAGTCTCCTCTTCAAGCAGAGCGGCGATATCAGCAAGAACCTCACCGGGAATATCGTGAAAAAGCTCGATATTTTTGAGTGCAAGCACCCTTTCTACTCGTGTCAGCATCTTTCCTCCTATGCTTCCGGTTGCAAAACAGAGCGGGAATATTCACAGAGATACTTGTCAGTATCGTTCAAAAGATAATGTGCATCTGTTTTTGATATTACTATTTTGATGTAATTCATTGCGTAAAGCGCAGCTTCGCGGACTATCGGACTCGGATCATACAGGAACATCTGTATTCTGCCGTAAATTCCGCTGATGTGTTCATGGGCAACTGCGTAAAGAGTTACCGAACGAACCCACTCGGAATCGTCAGAAAGCAGAGTTTCGATAATATCTTCTATCTTAAGTTTTTTTACGCTGAAGAACTGATAACCGAGATTAAGCTTTTCCTCTTCGGTTTTGCTTTCTATAAGCGGAACGATTATCGGTCTGATATCCTTGTCAACAATATTGTCTATAATTTCCAGAGCGTTGGCGCGCTGGGACGGCAAAACGAATTTTCTGGTTATATTGAAGTAGATGTTATCAAATAGCGAGTTGCCGTACATCAGTGAAAGTATTGAGAAAATACGCTGATAACAGTTGTCGAGCTTTGTTGCCATGACACCGGACAAGCAGTCTGTCTTCAAATTCTTCCTGATCTGAACCGAGAAGTAAAGAGTCTGGAAATACTGATAAATTTCCCTCAACAGCAGAACTTTGAGAGGTTCTTTGTCGATCGACGCCTTTTCGACTTTTGAAATAAGTTTTTTAAGACTGTTCAGAACGATATTGCGCAGCTCATCGCTTTCGGTATCAAGAGAAATAGCGAGCAGCCTGAAGGATTCCGGAGAGTAGATGTCTCCCAGCATTTTCGCGACCTCGCTCTTCAGGCGGTAGCTTTCGAGCTTATTAGCAAGGATATCGGCAGCAGGTTCGAGAATTTTTTCGCCGAATTTCGAAAGCACTTTCGCTGCATCGAAGCTGACATCTCTGTCAAAAAGCATGTAAAAAAGTTTTGGTATAAAGACATTGGAATCTATTTTCGAAGCTGCGTTTACCGCGGCACGTCTTACTATCGGACTCGGATCGTTCAGAAGTGTGGAAAGCTGCTGATCCATGTTTTTCTGTCCGAGTTCACCCAAAATATAGGCCGCAGCGGCTCTGTCGGTCGCGTTTTCTGATTCAAAGAAAGCCTTGAGATACGATCCGGCAGTCATCGCGCCTACGACTCCGGCATATTTGATGAGAGCTATTACAGCTGCCTCTCTTATCGCAATTTTTTCACTCTCAAGGAAAGGAGATATAAATTTCACCGATTTGTCCATTTGGACATATCCGTAAGTCAGGATCGCCTCACGCAGCACGTCTTCATCTGAATCTTTGAACAATTTTAATATGTTATAAGTATTATATCTGCTTTCCATGCGGCGCATGAGCGAAAGGATTTTCACCTTGATTTTGGGATTAGCCTTTGAGAGAAGAGCAACAAAATCACGTCCGAGAGCCGAATTTCCGGAACTTTCAACCATGTCGATCGCCATAGAAAGGTCTTCGTCATCTCCGCTTTCTATCGCCTTCTGAACAATGCTCTGAAGAACATTGGGCTGCATCGTGAGCTGGTTCGTTCCGAAACGTTTTTTCTTGATATTGTCAATGAGGACCGAAAGATAACGGTTTCTGATCCCGACTATCGTAATGAGCCATGAAACACCGATGACTGTAACAATCCACGAAATGAGCTTGACATCCGACGGAACGATCCCCGCCTTTCCGAGATAGCTGACGGCAAGAAGGATAAAGCCCGAAACGCCGATGAAAATCGGTTTGACCATGCCGTCGATTATCGCTTTCGTCCTGCTTTTAACCTTAGGATCGAGCGGAATATACAAAAGCTGGATCGCAGCATCGTTTATCGTGTAGCGGAACGCACTGTCGCCCGATTTTGCCATTGTTATCGCTACAAGAGGCGCTGCAAAACCGAACATCATAAGTTCCGGCGGCACGGCAATGAAGAAAATAGAACTCAAAGTAAGTATCGCCGGCAATATTCCCAAACTCATAAAAATGCTGAACTTAAGCAGTCGCGAGGTTGCTACAAGCTGGAAGAAAAGCGAGAAAACGCCGCCGAAAATCGAGTAGACAAAACCGAAGTAAGCGGCAAGTTTCTGCGGATCGGTGATTTTGTCGGAAGCAACGACCTTAAACTGGTAATCAACCAATGTAACAACCACATAAATCAAAGCGATCATTATCGCGATGTATTTGACGTAAGGCGTTTTTGTGATGCTTACCTGAGAAGCGGCAGCTTTTGCCTGTTTCGGAGTAAGAGTCTTTGAAACGACACCTCTCTGCAGGCGGCTCTGATACTTTTTGCCCATAAAGCGGACTATCATTATGCAGCACAGCATACACAAAGCGTTTATGAAGAGCAGATACTGGACTTTGCCGAGCAGAACGGCGAGTTTTCCTACCGATCCGCCGACAGCCATACTTGCAATGATACCGCCGCACCCGACAAAACCGAGGACACGCTTCGCCTCGCGGGAATCAAGCAGCTCGTTCGTAAACGACCAGAACTGGAACATCATAAACGAACCCAGAAGCTCGATAAAAATGTAAAGCGAGCCGAAAGCTACGGAAATTTCATTGTTCACAAGCCCGACAAATATGAGCGTACAGACAATTCCGATTGAAAAAGTAGCCGTTATCAGCTTGTCCATGCGGTAGAAAGAGCTTCTTTTCGTGTAAAAGAAGGTCGCTGTCGAAACGAGTATCGCGACACCGATATACATGAAGGAAAGCATCAGCCTGTCGCCTTTGTACTTGTTCAAAAACAGGGTATCTCTGACGATTCGGCCCATGACCATGATAGAAGTCGCCAGAAAGTTGTATGCAAAAAGCATGAGTGCCCGGTTTCTTTCATCCGGATTGTTCATGCTGAAAGCTGCAAAAAGCCTTTTCATCTTTATTCCTCAAAATCTGTTTGTTTCATTGCTTCAAAAATCACTGCCGTTGCGGCACTTGCGAGATTGAGACTGCGCACTCTGCTGTCAAGCATAGGAAGAAAGCGCGTCTGACCGGCGTATTTCCCTAAAATTTCTTCTCCGAGGCCTGCCGATTCGCACCCGAAAACCAGAAAATCGCCGCTTTTGTAGCTCACTTTGTCGTATCTAACCTTACCTTTCTGTGAAAAAAAGTGCATTTTCGAAGTGTCGTTCGCCGCAAAGAATTCGTCAGTTGAATCCCACTCGGTTATTTCGACAAATTTCCAGTAATCGACCCCTGCCCTTTTCACCGCCGCCGTATCAAGCCTGAATCCGTAAGGTTTGACTAAGTGCAGCCTGCATTTCTGCGAAAGGACTGTACGCGCAATATTGCCTGTATTCTGCGGAATTTCGGGATTTATGATCACTATTTCGAACATGGATTCCAAACTCAAAAATCAAAAACGCTATATTATAGTGTTTTTCTTATTAAAAACAATTTTTGGAAAGGGAATTTCTGATCTCGTTTTTGACAAAATTATACATTTTCGGGTTTGAGGCAATTATCGTTTTTCCAAGAATATAATTTTCTCCACCGGAAAAATCGGTTACGATTCCTCCGGCCTCTTTCACGATCAGCGATCCCGCCGCGACATCCCACGGAGAAAGCCCTGCTTCGTAGAAAAACGCGAACTTTCCGCATGCCGTATAGACAAGATCGGTGACTGCCGAGCCTAATCTTCTCATCGCTCTTGTTTTCTGAACCATACTGCAGAAAACCGGCAGAGTTCCCGTGCCGCCGTTCTGCGTTATGTCGGCAAAACCTGTGGCTCCGACGCAATTTATCGCACTCTCTTCGCTGCTCACGCCTATTTTTTCACCGTTCAGCCATGCACCGCATCCTTTTTCAGCTGAAAACATTTCGTCAGTTACCGGAAGGAAGCAGACTGCAAGATCGACTTCCGTGCCGTCATAATGCGCGATTGAAATCGCAAAAGGGGCAATTCCGGCAATGAAGTTGGTAGTTCCGTCGATAGGATCGACTATCCAGCACGGCTTTGCAAGTCCGGTTTCCGGATTAAACTCTTCGCTTAAAAAATCAATATTGTCTACTGTTTTAAGTTTTTCGAGAAGCATCTTTTCAACAGTGATATCTGCCTCCGTTACAAGATCGCATTTCGATTTGAAAGACTTTTTAAGTTCAGGCGAGCAAAAAAACTTCAGGGCTGTATCCCCAGCCGATTTTGCGATTTCTATGACTTGTAAAAGCCTGTCAGAGCGAGTGTTCACGCAGCTTTTCCATTGAATTGAATATAACGCCGTGAAGATAGGAATCTTCTTCTTCTGTCAGATTTCCTTTGGTTTTTTCTTCAAGCATTTTGAGAAGTCCGATGTTGAATTTTGCGATTTCAAGATTTTCGCTAACCTCGCCCGCTCCTTTTACTTTGATTTCACCCAGGTTCAGCAGAATCGCCGAATAAACTGAAGAAACAAGGCTTTCAAACGACGGACTTACTATTGACGAAAGTTCAGCTTTGCTTCCGTTATCCATACAGACCTCTAATAATTTCTTTTGATATTGGCTTCTTTGATGAGCGCAGCCTCGTTGACAGTGTCATATTCAGTGCATTCTTCAATGCTGTCTAGATATTTTTTGTATTCTTCTTCAGTGATTTCGCCGCTTTTGAGCTTTCTTTCGATTGTTCTCGTATCGATCTCAGGCATAACGATATTTTCTTTATTTTCCTTAGTCATTTTTTCCTCCGTTATTGAAAATTGACATCCAAACTTGCACCGCTGCCGCTACCGCCGCCAGTGCATTTTCCTAATCCGCAAACTACTCCGGCAGCTACACCGCCTGCAACAACAACGCCTACAACAGTCCACAACCACCACTCTTTGTAAACCGGTTTCTTTTCCTTATCATCCTTCTGGTTTTCGGCAGGTTTGTCGGAAAGTCCGAGAAGGTCGGCTTCTTCCATGAGCAGATCCGATATAGCTTTATATTCGTAAGGATCATCTATAAGCGCCTTATTGAACTGATTGAGAGATACAGATTTGGATGCAGCACCTTTTTCGGGAAGATCGAAAACAGCTTCCGATTTTTTGAATTCCTTTTTGTCGCAGTCGATCATGTAACCCTGATATTTGAGTCTTTCGTCAGCGCCGAGCGACGCCTTGACTACAAAAACATTGCTGAGGTTGTTGTCCTCTGCCAGATCGGTAGCTTTGCGGACCATTGCAACGCTGCCGAATCCCGATTTCATCTCTTCTTCAAGCTCTGCTACAGCCGAAGCAGACGGATTTTTCGTCAACGTCTCATTGATGGAAGCAGTCTTTCCGCTGCGTACCGATACCGAACCGCCGGCAGCACGGAAACCGTTTTTGTGGATGCGGTAGTAGTGCTTTCCTTCGCTGACGCCGCGAAGAGTGGCCGGTGTCATTCCGACTATTCTGCCATCGATGAAAACAAGTGCGCCGTCAGTATTGCTCTGAACTTTGACAGAACCTTTTCCGGTACTTCTGCGGTTGCGTTTCATCCCGTCAAAAGCAGACATTACTTCATCGGAAAACGAATCCTCAGGCTGTCCGTCAGGATTTATCGTAAGATAGAGCGAGAAATAGGATTCAGCCTGTTCTTCCTCGTCAATGAGAGAGTAGCTTGCACCGAGATAGAAGATGATCTCGCTCATCAGACTCATATCGCTGACTTTATCGATGTTGTCTTCAAAATATTTGAGAGCCGACTTGAACTTTTCAGCTGCCTCTTCGATACCGAGATCGTTATAAAGCGCTTTTCCTTCTTCGAACTCCTTTTTAGCATTTTTCAGCCACGATGAGGACGATGAGGAAACAGCGACTTCAGTTCCTACATAGTCATAATCCTTCGATGCCGCAAGGCGGGAAGCCGTTTCCGCAACAACATGCGATGCAGCTTTGACGGTATGAGAATTTTCGAACACATAAACCGCCATGATTTTTTTGCCTGAAGCAGCATAATCTTCCTCGTCATCAGTCTTTTTTGCTGATTTTTTCGGAGCAGGAGACTCTTCTTCATCTTCGGAACTCTCGGAATCCTCAGAATCTTCGGAACTCTCTTCCTCATCAAGTTCTTCGTCTTCTTCCGATTTTTTGCCTTTTTTAGCGGAAGAATCTTCTTCCTCTTCTTCGTCATCTTCAAGTCCGAGATCAAGCTCGTCGAGCTCGAAACCGTCATCCGCACGAAGTTCTGCAAGCGATACACCGGCAGGTGTCAGTGAAAGAAATGTAAAGGAGACAAGAATCAAATAAACTACTGTGAATCTCATTTTTTATTCCTCAAAACATCAAAAAAACCAATTGTCTATACTTAAAAATTTTAAAGAGTCAATACAGCGCATGGATTTTCCCGAAAAATCGGGTATGATCATCCGTTTTGTTTTTGGAAGGTGCAAAATGAGAGAAATCGGATCAATTGAACGCAGACAAATCACTGAAGACGACAGGTTTCTGCGTGATGAAAGCAAAATGGGCGGCGGATATGCCGATGAAGTGTTTTTTCCCGAAAATGAAGAGGAAATTTCAGTAATTTTAAAGCACTGCAAAGAAAAAAAGCTCAAAGCGACCGTTGCGGGCGGAGGAACAGGAATAACAGGCGCGGCGGTTCCTTTCGGCGGCATTGTGATTTCAATGGAAAAATTCAATAAAATCATCGGATTGGGTTTCGAAAACGACAGGTTTTTCCTGAAAGTTCAGGCTGCCGTGACACTTTCGAAAATCGCCGAAACCCTGCGAGCAAAAGATATTGCAAACCTTGAGGATCTCACCGACAACGCACGGAAATCACTCGAAGATTCGCCGGATTTGTGGCTCTACCCCGTTGATCCGACAGAAATGAGCGCACAGATAGGCGGCACCGCGGCTACAAATGCGAGCGGAGCGGCGACCTACAAGTTCGGACCCACGAGGAACTGGATAAAATCAATCGTCGTCGTTCTTCCCGACGGTTCGGTTCAAAAAATAGAGCGCGGAAAGTGCTTTGCGGACGCTTCGGGAGAATTCGATTTTGCCGGAAAAAAATTCAGAATTCCCGATTACACAATGCCTGACTGCAAAAACGCCTCTGGTCTTTATTCAAGAAAAAGCATGGATATTATTGATCTTTTTATCGGATCAGAAGGAATTCTGGGCATTATCACGACTCTTGAAATATACCTCGAAAAACAAAAACCGGCTCTCAGCGTAGTGCAGTTTTTCAGATCGGTCGATGAATCACTCGATTTCGTAAAAAAACTGAAAAAAAGTTCGCTCCAGCCTGATTTTATCGAATTTATAGGCTCATCAGGGCTTGAACTTATCAGAAACAGAATGAACTCCGACTGTGTCAGCCTCGACATTCCGAAACTTGACGAAAATTTTGCCGCCGCGGTCTTTTTCGACATCGCATTCGACAGAAACGACCTGCCCGAAATTGCAAAAAAAGCGGCGGAAATAACATGCGGAAACGAAAATTCGTGGTGCGCATGGGAAAACTGTGAAATCGAGCGGATCAAAGCTTTCCGCCATGCAGTTCCGGAAAGCGTCAACGCAACGATCGCCGAAATCAAAAAAAATTATCCTAAAATCCACAAACTCGGAACCGATTTCGCGGTAAGTGACGAAAATTTCGACGAACTCGTCACATTTTACAGAAAAACCCTTGAAAGCTGCGGCATAAAACATGCCGTTTTCGGTCACATCGGAAACAACCACCTTCACATAAACATGCTGCCTTCAAACTATGAAGAACTTGAAAAAGCCAAAGAAATCTACGCACTTATCGCAAAAAAAGTAATCAGCCTCGGCGGCACCGTTTCGGCAGAGCACGGCATCGGAAAAATCAAGCACAAATACCTTGAAACAATGTTCAGCGAACACGGCATAAACGAAATGAAACGCATCAAAAAAACGTTCGATCCCGACCTTATCCTGAACATCGGGAATATGTTTGAAATTTAGCAGACATCCGCGTGGATTTTCCAAAAAAATTGTGTATAGTTCCATGTTTTTGATTTTTGCAGTCGGATTTGTAAATGATTCATTTAGTCAGAGAAAAACTTAATATTTCAGACGGTTTGATTGTTCCGGATGCAGAAGATCTGCATTATTTAGTCAAAGTGCGCAGGATCCGCAGCGGCGAGAAAATCTCTTTTGCATCCGCAGGAGATGTTTTCGAAACCGAATGCGTTCTTTCAGGCAAAGATGCCTCATTTAAAATAATCAATAAATACAGCTACTTGAGAAATGAACCGAAACTTTTTGCAGCTCTTGCGTCAGCCGATATTTCGGCTCTTGAAGAGTGCCTGCGCAACGGAGTCGAAGCAGGTGCAGACGCCTTTTTCATTTTCAGAAGCGACTATTCGAACACCGACATGAAACTTATTGAAAAAAAGATGCCGCGCCTTAAAACCATAATCGCCTCGGCGGCATCCCAGTCGCGCCGGACATTTCTGCCTGAAATAACTCTGAAAACAATGGAAGAGCTTGCCGGCATGGATTGCGAGCACATTGCGCTTCACCCATATTCACCAATAAATTTAATTAGTTACGACTGCAAAAACAAAAAAGACATAATGCTTTGGATCGGTGCCGAAGGGGGATTTTCCGAAAAAGAGACAACTTTTTTTGAAGGGAAAAATTTCAGGATGTTTTCCCTCAAAATTCCGATACTCCGAATGGAAAATGCCGTAACAGCAACGCTCGCTTTCGTCAGAAATCTGATAAATATGCAGAGTGGAGAATAAAATGATTGAAAAGATAAAAAACGCCGATTTGAAAGAGCTTGAGAAAATCGCTGCCGAAACCCGTAAAAAAATGGTCGAAACAGTCTCGAAAAGAGGCGGTCACCTCGCTTCGTCACTCGGGACAGTCGAACTGACGATCGCGCTGCTCAAAGTTTTCGACCTGCCGAAAGACAAGGTGATCTGGGATGTAGGTCATCAGTCTTACGCCTACAAAATGCTCACCGACAGAAGCGAAAACTTCGATACGCTCAGAACTTTAGGGGGCATTTCCGGATTTCCCAAAATTTCGGAATCGAAATACGACTTTTTCGGCACCGGTCACGGCGGAACTTCGATTTCGGCAGGGCTCGGAATGCGCGAGGCGATGCGGATGAAAAACGACGCTTCGAAAGTGATTTCTGTTATCGGCGACGGCGCAATAACGAGCGGTCTAGCCCTTGAAGCGATGAACAACGTCGACCGCTTCGGCAGAAACACGATAACGATCCTCAACGACAACGACATGTTCATTTCGACTTCCGTCGGAGCTCTTTCGAAGTGGTTCAGCCGCAAACTTTCAGGGCAGAAATACTCAACTGCAAGAACCGAGATAAAGCAGCTCATTTCAAAACTTCCGCCGATTTTTCATGGCGATAAAATAGTTGATATTATTAGAAAAACTATCAACTCTTCAAAGTCTTTGCTAACTCCGGGAATCCTTTTCGAAGGGTTCGGATACCAGTATGTCGGTCCGATCGACGGCCACAACATCGAAGAACTTGTCGAAACATTGCAGGATTTGAAGCACAATAACGAACCGGTGCTTCTGCACATCCACACGATGAAAGGGAAAGGCTACAGGTTTGCAGAGGAAAATCCCAGGAAATTCCATGGAATAGCACCTTTCGACATTAAAACCGGCGAGATAAAAAAGCCGTCCTCACCGTCGTTCACAGGATATCTGACGGACTATCTGCCGCGCCTTTTCAGACGTCATTCCAATTTGGTCGCGATAACCGCTGCCATGCCGGACGGAACCGGGCTTTGGAAACTTCAGGAAACTTATCCGTCGAGAGTTTTTGACGTCGGAATGTCGGAAGGACATGCCGTGACGTTCGCTTCGGGACTTGCCGCCGGTGGTTTACGCCCCATAGTCGCGATATATTCGACATTTCTGCAGCGCGCTTTTGACAATATCGTGCATGATGTCGCACTCCAGAATCTGCCGGTCGTTTTCCTTACCGACAGAGCGGGTCTTGTCGGCGAGGACGGAGCGACACACCACGGGCTTTTCGATCTCGCTTACTTCAGAATGATACCGAATATGACAGTAATGGCACCGCGCGATGAATCGGAAATGGCGAGAATGATTGAATTTTCACTAACTCTGCATTCCCCTGTAGCGATACGTTATCCGAGAGGAAGCGGTAGCGGAAAGCGGGCTTCAAACCGCCTGACCCCGCTCAAAAGCTGCACGGGTGAACTTCTTAAAACCGGAAAAGACAAAATTATGATCATCGGTGCAGGCATAACCACCATTTTCGCACTTGAGGCGGCTGAAAAACTCGAAAAAGCAGGAATTTCGCCTTTTGTCTATGACCTGAAATTCGTAAAACCGCTGCCGGATGAGCTTTCCAAACTTATCAAAAAACACGGAATAACGCGCATCGTCACAGTCGAAGACGGCATTGCGTCAGGCGGCGCAGGAAGTGCAGTACTTGAAAAACTGAGCGAGCTCAAAATGAATATACCGTGCACGGTCCTCGGAGTCAAAGACACTTTTTCGACTCACGGAACCCAGAAAGAACTGAGAAGAATCGAAGGGATCGATGCTGAAAGTATAGTGGAAGCGGTGGCTGAAATTATATCAGCGCAAAATTAAAATATCAGGTCAGGCTGCCAGATTACTCACGAACTCAGTTTTTAATACCTGACATTTTTTATGCCGAAATTTTTTCGTCAGTACTCAGGGTGTTTTTTCGATACAATTACATCTTTTTGTTTGACAACATTACGTTTCTTGTTAAACCGTTGTTTTTACTGATAAAAAAAGTTTGGAATGTTTGTTGCTTTTATTCTGTGCCTTTGATAAAAAGCGGCGCTTTGTTGTTTTTTTATTTTTGAGGTGCAGATGAAAAAGTTTTTTTGTTGGGTGACTTTTCTTTGTCTCTGTTTTGTTTCTGTTTATGCAGAAACGCCGGAGACAGCAATTTCAAGTTTGTTGCCTGAAGCCTTAGGAATTAATGTGGTCAGCCGGATGGTGGGAGGAAAAAATTACCATTTTGTGACTTACCACGATGAATTAGGCAACATCGGTACAAAAATTTTCAACACCGATTTTGTTGAGATTCAAGAGGATGAAATTCCGGTTTCGGAACCAAAGGTAATTTCTGATGAAGTAATTGAAGCTTTTGAGAAAAATCCGAATGAAACGCAAAAGCTCTTAATAGGAATTTCCTTTCCTACAGTTCTTTATCCGGAACATTCGTTTTCATCAGAAGGCTATACTGATGAATTCGGAAATTTATCCCTTTATGTCGGCGGCGAATTGATTGATGAATTCCAACACAAGTTGCTGCAGGAAGAATATGATCAAATCCAAAATGAGTATCTTGAGGAATTGTTGTCAGTAAATTCAGCCACATGGCAGGAGTTGAGAAAAAGGAATACCAACCCAGATCTTGATGAAGCAATCGGGATTGCTCAGAATCGTGGAAAAAGTTCTTTTGTTGCAGAAATGACAGAAGACGAGATGTTTGAACTGCTTGAAAATGCTCGAGGTATAATTGACTGTGTTGAACTCTATCATGAACCTAAAGAGGATTTGGCAAATGCAATGCTTGCTACGAGTGTTGATCCGTGGATGTTTGATCTTGGCGGTCAAGGTCAAGGTGTCGGTATATACATGACAGAAACGCATTGTCCCCCATATAATAATGGTGTACTGACAACACAAAATTATTATGCGCTTGGAGCCACATGGGCTAGTCAGCAGCATCCTCAGCAGGTTTCTTATGTTCTCCGCACTGTTTCTCCGCAGTCATTCCTTTACTGCAGACCTGGAGGTGCTCTTCCATATTATTATGAGTTGAATGGCATCAGCGGAAAACCGCCAATAAAAGTAATAAACGCATCGTTTTCTGATGACACATCAGAATATACAGGAGATACACGGGATTGGGATCAATTTATATACAACTATAATGTTACAATTGTTAATTCTGCGGGTAACACTGGCGAGGCAAGCGGATATGTCGGAGAACCGTCCGCTGCTTTGAACTCAATTACAGTCGGAAACTATATAATGGCTCATACTATTTCTTTCATGGGAAATTCGATTCTGATTCCTGCTACGATTAATTCTACTTCAAGTTATGTAAATCCAGAGACAGGAAACCAAAAGCCTGAGGTTGTTGCTCCAGGGACAAATTTAAATCTTCCTGATTTCGACTTCACTTCTTCACCCGGACCTTATACCGGAACAAGTTTTTCCGCGCCGCATGTCGCAGCAATTATTGCCGATTATATGAGCGATTTTAGCGATCTGACTACCAGACCACACCTTACAAAAGCTTTTATTCTGTCAGCGGCTACGGATGTTGTTTTCGGAGATTCTACAAAAGTCGGTGAGGGAGGTGTTGATTATGCAAGCGGATTCGATGGGGCGTATTATAAAGAATGGGAGAAATCTTCAGCAACTGTTACTGACTGGAATTCATTGGATGCAGCTGATCCGATTCCGAATAACGGATATTTGGACTATTATTATTACATTTATTCGAGCAGATCAAAAACAAAAATTGCCATTTCTTGGGCAACCAGAGGAACTTACACCTATGCCCATAAAACTGCCGCATATCCTATCGGAGTAGATTTGGATATGTGCGTTTATGATCCGAACGGTTCCCTGGTCGGTTGTTCTTCATCAAGATTTAACAATTATGAAGTGGTAACATTCGATCCAAGTGTCACTGGTGTGTACAGAATAAGAGTTTCCAAATACGCGCTTAGAGACACCCAGTCCAAACTTTACATTGGTTTGAGAGCTATCAGTATAAATTAACTTTTTAAACGGAGAAAACAATCATGAAAAAGACATTGATTTTGGTCGCAATTATGCTTGCGGCGGCAACACTTTTTGCTGAAACTGAGACGATGACATGTGAATCAGAGGCAGGAACATGCGTCTATGAACTTGACGGGACGGTGTTCCACGAATATTGCACCTGTGACGGCGGCAGTTATGACAAAATCAACAATCATTCAAATTCGGCTGCTATGCCGAGAGAGTTGGACTGCTCCCATAACGTTGACGCCAATACGTATTGCAAAAAAGGCAACTTCTCTTGCGAAAACGATGCCGGAAGATGCAATATCAGCGATAACGGCGAATATCTTTGCAGCTGCTGGGGAGTATACTCGGCAAACGGAGCTGTAGAAGGAGCATACACCGGAACTGCGGAATTCGCTGAAGAATCATGCAAGAGCAAACTTGTCGAAATATGCGGAACCGAGCTTGCAAAGATAAGGGATGTCTGTGAGGATCAAGAAATTCTAAATGAATGTGTCACATACATAAAACCTGTTGAAACTTGCTATGGACGCTGGTTCAATGACTATGTTGAAGATATTGAATATGTCGAAGATATTGAAGATATTCTTGATTTTCCTGCATACGGCAATCACATTAGCGGAGCAATTTCCAATTGTTGTCAGTGGGGAGAAGATGATGACATAAAAGAATGGCGAACCAAATGGGAATGTCTTGAAAACTGCACAGAGGAAGACTGCTGCAAAGCCTGCGGTTTGTTTATAAGTGATGACGAGCCGTCGGAAGAGAGCGTCGCTGATACTGCAGATACCGAAGCACCGGCAACCGGCGCAGCACCTGCAGATAAGGCTGACGGCAACACCGCAGCACCGGCAGAAAACAAAGAAGAAAGCAAATCCGACGGCTGTTCTCTGCTTTTCATCTAATGTCCAGATATTAATCTCCTATTTTTCCTAAACCAGAAATATAAACTGGAAATTTTAGTTTTACACAAAAGAGAACATGTTAACTTGGCGCTGACAACCATGGCTTAAAATTATTGACAAAAAAAATTGAGAATATTTATTGCTAACAGTTTTAAGTTTGTTTTTTTAGGAGATGAAAATGAAAAAATTAGTTGCTGCACTCGCGATTCTCTTCGCGGCTTTCGCTCTTTTCGGTGAAAAACCGAAATTTGACGTGATTAAACCCGCAAAACCTCTTGCCGTCAAAAATATGTCTGCTTTCGTAGAGCAGAAACTTCCGGCAATGATATCGCTCAAAAGCCCGCTTTTCAAAGGGGAAATCCAGAATTCGAACACGATCTCAGGAACCGCTATCCACAGAGTTTCATGGAATTACAACGGTCTTCCGGTCGTAGGCAAATTCACCGTAATCAAAGAGAAAGACGGAAAAATTTTCAGCATTGTCAACGGCTTGAGAAATTTTTCAATTGACACGAAACCGGCTATTTCGGCTGAACAGGCTGCTCTCACGCTGAACGGAAAACATTTCGGCGATCCGGCAAAAAAACCCGATTTCGCAGCAAAACTCGTGATACTCGAAGACTCGGGAAACTACAGACTTGCATACCGCATCCGCTTCCGCCCGATGAGCCCTGTTGACGGCAGATTTTTCTTCGTTGATGCACAAAACGGCAGACTTCTCCGCACAGGCAACCTCGTAAAGTTTGCGACAAACAAGGCTAAAGTTTTCGATATGAACCCGATCAGCACTCCCGATCCGATAGAAGTCGACCTTCTCTGGGTCGGAGACGACGCTGAAGGTTACCTTTCTGCTGCTGCAGATGAGAAAGGGCTCAGAAAAGTCGTTGCGGCAAACTGTCCCGATTTAGGCGAAGAATCCGACTATTACGGATACTCATTTCCGCGCTGCACAGTTAAGCAGCTTGCAAACAAAGAAGAAAACGGCAGTTTCATCTACGAAGACTGGAATAAAGGTCTCAACTACAAGCTCGACACCGAAGACATTTATCCCGAAATCGCGCTTTACTACCACATGACTAAAATTTACAACTATCTTGCAGGACTCGGTCTCAAGGAATACACCGAACTTCCGAACCATGAAGGAACCAAGCCGATAGTCGGAATTGCCAACTTCCAGATGATGGGCTACTACGCCGGATACAACACGTCTGACCTGAAGCCGATGGACAACGCTTTCTTCAGCAAATACGATCCCGCATTTGCCGAAATGTTCTACGGTGATTTTGAATACAACGAAAGCGACGCCCTTGTTTTCGGTCAGGGTACAAATGCCGATTTCTCTTACGACGGTGACGTTATTTATCACGAATTCGGTCACGGCATTGTTGACGGCATTGCGCAGTTCGCATACGAAGGATGGGCTGACGAATACGGTTTCACCAATGAAATCATGGGAATGAACGAAGGTATGGCGGATGTTTTCTCGTTCATAATCACAGAGGATCCCTGTCTTGCCGAGTATGTTGCGAAAGGGACCGGTCAGATGGGCGGAGCTGTAAACCTTGACGGGCAGCTTTGTCTGAGAACTACGACAAACCCGAACAAGGTAAACGAGGATTTCAACGGTGAAAGTCACAACGACGGTCTTCCGCTTGTCGGAGCACACTGGGAAATTTATCAGAAAATGCTCGAAAAAGGTTTCACGAGAGATGATTTTGCAAAGATTTTCCTTACCGCGCTCGTATCTGTCCCTCACAGCGAGATCAGCTACAAGGAATGGGGAGAACTCATGCTCGAAGCAGCTGCATCAAGCCCTGCATCGGCTCTTAAAGGCGATTTCGAACAAATTCTCACCGACAGAGGTTATTTTGAAGAAATCAGGGCAAGAAACGTTATGAATCACGCCGACTATTTCTATATGGGCGGTGTCGGTGACGGACGCTACTCGGTTTCGACCGCAACAACCTTTATAGAAAACGAAGACGGCGATGTTGAAGAAGTCAGTCCTTTTTATGTCCAGTTTTACATCGATGTTCCTGAATGTATCGATACTTTGACAATAACGGGAACTCTTATGGATGAGACAGGGAGCCAGAGCCAGAGAAACGCACCCAAATTGACAGCTCTTGTCCGCGAAGGTAAGCCGGTAATCTGGGAACATGACTATCCGAGCATTGTGACATACGATTATGTCGTAGAAAGCGAAGAAAAAGGAAGATGGACTTTCACAAATCTCGAACCCGGCAAAAGATACTACATTAACTTCATAAACAAAGGACCTGCGGGACTTCTGGCTTATCCTAAAGCAAAAACATCGTGGAGTTCGGAAGAAGAATGTATTCCGTCAGAGCCTGAATCGGAAGGAAACGATAACGAAGGAATCATCAGCGATGCCGATGAAGAAATTGCAGGAGACAGCGACGAAACAAGCGACGACGATATCTACAGCGACGACAAACCGAAGAAAGAAAAGAAAAGCAGCGGCTGCTCAATGACCGTTTTCTAATGGATTTTCTGCAAAAAAATATCGATTCAGAACTTTATTCCTCCTATCAGTACGCATTTTTGAAAGACGGACTCCTTTCGTGCGGATGCGGCGGAACATTTGATTTTGAATCAGCTGAAAAAATCAACGATACCACGCAGTTCGACTTGGCTTCGCTGACAAAGGCGATCGTTACGGTTCCTGTTTTCTACGATCTTTTCTCATCAAAAAAACTTTCCGAAAACGAAAAAATTTCCCGCTTCTTCGGAGATTTCAAAAGCGACATAACAATTCTTGAGCTTTTAAGCCATACCTCCGGTTTTCCTGCATGGCTGCCGTTTTACGAGCTTGTTTCTTCGGAAAAATCTTTGAAAAAAAGGAAAAAAGAGACTCAAAAAATCATTTTTGAGCATCAAACTTCCGACAAAACTAAGTGTTACAGCGACCTCAACTACCTTCTGCTCGGCTTCATTCTTGAAAAAACATTCAATCAGCCGATCGACGAGATCTTCGAAAACTTCAAAAAACTCAACAATTTGAATTACGACCTCACATACAGTCCGAAAGAAAAGACTCCAAAAACAGCATTCTCAAAAATGCGCGGAGATTTCCCGGATAAAACAGTTGAGGATGAAAACTCGTGGTTTCTGGGCGGCCTGACAGGACATGCAGGACTTTTCGGAAGTGCTTCGGAAATCATCAGATATTTTGAAAAACTGATGAAAACGGCATGGTTTCTGCCGACTGCGCAAAAACTCGGTTTTGCAGGTTTTGACCGACCTGAAGGAGACGATTCCAACTACGGAAAATCGGCAAAACAGAGATTCTTCGGCCATCTCGGCTTCACCGGCACAGCCTTTCTTATTGATCCCGAAACAAAAACTATAGCGGCGCTTCTCACCAACTCGACTCACCCGACACCGGACAAACCCGAAAGGAAAGAACGGATCAAGCATACAAGACAACAGTTTTTCGACAGTGTGTTCCTTTCTCGTTAGTGCACTTGATTTTGATTTTTTTGAGGCTACAATTATTAGTTTTTAGTGCTTTGAAAAATGTGCCGATTTTATTAACCATTTTTCTAAGGCATTGTTTTTGCTTAGATTTTAAGTTTTTTGTTTTGATAATTTTTGGAGGTGAAAAAATGCCTGCTTTCAGGAAAACATTTACTCTTCTTTTGTCAATCTGCTTCTTTTCAGTTCTTTTTGCGGATCAGGAACTGCCTATTCTCGGAAAACTTATCGAAAGAAACGGTAGGCTTTACGATACTTTTTATTATCATATGGACGGTGAACCGCAGTATTTGTTGCAGAAATATGACGAAATCGCTATTCCACACTCCGTTGATTTGAACTCTCTGCGCGGTCTGGAGTTCAACGGCATCCAGATCACCGACATGATTTCTGAAGTGACTTTCGATGTACAGAATTTCAGAGCTTTCAAAATAAACCTTGACGAGTTTGACCGCAACAATTGGTTTCAGGTACGTAATATTCTTGCCAAAAACGGAATTGCTGCATGGCCGGTCCTCACATATCACGCAGACGACGCTCCTGTAGTCCTCGACGGCACAATGAACATTGTTTTCACGAAGTACACAAGCAGAGAAGAGCAAGAGGAAACTCTCGAACTTTTTGGGCTTAAAGTTGTTGAAATCGATGAAGACCTGAATTTTTACATGGTTTCTCTTCCTGCCGGTTCTGATCCGTTCGCGATTGCCAATGCTCTTTTCGAAAGACGTCTTGTCCGCTGGGCTCAGCCGAACTGGATCTGGCACTTCAAGCCGCTTTCAACGACTCCGGACGACACATACTTCTCACAGCAGTGGCACTTGACGCAGATAAATGCACCGGAAGCGTGGGATACAGAAACTGCCGCAAATAAGGATGTCAGAATCGCAATTGTTGATACGGGTGTCGATTTGAATCATCCGGACCTTAATGTCCTTTCAAATCTTGGGAAAGACTTTATCGGAAATCTCGGCGGCGCACCGAATGTTCCTACCTATGGCGGCACCCAGAACGGTGGTAAAGACCATGAAGGCGTTCCGCACGGAACCGCATGCGCAGGTCTTGCTGCGGCAAAGACAAACAACGGACTCGGTGTTTCTGCTTCATGCTGGGGATGTCCGATCATTCCGATAAGGCTTATTGTTGATGATTATAGCTGGACGAGCGGTCAGTCAACTGCAAGCGATGCAACACTGCAGGCTATGAAATATGCAGTTGACAACGGTGCATGGGTCGTAAGCAACAGCTGGGGAGCGCAGGATGTCGACAGATACGGAAACTGCACAGGTGTTCCGGCAGACAACAACAGCTCGCAGGGTGTCGATTACGGCCGCAATAACGGCAGAAACGGCAAAGGAACAATTTTCCTCTGGGCTGCGGGGAACTCTCACTGCAACACTAACCAGAACAAATTCCTACAAGACAACGACTTCCTGACAATCAGCGCACTCGGGCAGTCAGGTTCTCTGGAAAGTTACTCCAACTACGGTACTGAAATCGATATCTCAGCAGGTGCCGGAAACAATACGACTGATATTCAGGGCAAAACCTACGGTTACGCATACAACGGAATATACAGCCTTGACAACAACGGCGACTACACAAGTGGAATGAACGGAACAAGTGCTGCAACACCGGTAGCAGCAGGAGCGGTAGCGCTTATGCTGGCGGCAAATCCCGCGCTTACGTTCTCAGGGGCAATGAACTGCATAAAATCTTCCGCACGCAAACCTTCAAACGCCTGTTCCGAAGGTTCTTGGACAATGCAGCAAGACGAACATATCGAAGCTGGTTCGAAAGAACATTCTCCGTGTTACGGTTTTGGTATAGTTGACGCCAATGCAATGGTTGTCGGCGCAAAGAACGGAACATGCGGTGAATGCGTTGCAACTTCATCTGTTGACGGCTGCTTCGGAAATTACTACGACAAAGATGACGACTGCGACGGAGTAATTGATAACAACTGCCCTGACAATGCCAAGGGCAGGACAGGCGATGCATGTTCCGCTGCATCAGACTGTATAAATACTGCGACAAATCCGAAGTGTATAACCGATGAAGGCTGGAACGGCGGCTACTGCTCTGCTGAATGCACGAAAAACAATGACTGCTACAACGGCAACAGCAAAGTCGAATGTTATCAGGGTCAGTGCATTGCGAAATGCAGCTACAACACTGTCCGCTCGGGTTACGCATGCATTTCAAACAAAATTCTTCCGAAAGGGACCGAGACTGTCGCGAACTGCGGAAACGACGTTAAAGAAGAAGGAGAAAAATGCGACGGCGGCTATAAATCCTGCAAATCCATTGACGACCGCTTCACTGGCGGAATCGCATACTGCAACAAAACTTGCAACGGTTACGACACAAGCACATGTGAAGGCGGCGGCGGAGTTCTCTGCGGAAACAACAATATAGACCCGGGAGAAGTATGCGACGGCGACACAATCCAGTGCAGCCAGCTTGCGGGTGCACCTGAAAACGGCACTGCAAAATGTGCGCTAGACTGCCTCAGCTGGGACAAATCGGGCTGCTATAACGGAAACAACAATGATAACGGCAGCGGCAACAACGATTCCGGCAACAGTTCAGACAACGGCGGAAACAGCAATGACAAATGCGGTAACGGCTTAATTGACCCTGGAGAACAGTGCGACGACGGCAACAGAATAGACGGCGACGGCTGCTCGGGATACTGCATGAAAGAATCTGACAGCGGATCATCGTCATCGGGCTGTTCGGTAACGGTTTTCTAGTTTGGCTTTTCTTTTTTTCAATAAAATCATCAACTTAATTTAAGGGGTCAGAATGAAATTCAACAAATTGTACTTTATAGTTTTTGCCGTTCTTTTAATTTTTGCTGCATGTTCCGAAAGCAAAAAAACTGAAGAACCGTATAGCGACGACGATATCCTGAACGACCAGGATGCAGAAGAAACATATCCTGATGAAGACGGCGTGGAACCGACGGATGAAAAAGCGAAAAGCCCCGATTTTGAAGATCTGGAATGCGGAACTTCTTTCGGAGACTACGCCTGCGACTTCACTCTGCCGCTTGATTCAGGGGAATGGAATTTCGCGGAAAACTACTCAAAAGACGAAAACTATCTTTTAGTGTTCTACCGCGGAACGAACTCGACGAGTAAAAAAATCTGGTCAACGCGACTCTACAATCTCTTCGATAAAGCCCCTGAAAATATTCGGTTTTTCTTTTTAGTAGACAACAACCAGGAAGAAATTGTCGAAGAAAAAATTCAGATAATAAAAGATTCTGTTGACGATGCTTTCGATATGGTCGGAAACTCCGATATTCTGAAAAAGATCCATTTTGTTTCGAAGCCTGCTTCGGAAACTGATCCGTGGATAGCTGAACTGCTGAAAAACAATTCCGACTTTTTCTTCGGAATAGACAGATTCCGCAGAATAAGGCAGGGCGGATCGTTTTCGAGCTGGAATTCGAGCACTCTCCCGCCGGAATTCGACAATCTCTACAAAGAGGCGGAACTTTACGACCACGAAAAGAAAATCGCTGATTTCATTGAAGAAAATTCCAAAAGCTTAACAGTATTCAAAGGTTTGGAAAGTGTTCCTTTCGATGAAGAAGGGTGGAATAAAACTATCGATTTTTCGATAAATTTCGAAGGACTTTCCGAAAACGGCGAGCTTTACATTTCGCTGGAACAGCTTTGTGATGATCCGAAAAAATGCGAATGGGACAGATTGGAAAGGCTTTTCCTCTGCGACGAGACGGGAGAAAAATGCGAAACGGAAATAGGCCGCTGGATCACGACTTACGGCAGAAGCGGTAAATGGCTTACCGACATCACTCAGCTGAAACCGCTGTTTGATAAAAACGGAAAATACAATTTCAGGTTTACCGTTGACGGAGACTACTATGTCAACAATCTCGATTTTATTTTTGTCAGAAAAGATCTGCCTGCCGGAACGCTTGAACCGCTTTTCAACCAGCGCGAACAGTTTGATGAGAACTACAATTCGCATTTTGAGCCGCAGACAATAAAAATCGACGACATAAAAAAAGCAGAAATTGTCGCCTACATAACAGGTCACGGCAACGGCTCAGAGGAAGCAAACTGTGCCGAATTCTGCCAGTTTGAATCTGTTTTCACGGTCAACGGCAACGATTTCGTAATCAACTTCGACAATGCCGGAACATCTGACGGCTGTTTTGAGAAGGTAAACGACGGCGTTGTACCCAACCAGTACGGTTCATGGCCTTACGGACGTGCCGGATGGTGTCCCGGACAGGATGTGAAACTCATAAAAATCGATATTACCGAAGCGCTCGTCAGCGGAGACAACACTTTTTCCTACTCCGCTTATCTTGACGGAAAAATTTACGAGCCTGTCGTCACAGACGAAAGCGGCTACCGCGCCGAAATTTACCTTTCGAGCTATCTTGTGATTTATTAGAAAAGATCCGATACGAACCGGCAAATATTAGAAATCACCGAAAGAAACGATTCCAGACCGGAATTGTCATCAATTAAAGAAACTGAGCAGCCCGAACTTGCCGCCTGCTCGCTTGCCTCGACGGCATCCTCGCCGTTGCAGATGTAATAGCTGTTTTTGACTTCACTTTCGTCAAGGACACCGTTTCTGTCGGTATCGGCTCCGCTCAGGAATTTTTTACCGCCGTTTTTACAGTTGTCTCCGGCTGGTTCATCGACTACGCTTAGCAGAGAATCATAGCCGTCTGCTCCGGCTTCTCCGGGTTCGCCGGGAATTCCCTGTTCGCCCTGTTCACCTTTGTCTCCGGTTTCACCTTTTGCACCTGGATCACCGTCTTTTCCGTCAGTGCCGGGAAGTCCTTTGCCGCCCTGAGGTCCTTCAGGTTCCAAACCGTCGGCACCGTTACAGACATATTCAACCGAAATTTCCGATTCTTCAAAATGATTCTCGATTTTCGTTCCGCCGTTTTTGCAGTTGTCTCCGGCAGGTTCTTCGGTCATTACAAGTTCCGAAGATTTTCCATCCTGCCCGTTGGAACCGTCGGCTCCGTCTTCGGCATCGTCTACATCTATTTGAATAGAGCCGTTTTCCCCTCTTTTACCGTAACACAGGGTCGTATCGGCTGCCGAATCGATATTTCCGTCGTCATCGCAGTCCAATCCTTTTGATATCGTAACAGACGGCTTGCATTCCGTGGAGGAACTTAAGGACGGAACAACCAGCATTTTGCAGCCGTCTGTGCCGTCTTCACCGTTGCAGACATAAACCGGCGGCAGAAGATCATCGTTTTCATCCAGAACACCATTAGGATTGGAATCTTCACCTAGAGAAACAAGAACTCCGCCGTTCGGGCAGTGTTCATCGCCTTTGCTCAGATCCGTCGTTTCAATCAGCCAGTCCGCGCCACACAGCTGCGCCGAGACAAAAACGGAAAGCACCAGAATTATTTTTTTCATATATGCCTCCTAACTGCGGGCTTTTCTCAATACAAAAATTGCAAAAACAATTGACATCAAAGCAAAAACGACTGACATCAAAGTTCCGTTTTCATCAATACTTTCCAGTGAACAGCCTGTTGATGAAGAAGCAAGGCCTGCCTCTTCGGCATCACGCCCGTTGCAGACATAATAAACACTTTCGGGGTCGATTTCGTCTTCGTCAAGTGCGCCGTTGCCGTTTGCATCAAGTCCGACTTCGATTTTTTTGCCGCCTGCCGCGCAGTTTTCACCTTTCGGTTCGTCAACGACTGAAACAACGGAACCTGCGCCGTTTTTGCCGTTTGCGCCTGTCGCACCTGTTTCACCCTGCTCACCCTGATCGCCTTTAGGACCCTGATCGCCTTTGTCACCCTGATCGCCCTTAGCACCATCTTTACCGTCTGTGCCGTCTTCACCTTTGGGACCTGTCGGACCGGTGGCGCCGTTTTTGCCGTTTGTACCGTTGCATACATACTTCGTTTGATTGTTGTCAATCTCGTTAGCCTCAAGCGTCCCGCTTCCGTCGGCGTCGATACCGACTTCGATCTTAACACCGCCGTTCTTGCAAGATGTGGTTTCATTGGTTATTTCCGTAATTTTTGACAGTGCGTTTTTGCCGTTTGCACCTGCTGCACCGTTTTCACCGTTGCACGCATATTCGGTTTTGGTGACTTCATTTGCATCAAGGACGCCGTTCACTGTTTTGTTGTCGAGTCCGGCTTCGATTTTAATGCAGCCGTTCGAACACGGACATTCGCCGCTATCGGCAGCCAGTTCGGTAGTATTGATGAGTGCGTCTGCCCCAGCCTGACCATTGCATACCGGAAGTTCGTCACTGCCGACCGTAACAACAATGCCGCCTCTACCGCTGCAGTCAGTTACGTCAGCCGGTGCTATCGAAACCGCCGGTGCTGAGCCGTCTTCACCGTTCTCACCGTTGCAGACAAACTTCGTTTCTTCAGCAGGTTCATCAATTTCGTTGTCGCCGTTGGCATCAGGACCGACTTCGATTTTGATTCCGCCGCTCGGACAATTGCTGCCGGCGTCACTGACATTAACAAGTTTATCTGCCGCCGAAAGAGCCGCAGCAAAGAAAAAACTAAAGAAAATAACGAAAGCAAATTTTTTCATAATTACTCCTCAAATGATCAAAAACAACGAACGTCCTATCATCTTTAAATCGGAGAAAAATTCAAGTTTAGAAAGCTCTTGCGTGGAACAATATTTTTTATTTCACTTTTTTATTGAAAAAAAACTTTTTCGGACTAGAATGCTTTTCGCGTTTGAGTTGATTTGACATTTAATTCTATAATTTTTGGAGGTTCAAGATGAAGAAAATGTCTTTTGCATTGTTATTATTTGCAGCGATTTTCATGTTTATCGCATGTGGTGATGATCCTACTCCTGTTGTAGTAACTCCCGACAACGAACCGACTGAAGATTCCGACGTAAGCGACGCAGACACGGCTGAGCCGGTCGACAACACTCCTGAAACAGATGCTGATGCTGACGCTGACGTTGACAATCCACCGGTTGATGACGGTTGCGAAGACGGAAATCTTGGCAAGACTTGTACAAAAGACTCCGAATGCGGTGCATGCATGATCTGCGTTACCGGCGGAAAATGTGTAAAAGGCTGCACCAAAGATGAAGACTGCTCAACAACAGGCACAATGTGCAACAAAAAACTTGCACGCTGTGTCAGTGTTTATGCTTCAGGCAAAGCATGCGATGAAGCAAGCTGCCCGTCAGGTTGCTGCTATGCAGAAAAAGGACTTACCGGTATTAAATGCGCTACCGGCGACAACGCAACGCCCGCAGTATGCGGTCTTTGCCCGCAGGGTCAGCTTTATTCTCCGGACGAGTCTAAATGTATCAACGCAGTTTGCTCGACCACGACAGATGACTGCCCGTCACTCAACACCGGCGCTACCAATCCTCCGGCAAAATGCTATGCTTGCAAATCCGGCGAATATATCTGCCAGGCAAAAACCTCGACATCAGGTTGTTCGGCAGGCTCGATCATCAATGCAACACAGTGTGTTCCGGCAGGTCAGCAGTGTGTTGAAGGCGTAAGCGAATGCTGCTCCGGTATGCCTTGCGTTCAGGGTTACTGCTACTAATCGACTGATCTGATTATCAGATTTTTCCCGAAATTCAGCTGATTTTTCTTGAAATAAACTCTCTTATAATTAGATTTACGCGGTTTTTTTAAAGGAGTATTTTATGTATAGTCTACTTATTTCTTTAGGTATCGGTCTTGCTGTCGGTCTGATTCTCGGTTTTCTGGTCAATGCCGGTCTGGGAATTTTCCTCGGTCTTTTCGCTTTTTTAGCAGCTTTCATTTTTTTTCAGCGCTTTTTCTCAAAAAAGCTCCAGGCAATTTTCATGGCAGCGAATTTCGAAATCCAGAAACAGCAGTTTGACCGTGCGATAACGGCTTTGAAAGAAGGTTACCGCTACAACAAATATGCGTTTCTTGTTCAGGCGCAGATTGACACTCAGATCGGAATAATCCTCTATTCCCAGAAGAAGTTCGGAGAAGCCTACAAGTATCTCAAAAATTCAAATCCGCGCATAATGATGGGCTATCTGATGTACATAATCGGCTGCATCAAGAACAAAAAAACCGAAAACATCGACAAGAACATCGACCTGCTCATCCGCTTCAACAAAAAGGATCCGTTCGTCTACTCTGCAATCGCTTATATTTATGAAGAAGAGCTGGACAACCGTGACAAAGCTCTCGAGACTTTGACGAAAGCGACAAAAATCATGCCCGACAACCCGAAAATCAAGGAGCATCTTCTTGCTTTCCAGAACAACAAAGAGTTCAAAATGGAAAAATACGGCGAGCAGTGGTACCAGCTTATGCTTGATAGAAAAGGTCTGACGAAGCTTCAGAACAAAATGATAAAAAATCAGCAGAAAAGCATGGGTGTCAGAACTTTCACGCGGTAATCATGGATATTTCAATTTTAGAAAAACGCGGGATAAACCCGAAAATCGCAGGTTCGTTCCAGAAAGAGCCGGAACTTCTTGAATTTTCGCTCCGGATTCTTGAAAAAGCCGATCTCAATGCAAACTCGTTCAAAAATTTTGTCCGCTACACGCGTGAAATCGGACTGCGTGAAGGAAAACCGTTTGATGAAATCTTCGAATCGGCGGGATTTTTCAAGATTCTCGACGACGAAACATTATCGGAAAAAACAAAAGGCGAAGAGCTTATGAACCGGCTTTACAACCTGCGCTATCCGTTCTGGAGCAGAAAGCAGGCGAATTTTACGAAGCTCAAAAACAAATTCTGCGCCGCAACAGGAGGAGAAATCACATTTCCCGATTTTGCGGAGGGGAACAGCTTCAAAATTTCGTTCACTATAAAAAATGAAGCCGATATCGAAAAAATCGAGCAGACAATCGCTTCAGCACTGCCGCTTCTCAAGGAATCGCTTAAAGAAATCAAGGAAAATTCATAGGAGAAAGAAATGGAAGATCGCAAAGGTTACATTCAGGTCTACACCGGCAACGGAAAAGGAAAAACGACGGCAGCTTTCGGACTTGCGCTGAGAGCAGCAATGGCAGGCAAAAAAGTTTTCATCGGCCAGTTCGTCAAAGGGATGCCCTACAGCGAACTTAAAATGCCTGATTTTATAAAAAATATCGAAATCAGACAGTACGGCGCAGACTGCTTCATCGTCAAAGCTCCGACCGAACACGATATCAAAATCGCGAAAGACGGTCTTGCCGAAATGAGTAAAATCCTCAAAGAAGGCAGACACGACGTCGTCATCATGGATGAAGCCAATATCGCCCTTTTCTACAAACTGTTCTCCGTTGAAGAACTTCTTGAAGCCGTAAACAGCCGTGCGGAAGGCGTCGAAGTCGTAATCACAGGCAGATACGCGCCGCAGGAACTCATTGACGCGGCCGATCTCGTAACCGAAATGAAAGAGATCAAGCACTACTACACGAAAGGCGTCGAAGCTAGAACAGGCATAGAAAAATAACCTGTGATTCATCCAATAAAATCAGCATAGAACTTTTTTCAACAGTGGAAATTTCTTAAAATCTTCAAAACTCTTGACTTGAAGCGCTTTCGGACTAAAATTTTTCGTTTTTTAGGAGTATGCTATGGAAAAAGAAAAGACAAACAATTTAAAAACAATAAGAGAACAAAGGCTTATAAGCAAAACCGAGCTTGCCAGAGAAGCCGAAATTTCGCTCGTAACTCTCGACAGAATAGAAAGAGGCTATGACTGCCGCCTTTCGACAAAAAGAAAGATTATTGAGGCATTGGGTCTCACTTTCGATGAAAAAGACGAAGTTTTTCCTGAAAATAATTAAAAAACGAGGTAAAAAATGAAAAAATTTCAGTTCACAGGTTTGATTTTCACACTTTTCCTTGCGTTTTTCGCAGTTTCATGCGCCGGTTCGAAAGGCGAAGCAGAAAAAACGATAGAATCCTATGTCGAACTTCTCAAAGCGAAAAATTTTGCAAGAGCATGGGAAATGCTTGACCAGGAATCGCAGGAAGTTGTCGGCCAGAAAAAGTTCATCGAAGATGCTCAGAACATTTCCGGTAACGTGATGTTCCTTAAAAACAAGCCGATAAAGGTCAACGAAGCCGGCGACAAAGCGATCATGGAAACCGAATATACCGGTCAGAAAGTCGCTTTCAACAAGCTTCCAGACGCAAAAATCACCTACTACGCAAGCAAAAACAACGGCAAATGGCAGGTTAGACTTCAGGAAAGAATAGACCAGATCCTTGAAGAGCGGAAACGCGATTCGATCGAAATTCCCATTGATCCTGAACTTATCGAAACCGCGAAACTTTACAAAGACAAAATCGAAGTCAAGAACCTCCGCAACGGCGAAGTCGGCGACGGTCCTACTGCTCAGTATATGATGGATGCAACAGTTAAAAACAACACCGACAAACCGCTCAGCTATGTCGGCGTTCTCGTAAAATTCATGGACGACGCGGAACAGAAAGTCCTTTTCGAGAAGACTTTCTTCGTAATCTACACCCGTCAGATCGAAGAGATCTACCCGATCCAGCCAGGTGAAGAAAGAAACATCATCATCCCCGGCTACGATGCAGGCGATATCGACGGCAACTGGACAGGCAAACTTCAGTGGGAAGTCAACGCAGTCAAAGTCGCGACTCAGGCTGAACTCATCAAAATCGAAGATCTCAAACTTCCGAAAAAGAAATAATGCAGATCGGCGAATTCGTTTCGACTCTCATCACAAAAATAGAAAAATTAGATCACGATTTCAATATGTATTTCACGGCTCAGGAGAAAAAAGCTCCGCTTCAGGCCTTGGAAAACATGAAGAAAGAAGTCTCTCTTCTGATGAAAAACGCCACGATGTCACAGAATCTCGTCGAGCAGAATCTGGCGACGCAGCTCGTAAACCGCTTCACGACTTACCGTCAGAAATGGGAAAGATGCGTCCGCGACATCGAGGAAGGACGCGCGAAACCAGGCTGTAAATTCTTCGGATGTGCCGGCAGCAGCGATCTGAGTGATCTGAAATCGGCGGCAAATTCAATCGAAAGGCGTGATGCCGAAGCATTTGCCATGAGTGCAATGATCGATCAAACCGCTAATAAATTTATAGAGTTAAGCAAAAAATACACAAACAAGGCATACAGTTTCGATGCTGTAGCCGAAATGCTCACTAAAAAAATCGGCGATGTCCGCGAAAAATTCGGAAACAACTTCTCGTTTGATGTCTACTACGAAGACGGAAAAGTCAAAATCAAGCCGGTAAAAAGGTGATCAGCAACGTTTTCGGAGATAAAAATGAAAAAAATCTTCATGCTTTTTCTTTTTTTGATCTCGGCAGCGAATCTGTTTGCCGACGATGACGAAAAGTTAAAACTTGCCGTTATGGAATTTGAAGACAGAAGCGGAACTTTGTCTGAAAAAACATTGTCCGACGCGACAGAATACATCCGTAGCGCATTCGTAGCATCGAACAAGTTCATCGTCATTGCGAAAGAGCGTCAGGAAAAAGTAATGATTGCCGAAATGAAAAAAGAATCATACAAAATCTGCAACGACAAAAACTGCCAGATTCCGCTCGGGCAGGCACTTTCAGCCGACACGATTCTAAGGACGTCAATCAACTCTTTAGGCGGAGTTTACGTTATTACTTCGGAACTTATCGACCTTGAGAAAGAAGCGACAGTCATCGGAGCAAAACAGAATTTTGACGGATCGGAGACATCACTTGTTTCGGCTCTCGACAAAATAGCGGAACAGATTTCAGGAACGCAGATCAAACACAATGATGAAGCAGCAAAAGCTCAAGAACCTGTCAAATCTGAAAATCTTGAAGAAAAAGAGAATGCTGAAAAGACAAAAGCAGAAGAAGAACAGAGAAAAAGAGCTGAAGAGCGCCGGAAAGCAGCAGAAGAAAAACAGAAATTCAAAGACGAACTCAACCAGGCAGGCAGAAAAACGAGAATCGCGGTCGCTACAACGACTCTTGTCGCAGGAGTCGCTGCCGGAGTTGTCAGCGGAATTTCGTTTTACTCCATGAACGAATGGAAAAAGAAACGCAGTAATTATTATCAACAATACCTGGATAGCAATATCGATAAGGAAGACGATTTTCGCAAACAAGTGAACCGTGCGGACAAAAAACGGAAAACCTTTATGATTGTCGGCGGAGTCACTGCAGGTGTCGGCGCCGCACTGATTGCGACCGGCGTTGTCCTTTACAGCATCAAGTTAAAAGGCGAAAAAGAGGTGCAGCAAAAATACAACCTCTCTTTCAGTGCGAATCCCGCTGCCGGAACACTTCAATTCGCGTTGAACTGGTAGGAGGTTTATGATGAAAAAATTATTGATAGTTTTTATAGTTTTTCTTCCATTTTTCATGTTCGCGGCAATCGGCGACAACGGTATCTCGCACGCTCCCGACGGCTCTGAACTAAAATGGGAAGAAGGCAACTGGGACTTCTTCATCATGCACAAAACGTTAGTTGCCCGTATCACAGGAGAAGTAAATCAGGCCGGAACCGACAATGACAACACTGCGCAGAACCCGCAGGCTGACACATGCCTTGACCAGGATGTCGGCTCGACTTACACTTTGACATCCAAGCACATTCCCGAAGACGCAGAAATTGACCGTGCTTTCCTTGTTTGGCTTTCGACTCAGGACCCCGACAATCTCGACGGTCTGACTGACAATTCAGTAACCCTTAACTTCAAGAATGCATCACATCCTGAAATAACATTGTCAAGGGTAATCTCCGCTTCATTTCAGGGCAACCTTGCGGCAACTACAATAGGCAACTTTGAATACGAAGCTCTGAATATGCATAACGATGCGGGAGACACAGGCGTTTACACCTATCGTGTCGAAGTTTCCGACTTCATGAAAGAAATTATCACAATGGGTAAAGCGGCAGGTATGAACTCAGGCGAAGCTCTTTACGGTGACTACAATGTAAGAAATATGGAGTGCTCGAATCACCATAACTACCTCTCCACAAGCGGCTTGGTCGGCGGTTGGTTCATGCCTTTTGTCTATACTTCGTCGCATATCAGCGCAAAAAAAATCTACTTCTACAACGGTCTTTCCGCATATAATAATAGTTCGACAATTATCAATGTCTCAGGCTTCGAACTTCCGGACGAAGCAGTCATCAAGCTCGCTTTCGTCGCTTTTGAAGGTGATCCCGGTCTTGCAAATGCCGTCTATTCGAACAACCCTGAAGGTCTTTTAATCAGCGGTCAGAGCGATCCGGACAATTTCGCGCCCATCTTCAACAAATGCAACCCGCAGAAAACAACGCCTTTTCTCTATACCGAAATGTTCAACTCGATTTCCTCGGTTTTCGGATGGAAAAGCATCGACGATTACTGGTGTATCGGTAATCCTGACAATATGCTTGACGAGACGAATCCGATCGAATACGCGATGGATGCCGACATTCTTGTTGTTGATACAAGCCCGTCAGGTCCTTTCAGCGGCAGATTTATGAAAGGAGACAAGCGTTTCAATCTCAAAATCGGAGCCAATCAGGATCAGGTTTATACGAATCTCCTCATCGTCAGTATCGACACGGTTGCACACGACATCGGTAATACTGACACCGACACTGATACCGGAGATACCGCAGATACTGATTCCGGCAAGACCGACAGCGGTGATTCAGATACCGCCGACAGCGGCGACCAGTCAAGCGAAAAAGATGATCCTGAAAACACCAATCCCGAACAGGGAAAACTTCACGGCGAGTGTTACTCAAACGGAAGATGCGACTCCGGACTCGTCTGCAATTCACACAATATCTGCAAGGAAGAAATCAAATTCAGCGGATGTTCCGCTCTGATATTTTAGTTTTTAGATTTAAGCCTGATTTTTGCTGTATTTATCGACATTGAAAAAGCGCTGGACCTTGAATATTTCCGAAGCCATCGCTCCGTCGAATGTACCTGAGAAAAGGACATGTTTGTCGGCAAGCATGAGAACTTTCTGAGCAGTTCTTTTTATCGAAAGAAGCTCGTGTGTTACAATGAAATATGTCGTTCCAAGCTGCTCGTTGAGTTTGATGAAAAGCATGTCGAGATCTCGCGCCGTAACGGGGTCAAGACCCGCCTGAGGCTCATCGAAAAAGATAATGTCAGGGTCAAGAACAAGCGCTCTCGCAAGTGCTCCCCTTTTTTTCATACCGCCCGAAAGCTCCTGCGGAAACTTGTCGCGGTGTTTATAGAGATTGACCATTGCAAGTTTCTCATCGGCAATATCTTTCGCAGTTTTTTTAGAAAAATCGGGATAGTGCATCGTTATCGGAAGCATGATATTTTCTTCGAGAGTGAGCGAATTGAGGAGCGCCGAGTTCTGATATAAGATACCGATTTTCTTATAAAAATCAGAGTTTTCAGGCATAGGGTGAATTATCTCTTCTTCGTGGAAAAAAATTTTTCCGCTTGTCGGCGGGTTCAAGCCGACGATCGCCTTCATCAAAGTCGATTTTCCGCAGCCTGACTCGCCTAAAACGATGAAACGCTCCCCTTTTTCGATCTGGAAGGTTATGTCTTCGAGAATCGTTCCCGCTCCGTATCCGGCGGTAAGATTCTCGGTTCTGAGCATTATTTCCCGGGGCATTGTTTTCTGACCGCGTCAGAAATGCTGGTATTGCTGCCGTAAGCTTTATCAAACTGTTTTGCGAAGTCTGCCGCAAGTTTTTCAGCTCTTGCCTTGAAAGCCTCTTTGTCGCTCCAGGTGTTGATCGGATCGAGGATCGAGCTTTCTACGCCGGGGCAGCTTTTCGGGATCATGACGTGGAAAAGTTTGTCTTCGGTGTATTCCGATTTTTCAAGCTCGCCGCTGATTGCCGCAGAAACTATCGCTCTCGTGATGTTGATATCCATTCTTTTGCCGGTTCCGTAAGCGCCGCCGCTCCAGCCGGTGTTGACAAGGTAAACGTTTACTCCGTGACGATCCATTTTCTTGCCGAGCAGTTCGCTGTAATCATTGGGATTTCTCGGCATAAACGGTGCACCGAAGAATCTCGAGAAAGTGCTTACCGGCTCAACGATTCCAGTTTCAGTTCCTGCAAGTTTGCTGGTGTAACCCATGAGGAACCAGAGCATAGCCTGCTCTCTCGTGAGTTTTGCAACAGGCGGAAGAACACCGTTAGCATCTGCGGTGAGGAAAATAATTGTCGTCGGATGACCGCTGACAGAGGATTCTTTGATGTTGGAGAGGAATCTCAGCGGATAGCTTGCACGCGAGTTCGCAGTGTATCTTTCGTCGTCGAAATCAATGGTTCCGTCGGGATAGATCATGCAGTTTTCGATCATTGCGCCGTGTTCCATGTAGTCTGCTTCGTGGAAAACAGCGTTGTAGATTTCGGGTTCTTTCTCTTTTTTGAGGTTGATGAGTTTAGCGTAGCAGCCGTTCTCGAAGTTCGCGATGCCGTTATCGTTCCAGCCGTGCTCATCGTCGCCGATGAGTTTTCTTTCTGGATCTGCCGAAAGTGTCGTTTTGCCAGTGCCGCTGAGTCCAAGCATGAGCGCGCTTTTGCCGTCAGCGCCTTCGTTTGCACTGCAGTGAAGCGGAAGAATGCCGTATTCAGGCAGATAGTAGTTCATGACGGTGAACATAAGTTTTTTGCAGCTTCCGAGGTATGCCGAGCCGAAAACGATACCCATAGAATTTTCGTAATCCATGACGATCGCCATGTCGCTTGACTTGTTCTCGTTTATCATTCTGATGCGGTTTCTATATTTTTTCTCGTCAAGTTTGTCGTACGGAACAACCAGAAGTGTGAACTGTTTATCCCAGAGAAGACTTTTTTCGATGCCTTCGGGAACCGCTCTGAACATATTGTCGGCAAAAAGCGAAGTGAAAGCTCTGTCGGTTATCGTTCTGATCGGAAGAGCATAGCTTGCGTCTGCGCCGATGACTCTGTCGGTGACAAAAAGAGATTCCTTTTTGGAAAGAGCGGCAACTGCGTCCTCGAACAGCATGTCGAAAGTTTCCTGCGATACGGGAAGGTTGTTCGGTGAAGTCCAGTCGACCGTTTTTTCGGTCTTTGAATTTTTGACGATAAATGTGTCTTTCGGGCTTCTGCCGGTCGATTCAGCCGGCGTCCAGACAGACAAAGCACCTGTTTTAGTAACAAAAACTTTCTCTTTGGTTACTGATTTGTGGATAAGCATTTCCCTTGACGGGTTGATAAAAACTTTTTTGTGAGCATCAAGAAGCTCTTTAAGACCAGCTTTGAAATTCATTTCATAACTCCTTAAACTTATTGACAATTATTGGTTTTAGAAATTTTCTTCATGAAAGAACGGGATTTCCCGCCTCAAATATCGGAAAAAACAGACTAATCAAACGTATTGTTCGTTCCGGTCCAGATCATGTGGAAATATTCGCCCATCTTTTCGCCGATAAAGCGCATCGCTTCCATATCGTCTGCATCAAAACGGCTGCTTCCCTTCTTGTTGATAAGCTCGAGAACACCGAAAGTGATGTTGGTTTCAAGAGATTTTATCGGAACACAGACGATCGAATTGGTCTCGTAACCGATCTTCTGGCTTATGTCCTTAAAGAAACGCGGATCTTTCTGAACGTCGCCGACAGCGATGTAGCAGCTGTATTTTGCAGCAAAACCGACAAGACCCTGACCTACACGGACTTTGATGCCGAGAACAGAATCAGCCTTCGGACCGCGGCATGAAACGAATTCCATATCGGTCGTGCTGAGGTCTGATCTTGCAAACGAACCGCTTTCACACGGGATATATTTGAGCGCCAGATCAAGGAAGAAATCGATTCCCTTCTGCTGCGGCATTCCCCAAGCATCCATTACTTCGGTGAAAAGATCAGCGAGAAGTTCATCTTTCGGAGTGATCTTGTCTGCAACCCATCCTGATTTTTTCTCTTCGACAAGCTCTCTGATGTCAACAGTGTTAGCCGGATCGACTTCCCTGAGATAAAATTTTCTTCTGGAGTCGGTATCCGTGACTACAATAAGACCGTTTTCTTTGACGTCGCAAAGAATGTGTTTCATGCAGTCAGCGAGACCTTTACTCGTGAGCGCCTCTTTGAGCGCGTCCATGTAATCGACACTTTCCGTAGTAATAATAACACCTTTTGAGCTTCCAGCCATTGGAATAAAGACTTCAAATTTAGCCATAATGTTCTCCTTCAGAATAACTCCTACAAAAAAAACAGAGCATTAAACACCAAAAACGGAAAAATTTCAAATATTATCACTTGAAAAATTCAATGTTCGCCTGAATCATTTTTTCGAGAGCGTTCCTCGCTCTGTGAAGACGCACTTTGAGAAGGTTTTTGTCTATTCCCAAAAGTTCTGCCGCTTCGGAATGATCCATTTCCTGCAAATCGATGAGAGTAATAACTTCGCTGTAGGATACCGGAAGTTCCGAAATCAGTTTGCGCAGCATTTTGGCACGGTCTTCCCTGATGAGTTCAAGTTCTGCCGGAATATCGGAAGAAGGTTCGAAACTCTCTATGCTTTCAAGACTGACAAAATTTTTACTGTCTGCCAGAAAATCGATGTAGCTGTTTTTTGTTATCGTCCAGATCCAGGTCGAAAAAGAGGATTCACCTTTGAATTTTCCGATATTTACAAAAGCTTTAGTCAGTGCTTCCTGATAGATTTCCTCCGCTGCGTCACGGTTTCCGGCACAAATTGAGAGTGCAAATGAAAAAAGTTTGCCGCCGCTTTCCTTCAAAAGCTCGTTAAAAGCCTTGACATCACCTGAAACGGCGAGACGGACAAGAGTTTTTTCATCAAACCGGTTCATTTCCCTGTAACGGGTTTGATGTTGAGATTTATATTTGCTTCACGCAGGAATAGTTTGATCGCCTTGCGTTTCACATCGCGCAGATAAACCTTTTTGAATTCGTAGGGCATAAACGAACTTTTTACGCCGTTTATTATGAGATCGAGTATGTTCTGTGGCGAAAGATTGAAAGTTTTGTACGCCTGCCAGTATTCATCGGTCATCGTCGTATTCGTAATGAGCCTGTTGTCGGTGTTAAGCGTGACTCTGAGGCTGAGATCAAGATAGAATTTGAGCGGATGATCCTTTATATTTTTTACGGCACCCGTCTGAACATTGCTCGAAGGACAGAGCTCGAGAGGTATCCTGTGGTCGTTGACATAGTTGAGCAGATCTCCGTCTTCACGGAGTCTGACACCGTGTCCGATCCTGTGCGCACCGCAGTAATGAAGAGCCTGATGGATGCTGTCCGGACCGTAAGCTTCGCCGGCATGAATGGTAACATTGACATTGTTCGAAAGGATCAGCGAAAAAGCCTCCAGATGGTCGCGCGCCGGATAGTTGTTTTCAGCACCGGCCAGATCGAAACCGACAACACCTCTGTTTTTGAAAGCGACCGCAAGTTCTGCCATTCTGAGACTTACTTCAGGCGAAATGTTCCTGATACCGCAGACGATAACGCCGCTCATAACGCCGAAATCGCGCTGTCCCGCCTTGAGACCTTCTATAACCGATTCAAGAATGACAGGCGTGGAAAGCCCTTTCTGCGTGTGAAGTATCGGAGAAAAGCGGACTTCGAAGTATCCGACATTCTCTTTGGCACAGTCTTCGGCAAGTTCGTAAGCCGCACGGTAAAGATTTTCCCTCGTCTGAAGGACTTTGAGCGTTGTATCGAAACCTTTCAGATAATCGTTAAGTGACGGGTGGGTCTTACCGGGAGCAATCAGTTCCCGGAGTTCTTCGATCGAGCCGGCACCGAGGTCGATATGATCCTTTTTTGCCAGATCCCAGATAGTTTCAAGGCGCAGAGAACCGTCAAGATGGACGTGAAGATCTGTTTTAGGCAGTTTTTCAAAGAACTCGCGCGTCAGACCTTGAGCAACTCTTGAAGCAACATCGTCAACCTTTTTCAGTTCATTGTTTTGCACTCTTTCACCTCCATATCGAGCATATTCGCATAGCCGTCGACCTTGAGTTCTTCGCCGATACGGATGTTGCTTGTGTAGATATTTACTTTCCCCGTAGTTGAATCAGGTTCCTGAATGTAACAGATCTCCTCGATTTTCCCCGTTTCATCGTTGAGTTTGACTTTCGCTTTGTAAAGCTTGTCGTTGTTGATGTAATAGGTCTCGCTCTTTGAAGAAACAGACGAACCTTCGAGCTGAAGCACGAAGTAAAGCACCCTGCCGTCATCATCTTTCTTTGACGGGTCATCAGCAAAAAAGATCTGAAGAATCGGGACCTGATGTCCAGAATTCAAAGTCATAGTCTTTTTGATAGCCCACGCAAAGGAGCTTACCGATATCGTGTTACCCTCAAGATCAACGTAGGTCAGGAAACCCGAACCGTAGTTGAAATTCTCTGCATTTCCGTCGTTTATCGTACCGAGGAATGAAAAGTTGACATCCCAAACTGAACCTGCGGTATCGTCATCTGAAACCAGATCTTCATCTTCATATACCGTGTAATAATCATTGTCCATGTCTGTCTGGAAATCGTCGACCTCATACTGTTCATCGCTGTTCTGAATACATGCGGTAAAAAATACACTGAACATCAAAGCCGAAAAAATCAAAAAAAACTTTTTCATAATCGCCTCCGAAAAAACAAAATCCAAGTATTATAGCGAAACGGATTTTTTCCGCAAAAAGTTTTTTTAAAGGACCCGAAACACAACTGTCACCGCAACGGACAACAAACCGACAAAAATCTTGCTTTTTAAACTTTTTTGACTATATTCTCTGCGCTAATTGTTTTTTGAACAGTGGAAATCTCCTTGTTCAATGTTTTGGACTTTATACCCGTAAGGAGGAATTATGGAAAGAAAACACTACGAGCTTACTGCTATCCTTAAGCCCGAAGGCGGCCCGGAAGCAATCAAGCAATTTGCTGAGCGTGTAGACGCTATCGTCAACGATTTCGGCGGCAAAATCGTTTCTCTTCGTTCTTGGGGCGAAAGAAAGCTTGCTTACGAAATCAAAAAGAATCTTAAAGGTCATTATCTGCTTTTCGACATCATCGGAAACGGCAAAATGGTTGAAGAAGTTGAAAGAAACTTCAACATTTGGGAAGTCGTTCTCAAGTTCATGTCGGTAAGAGTCGACAAAGTCGAGAATCTCGATGAAATGCTTGAATCGGCAAAGGGAATTGCATCCCTTTTTGAAAAACAGGAAAAGAAATCATCTCCGGATCAGGCTTATGAAGACGGAAGAAACGGTTTCGAAGATGCAAGGAAATACAACGAAGAACTTCAGAAATCACTGAGCAATGCCGGTGAGGAAGAAGAAGACGTAACACTTTAATTTAAGGAGAGAACCATGGCATCATACAAAAAAAGAAAAGTCTGCCGTTTCTGCCTTCACACCGAAGTTGAACCGGACTATAAAAATGTAGATCTTCTTCTCAACTACATCACCGAAAGAGGCAAAATAATCCCGAGAAGAATCAGCGGCGTATGCGCAAAACACCAGAGAGAGCTTTCGAGAGAGATCAAAAGAGCAAGATCGATCGCGCTCCTTCCCTACACCGTAACCGGAAGATAGGAGGTCACAATGAACGTTATACTTGCGAAAGATGTTGAAAAACTCGGCAAAGCGGGCGAAGTCGTAAAAGTAAAAGACGGCTATGCACGCAACTACCTCATTCCGCAGGGATTTGCACTTGTTGCAAACGAAAAAAGCGTAAAACAGCTTGAGTTCAACAAAAGAATGATCGAAAAGAAGATCAACTCCGAGCTTGCAAAAGCTAACGACCTCGCTTCCAGACTTGCTGCATGCGAAATCAAAATCAGCAAGAAAGTCGGCGACGAAGGCAAACTTTTCGGCAGCGTAACAAGCAGAGAGATCGGCGACGCACTCAAAGAAAAAGGTTTTGAGATCGACCATCGCGACCTCATCATCGACTCGAACATCAAAAAAAGCGGTGTTTATGAAGTCGAAGTCAAACTTTTCAGAGAAGTCCGCGGCGTTTTCAAACTTTTCGTAGTTTCTGAAGACAGCGAAGAAGCTCCGGTTCAGGCAGCCGAATAACTTTTTTCAATCTTTTCCGTCCCATACCTGATTCTAAGTCAAAAAATTGACATTTTAATGTTCCAAATTACAATATTTGCGTTTTTTTATTGACCTGATTTAGAGAAAAAAAATTCATGGAAGACTCATCTTTAAGGATACTGCCGTCGAATACAGACATTGAAGCGGCTCTTCTTGGCTGCCTTCTCAACGACGGAAAACTTTACGGCGACATAGAAGGCTTCGGACTTCTGCCCGAAGATTTCTCACAGGAACGCAACGCAGCGGTTTTCCGCACGATAAAGGCGATCTTCGAATCGCAGAGAACTCCTGACGCACTGACAGTTATTGACGAATTTTCAAAAATACCGAATCCTCCTGAACCATCTTTTGTCTTCGATCTTGCGAACAAGGCTCCTATATATTCGGAAGAAACACTCCAGCAGTATTGTTCGATAATCCTCGAAAAGTCGCTTCACCGCTCGCTGATAGGAATCTGTTCGAATGCGATAGACATATCATACGGTCAGAAAATCGACTTCGACGAGCTTTCCGACCAGACAACGAACGAGCTTATCGCACTCGGCAACCGCAGACACATGAATTCGGTAATACCGTTCAAAACTCTTATGGGCGAACTGCTCGAAAGGATTCAGGAACAGGCGAACAAAGATTCTTCGCTCCTAGGTATCTCATCTGGTTATCCGAGGCTTGATGCGATGTGCAGCGGTCTCAAACCGGGCGATATGGTTATTGTTGCAGGACGTCCTGGCATGGGAAAAACAGGTTTTGCGATAAATATGGCACTTGCAATAGCGAAACAGGGGCTCAACGTTCTTTTCTTTTCGCTCGAAATGCCGGCCCAGCAGATCCTGAACAGATTCGTCAGCATCGAATGCAGCATAAATTCAAGAAGTCTCCTGAATGCAAAGTTCGATCCGGATGAAACCAACAGATTGTGGGGAAATTTCGACAATGTCACTGAACTTCCTATTTTCATTGATGAATCTTCCTCTCTCACAATTCCCGAGCTCCGATCGAAAGCGAAAAAACTCGATGCAGAACTCCGCAAAACGCCGAATTCAAAGAGGCAGAGTCCGAACAAACTCGACTGCATATTCATCGACTACCTTCAGCTCATGGATTCCAATGTTTTCAAAGAGGATAAAGTCCGTCAGGTCGAATACAACTCAAAAAACATCAAAAAGCTGGCGAAGGATCTTGGTATTCCGATAATCGCGATGGCACAGCTCAACCGTAAAATCGAAGAGCGCCGCGGCGGAAAAGTTGAATTCAGCAGCAACAAACCTATGCTGAGCGACCTCAAGGATTCCGGTTCAATAGAGCAGGATGCCGACATGGTAATGTTCATCCACAGGGAAGACGCCTACAAGAAAAAAGAGGAAGACAAAAACAACGAAGCCGAAATTTTCGTTGAAAAAAACAGACACGGACCTACCGGAAGCATCAAATTCCGCTTTGTTCCGCATTACATGAAATTCCTTCAGCTAGATCCTGTAGCAGACAGCTATGAGCAGACAAATGAGTCCTAAAAAATTATCAGCAATATCAGTTAATTACGAATTTTTCTTTTAGCATCTATTGACACAGCCTTTATTTTAGCTACAAATCGGCGTTTTTGTTTTTTGTCTTTTTTGCTCGAATGTTCAAAAATTCAGGGAGGGAACATGAGATTGAAAAATTTTACGGCGGCAGTTTTGATTTTGTTTGCTTGTTTTTCCGCGGCTGCCGAAACATTTTCGCTTGAAGAGTGCATCGAACGCTCGCTGAAGGAAAGCGAAAAGATAAAGGCTATGCAGGAAAGCGAAGAGGCTGCGAAAAGCGGCAAGAACGGAACGGTCTTTTCATTCCTGCCGACGGCAACCTTGGATGTGGCTCTTACCTGGATGCCGAAATACAATCCAGAAGGTTATTCAAGTGTTGATATGACGACATTTCAGCCTGTAACTGTGCCGTTTCCTGAGAAGAGCAGAACTCTCGGAATCACGGTCGTTCAGCCGATAACCCCGCTCTGGAGCGTCTCCTACGGCTACAAAAGTCTGGAAACGGCAGAAGACATCGCGAAACTCCAGCGCGAACTTTCTGAAGACCAGCTCAAACTCCAGATTATGAGTCTTTTCTATAACTATCAGCTTCTGAATGAAAGCATGGAAATCCTCAACGAGACCAAAGAACAGCTTCAGAAATACTACGAGCAGGCGAAAAACTTCTATGATGCCGGCGTTGTTGATAAGCGTTCGGTTCTCAAGATCGAAATCGAGATGACCAGGCTTGACCAGCAGATTCAGACTGTAACAGGTAACACAAACCTGATAAAAAGAAATATCGGCATTCTCATAAACAAACCGGTGGACTCTTTCGAACTTGAAAAGAAGGAAGTTACCGAAAAAAATCTTTCGGCAGACAATTCTCAGCTTGAAAAAATAATGACCGACAACAGGCTTGAATACAAACTTCTTGAAAAAAGCGAAAGTATTTCCGAATATTCAGAAATGCTCGCGGTTCAGCCGCTCATCCCGACTTTAGCTCTTGTAGCGGGTTACAAAAAAGACTGGGATGCAGGATCAATGAAGCCTGAAGATACAGTTTTCATCGGCGGACAGCTTTCGTGGAATATCGGTTTCGACTGGGGAAAAACCGCTTTCGACATCAAGCAGTCAAAACACAAAAAAGTTCAGACACGCCTTGAGAATGCTGCGACAAAAAAGCAGCTTTCGCTTCAGCTTACCCAGCTTGAAAACGATGTCGAGACAAAGGCTTTAGCTATTGAAATTTCAAAGCGCGAAATTGAATCAGCGGAAGAAAACCTCAGGATCGAAGAAGACAAATACAAAGCTAAAATGACGACCGAAACCGACCTTCTGGCAGCCTCGCTTTCTCTCAGAAGTGCAAAACTCGGACTTCTCACCGCGATGTACGAACACGAAGTCGCGCTCCACACTCTCGCAATCACGATAGGCGCCGAATACGGCAGCATCACCGACGGAGGCAACTGATGAAAATCTCCACCGAGCAGAAAAAGGAGATCATTCTTCGGAATTTTGTCTCGCTCATGCAGCAGTACGGCATAGAAAAGGTCACCTTGAACGATGTCGCAGAAAAGTCGGGGCTTACGAAATCGGCGCTTTACTATTACTTTAATTCGAAAGAAGCCCTCATCATTGCGACTTACAGGTATTTCCGCGACAAAATGAACGGAAAATGCGAGGCAATGATGAAAAAGGCTGTAAATCCTGCCGAAAAAATCAAAGCTTACTGCGATTTTTCGTTCTCAGTCGTGGCAAAAGACGATGAAATGCGCGCTCTTTTCGAATTTTCGGAAGATACAGCACGCGAAGTACAGAAATATGTCACGACGATCCCCGATCTTATCCGTGAAATCAAAATCGACCGCGACAGGGAGCTTGAGATACTTTGCGGGATGATCTCAGCATACTCCGGCAGAGAAAAGGACGACCCGCGTATCGTCAAAGTTGCCATAACGGTTTCCACTATGATTTCAGGATTTCTGATCATGCTTTTCAAAATAAGGAAAGAAGAGACTGTTTCGGCAACGGAAGGACCGAAGATGAAATTTTCAGGAGAAATCCTTGAAAAAACAACTAATGAAGAGTTTTCCGCCTTCATTATCAGCGGAATAGACGCTTTGATAAAAACGACATTTAAAGATAAAAATTAATTTGGAGGAAACAATGAAATTCAATTTTAAGTTCGCAATCATTATGTTTCTCGTCATCACCCTTACTCTTCTATCTTCGGTGTCATGCAAAAGGAAACCGAAACTGGACAAAGGCGAGGCACTTTCACAGGCGGTAATCATCACGAAGCCGCAGATCAAAAAATTCGCGGAGACTTTCGACAGTTCTTCAACGACGACCGCTTTCCAGACAGCGACGATAACCCCGAAAGTTTCGGCAAACATCGTTAAATTCCATGTTCAGGAAGGTGACAAAGTAAAAGCGGGACAGGCTCTGGCACAGCTTGACAAAACCGACTACATGGTAGGCAAAAAGGCGGCGGAAGCGCAGGTCCAGGCTGCTGAAGCAGGCGTAATGCAGGCGGAAGCTGCTTTTGAAAAAATGAGCAGCGACTACGAGCGTTACAAAAAGCTCAAAAAACAGGGTTCGATCTCCGAAAGCGACTTTGAATCAGTCGAATCAGGCTACAAACAGACCGAAGCAGGCTTGGCTGCGGCAAAAGCGCAGGTGGAAATGGCAAAAAGTTCGCTCAACAACTACAACAACCAGCTTGCATACACCACGATAAAAGCTCCGTTCGATGGCTATATTTCTATGAAAAGAGGCGAGATCGGCGAAATGGCGAGCCCTGCCCTTCCGATGTTCGAAATAGTCCAGACAGATAAACTCAAAGTCGATCTTTACATCAGCGAACTTGAGATATACGGCATCACAAAAGATTCGACTGCCGAAATAACTTTTGACGCATATCCCGACAAGACCGAAACGGCGAAAGTCAACTACATCAACAGCAAAGTCGATTCGGCGACAAGCAGCGTAAAAGTAGAATTCGTCTTCAACAACAAAGAACATCTCTACAAACCGGGAATGACGGTCCGCGCAAGACTTACTCTTCCGGAAAGGGAACATCTCGTAGTTCCCAGAAACTCGATTTTCACCCGTGACAACGAAGTCGGAACGGTTTACTACAAAACAGACGACAACAAAGTCTACTCAAAAGATGTCACGATGGGCGGTTCGATCGAAGGTTATTCGATTATCAGAAACGGCCTTGACGGAAACGAAGATGTTGTAGTCGGCGGCGGAAGACAACTCGAGGAAGGACAGTCCGTAACCGTTGTTGAAACCAGAGAATAAGCGGAGGAAAAGATGAGTATTCCGCAAGTTGCAGTCAAACGGCCGGTTCTGGTCATGGTCATCTTTCTTATGATGACCCTTTTCGGTCTCTACTCGCTTACCGACCTTCCGATCGACCTCATGCCCGATATCGAGATCCCGTATATCTCGATCATCACGATCTATGAAGGTGCAGGTTCGGAAGAAGTCGAGGAAAAAATCACAAAAGTCCTTGAATCGGCTCTTTCTTCGGTCGAAAACCTGAAAAACCTCCACAGTAAATCGATGGAAAACCTTTCCACGGTAAGCTGTGAATTTGAATACGGTGTCGATCTGGCCGACGCAACGAACTCGATCCGTGACAAAATCAACATGGTTCGAAGCTACCTGCCCGACAACGTTGACGATCCGCGTATATTCAAAATCGATATGAGCATGATGCCTATTCTTTTCATGGCAATCACTTCTGAGGAAGAGGATATCCGTTTCCAGAAAGAGGTCATCGAGGACTTTGTCCAGAATCCTATCGAGCGAATCCCCGGCGTCGGTTCAGTAGCCCTTTTCAACGCGATGGAAAAACAGATAATCATCGCTGCCGACAAGCAGAAACTTGCCTCTTTAGGTCTTTCGGTCAGCGATATTTCGTCGGTCATCGCAGCAGAAAACCTCTCCGTTCCCGGCGGAAACATGCAGATAGGCTCTTTCGACTACACTCTCCGTGTTCCGGGTGAATACGAGGACATCGAGGAAGTTGCAGAAACTATCATCGCAAACACTCCGATAGGAATCATCAGGATCAAGGATGTCGCGAGAGTCTTCTGGGGTGCTGACGACACGAGACAGTTCGGTCTCAACAACGGAAAATACATGGTTTTCATGATGGTTCAGAAGCAGTCGGGTGCAAACACCGTCGCTATCGCAGATGCTGTCAGGAAAAGAATAGAAGAAATGAACGGCAGACTTCCGAAAGGAATGAAAATCGACATCATCCGCGACAACTCGGAATACATCATGAGCATGGTCGGCAACCTCACTGACTCGGTTCTCACCGCTATGATCTGCGTCATGCTCGTCGTCGTTTTCTTCCTGAGAAGGATCCGTTCGAGCCTTATCGTCATCCTTTCGATACCGGCTTCGATGATCATCGCGTTCGCATTCCTCTACGGATTCGGCTACACTCTTAACATGGTTTCGCTCATGTCTCTCTGCCTTGCTGTCGGTATGGTCGTTGACAACTCGATCGTTGTTCTGGACAACATCACAAGATATCTGGAACAGGGAGAAACCAAAAAAGAAGCTGCGATCAAAGGTGCGAGCGAGGTCGGCAGCGCAATCGTAGCCTCGACCCTCACCACGATCGTTATTTTCGCTCCTCTTTTCTTTGTCAGCGGACTTATCAGCATATTCTTCAGCCAGCTTGCAGGCGTTATCATCCTCACTCTCACCGCATCGCTCATGTCAGCAATGCTTCTTACGCCGATGGTCTGCTCGAAGATCCTCCGCGAGGCAAAACACGACGAGAACGGCAACCTCATCGTTGAAGACAAGCCTAAAAAACAGAATTTTTTCTACCGCGCCGGCGAAAAATTCCTGACAACGGCAGAAAATCTATATTCGAAAGTTATCGCAGGAACTCTGCGCTTCAAAAAAACCACGATTGTTGTGGCCATACTGCTTTTCTTCGCCTCTTTGATGCTTGTCCCTGTCATCGGTATCGACTTCATGCCTGAAGATGACCAGGGTTCGCTCCAGATCGATATCGAGCTTCCTCAGGGAACAAGAATAGAAGAAACTTTAAAAGCGGCGCAGCATATCGAGCGTATCATCCGAGAGGAGATCCCGCTTGAGCACCTTACGAGAACTTATGTCCGCGGCGGTTCCAACAACAGCGGTATGTCGCAGAAGATCGAAGGTACCAACACCGCAACGATCGGTGCCAAACTCATTTCGACGAACTACAGAACGACAACTGTCAGACAGTATGCAAAAAAGATCCGTGCCCGCATCACGACTGAGGTCGCCGGCATTGAAAAAGCCGATTTCCAGACAGGCGGCAACGGTATGGGCATGTCGGAAAAACCGGTCACGATCAAACTTCTCAACAAAAGTTTCGAGAAAAACTCGCTCTATGCAGCAAAGCTCCAGAGCGAACTTCTCAAAATCCCCGGCCTCACCGACGTAACGAACGACGCCGACGTTCTGAAACCTGAAATCTCGATCAAAGTCGACCGTATCCGTGCAAGCAAGGTCGGACTTAAAATGGCGCAGATAGCAATGGCTGTCAGATACTCGTTCTACGGTCAGACTGCTTCGGTCTACAGAGACAACGGACAGGAATACGACATTGTCGTAAAATATCAGAAAGGCGACCGCTCGAACATTGAGCAGCTCAAGGAAATGGAGCTCAAAACCCTGAACGGAACTGTCGTAAAACTCAAAGATGTCGCTGAAATCACCGACGGTCTTACTTCGCTCGTCGTAAACAGACTCAACCGTGAAAGAATGGTCACCGTTTCGGCCAACCTCGAGGACGATATCGCAGTCGGAAAAATTTACGACCAGGTCCAGCAGGCTTTCAAAAACATCGGCCTTCCGGCCGACATCGGCGTTGAATACGGCGGCAACATGAAGCAGCAGCAGGATACGACAGGCGATCTGGTCGCGCTCCTTCTGCTCGGCGTAATCCTCGTCTTCCTCGTAATGGCGGCACAGTTCGAGTCGTTTGTTGACCCGTTCGTCATCCTCTTCTCGATCCCGTTCGGAATTTCAGGCGTTCTCGTCGGACTTTTTATAATGGGAAAAACCCTTTCGATGCCTGCATTCCTCGGAATGATCATCCTTGTCGGTATCGTCGTCAACAACGCGATCGTTCTTATCGACTACATGAAGCAGGTAAAGGAGCGTGACTCACTCACGACCAACGAAGCTCTGATATACGCAGGCGGAAAGCGTCTGAGACCTATTCTCATGACCGCGATGACCACCATTTTCGGCATGGTCCCGATGATGCTCATGGGCGGTGAAGGTTCTGCTATGTTCAGTCCGCTCGGAACTGCAGTCGTTTTCGGGCTCACCGTTTCGACACTCATCACCCTTATACTTGTTCCCAGCGTCTATGCGGTCGTTGACAGCATCCTCGTAAAACTTCACTTAAGATAAGTTTCTAAAAAAACGCTTTATTTATTCTAAAACTTGTTTTTGGTTTTTCTATCTGATACAGTCATGCGCTTTAATTTTGATTAACGGGGCGGAAATGGCGAAAAGCGGCATAAATCAAAAAAAGGCGGCGAAGGAATTTTCGGCAAAATGGTGCGGTAGGGGCGACGAAAAGCAGGACACTCAGGCATTTTGGTTATCGCTTTTACGCGATGTTTTCGGTGTTGCCAATCCTGAAGATTCAATTCAATTTGAGAAAAGGATCAAACTCGGGCACACGAGTTTTATTGACGCCTACATTCCGTCAACAAAAGTGCTGATTGAACAGAAAAGCATTGATGTCGATCTTCTTAAACCTGCAAAACAGTCGGACGGAAGCTTGCTTACACCTTATCAGCAGGCTGACAGATACAGAAAAGAACAGAATTATTCGGAAGCCGCGCGTTGGATTGTAACCTGCAACTTCAAAGAGTTTTTCATTTATGATATGGATCACCGCGAATCTGAGCCTGAACATATATTTCTGAAAGATTTAGATAAAGATTTTGCCAGAATGCAGTTTTTGATCAATCAGGGAAACGCCGATATAAGCCGTGAAGAGAAAATTTCTTTGAAGGCCGGAGAGCTTGTCGGAAAGCTTTATGACGCGCTTTTCAAGGAATATATAGAACCTGATGAAAACAGTCTGCGAAGTTTAAATATTCTTTGTGTCCGCATAGTTTTCTGCCTTTATGCCGAAGATGCAGGACTTTTCGAGACGAGGACGGCTTTTGAAGACTATATAAAATCGTTTTCAACAGAAAATCTTCGCGACGGAATTATAAAACTGTTCAAAATTCTGAATACGAAGCCTGAAAACCGCGACAAATATGACACGAAAATAAATTCGTTTCCTTACACGAACGGCGGGCTTTTTGCCGATGACACTATCGAAATTCCCAATTTTACCAAAGAAATCGTTGATGTTATCGTGAATCACTGTGCTCCTTTCGACTGGTCGGAAATATCGCCCACGATTTTCGGCGCCGTTTTTGAATCGACTTTGAATCCTGAAACGCGGCGCAAAGGCGGGATGCACTACACCTCGATTGAAAATATTCACAAAGTTATCGATCCGCTCTTTATGGATGATCTGAAAGCGGAATTTGCAAAAATTGTAAAGACGTGCCGCGGTGTGTCTTTAAAAAGCAAATTAGAAGATTTCCGCAACAAACTTGCCAGTTTGAAATTCCTCGATCCTGCCTGCGGAAGCGGAAACTTTCTGACAGAGACCTATATTTCTCTGCGCCGTTTGGAAAATGAATGTCTGAAAGTTATTCACGGCTCGCAGATGCTTCTTTCGAGCAAGGATTTTTCACCGATAAAAGTCAAAATTTCGCAGTTTTACGGTATCGAAATCAACGATTTTGCGGTAACTGTCGCAAAAACCGCGCTTTGGATAGCAGAAAGTCAGATGATGAAAGAAACCGAAGAAATTGTTGAACAGAATCTAGATTTTCTTCCGCTTTCGACAAGTGCGACGATTGTTGAAGGCAACGCACTTCGCATGGACTGGAGATACCTGCACGAAGAAGCGGAAATCCCGACAATAACGGCAAAAAGAACAAATCTTATTTATCCTTACATGGTCAGGGAATCTGGACCTGAATACTGTGCTTCCGGCAAATTTTCCGAGAAAGAACACGGATTCAAATATGACGAAATAAATCTGATTACAAATGAGATAAATGTCGGAAAACCGCAGCACAAACAAGCGGAAAATCATTACGACTACATCATGGGAAACCCGCCGTTTGTAGGATCTAAAAAACGCTCTGAGGCTCAGCGGGAAGATGTGAAAAATATTTTTAAAGGCTGGAACAATGCAGGGAATTTGGATTATGTCGCATGCTGGTATAAAAAAGCATCTGATTTAATAAAAGATTCAAAAACAACCCACTGTGCATTTGTTTCCACAAATTCAATAACCCAGGGAGAAGAGGTCGCAACTTTGTGGAAACCTCTTTTCGATGAGGGAATACGGATTGATTTTGCATGGAAAACTTTCAAATGGACAAGCGAAAGCGAACATCAGGCTGCTGTTCATTGTGTAATTGTCGGGTTCAGTTGCCACACGGATTCGATTTTACTGACGCAAAATCAAGATAAAAATCACTGCGACAATAAGAAGATTTTCAATGCTGACGGGACTGTAACCGCAGCTAAAAACATTAACGGTTATCTGGCAGATGCCGACAATGTGTTCTTGGAAAGAAGACAAAAACCTTTGTGCAATGTTCCTGAAATCATTATGGGACCGATGTCAATATCAGGCAACAATCTCATCCTTACAGAAGAAGAAAGAGAAAATATTCTTCGAAAAGAACCTGAATCAGAAAAATGGATAAAACGTTTTTCGATGGGACGTGAATTTATTGACGGAACAAAGCGTTACTGTCTTTGGCTGAAGGATATTTCTCCGGCACAGTTGAGAAATTTGCCTATGATATTGAACCGTGTCAAAGCTTGCAAGGAGTGGCGCGAATCACAGCCAAAAACCGGTGATGCCTATAAGCTGAAAGATATGCCGCATTTATTCAGACCTGCTGCAAAATTCGATGAAACAAGACCTTATTTCGCAATGCCGCAGACTTCGTCAGAAAACAGAAAATACATTCCGATGGCTTTTGTAGAAAACGACATGATTCCCGGACAAAAACTGTATATCATTTCAGACGCTGATTTATATTTGTTCGGCGTGATGACAAGTAATGTTCATAATGCTTGGACACGGACTGTATGCGGCCGTTTGGAAATGCGATACAGTTATTCAATTTTCATCGTTTACAACAATTTTCCGTGGTGCAATCCGACAGATTCGCAGAAAGCAAAAATCGAGCAGACCGCGCAGGCTATTCTTGATGCTCGCGCAAAATATCCCGATTCATCACTTGCCGACCTTTACGATGAAACGACGATGCCGCCGGACCTCAGAAAAGCTCACAAAGAAAACGACAAGGCCGTTATGGCGGCTTACGGTTTTGATCCAAAAATTAGTGAAACAGAGATTGTTGCAGAGCTTTTCAAGATGTATGAAAAGCTTGCGAAAAAGAAACAGGTGCGGCAACGGTGATGACTGGTGATAATAAAACCTTAATTAAGATAAGTTTATTTCCGAAAAATTTCTGCTAATATTCAGCGTTTAACTTCTTTGAGGTAAAAAAATGGAAAGAATTTATCCTATTCTTCTGCTCACGGCAGCAAACATTTTCATGTGTTTCGCATGGTACTGGCATCTAAAGATTGAAGACAAGCCGATTTTTTTAATAATCCTGCTAAGCTGGGGAATAGCGTTCTTTGAATACAGTATTCAGGTTCCGGCCAACCGCATGGGTTACAGATTCTACACCGTCGGACAGCTCAAAGTCATGCAGGAAGTCATCACGATGATAGTTTTCGCCTTTTTCTCGGTTTTCTACATGAAAGAAAAGCTGACTCTGGACTTCCTTTTTGCCGGTTTATGCCTTGTCGGCGCCGTTTTTTTCATGTTCAGGCATGCCTTTTAAAGAGATTTTTACAACGAAGTACGGTTTTTATGGACAAAAAATTTATTTGTATTATAATAGCGCGCGATTTTTTTGATGGTTTTTACAATTTTTCGGGAGTTTGACGTGAGATTCACTAAATACTTAATTTCATTTGCGTTTTTATTAACACCACTTTTCACTGCATTTGCTGCCCAGTATGCTGCGCTTGAACTTTGCGCTTTCAGTGACGGCCAGGATTTCCCACTTTCCACAAAAGATTCCGACGAAGCCGAAAAATCCGGCTTTCAGCAGTTTAAAGAAACAGAAACATTCATCAGAAGTTTCAGACTGCTGGTTGACGGAAAAGAAAACAAATCTTTCAGACCGATCGACAAGAAGAAAAACTGCATCCGCGCAGACAAAATTCCGGCAGGAAGACACACCGTTTCGCTCGACCTCAAGTCGGGAGCCTACACAATGATGGAAACGGCTGCACCGTACATCACCACTTTTAAAACCGGACTGCTTCACAGCGGAAAAATAAACATCGTCAAAGGTCCGGTTGCAACAGTTGAAATCCATCAGCTCGGAACCAGAATCGAACTTTATCAGGCCGTTACAAACCAGCCTGTCCCCAACTGCGAATACAGTTGCGAAGTTCCGACAGGTATTCCGCTTTACTTCCTGGAAAAGCCTCTTACCGAAAAGGTTCCGTGCCCGGCAGCTTTCCAGCTTATCCTCGAAAACGAGCGCGACAAAAACCTCGGCTGCTACGATAAAAAAACAATCGAAGCAATGCTCGACAAATACATAAAAGAGAACAACGTTATGTGCGAACCCGAAGTCGAAGTCGCGTTTTTCCGCGTTTTCGGTGAAGGCTGCATCGTTTCTCCGGCCGTAGATCCGGAAGGCATCGGTATTCTTCCGCCTCAAATCAGAACGGTTCCCGTTCAAAAGAAAGAGGCAAAGTATTTTGTAGCAAGATATCCTAAAGAAAAAGAACCCTACATTCTCAACAGCGAGGGAAAGGGAACGGAAATAGTTCCCGAAAAAGAAGAAATTATAGAATTTTTGGAAGAGAAAAACTAGTGAAAATCGGAATTTTCATATCAGGAACCGGCACGAATATGGCTGCAATATGCCGTAATTTCGCCGAAAAAAAACTCATCGGTGTTGATGAAATAAGTTTCGTTCTTTCCGACAAAAGAAATGCTCCTGGAATTGAAAAGGCAGAATCTTTCGGCATAAAAACGATTGTTCTTCCGAAAAAAAAGGATGAGCCGAAGGAAGATTACGAAACCAGACTGCTTGAAGCCGTTCAGCCTTTCGGCACCGGACTCATAGTTCTTGCAGGCTTCATGAAAGTTCTGGGACACACATTCCTTTCGGGATATAACGGAAAAATTATAAACATCCATCCGTCGCTTCTTCCCTCTTTCAAAGGAGTCGATGCTCAGGGTCAGGCTTTTGATTACGGCGTAAAAGTCTCCGGCTGCACGGTACACTTCGTCGACGAAACGCTTGACGGCGGTCCGATAATCCTTCAGCAGCCTGTTTTAAGATACGACGACGACACGAAAGAAACTTTTAAAGCACGCATTCTGGAACAGGAGCACATCCTGCTTTCGAAGGCTATAACGATAGTAACTACCGGTAAATATTCAATATCTGGCAGACAAGTTCTGTTTTCAAACAAGGAGGAATTATGAAAATCAAACTTTTTCTCGTAACGATCATTCTGACCGTGTTGCTTTGCATTGCAACAAACTACTTCTTCGTTAACTACACCAGCAGCAACCTTATTGAATCGGCAAAAAACGCCGTTTCGCAATCGGTATCGATCTATTCCAAAATCTCAGAGGCTGACAAATTCGACAAGATTCACAAAGTCGAATCGATCGCCAAAAATGCGAAGCTTATTGAAGCTCTCGACCCGGCAAAATGGGAGGAAGTTTCTGAAGAAGTTCTTTCCGCTTTCGCTCAGGAAGCTATTGAAAATGACGGAAAGACTAAGGAAGGCGAAGTAAAAAGAGCTGAACTTACACCCAACGCAAAGGCTTTCGTCGACAAAATCGAAACCGAGATGAACGTCATCAACCAGATATATGACTATAGCGACACGATTTTCGTTGCAGACACGAAAGGAAACATCATCGCTAAAAACCTTGACGGTATTTTCAAAGGCGTCAACCTTTCGAATGAAAAACTTTTTCAGGCAGTTCTTCGCGGCACGCCCAACCGTGATGTTATGAAAATAAAAGGTAAAACCTACCTTGTCTCAGCAGCTCCGATACTTGACAGAGGAAACATCATCGGCATTTACTTCTCAGCCGACAATGTTGATTCCGAAGCAGCAAAACACGCTGTAGCAAGCCTTTACGACGAGTCGATTTTCGGCAACCAGCAGTCAAAATTCTACTTTGGATTTTTTGACAAGGCTTCTCTTCTCGGCAGCACACTCCCGACACAGCTTCACGAGAGTTTTAAAAAATTCATCAAAGGAAATCAGGATCTTATCGCAAAAATAGATGAAGAAAACACCAAAAGACACGATATGGAAATCGTTCTCAACGGCGAAACATTCTTTGCAAGCGTATCACGTCATCCGTCGCTTTCCGACAACGAAGACCTGTTCTATCTGTCGCTGATATCAAGAGACAAACTTCTTGAGCCGCTTTCAGCAAAACGCGGAACATTCACCATAGTTGCAGTTTTCCTTCTTATAATCTCGCTTGTTCTCCTCTACATCTTCGACGAACAGAACGGCAGACCGGTCAACAAATTCATGGAAGGAATGCTTGAAATCATCAACGGAAACGTCAAATTCCGCTTTAACAACGATGCAAAAGGCGTTGAAGGCAACCTCAACCAGAACGCCAACATGATGATTGCAACGATTCTCGGCGAAAGAATGCCCGACAAAGACAAACCAACCTCAATTAAAAAGTAGGAGTAAAATATGAGTGGTCTGAACAAAGTTTTACTCATCGGTCGTCTCGGGAGAGATCCTGAAATCAGATATTCCTCAAACAACACTCCGATATGCAATTTCTCAATCGCAACTTCCGACAGAATCAGAAAAGGCGACAGTTTTGAGGAAAAAACCGAATGGCACAGAATTGTTGTTTTCGGCAATCAGGCTGAAAATGCTTCGAAATTTCTCAAAAAAGGCTCTCTTATCTTCGTTGACGGCAAAATCCAGTCGCGTTCATATCAGGATAAAGACGGAAACGAAAGAACAGTCTTTGAAATCATTGCAAACTCATGGAATTTCATAGATTCCAACAAAGAAAATTCTTCTTCCGGCGAGCGTACATATCAGCAGAATCCGAAAGAAGGAGAGCCTCAGCCACAGGTCGGCAACGCTCCCAAATTCGACAACGAAGATGACGAACTGCCGTTCTAAGTGCACGTTCACAAAATCAAGAATGTTCCACATTAAAATTTCTTAAAAATTCCGGAGATTAAAATGAAACTTAAAGACCGTTGGATGAAACTCAGAAATTATCAGTCAGATGACTTCTGGGCAATGATTTTCGCCCGTCCGCTGACAATACTTTTTCTTCTGCCGATAGCGGAAAAAAAGTGGGTCACACCGAACAGGATCACGGTAGTCAGCATACTCACTAAACTTGCGGGAAGCGCTTTCGTCTTCTTCGACAGAAGCTATTCAGGCGGAGTAATCGGCGCGATTCTGCTAAACCTCGGACTAGTACTTGACAACATGGACGGAACAGTGTCGCGCTTTCGCAACTGCCCGACGAAATTCGGCTTTTATCTCGACAAAATTTCAGATGCCGTCACTATGACACTGATGTTCTGGGCAATAGGATTCCGGGCCTACGGCATGAACTATGAAGCGCCGTTTTTTCCCAATAAATTCATTGATTTGATTATGCCTCTCATGGCTGCGACAATCACCTACATCGCCGGATATGCAAAATGGGTAAGCGAAAGAGTTTTGCTTGACCTCAAAATAATTGAGAATTACCGCAAGGGAACAATTGAAGAGTTCGGGGCTTCGATGGACAAGTGTCCGAAATGGTCGACTCCGCCGGAACGAACATTTTTTGATTGGGTAAAGTGGTTTTTTCAGGCGATATTTTCAATTTTCAAAGTCAATGAAGTCGACATATTCTTTTGGGCCGGATTAGCTTTAATTACCGAACAATACTGGCTTTTCACACGTCTTGACTGCGGTCTTATAATATGCGGAATAATCGTTGTTCCGATCATGTTTTCAGTCAAAGTCATCAAAAGAGAGCGCGAAATTTCCAAAATTCCCCAAAAATAATGAGTAACACCCGAACTCTGAAAATTATTGCCAGAATCAAAAGCGACTTCCCTACGAAATTCGGTATTCCGCGCCAGAGCGGACTTGTCCCCTCACTTACGGCAAAAATAGTTTTTGAAAAGGAATTCCGTTATCCGGAAGCATTGAACGGACTTGAAAATTTTTCACATATCTGGCTCATTTGGGGATTTTCGGAAGCAAAGCAGAAAAACTGGTCTCCGACAGTACGTCCACCGCGTCTCGGAGGCAACAAAAAAGTCGGCGTTTTCGCGACACGCTCCCCTTTCCGCCCTAACAGTCTCGCTCTTTCAGCCGTGAAAATCGAAAAAATAGAAAACTGTGAGATTTTTATTTCGGGTGCAGATCTCATGGACGGTACTCCGATCTACGACATTAAACCTTATCTTCCGGCAGTCGATGCACTGCCTTCGGCGACCGATCTTTTTGACAGAATTGCAGAAAAAGAACCTTTGGAAGTCGTAATTCCAACTGAATTTACCGATAGAATACCGACTGAAAAATTTGAACCGCTTAAAGAAATTTTAGCTTTAGATCCGCGTCCGGCCTACCAGAACGACTCGGAAAGAGTGTACGGCTTTCACTTTTCAGGACTTGAAATAAAATTCAAAGTTGAGGAAAAAACTTTAACCGTCCTTTCCGTTCAGAAATAAAATTTTACAGAATTTTTCGTAATAAAAAAGATGGCTACTTTTCGGAACCTTCAAAAAGTTTGAGGAATTCTCTGTTGATCTCGATATGCGCTTCAGCTCTCAGTTTTTCAACATAAGCTTCGTAAATCTGACCTTTTTTAGCCGCTGCCAGATTTGATTTGAGAACCGCTTTCGAACCTTCGAATTCTGTCATATCAGCCGCAGTATGTTTCTTGATTTCAGCGACAACATATCTGTTTTCTTCAGTTTTGAAGACTTCGCCAAGAAGCTTAGGTTCCGGATCTGAAAAAAGTTTTTCTATGAATTTCGGGCTGAAACCGATTCCAGCTGCGAAAGTTGATTTTTTCGTAACGGAAATTTCTCTTCCGTTGAGATCCCAGTCAGCGAATGCAGCCGAAATCTCTTCAGCGGAAAGTTCAGGTTTTTCTTTAAGCATTTCGATGAGTTTTGCAGAATCAGCCTTGATTTTTTCTTCAAGTTTCGGAGCAAGAAGAAGATCTTTTGCGACATCGTTTTTAACATCTTCGAAAACAGTCTGACCTTCGCCTTTCGAATATTTGGAAACATTATCTTCAAAAGCCATTTTCGCCTTTGATTCATTATCCTTGAGGTAAGCCGCAACTTCGTCATCAGTAATAGCGGAAAGAAGAGCTTTTTTGTTGTCTGCTTTAAGGTTTGAATCTGAAAAAACATAGACGAAAGCATCGATTTTTTCGTTTGCAGCTACAAATTCGTCTTTTGCTTCGGTATCGGAAACAGTGATGTTGTCAACGAGGTAGTTTCTGAGTTTTCTAGACAAAAGCTGCATTCTGACGCGGTTCTCATAAGCTGCAACAGTCGTATTCAGAGTGAATTTGACCATGTTGTCATACGATTCCTTGTCGAAAGCACCGTTCTTCTGGAAGTATGGATTTTTAACGATTTCGTTGCTGACTTCTTCGTCCGAAACCTTGAATCCGAGCTTTCCGGCTTCCTGAGCGACAAGAATTTCACCGATAAGACCGTTCAGAGCCTTGTCCGAAAGTTTATACTGTTTCGCCATTTCGTTGTTGAAATCTCTGAAAATCCTCTGATAGTAATCCATCAGATTCGAGTAAGCGAAACGAAATTCTGACATTGTAACGATTTCACCGTTGACAGATGCGGCACTGTTCTGCGTCGAGCTGCAGCCTGCCTTGTCACCGGGACCGAAAGAAATAACGAACGTAACGATGATCGCCGCAAACATGAGCGTTATGAGCAGCGAACTTCCTTTTTTTCTGATGTCCTGAAACATTTAAAACCTCTAAATTTAAAAGTCACAAAAAAATAAACGCGGGCATTGTACAGATAGTTGCCTAAAAAGCAATAATTTATTCATTTAAGGTGTAGAAACGTGACCTGACACGTCTCAGAATTTATTGCAACATACCTCTCAGTTTCTCTTCGGCAGCCTCGGCCATGACCGGCAGGAACGGCATTTCCTCAGGAGTGAATTTCCCCAGAACGAAAGAGGAAACATCACCTTTTTTCGGTCTTCCGACACCGATCTTTATGCGCAGGAAGTTCGGACTTCCGATCGAATTTGCTATTGATTTCAATCCGTTATGACCAGCAAAACCGCCGCCTTCCCTGAAAGTAACAACTCCGAATTCCGTTTCGATATCATCATGTACGACAACTATTTCGCGGTCGCTCAACTTGAAAAAAGACTTTGCAGCCTGAACGCTTTTTCCGCTTAAATTCATGAAAGTTTCAGGCTTCAAAAAACAGTGCTGACGCCCGTTGAAATCCTTCTTCGCGAACATTCCGAAAAATTTCTGACTCCAGCGCAAGTCCTGAAGCATCACCATCTTTTCGGCAACTATAAAACCTGAATTGTGTCTTGTGAGTTTGTATTCGGAACCAGGATTTCCCAAAAAAACGACAAGCATGCTACTCTGCCGGATTTTCGCCGTTTTCTTCTTTTACCGGGGCAGATTTTTCTTCACTTCCGGATTCGTCTTCATCCGAAGAAGCGCTTTCTTCGCTATCACCTCCTTCTTCAGGCAGAGGAAGCTGATTCGCAAGATTGCCGTGATGCCATACACCGTATCTTACGGCACCGTTTTTCCCTGTAAATTTGCCCATGCCGTGATATGCGCCATTAAGAAATTCACCTTCATAAACGCCTGATTTCATTGTTTTCTTTCCGTTTCCCGTAAGAGCACCCTGCTTGATTTCTCCTTCGTAGACGTCTCCGTTAGCAAAGACATATTTTCCCATGCCCTCAGGGTTGTCAGCTTCGAAATCACCGGTATAGACATCGCCGTTTTTCTTGGTCAGTTTTCCCTGACCTTCGCGTTTTCCGTCAACGAAATCTCCTTCATAGACAGTGCCGTTGCGATAGGTCATCTTACCTTTTCCGCTCCGTTTGTCATTGTTGAAATCGCCGTCGTATTCAGCACCGCTCGGGAAAATCATCACGCCGTGACCATGCCTGAAGTTTTTGCTGAAATTCCCGCGGTACTCTCTTTCATCGGGAAAACGGTAGACGCCTTCACCTTCCATCATGTCTTTGACAAAAGAGCCTTCGTACTTGGCGCCGCTCGGAAAAGTCAAAGTTCCCTGCCCGTGACGGAGACCGTCTTTAAATTCACCGACATACTTCGTGCCGTCCTTCAGCGTAAGCTCGCCCTGACCGTTGTAGTGACCGTTCTCGAAAAAACCTTTGTAGCGGTCACCGTTTGCATAAATATATTCGCCTTCACCGTATTTTTTGTGATCCTTGAAACCGCCGATATAACGGTCGCCGTTCGGCAGATTGTGGATCCCGTTTTCCGTGATCCCGTTATCAGCCTCTTTCTGTTCTGTCTCTACCGGCACATTTTTTTTGCGGGGAGTCTTTTTTTCGGCAGTTCCGCACGAAAGCAGCAACATGCACAGAAAACAGCAGAAAACACAAAGTATTTTTTTCATATTTCCTCCTACCAGATAAGGGAACAGGACTCGACACCGAGAATTTCAGTTGCATCGCCGCCCAGTTCAGGAATATTCTGCGGGTTGAAAAGTTCCGCACTGCCTTTGCTGAAGCTCAAACTTCCGGCAGAACCAGTTTCTATCACAGCTTTATCTATTTTAAATGAGCCGATTCCGAAAGCGTGATAACACGAAAAATTATATTTTGAATCGATCTCTCCGACAATCAGTCTGGCCTCGCTTTCATCTCCGACCCCGACAATGTGATCGCCTTCAGTTGCGGCATCGGTTTTGATTCTAAGGAGAACAACCGGATTTCCAATGGTTTGTGTGGTAGCATTAGCATTATATGGAATCTGATAAACTTCGACGACCTTTCCGTCACGCTGGTCGGCAGCTGTTCTGACGAATGAAATCATCGTTCCTCCCGGAGTGACCGGTGTTGAAGAAATTTGACCCGAAGCAAAACTTTCGTACACGAGCTGCGTGTCAGATGTCGGATACGAGTTATTCAGAATAAATGAAAAATCGCCTGCAAATTCGACATTTCCGTAAGGTGCAGGAATAGTTAATTCGTATTCGAAAGCAGCTGCGACATTGCACCACTCATCCCAATCAGCGCAGTTTTCAGCGGAACATTCAGCAGTTTTGTCTTCCGCACACGCGTTGTCAAAGCACTCACGCCAGCGCCTGTAGTAAAGCTGTCCGTCATCGCTTCCCTTGACATAACAACTATTGACACAGTCAGAATCATCATCGGAACAACCTTTAGCACAGGCTATGATTCCCTCGCATGTCGACCAGAAATCCTGAGTTGATGAAGAATCGTCGTCGACATTGGAACCGTCGTTGTCTTCGTCGTTAACAGTTTCGCCGTCCTCGTCAGGCTGTACGACCGGATCAGCATCGGAAGTATCGGCAGAATCTTTGTCTGAAACAGTATCCGCCGTATCATCATCTTTACCAGAATCGCCGGTATCGCCGTATTGGTCATAATCGGTTCCGCCGTCGCCGCATCCGGCAAAAAAGAAGAGAAATACAAACAAAATAAATAAGGAATTTTTTTTCATGGTTCCTCCTAAATATCGTAATAATCTTCGTTCTGTGGATAATAATTCTGTTCCAGGACGATTTTTTCTATATCTTCGACCTTTCTTTCACCTTCGGCGGCTATAATTTCGCGTACCTGAGCCGGAGTGGAAGCTATCACCGGTTTCACATATCCGTCTTTAAAATGAACTAGAAAAAGCATTTGTTTCAAATCGTCGCCGACTTTGCTGATAGACATTTCGACCTCCTAAAAATGACGAAAGATTTTAGTAACTCCCGTTTTTCTGTCAAGGAATCGCAAATAAGACAAGTCTCTCAGCCTAAGCTTTTTCTAATCCCTGCTGAAAAAATCGCGCGTATAGACCTTTTCTTTGACATCACTCAAAATCGCATCGAACCGGTTCGCGATTATCACATCGCTCATCTTTTTGAATTTTTCGATATCGTTTACGACAAGTGAATTGAAGAAAGTCGTGCCGTCAGAAAGACTCGGCTCATAAATGACAAGCGTAACACCTTTTGCTTTTATGCGCTTCATTATTCCCTGAATAGCCGAAGCTCTGAAATTGTCGCTGTTGCTTTTCATAGTAAGGCGATACACACCGACTATGACCGACTTTTCCTTTTTTACATCCCAATCGCTGCTTCCGGTGTAATATCCGGCACGTTCCAAAATGCGGTCAGCAATAAAATCCTTCCTTGTGCGGTTGCTCTCAACTATCGCCTGAATCAGGTTTTCAGGAACATCGGCATAGTTCGCAAGAAGTTGTTTTGTGTCCTTCGGAAGACAGTAGCCGCCGTATCCGAAGGAAGGATTGTTGTAGTGGTCACCTATCCTCGGATCAAGGCATACTCCTTTGATTATGTTAGCCGTCTCCAATCCTTTTATCTCAGCATAAGTATCAAGTTCGTTGAAGTAGCTGACGCGCAGCGCAAGATATGTGTTTGCAAAAAGTTTGACCGCCTCGGCCTCGGTAAAATCCATAAAAAGCGTAGGAACATCTTTCTTTTCCGCACCTTCCTGAAGAAGTTTTGCAAAAGTTTCAGCAACTCCACGCGTTTTTTCATCGCACCCGACAATTATTCTGCTCGGATAGAGGTTGTCATAAAGTGCCTTCGATTCACGCAGAAATTCCGGACTGAAAAGTATGTTCTCACAGTTTTTCTTTTCGCGGATATGCCTTGTAAAACCTACCGGAACCGTCGATTTGATGACCATAAAAGCATCAGGATTGACACTCCTGACAAGGTCGATGACCGCTTCAACAGCACTCGTATCAAAGAAATTTTTCTGCGGATCGTAGTTCGTCGGAGCCGCAATTATTACGATATCAGCATCGGCATAAGCGCTTTTCCCATCGGTCGTTGCCGTGAGTTTCAACTCTTTTTCCGCCAAATATTTTTCAATGTATTCATCCTGAACCGGCGACTTTTTTTCATTGAGAAGTTTCACCTTCTCAGGAACGATATCCACCGCCGTAACATCGTGATGCTGTGAAAGCAGAACAGCCAGCGATAAACCGACGTAGCCTGTGCCGGCTACCGCAATTTTCAAATCTTCGAACTTGCGCATTTACCTTCCTTCATACATTTTTTTGTAGTAGTTCTGATATTCGCCGCTTATTATCTCTTCCCACCATTCGCGGTTGTCGAGATACCATTTTATCGTTTTTTTGATACCTTCTGCGAATTTGGTTTCGGGCAGCCAGCCGAGTTCGTTGTGGATCTTCGTCGGGTCGATCGCGTAGCGCATATCGTGGCCCAGTCTGTCTTTGACATGTGTTATCAGGCTTTCGGGTTTGCCGAGTTCCTTGCAGATGAGTTTCACGATGTCGATATTTCTCATTTCGTTGTGGCCGCCGATGTTGTAGACCTCGCCAACACGCCCTTTGTGAATGACAAGATCGATCGCCTTGCAGTGGTCTTCGACATAGAGCCAGTCGCGGACGTTGAGCCCTTCGCCGTAAACCGGAAGCGGCTTGTCGTTCAGGCAGTTGGCAATCATCAGAGGGATAAGCTTTTCGGGGAAATGGTAAGGGCCGTAGTTGTTCGAACATCTTGAGATCGTCGCCGGAAGCCCGAAAGTGCGGTGATACGCCATGACCAGAAGGTCTGCCCCCGCTTTTGAACTTGAATACGGGCTGCTTGTGTGGATCGGAGTCTCCTCGGTGAAGAAAAGGTCTGGCCTGTCAAGGGGAAGGTCGCCGTAAACTTCGTCAGTCGAAACCTGATGATATCTTGTTATTCCGTATTTCCTGCACGCATCCATGAGAACTGATGTTCCGATAATGTTTGTCTGCAGGAAAACTGATGGGTCTTCGATACTTCTGTCAACATGGCTTTCAGCAGCGAAATTGACGATGATGTCAGGTTTTTCCTCTTCAAAAAGTTTGTAAACCCCAGATCTGTCGCAGATATCGAGTTTCACAAAGCGGAAATTCAGCTTATCCATGACACTTTTCAAAGTGCTCAGATTTCCCGCGTAAGTCAGTTTGTCGAGGCAGATGATCCTGTAATCGGGATGCGCCTCAAGCATGTGGAAAATGAAGTTCGAGCCGATAAATCCCGCGCCGCCTGTAACGATGATGTTCATTATTTTTCCCCCGCGATTGAAAGCAGATACTGGCCGTAGTCGGTCATTTTGAGTTCACAACCTATTTCTTTAAGCTGCTCGGTCGTTATGAATCCGCGCCGCCATGCGATCTCTTCGATGCAGGAAACATAAAATCCCTGTCTATCCTGCACAGCTTCGACAAATTCCGCCGCTTTCAGCATATTTGCGGGCGTTCCGGTATCGAGCCACGCCATGCCGCGCCCGAGCAGGGTGACATTGAGTTCACCCATTTCAAGATATGCGTTGTTTACAGCGGTAATTTCGATCTCGCCGCGGGCCGAAGGTTTCACGTTTTTCGCGATCTCGACAACACGGTTGTCATAGAAATAAAGCCCCGGAACGGCGTAGTTGCTCTTCGGGTGTTCCGGTTTTTCCTCAATTGAAACAACTTTGTGTTTTTTGTCGAACTCGACCACGCCGAACGAGCGTGCATCCTTCACCGGATAGCCGAAGATCGTGGCTCCGACCTTATTTTCCATCGCTTTTCTGAGCGTTTTTGTCATATCCTGGCCGTAAAAGACATTGTCGCCCAGAATCAGGCATACGCTGTCATCTCCGATAAAATCCTCTCCCAGAATAAAGGCGTCGGCAAGTCCGCGCGGAGTATCCTGCACTTTGTAGGCGAACTTCATTCCGATCTTTTTGCCTGTCCCGAAGAGCCTTTCGTAAAGCGGAGTATCCTCAGGCGTCGAAATGATCAGCACTTCGCGGATTCCTGCAAGCATGAGGATCGAAAGCGGATAGTAGATCAGCGGCTTGTCGTAAATCGGCAGAAGCTGCTTCGAAACAGCCTTTGTCATCGGATAAAGCCTTGTTCCTTTGCCGCCGGCAAGAATGATTCCTTTCATTTTTATCTCCTTTCCAAAATTATTCCGCAGATTCTGTCGACATCTTCCAGAGCGAGGTCGGCGTAAAGCGGCAGAGTCAGTACCCTGTCTGCAAAATATGCTGCAACCGGCGTTTTTTCTGCGCCTGAAGTCGGAAGATTTTTGTAACAGTCGAATGTGTTTGTGAGCGGATAGAAATATTTTCTCGCGACAATTCCGTTTTCAGCCAGTTTTGCGAAAATTTCGTCCCTTGAAACCGTGAAACCGTCAAAAACAACGGGGAAATATGCGTAATTCGGAGTAACATTTTTATCCGGTTTGCAGAGTTTTATCCCTTTCACTCCGTCAAGGTGAGCACAGTAACGCTCGACAACGGCTTTTCGTTTTGCGATTTCACCATCAAGATGGCGCAGATTGCAAATTCCCATCGCCGCCTGGAATTCGCTCATTTTCGCGTTTCCGCCGACAAATCCTACACTTTCAGGGCTCGTTATGCCGAAATTTTTCATACTGTTGAGTTTGTCAACAAGTGGATCTTCCGAAAAACAGACCGCGCCGCCCTCGATCGTGTTGAAGACCTTGGTCGCATGAAAGCTGAACATCGAAGCATCACCGAAACAAGCGGATGAAACACCTTTGTATTTCACCGCGAAAGCATGAGCCGCATCATAAATCACCTTCAGATTGTGCTTTTTCGCAATATCGGCGATTTTTTCAACATCGCACATATTCCCGTAAACATGAACTGGCACAATCGCTACAGTTTTTTCTGTTATCAGAGCATCGATTTTATCAGCATCCATCGTGTAATTTTCAGGATTTACGTCGCAGAAAACAGGTGTGAGACCGTTTCTCGCAATCGCATTAGTCGTCGAAGCGAAAGTGAAAGGAGTCGTAATAACTTCCGAACCTTTCGGGAACTCAAAAGCTGCGATTATGTTTTCAAGCGCCAGATGCCCGTTCGTAAAAAGCGCGACATGCGGCACACCCAGCATCTTTTCAAGCTCCGCCTGAAATTTCTGGTGCTTCGCCCCCGAATTCGTGAGCCAGCGGCTCTCCCAAAGCTCTTTGATCTCCTCGCAATACTCCTCAAAATTTGGCATCGAGGAACGGGTAACGTTTATTGTCATGGTGCTCTCCTTCAAAAAACCGCCGCATTATACTGATTTTTTTTTGAAATGCGAGAGGAATATTCGAAACAACTGCGGTTTGTTTTGAGATTTCATCTTAGATTTTATTTGAAAAATCAAAGCAAAACTCTCTTGTTTTTTTTATTAATTCAACTATAATTTTGCGTTTTTAGATGATTGTGATGCCCAAACGATGACAACAAACTCTTTTTTAGAAAATCTTTCTGGTCATAAAATTTTGGAGAAATAAAAATGGCAAAAAGAATTCAGGATGGAAAATTATTATATCATGTTACAGCTGTCAAAAATTTGGAAAGCATCTTAAGAAAGGGTCTTCTTTCAAGAAAAGACGTAGAAGATAAAGGACTTGGAAACAATCTTGTTGATATAGCAGATCAAGACATCATCAAAAAGAGAAAAGAACTTGGGATATTTCAATTTGTTCCTTTTCATTTTTTTGAACCGACTGCTTTTACAGGAATTGTTTTTAAATCTCATCCGAACGAATCATTTTGCAGCATTACAATTCTTAGAGATTTTGCGAAACAACAGAATTTTCAAATATGCACAGCTCACCCTTTGTCGCAGAACCCAGTAGCAGAAGTAATGAGCTATAATGAAGGCTTCAAAGCTATTAATTGGGAAAAAGCAGAAGAAAGAAACTACAATGACCTCATAAGCAAAAATGCATGCATGGCGGAATGCCTCGCAACATCACCTGTAACACCAGACGATTTTTTTATGATTTATGTAGCAAATGATGGCACACAAGATTATGTCGAGAATTTAGCAACAGATATTTTAGGTAACTATAAATTTGATATTTGTGTAAACACGACATTCAGCAAGGCGTAAGACTATGATAACATATAAAACCGGAAACATTTTAGATTCAGCATCGCAATGCCTTATAAACACCGTAAATTGTGAAGGATTTATGGGGAAAGGTATTGCCTACCAATTTAAAGAAAGATTCCCGGAAAATAATAAAGCATACGTAAAAGCATGTAAAAGTGGTGATTTCACAATCGGAAAAATCTTGTTTTTTGAAGAAGACGGAAAAATCATCGCCAATTTTCCAACAAAAAACAGATGGCGTGAAAAATCAGAATATTCTTATATCGACTCAGGATTGGAAGCATTAAAAGCAGGAATTATTGAAAGAAACATTAAATCACTGGCTATTCCGCCACTAGGCTGCGGAAACGGTGGACTGAATTGGAACATTGTTAAGCAAAAAATTATCGAAAAGTTCAGTAATTTGGATGTTGATATAACAATCTATGAACCATCGACGGTTTTCACTCCGAAACCAGTTCTCCACAAAATGTCCGCCTCTCATTTAATCTTAATGCGATTAAAAATCGCTCTTAAGCCAATCGGCAAAATAAGATTGCAAAAAGCTGCTTTTTTCTTAAACATATTCAGCGGCAGCAACTATTTTAAATTTATAGAATATAAACATGGTCCTTATGATCACAACATAGAGGTTTTATCTCAGCACATCAAGGATTTTCAAGAGATTTACAATGTAAATACCGATACGGCCCAGAAAATTCTTTACAACAATATTATAAGCGACAGCGTAAAAGAAACCATCGAAAAATATACCCCGGTCATAAAACAGGCGACCAATTTCGTAAACTCCATCAGCGACAATCACGAACTTGAAATAGTAGCAACAGTTGTTGCGATTGTTAAAGGTCATCCCCAATTTAAAGAAGATGAGATCGTTCATTACTTCCTCAAAGACTGGCCCAAGGAAGATCCTAAACAATTCTCTGAAGAAGAGATAAAAAACTCATTAACCAGATTGATAAAATCAGATATTGTTATTCAAAATTTGTTTGGCTATTTTATATCTGATGAGACACAAAAAAACTCAGATCTATTGCCGACATATCAATTATAGTCGATTTTTGTAAGACAATCCCACCCCACCGCTTGTCCCAGAATTTGAAGAAGGGTTTTTCCAGACAGTTTATCCTCAGAATGTCGATTAAAGTGCAGACCGTAAATATCGCGAGAACGCAACCTATTGCATAAAGCGGCATAAATCTGTAGCCGTAATGTCCCACACAGTCGACAGTGTCTTTCCAAAGCCATTGCCGCATTGTATCGCCGCCGGCATGGATAAGAAGCACTCCGAATGTCGAAGCCGCAACCGTGTTGATGATCCTGCTATGCGGAATCCTGATATTTTTGAAGAACAAAAATGCGGAAACGCCGACTGCAGCTGCTAAAAATGTATTAGAATCTGTAACAAAAAAGAAAGGAGTACTTTTCCCTGTTTTTTTTTACGATCCATTCACTTCCAATAATACTGCATATCGATAATACAACTGTAAGCAACAGCATAATTCCTGTAATTTTTGTACTTGAGAACCATTTCTTCGGATAAAACCTGATGTATGAAGATATGAAATAAAGCACCATGAACCACGAAACATAGTTCATTGTAACTTGATGAAATGTTCCCAGAACGATATACATAAAAAAGCAAAGCGAAAGTAAAGCCAAATGCTGTTTTTCATTCATATTCCGGACGAGTTGATTGAGAAACGGAATAAAAAGAAAAAATAAAATGAAGCACGATGTAAAATTATGATTGATATTGGTTATGGGAATCAATGTTTGGGCGAAAGAAATCCAAGTAAACGGCTTATAACCGCTAATCCGGTAGACCGAATATATTACCAGCCGGTAGAACATAACTTCCAAAAACAGCTTCGCGAATTTTTTCACCGTGATATTCGATTTGCACATGAAATATCCGGTTATCATCATAAAGCAGTTTATCCCGATTTTTCCCCATGCACCGAAAACAAGCAGAAAAAGCGAACGTTTTGACATCGGATCGGCGAATATCGGTCCTTCCGGAAGAGTTAGACCTGAATTGACAACATAGTGGTGAGCAACTATCAGAAGCATCGCGATTATTCTCATTAATTCAAGATTCGAGTCGCGTCGTTTAGGGTTTTGAACCCCAGTAGCATCGTTTAATTGTGCCGGAGTTTCCATTGTTCATCTCCTTTTAGAAAATACTCCTCAAAATTTGGCATCGAGGAACGGGTAACGTTTATTGTCATGGCGTTTCTCCTGATTTTAAAAAATCATAATACACTTTCTGAAACCAAAATGTGAAGTGCCAGACTATCACGAAAAACGACAAACTCGTTGTTGCTGAACGATATTTCTTTTTCATTATTCATGGCAGGTTCTTTGCAGGCATAATACTCTTTAGCCCTGTATTCCTTCCCGAGATATCTGATAACGGCACCGTTGAAATGTTTTTGTGAATTGATTTTGCCTCTTATCGTTCTGATACCGTCATTTTCCAAATCGATAGTATAATCCGCTTCAGTGATTTTCTTTCTGTACGTACCGCCGGTAATTGCTACAGCCTTTTTGTCACCGCTTAAAAACGCAAACACATCTTTCAGCAAAGAGGGAATTCCGTCCATTAATCTGCAGTTCAGTTCATGCGGCGTATCAGTCTCGAAAACATTAACATTGTATTGATTTATCAACAATCCTTCATCAATACCGCCGGTAAGCTGATAGCATGACAGGCAGGTGGATGGTTCTTGAAGAAGAATTGTCCACACAACCGCATGTGCTCCGCGGTTTGTATGCAAATCGCCGCCATGGAAATTTATAACACGGTAGTTGTCAACAATGGATGCAGGGAGAATAAATTCAAATTTGTACATCAGAATCACATCAACAGTTTTAAAAAGATCCGTCTGTTGAAGCAGTTCTTTTTTATTGTTTATTTCAATGTAGTTGATTCCGCGAGAAGCAACAATAGTCCTGTAATCATAGGAAATTCTTCCGCTCTTTCCGATAGCAAAACACAATTCGAAGTCTTTATTATTTACTAAATCCAAAAGCATTCTCTCCGAATACCCCAAATATCCTACTCGGACCATATTTTCACTCCGGCATTGTTGTTAAAAAACACTAAAAATATATTATTTTAAATTTTTCCTCAACTTGGCTGACGACTTTATCGAGTTTGTCAACAGAATCAGAACAGGCAATAAAAAAGCCTATTCTCGCCGAATCGTTTTTAGCATCTTCTATTGTGTCACAGATACCGAAGTTAAGTTTATATTCCTTTATGTCAGGCTCATTCTCAAGATAGTCCAGACCAAGAATATTTTTTACTTTTCCGCCGCCTGAAGGGGTTTTAAAGAACTTCAGAATCGAAGCTCTTTCCTTATATTCATCCTTGATGGAGAAATCCTTGTTCTGGACATTACCGGTAGCACATTCAATGAGATATTTGTAAGTGTCATAACCAGACATGAACTGCGTTATCACCGATGAAATCATATTGCCGCCGCCGCGGGCGCCGATCTCAATCAGATAAAACTCACCGTCCTCACATTTGTATTCCGCATGAGTGAAACCGTATTCCAGCGGTGATGCCATAACAAAAGCATCATTGCCTGCCTTCAGTTTTTCGTAATCGAAACGAGGATTGGCGTGCGTGAAATAAAGCTCGTTAGCGATATTGACATTGTGCTTGAAGTGTTTTTTCTCGCTGATTGCCAGTGTATAATGCGCGTTCGGAGTTTTGATGCCGTCAACCGTGAATTCTGTTCCTACAATATATCTTTCAGCAAGAACAGCGTGCTCAATTCTGGAAAAAGACAAGGATTCCTCGAAATGTTCTCTGACTTCCGCTTCGGTTTCAGCCTTGAAAACACCGTGGCTTGCGTTGCTGTCAAGGGGTTTGATTATTATCGGCTTACCCAAATTTTTAAGAAATTCGACTGCTTCATCAGCCGTTTTACACAATCTGTATTCCGGTGATTTCAAACCGTGCTTGATGCAGAACTCGCGCATAAGGAACTTGTCTGTGAAAAGTGCGGCCGTTTCTTTTGACATCGCTCTGAGTTTCAAGCGGTTTCCCAGCTCTGCCACAACAGGCATCGCTATATCGCATTCATCAGAAACAATTGCATCAACGGCGTGTTCTTTAGCGTACTTTTCTATGTTGTCAACAGCAAATATATCACTTCTGAAAAATTCGTCAGCAACTTCGGCGCATGGCGGATTCTGTTCGGGACTTACGACACAAAGCCAATGTCCCATTTCTTTTATTTTTTTTACCAGCGGCAGCTGCCACTTACTTCCTGGAAGAACAAGAACTCTTGACATTGCAGACCTCATTTCTATCGAACAAAACGGTTGAACCCGAGTGATTTCAGCTCTGATTCCACAAAAGAATCGTCATATTCATTATTTTCAATTACACGCTTTATAATTTCCAGACATTCTTTTATTGTTTCCACGCTTTCCGCACCTACGCCTATACGGATAAAACGCTCGGTGCTTTGACCGTAAGCCGTTCCGGGCACAACCGATATTCCGTATTTCATCAGAAGATAAAGCCCTAAATCCATCGATGACTTTTTATAGTTTCCGATATTTACGAAAATATAGAAAGTGGCCGATCCTTCAAACGGTTCCAAACCGATTTTTTGCATAAAATCTACAACTTCCGCACGTTTTCTGACAACAGCTTCCGCCTGCGGCAGAGTTATCGAGATAATATCTTTGAAATAGTGCGCAACATACATCGCAAGCAGTGTCGCCGGGCAAGTTATCAGATGCTGGTTTAGTTTAAGAATGTTATAGATAACTTTCGGTGCTGCAATCGCATAACCGAGTCTCCAGCCTGAAATGCCGAGGTTTTTGGAAAGAGAATTTACAACAATAATTCCGTCTTTATCAGGCACCACATTAACCATAGAAGTGAACTTTCCGTCTATAACAAAATCGCTGTATGCCTCGTCGGCAAGAATATAAATGCCTTTCGGGCGGCAGATTGAGTAAAGTTTTTCCATCTCTGCTTTCGTATAAATTCTGCCGGCAGGATTGTTCGGGTTGCATATAATCACCATTTTCGTTTTTTCGGTAAAATATTTTCCGAAATCTTCAACCGGACAATCGTAAGGTATAAACTTCGGAACACCGTTTGCAAGCTTGATTTCTTCAGGATAACTCAACCATGCAGGTTCGGGAATAAGAACCTCGTCACCCGGATTCAAAACAGCCTGAAAAGCCATATAGATAAGCGGTTTTGAACCTGCCGAAATAATGATTTCATCGTCAGGATTTACCGGTGCGTTATATTTTTCCGAGTAATATCCGGAGACAACCTTTCTGAGTTCCGGCAATCCCCTGCTTTCCGAATAGTGATACCCTTTTTTGAAATCAATATCGTCAAGCGGAAACATCGGAATATCAAAAAAAGCTTCTCCCAAGGAAAGAACCTTGATTTTGTCGCCGCGTCTTTTCATCGCATAGACAATATTATTCATATAGACAGATAGAGCTTCGGGAATAGCATTCACTTTGTCGCTCAACTGCATTGCAGGATAATTTGCCAATTTGTTCATTTTTTCGACCTCAGTTTTTACAATCATTTATGATTTTTTTAATATTTTCCTCTCCAAGAGTATGCGGAGTTCTTCCCTCTTTGCGAAGATCGCGTCCCAAAGCAGCCGAAGCGATTTCAATCAAAGAGGTCGCGATTGGAGTCGCAACACCGAGTGCCTTGCCCAAAGCTTCAAGCATTACCAGTCCTTGTGGTATATCCTCTGTAATGTATCTAGACTCGACTTTTGCAGGACCTTTGGAACGTATCGGCATTTCGGCATATTCCAGAAACACTTCCTTGCCGTCAATCGTACTGTCCAGAGAATTACGGTATTTGCATGCCTCGACATAACTCAGACGCTCGAAACCCAATTTTTCTATGATATCCATTTTCTCAGAATCAAGAGCTTCAAGAACACGCCAGGTTGCAACATTGGTTCTTGCATAGGCATCGTGATAAAGACAAAACTCCTTTTGGGTTTTCTCAATCCACGGAATGCTCATAACTGTTCCGACGGTGTGAACTATTACATTCGGATTGTGCAGAGCCGCTTCAACAACGGAATTTAAAGGAACAATGCGCTCATTCAGCTGCTCCAACACCTTGAAAGTCTCATTTTTTTTCGCTTTCGGATAAACACCGACAGGATTTCGGACATTACGGAATCCGACTCTGAAACGACCCAATTCCAAAATTCTGCCGTCGACGAAAGAACTTTCTCCTTCAGCAACGACAATATCTTTTTTGCAGTGTTTAAGCACATAGGCTGTAGAGAGATAACCCGGAATTATCAACAAAATCTGTCCGTCGCACAGATACGGCTCGATTCTCTCTATCAGCTGCTCGTGAAATTTTGTCTGGATAAACATTATAACGATTTTACTACTGGAGATTTCACTTACATCTCTTGTTACTTTGTGAATGAGAGCAGTTCTGACATCCCCGAACTCATCCAAAGTCATCGCCCCGTTGTTTGCAAGCAGATATTCAAAGTTGTCGTCATGCAGTGCATGGGATGTTTTTATCAAAGTTACTTCGTGCCCTTTAAGGGTTAAATCGGCTGCGGTCGCACAACCTGCATTGCCTGCACCTAAAACGGAAATTTTCATAATAAACCTTCCTGATAACCGGCTAGTTGATTTTATTGCCACGCAAGATTTTCTTTACAAATTTTTTTATTCTTTTTTTCAACGTTAAATAACCGTTTCTTGCCATTTTCTTTTTATACAACCAATAAGATTTTGCAGGAATAGCAACATTCCGCTGCTTTGCAAATTCATAAATATCTTTCGCAAAAACCACGTTGTCGTCTTTCGCGTCACCGTTTTTGGTTTCTATCAGCCAGGCAAAAGCCAAATCTCTGTTTTTCTTATACTTCTCCACATCAAAGACCTTGTTGAAAAGATCAACTTTACCCAAAATATCCAGTGTTATAAGAGTTCTGTAACACTTCGAGCATGTGCCGCAATTGTTGAAATTGAAACAAACATCCAGATATTTATGGGCAATTTCATAATCTGCCAGAGCCTCTGTTTTTTCAAGCCGTGTATCATAGTCTGAAATAATGAATTGCAGAGACTCTGTTGAACATACATCATACAAAAGGCTTTCATAATGTTGACCGCCCTCAGAAAGACTTAAATCAAAAAACTCAGGCCAGCCTGCGGAAGAGCCGTAATATTTCCCGAATAATTTCTGTAAGGAAAGCGCCATTGCGCAATTTCTGTAAGTTCCGTTATATCCATAAGCTCCTCTGTAAAAATCCTCGTCTACATTTGAATACACATACAGCAGAGACAAATTGCTGAGTACTGCAACCTGACGTGCATTTTCCAATTTTTCCACAGACATACGATCGGTTTCTTTATAAAATTCATCTATCGCATAATGCTTATTGACTGCTGTGTTCGGATGAAAAATGGCCCCCATATTAAAATAAGCTAAATGTGTCAGTCTGTAAGATTCCGGAACACTGGGATTGGTGTATTTTTTTAACGAATACAATGAATCTACGCCGCAGCTCATTCCTGTGCCTACGGCATTGCATGACTGTATTTTAGAATTAGTCACAGGCCCTGACAAGCGAATCTTTTTATAATTTTTGCAAAGAGCCGGGGTCAGCAGTTGTGTTATGCCGAAAAACATTTTTTCAGATATAGGTGCTTTGAATTGAATATCCGATCCTGTCATAAATGCATACCACAGCATGGCAACGACAAATGCGTCCGATCTGTCTTCGCAAAAATATTTTCCATATTCTTTAGGAACTGAAAAATATAAAAAGGCATTGTCATTTTCCCAACTTTTAGGAGGATAATCTTCAGTTGTTCTCCAATGAGTCTTTGGAAGTGTTTGTTTTAGCCCCTTATATGCCTGGACTGTATCGTCGGATATTTTAACTTCGGCCTTTAAACTGGTGTAATCCCCTTCTTCTACGATAAATGGTTTTTCAATTGTTATCATATTTCACTCCAAAAAGTTTATTAATAAAAACAACCTTATTCATAATTTACAAGACCTATTTCAATCCGTATTTTTTCTTTTTTTTCTCAAGCTCTGAAAACAGGAAATTGCTAACTTCCGGCGGATATTCATGGGCTTTGTGCAGACCGTGGTGGGAATTTATCTCGATTATGCTGAAACCGTCGGCCGTAATTGCTATATCATATCCAAGCCACTTCAGCTGAGGACAGTATTCCGACATTTCAAGGATAGTCTTTTTCACTAATTCCCAGTTCGGAACAATACCTTCAAGCCTTGCGTGGGTATCAGGATGATATTCAACATTCTCATAAACGTGATTTTTAAGAACCTGACCGTCGTAAAACCTACCGGTTTTAACATCTATCTTGCAGACCATCCCGCCTTTTGCGACATTATCGACAACGCCCGATCTTTTCGTTCCTATTCTCATAAATGCAAAAGGGATAATCGTGTCATTTCCATGTTCGTTTATCACAGTAACACGGATAGTGTTGACAGATTCAGGATTTATCTTTTTCAAGTCAGGATGCATTTCGACAAATTCGGTAATAATATAATTGTCAAGTGAAAGTAGGAATTTCCCAAACTCATCTCTGGTATAGCTCTTTTTATTCACCAGATACAATCCGTCCTTGTATTCAAGTTTATAGAAACCGATCCCGTAAGTTCCTGATGCCATTTTCGCGGCAAGCAGACCTTTATTTTCTAAAAGCAAAATTATGCTTTCAATATCAGGCTTTAACTCTTTCGGGCAGTCCATAAGTTTCATGATATCGCGGTCTTTCATAATGTGAAAATAATATCTCGGCATAAACCGGTCAAATGGAGCGAAGACATATTTCATAGTCAGTTTGTCATCGATCCAGCGGCTGTAGCGGTTATTGATCGGATAAAGATAAAAATAATCCCTGTCGCTGAAAATCCCCTTATAATTTTCTTCAGTCAAGCCGTATTGCTGAATTCTGAAAGGCCAGAAACCTCTTTTATATGCCCATTTCCTGTCTTTCAAAGAAAAAGACTTGTCTCTGTATCCTTTTTCGAGTTCTTCATTGTAATGCATAATATAATAATCACTATACCCTTTTTTCTTCAAATAATGCCGCTTGAAAATAAACATTATCTTTTTGAACAAACCCATGCTATCCTCCTATTTTGGCATAAATTTCGATAGTAAACCCTTCAACATATCGGTCAGATAAGTCATAGCCTCCAGTTTGAACAGTTTAGACAAACCGATGTAACAAAAAGCACCTGTCAGAATCTGTATGATCAGAGTCAGAACATCGTTCAGCCCGAACAAAATCAGAAGACCGCACGGAACAGCCGTCGCACATGCGACAGCTATTGTAGGCAGCATATCAAAAATCTGATCTTTTATTGAATAATCCAGCAACTTTTTATTCGGATATGCGTTTATGCACATTGAAATGACGGTTGTCACCAGATAACTGTAAACCATGACCTCTATGCTGATGAATATTGTAGCAAGCATAACAGTAAAGCCGACAGTTTTCTTTAAAATTTCAAGCTTTAAAAAAAGATCACTTCTTCCCAGAGCCTTGATGGCGTTAAGATTTGCCGTATGAATAGGCAGAAAAGCGTAAACAAAACAGAAAACCCTTAAAAACGGCACACACGGCATCCATTTCTCGGTAAGGATAAGTCTGACTAACGGCTCGGCACATACCGCCAGCCCCACCATTATAGGCATCATAAGATATGTACTTGTTTTTATTGCACGTCTTGTCATAGCACGCACACGATTCCTGTCATCCTGCTCAGCAGACATCGTAGGCAACAGAACACTGTCAATGGAGGAATTTATATTTTTAACAACAAAAAGCGGGAGAGATTCCGCCCTGTTATAAAAGGCCAGTTCCTCCGGCAGATAAACTTTTCCGATAATTAGCGGACGAATTTCACCATACAGCGTACTGATCAAAGACGAAGCCAGCAGTTTCCATCCGTACGAAAAAAGTCCTTTCAGCCTTTCGAAAGAAAACATAAGTCTGGGACGCCATTTGACAGTCACCCACAGAATAACAGCCGCCAGTGCTGCACGGAACAACTGCTGCACTACGACCGCCCATACACCGTAACCTTTGTATGCCATTCCGATACCGACAACAGCGGCCATGATTGTGCCGCCCAATGTTGCATAAAAGAAACGCTTGAACATTAGGTGACGCGACACATAAGCCTGCTGGATGTTTCTTACACCGGAAATAATAAGCATCAGGCTAAGAACTCTGACAACGGGAGTCAGATCGGGCATATTGTAAAAATCTGCTATAAACGGCGCTGCAATAAACATAACTATGTAAAGAAATATACACATAGCCATGTTGAAATAGAAAACACTGGAAAAATCGAGGTCATCGGCATTCTTCTTCTGAATCAGCGCGTTTCCCATGCCGCTGTCAACAAATACCTGCAGAACCGCGATAAAAACAGTGACCATTGCAATTATACCGAACGCTTCCGGTGCAATAAGCCTTGCAAGGATTATCTGTACAACGAATCCGACAGCCTGCGCACCGGTACGTTCCATGAAACGCCAGAGCATGTTGGAAAAAGCTTTATTTCTTATATTTTCACCCATAAGAAACCTGAAATTGTTCCCGAATTATGAAACACAAACAAAAAAACGAATTAGTATAGTAAGTTTTTTAAGAAAATCACGCTTTTTTTGTTGTTCCGGCAGATTCAGCAGCAAAATTTTTATTCAAACATTTCTTTACCTCACAGAACAAAATAATAAAATCGCTCTGGTTCGGGACAGATAATGTCTCCGAAGAATCATTGACAGGGAAAACACCCGTATTGGAGGATTTGTAATGGTTTTTTCTTCCACTGTATTTCTTTTTCTCTTCTTACCTATGCTGCTGGTCCTTTATTTTCTGCCGCTTAAAAGCCGGAAGTGGAAAAATGCAGTTCTTCTGCTCTTCAGCATTGCTTTCTATGCATGGGGAGAACCTGTTTTTGTTTTTCTTATGCTTTTTTCCATTCTTGTGAACTGGCTGCTCGGGTTGCAGATGGACAAAAATCCGGACAGAAAAAAATTGTGGATGATCACAGCTGTCATATTTGATATTCTGCTGATCGGTGTTTTCAAATATGCGTCGTTTATTTCCAGAAACCTTGCTGCTCTGACCGGCAACACAAAGCTGATCGTCGAAATCGCGCTGCCTATCGGCATTTCCTTTTTTACATTCCAGCTGATGTCATACATTTTCGACATTTACTACGGAAACGCAAAAGCGCAGAAGAATCCGCTGTATGTCGCGCTTTACATCTCTCTTTTCCCGCAACTGATTGCCGGACCGATTGTCCGTTACCAGCAAATAGAAAACGAAATCACAGAACGGCATGAATCTTTTGCAGAATTTACGGAAGGTATGCGCCGGTTTATCTATGGTCTCGGAAAAAAGGTCCTGCTCGCCAATTTTCTGGCTCAAATAGCAGATAATATATTTGACTATACGGAAAATCCTTCTGTTATGACAGCATGGCTCGGTGCGATTGCATATACTCTTCAGATCTATTTTGATTTTTCAGGTTATTCGGATATGGCAATCGGTCTCGGCAGGATGTTCGGATTCCGCTTTCTTGAAAACTTCAATTATCCGTATATTGCAAACAGCATCACGGACTTCTGGCGCAGATGGCATATTTCATTAAGCACGTGGTTTCGCGATTATGTCTACATCCCGTTAGGAGGCAACCGCGTCAATAAACCGCGGTGGATCATGAATTTGTTTACCGTATGGCTTCTGACAGGAATATGGCACGGTGCGAACTGGACATTCATGCTCTGGGGAATTATTTATTTTTTGGTTCTGCTGGCGGAAAAACAGCTTGGATTCGTTAGAAAACTTGGGGTGTTAGCTCATCTTTATACAATGCTTGTCGTGATTCTTGCCTGGGTATTCTTCCGCTCCCCCGACATAGCTTCAGGCTGCAACTACATCGGACATATGTTCGGTATCGGATCAGGCGGTTTTATTGACGGCGGGTTTACGGAAACAGTTAAATCTACTTATCTTATTCTCATACTGTCACTTATCGGAACCATGCCGCTGTTAAACAAAGCATTCAACTCTCTGAAAAAGAAAAACCTCGAAGTAGTTGAATGGGCATGGCTGCTTATCATATTCTCGATTTCCATTCTTGAAATCGTCTCCGCATCGTATAACCCGTTTATCTATTTCAATTTCTGACCGGAGAGAGCTATGACAAACGAGAATAAACACAATATCTATGTAAGATGCGCCTGCATAGCTGCCGTTGCAATTTTTATGTTCTTTTTTGCCACAATAATTGTCCGAACATTGACCCGACAAATTCTTGTGAAGAAACTTGGAATGGAAAACAGCTTTACGAATATCGTACTTTTTGATCTTAAAAACCTTAACAATACCGATGAAGATACGGGCAATGCTACGGTCAAAATTGATTGGCAATCCCTCTATCCTTTTGAAACTGGTAAACAAAGTGTGCCCGATAAGGCAGTAACAACGACCGGATTCGCAGACAAATACAAAGAACGCATTCTGTTAGTAGAAGAGAAGATTGAAACCTACGTTACCGATTACCTGATTTGGTATAAGAAAATCGTCGAACTTGCGAACAAATATAAAAGCATCATTCAGTGGGATTACGCATCTTACGCTGAATATAACGGGATCGTAAAACTTCCTGACGGTCACCTGACATCGTACATTGAACAGAGAGATACAAACAGTGCGGCTGACAACATGATTTCCTTTGCTGATTATTGCAAACAAAACGGCATTAATTTTATTTATATTCAGGCTCCGTACAAAATCAGCAGAATTCAGGATAAAGGCGTGTCAGGCGTGGTAGATTTCTCGAATCAGAATGCAGATGCGCTGATCCAACGGCTGAAACAGGCAAATGTGGATATTTACGACCTTCGGGATGAGATTGAATCGGAAGGTTTAAATCACCACAGCCTGTTTTTCAGAACCGATCACCACTGGCTTCCGGAAACAGGTCTTTGGGCTTCCCGTCACATTCTTGACTATCTCAATCAAAAATACAAATACAATACTGACTCCGGTGCATTGAACGAATCTCAATTCAAAATTGTATTATATCCGAAATGGTTCCTGGGCTCACAAGGAAAAAAGGTAACACTTGCAGTTACTACACCTGACGATTTCTCCCTTTTATACCCTACATATAAAACTCAGATGCACTTTTCGATACCCGATGCCGAAATCGATCTCGACGGCGATTTTTCCATTGTTTATGACATGAAAAAGGTTGAAAAAATCGACTACTACGGAAGGAACCCCTACGGAGCATATATGTACAGTGACCATGCTCTTACCCGTTTTGAAAACCATTTGTCAAAAAACAACATGCGGCTGCTGTTTATACACGATTCGTTCGGTAACTGCGTTATTCCGTTCGTGTCACTTGGCGTCAAACATATTGATGCCATTGATCTACGCCACTTTACGGGAAGCGTACAGACCTTCATTGAGGAAACCGGACCTGATGCCGTCATAGTTCTCTATAATCCGAGTTCAATAAAAAGTGACGGTGATGCGCACAAATATACGTTCGATTTCAGATGATATTTTTGGGTCAGTTTGAAATTTTCTGCTTCAGTATTTTCAGGAACAATTTAATTTTATATTTAAGTCCTCTGCCGCTGAATGTTTTTCTATATTCGGGTTTAAAAACCGCACTGAAATTTTTTGCAAGGATGTGTTTTTCAAATTCCCAGTAAAGAATCATCTGCCTGCATTCTTTGTCGTATTTTCCCTGCGTATATCCGTTATATAAATTTATACAGTTAATCCAGCAGTCACAATGTTTCAGCAGTCTTTCCCTGTCTTTGGCAATCTTAGTTGTCCATCCGCCGGCAACCCCTCTGCTGTAGCAGGACATCGTTTCATTGATAAAATATGTATTGCCCAGCTGACAAAAGTACATCAGAAGAGGGCCGTCTCCGACATCGGCAGCCTTTTTAAATTCCGGAACATTATTGTAATAATTGATCAGATCCTCCTTTGAACAAAAGAATGAACTTGTGCGATAGCACGTTCCGAAAAGCCCCATTTGGCTCAAAACTTCATTCGCGGAAAGCTTTTTCGTTTTCTGCTTAAACTGCGGGAAAATCTCTGTCGCCTTCTGCAGAACAACATTGATCTCCTGGGTTTTATGGGTGCAGAAACGACAGTCAGGATTAGCCTCCAGCGCGGCATACTGCTTCTGCAGTTTATCGGGGCTGCACCAGTAATCATCACCTTCGCACAGGGCTATATACTTTCCATGCAATTTTTCCGCATACATCCAGGCATAGGAAACTCCTTTGCTGTACATGTTTTTTTCTTCAAAGATAGGAACAATATTGGAATATTTTTCCGCATACTCTTTGATTATTTCAATAGTTCCGTCTGTGGAAGCATCATCATGGACAACGATTTCTACAGGAAAATCAGTTTTTTGACATAAAAAACTCTCCAAAGTTTTTGCGACATATTTTTCATGATTATATGTCGTGCAGAAAACTGTAACACCTATGTTTGCATCCATTTGAGAATCCTCTGTCTAAAACTCACATGCCGAAAAATTCTTTGATCTTTTTTGTCAGTTCTGTGCTTGAGATACCGTCTGTGTGCGGCAGATAAACGATTTCAACTCCGAGCGGTCTGAACTGTTCCTCGAATTTTTGCCACTGAGGAGTTCCCTGCCAGTCAGAACCGACGAACATTTTATTGAAATGACATCTTTCCCATGCGGCAAGTTTGTTCTTGTCGACTTGCGGGACAACCTCGTCGACATATCTGATTGCCGAAACAATCGCTGCCCTTTCCTCGTAAGGAATAACCGGCGTTTTGTTTTTTTCCTTCTGAACCAGTTCGTCAGTGCTTACACCGACTATAAGATAATCACACTGTTCTTTTGCCCTGCGGATCACATTGAGATGACCGATATGAAACATATCATAGACACCTGTCGTATAACCGATGATTTTTCCCATTTTCAACCTCTCTTATAATTTTTTTTCTTTCGGATGCAGTCTGTATGCAGCCAGTGCCGCTTTTCCAATCAGTGAGTGCCCTAAAGGAACCGTATGATAATAGTCGTGCGGAATACCCCCGAAAGCCTCCTTGAATTTGTCTATCCCGTTATCGGAATCAAACGCAAAGACCCCTCCCCAGTCATACGTTTTTACGCCTTCAGCCTTGAAATAGAGCCAGTCTTCCCAGTGCAACCTCTTATTTGCGCGTGCAATAATATTCACCATTTCCTTATCGCTGCGGAAATTGGAGCAGGAATGCCACAGAATCACGATATCCTTATCGCACAAATACGAGTGATACACTATCGGCTCGCCTTCAAAAGAAGCGATACTCAAAACCAGATGTCCGTTCTGAGCACAGTTCTTAACAGCATCGGCATCCAGACTTATATCCATTCCCTTTTCTTCATACATCGCGTGATAACACCCGGCGAAAAGCTGAATAACCGTATCATCTCTGTTCAGCTCTTCCGATGTAAAATGTCTGATTTCGACAGCATCTTTATAAGATCTGCGAATATCGTATTTGAACGTCTTGCTGACAATCTTCTGCTGCAGCTCCTCTTCGTCAGCAGTCAGATCTGTCCAGCGGGTATGCTGCATTTCTATTTCTGATTCTTTAAAACCATCTGGCGTCGGCAGACAATGCAGGCGGATCATGTCAGATTTCACATTTTTCCAATCATCATTCGGAAACCATATTTCGGCATATTTCAATCCGTGCCGGATTTTATCTATCCTGATCATTTTCGTTCTCCGCTCTCCGCTTTACTCGGCAATAATTATTTTTTCAATCAAATCGTCCGGTCTGACCCGTTTATCCTCAGGCGGAAGCTGCATGTAATTTTTACCGAAAATCCTTGTCAGATAATCTGCCGTCTGTTCCGGAACAAAATATTCTCTTCCGGCGAACTCCATCAGAACAGGTTTTCCGTAAACAGACTTCGGCATGCACTGTTTTGTATACGGGTAGTGACTGACCATTGAGCACCAGCACTCCGTTTCCTCCTTATCGTATCTGGTCATAATAGTGTCACGTTTTTTCTCCAGTCTTTCCAGTGTATAAGGCAGAAGTGCTGCCTGTATCAGCCGTTTGACAAAAACCTGAAGAAAAGAATTCCGCTTATAAAGCACGCACTCTTTTCTGCTGTGCAGTTTTATAAGCTTGCGAATCTCTGCCGCCTGCTGTTCGCGAAGGTTTTCGTCATCCGGGGCATTGTCCAACGGAAAGATATCTATAAACAGATTTTCAGGCTTGCTGTTTCTGTAATAACCGGGATTTATGACAGCCTGCACATTGTCGATAGAAACCGTTGCATGCGGTCTGTAATAATTCTTTGTATTGCAGTGATTGTGGTAGGAAAAACCTTTTGCCAGTGCTGAAGGAGCAGCTTCGGCAAATCTTTCATACTCATCCCTGTGCATGGCGATGTCTATATCGATATCCCACGGAATAAAACCTTTCTGCCGAACGGCTCCAAGAGCACTCCCTCCGATCAGATAATAAACAATATTGTTCTCTGTACATATACGATGAATATCATCCATTGCACCGAGAAGAATGTTCTGAACTACTGTCAAATCACTTCCGACAATTATTTCCCTGACAGACATTTTCAATTCTCCCTGTTGTATAAATCAGCAAGCTGATCAGACGATATAAACTGAACATCAGGCCAGCGTTTAAGTACCTCTTTCAAAAGTTCATCAAGCATTATTATACCGGTCTCACCGTTTCCCGGAACCAGTCTGCTCATGTAATTGACTCTGTGGGAAGAAATAACCGCGGGCTGATGCCACCTGAAAGCACTTTCGATCTGCTTCAGGCAGGATTCCACACAATTTTCACTGCCGAAAAGAGAGTGCTCAAACAGACAGTTCCTTACAAGATAGAGCTGATGTCCGGAACGTTCACCGTTATAATGAACTCTTTTTTCAAAAAATCCGTGATTTTTTTCTGAAGGGATCCACTGATACCAGCTGCCCTGCATCGAAGCTATTCCGTTCTTTCTTAAAATTCTTTCAAGAGCATCATTCCAGACATAACACGAAGCGACAAAAGTTTTTGAGCTATATCCGAACAAACTATAGAACAGTTTTACGGCATCAGCTATCAGTTTCTCCAAATTAAGTTCTTCATATCCGGAATAGTTGAATGCATCCATATATCCGTAATGATTATCCGGTTCCACGGTTTCTGCAGTACTGATCATCCTATGCTCAAACGCCCAGATGATTTCAGGATCAGCTTTCTGCAGCGCAGACATCCATCTTCCGACCTGAACATGTTCACGGCAATGCAGCTGCGGCTTCCATATTCCGGCAGATACACCCTGTGCACACAATGCAAGAAGACGACCGCTGTCCGGATATCTTTCAGCTGTTCCCGTAAACGGCTCGAAATAATACTCTTTGAATTCTGAATCCTTTATCTTTTGAAAATCAGGATTTGCCACAGCATAATCTGCCGTTATGACAGGGTTATTTCCAGTGCTATCTTTGTATTTTGACAACACTTCGAAAATCCGTTCCATATCATAATTGCTTTCAAGGCAGTCAAAGTGAAAAAACGGATCATCCTCTGTTTTGGGACTTTTTTTCTTTTGTTCTTCCCAAGCCTCGAGTGAAGGCTGGCGGATGCTACCCCAATCATCGGATTCAATAACAATATAGCGGCCTTTCAGTTTCTTTCCGCGGCTGTTTCTATATTCAAGTCTCAGTGTTTTCAGATGCTTCTTAAAACTCATTTTTCACCATTTTCCAATTCCGTAACAACTGGTGCTTCAAGTGTTTCCGCCGTATATTCCGATGATTTTCCCGACGGCTTTCCGTATCTGAACAGAACAGCAAGCAAAAGCATAACCGAATTTGCAATATTGTCTACTGAAGTAATTGTAATAAGCACTACAATATAAGCCAGAATAATAGGAAGAGCGTCATGCTTGTACACTAATTTCAATTTTTTTGCATTTTTGGAAAACGGAACCGGTGCAAACATAAAAAAAATGTTTATAAATGTTCCAACAATCAAACCTGTTCCGCAAATCCATTCCAGCCAGGTGTTATGACAGGCTTTCCCTATTACGGTTAAATTGGATATCTGATTCTGCCCGACTCCAGTAAGCAGTCTGTTATACCTTTCCAGATATCTGAGGTTGTGTCTCCAGATAGTCAACCTGCCGGCATCGTCTGTCAATAAAGCTCTGGAAGTAAAAAATGCTTCAAAACTGTCATATATTTCTGTAAGAAGTTGACTACGGTTTACCATAACAAATAGCATCAAAGCAAGAGTTCCTGCGAGAGCGACAATTATCCACTGCATCTTGTGCTCGGCCTCTCTGTATCCGATTACAAACATAATCGAAGCCATAATAAAACTGCTCAACAGAGCCATACGGGAACCGGAATAAAAAACAACCAGAAAAAACAACCCTACTGCCAGACAACTTTTAATTTTGTTCAGCCTGCTGTCTTTCCTGTAAAGCAAGTTGGCAAGACCGAAAGTTGCACCAGGTATTAAAGTCGTCACAAGTCCGTTAGGGTCAATGCAAAAACCTCTAAGCCTTACAGAAACCTTATCAAATCCTGCCAGAGAAGAATATATTATACCGGTTGCATATCTGTCATTCGTGTAAACATCAGGCAGTACAATGCCTCTATTGAACAAAAAACTGACTGCAGTAAACACTATTCCGTAACCTATTGTTGTAGCTATAGCCACTTTTGAGATTTCTTCAAAATGTATTGTTTTATTTTGAGCCAGCAGATATTCAAATGCTATAAACAGTATCATCAAAACCATCAAATGCTGCATGATTGAGGCAACAATAAAACCGTTTACAATATCAGACAGCATTAGCAGAACTGCAATAACCACAATCGATACCGGCAATTTTATAACGCGATTCTTCATTATGGCATAGGCAATGATCACAAAACCGTAGAGCATATAAGGTTTAAAAGTTGCTCCGGCAATATTGATTCCGTACATTTCAACAGGAAGCAGCATCCAAATGTAGTGATACCACGGGATATCCCTGTCACAAATAAACCATGACAAAAATAATGCCGCCGCAATCCAGCCCCAGATCATCTATCAAACTCCAAGCATTGATCCGGCATTACCTTGAGATCCGGCCAAAGAATATTCTCCGGCAATAGTATTGAAAGCTTCTTCGGAACATTTTCTGTAATACACTTCATCCAAACCGACGATTTCAATCAGGTGTGAAGCAATTGTTTCTGTTCTGCAGTCAGGCAGAATAAAACCGTTCTTTTTATCCGAGACAATATCTTTTATCCCGCCGACCGGAGAAGCCAGTGCCGGAATTCCTCTTCCCATCATTTCGAGCAGACCGTTAGGCATTCCTTCCGTATCTGTAGGGAAAAGGAGATATTTCCATTTTTTCGATTTTTCCGCAATTCCGTCATGGTCAACCCAGCCAAGCATTTTTACATATTCATCTGCCTTCAAAGTCGAAATCAACTGTTCGCATTCTGCCTGCTGACGGCCGGAACCTATTATCTCAAGTTTCCAGTCAGGATATTTTTCATGCACTTCAGCCATTGCAGCAATAGTTTCAGTTACATGTTTCCCGGCAGTAAGACGGCATACCATGCCTATGATTTTCTCCCGGTTTTCAAACGGATTCATTTCAATCTTGTCTGTGTAAAGATGAATTGTTTTTGTTCTGAGAGCCTTTATTCCGGGCCACTCGTCTATTACAGATCTACTCTCCATACAGATACAGTCGGCATGTTCCGCCATATAGCGGATAAGTTTTGAAGATATTCTGGTAAATCTGCTTACAGAACCTTCCTTTGCGACATTCCCGTAAATAAAATAGTTTATTTCCGCGCCTGCTTTTTTCGCCGCCTTATAGGGAAGAATCATCTTGTCACCGATCCAGAAAAAAACCGTATCATTTTTTTGTATCAGACGCTTGACAGCTTTGCACATCTTCAACTGGACTTTAAGAATATCAAGAGCCCGTTTAATCTTGTTTCCGGCACGAAGAATATCGAAAGAAATCAGCTCGATATCATTTAAATCCGCTTCAACGCTCAGATTTCCGCCGATAACAGTCAATTTTCCATAACAAGGCTTTATCACTCTTAGAAATTTGCTGAGAGTGACTTCAGCAGATCTGTTGGCAGCAATCATCGGGTTTGTGATAATGTATGCGTTTTTAGCTTCCGGCAAAATGATTTTCTCCGTCTGGTTACACAATCTCTCCGAATTCTGCTTTTATTCCGGCAGTGTACTCTTCATTAGACATTCCGGCAGCAAATTTTCTGCCTTTTTCAGCCATTTCAGCCTTATTCGCCATGATGGTTTCAACCGCAGCAACTGCTTCTTCGACATTATCCTCAGTGAAACACGCTCCGTCACCGCTGACACGGATAAATTCCTCCGCTCCTGCGACATTGCAGGCGGCCACCGGCACTCCGGCCGCTGCTGCTTCAAGTCCTGCAAGAGGGAAACCTTCAAACGAGGAAGGAATCATCAGGACATCAATCATTTTCAGTAAATCGGGAACGTCGTTTCTTCTGCCAAGAAAGGCAACTTCCCCGGATATACCTAGTTTTTCCGCCTTGTCTTTTATTTCCGCCAGATACTCTGTTTCCCGCGCTTCGCCTGCAAATATTCCGACTGTTTCCAATCCTTTATGCTTTAATTCTGCAATAACATCCAATACGAAATCCTGCCGTTTCGAACGCTGAACCAAAGCGACATGACCGATTGAGATTCTTGATTTATCGAGTGCGAATCCGAATTGTTTTTCCATTTCAGCCAGAATTTTGCTTGAATCGCCGTTTGCGTATTTTTTGACGTCAACCGGATTGTAGAGAACTTTGACTTTTTTGTTTGCCGCATCATTGACAATCTGATTGCCGACGCAGTTGGATACCGCAATAATCTTTTTGACGCTCTTGAACTTTCCGCAGATATTGAGCAGTTTTTTTGTCGCACCGTCGAGAAATATGTGATGAAGATGCCATATAACCGGCTTTCGTGTCAGAGTTCCGCAAACTGCACTCCAGGGCAGAGCGGCAGGACCCGGGCAATACAGCATGTCAGGCTTGTATTTACGAATTATACCGAGTGATTTCCATATATTTTTCAAAGACATCCAAGCGTAGCGGAAAATTACCTGCTTCCCTTTTACACCGGTCGGCAGCGTCTGATCTCCCATGAGAATATATGGGATATTCCGCTTTTTAAGTTCATCCGAAAGCATACCTTCTTTCGGGATAAGACAGCAGAAATCATACTGATCAGCCAGCATATCCAGAATTGTCAAAGTCATTTTCTGTCCGCCGGAAACCGTTGCGAGAGTCTCCCAAACCAATATTTTCTTTTTAGTCATTATTCGCCACCTTTTTCGACACCTGCGGCATCCATTATGATTCCGTAGATGTCAGTCATTTCGTAGTTTTTCTTTTTCAGTTCAATATTGTTTGTGAAGAGAACCGCTGTTCTCCATCTGTGGCCGCCGGGTGACATCATATACATAAAGCCGCCTTTCTCGAATACGTTTTTGCCGAGTTCCCACTCTCCGCCCCAGCGTTCATCCATCTGATAGATGATTTCAGGATATTTGTTGAGGTAAGGACCGTGATAGAATGTGTTTGTCCGCACAATCCACTCAAACAGATTCTTGTCTTCTCCGTCAATTTTGACAGGTTTCAGATACTCGATAATTTTGTCGGCGAGAGCATCTTTATCCGCTACATTTTCGTTCAGACGGATGCCGCCGTAGCTGTAGTTTTTAAGGGCGCTCAGATCACTCAGATACGCCTGTGTCTTATCCCAGTCGAAATCTCCGCCGGAAACGAAAAGGCTTTTCCAGACAGGAAATTTTTTGGCAAGTTTCATCGCCCATTTCGGCAGACCGATACCCTTGACAACGCCAATTGCCGTTTTCTTTATCATTTTTTTGATTTTTTTCTTCACGGAAGGCTTCGAACCGTCGCCGCCACCTTTCGGTGCGAGGAATCCGCCACGGCGCAGAAGTTCGTTGATGCGGACAGTATAAACCGGTCTTGCTCCGTGACCGTGGTCACTCATAATCAAAAGCGGCGTATCAGGTTGTTTTTCCATAACCTCACCGACATAATTATCCATCGTGACATACATATCACGGATAACATTCTCGTGTTCGTTCGAACCCGGATATTCCGGATGATTCGGGTCGCAATGCCGCCAGAAATCGTGCTGAATGCCGTCTGTCGTGGAAAAATACGAGAAAAGAACATCGACATCCTCGTTCTCTATCGCCAACCTTGTCAGGCGGATTTCTTCGTTTACTTTGGCAAAGAACTCGTCTCTTAGCGCAGGCAGATCCTTTTCAGAAGTGAACTTCCCTTCCGTTCCGAGAATATCGAAACGCGGATTGTAGAAACTTTCCCTGCTTTGCGGATAAACACGGATTTTTCCTTCATACGGCCTTGTGATCATAAGACCGTTGATTTTCCAGCCTTCCTTTATGTTCATCGGCAGAATAACCGCGCAGGAAAGACCATTTCGGTTAAGCACATCCCAGAAAGCCTTGCCTTTGAAAGCCGAATCATCGAACACAAGCGGTTTATAAGTGTTGTTTTTCGCGCCGACATTCACAAAATTGATTATGCCGTGCTCGGATGGATCGACTCCTGTATAAATCGTAGACCATGCAGGCGTAGTGTCTGCCGGAAAGACGGATCTGAGATGCGGAAATCCGTTCTTTTCCATGAGTTTGTATAAATTCGGCAGTTTATCCTTGTATCTGACAACAACATCCCAATCCATTCCGTCAATGCCGAGGATAATCAGTTTTTTTATCATCAATACCTTCCTTTATTTCTTCGGCAGAACTTTATCGACCGCTTCCATTACCTCGTCCAGCATCTTCTGCTTGTCCTGATCTCCGGCGATAACGGTCGCACCGTACATTTCGGCAACTTTCTCATAAAGCGGCTTGCGTATTTCAAGATACAGCGGATCTGGAATATCGTCTTTCCTGCTGCAGCAGACTTCGACAGGTGTTTTGATATAAATAATCAGGTCGGGACGCGGCGCGTGTTTCCATTTGCCGTTCATCGTCCGTTCCATGTAATCCTCGCCGAGACCGAGATTTGCCGCATAAGTCACGATGTTGTCATAAATATAGCGGTCAACAAGCAGCGTTGTGCCGAAAAATCTCTTCAAACGGATCCGGAAGAATATCTGGAGCTTGAATTCAACAGTGGTTATCGCGGAAAAAATCTTATACACACCGCCTTTCTGCGCCTGTTTACGCATACTCTCGAGGTAAGCTTTGTAGTTGCCGCTGAAAGGATCACTTTCCTTTTTCATCAGAATCTTCTTGCCGAGTTTGATGATCCAGCGCATAACAACGATAACATACGCGGCTCTGACAATCTCGACCTTGTAACCGCGCTGTTTCAGCTGCTCGTAAGCATATTCGATACTTGTTGACTTTCCGGAGCCGTCCAAGCCCATAAAACTGATCATTGCAGGCTTCATATTCAGTTTCTCCCTACAATATTCAAAACATCTGAAGCTACCTGTTCCCAAGTTCTGCTGACTTTCAAATAACTTTTGTCGCATTTCTTGGCCGCCGCCCTTGTTACCGCGGCATTCAGCCCGCTTTTGTCATCAATAAGCGAAACCGCGCCGTCTTCAGCCGGAATATCCGAAAGATTTGAAAAATCCCTGTATCCTATTACCGGAACACCGCATGAAAGCGCCTCCATCACGGAAAGCGGAACAGAAATGACAAATTCCGCAGAACGTGTCGGAAACAGATAAACGTCCGCCATCTGATAAATCTCCTCGACATGTTCCATATAGCCGTTATGGATTTTGACTCCGGCCTCATTCAGTGTTTTTACCGTTTCGGCGTTTTCAAACATGCCTGACGCAACTACCATTCTGTCGGCATCTGTAATTGCTGCGAAATCTTCAAGACCGCGTCCGGCAGAGCAGTGACCGACATGAATGACAAGAATCCGGTAGGGATCAAAACCGTATTTTACCTTCAGTTCATTCTGCCTTTTTTTATCAACCGGGCTGAATTTATCCGCTTTTATGCCGACATTGAAAGTTTCTTTTCTGCATCCGTTCCCGGGATTTATTCCGGCAAGATCGTTTTCCGATAAAGTCAGATAATTTGCTTTAAGCGGATGTCTGCCGGCCAATGCCGTAAAGTCGTTGTCCGGTTTCTGGACACAGACAATCCAGAGATTTCTGCTGAAGAGACTGATCAGGCGGCAAAGCCGGTAAACCAGTTTGTTTGCTCTCGCAAAAACCATTGTCACATCGCAGGAAAAGCTGTTTTTAATGATAGAAGCGAGATTTTTCAACCCTGAATAGCGGACTTCGTTATCTTTTTCCAAAGCTTTGGCAATATGAGTCGCCACATTGCGCATTCCTTCATTGACCTGACCGTTTACCGTGCTGACAATATGAATTTTCTTCCCAGAGAGAGAATTGCTCATTTAAACAGCGTCTCCTTCAACTTTTTAAATGCCTTGAAGGAACGCTTCAAATCTTCCGGATCCATCAATCCGCGCACAATGCGGTGGAAAATATACCACGGACGGAGATAATATTTTTTTCTCGCTTTCTGGCAGAAATCGACAAGCTCTTTGGCACTGAGCGCAGGAGTATTGACAATGCAGTTCAGCGTGCCGTCTTCGAGAATGTAGTCGTCATATTTTCCGCTGATATAGCCGTTGCTTTTAGCCCATTCGTATGCGCCGGTTCCAGGATACGGAATCAGCGGGAAGAACTGAGCAGTATCGGTCTTGAAACGCATCGCCGCGGCAAGTGTCGCTTCCATCGTTTCATGGGTTTCACCCTCGTTGCCGACCATATAGCAAGCATGGATCATCAGACCGGCTTTGCGGGCGTTTGCAACGTATTCTTCAATCTGCTCCACAGTCGTTCCTTTGTGTATATTGTTCAGAATCTGCTGATCAACGCTTTCTATTCCCGGAATAATCAAGTGACATCCGGCCTTTTTCATAAGCACCATCGTCTCGTAATCCAGATTTACGCGGGCATTGCACAGCCAGCGGATTTTGATTTTCCGCTCAAGTATAAGATTGCATATTTCCATCATGCGTTTTTTGTTGATGGTAAAAGTGTCATCCTCGAACACGATTTCCTTAACATCCGGGAAATTTTTGAGGATATACTCAATCTCACCGATAACATTTTCCGGTGAACGAAGACGGTATTTGTGACCGTGAAGCGTCTGCGGATAAACACAGAAATTGCACTGTGCCGGGCAGCCGCGTCCCGTGAAAATCTGAATTGCAGGAAACGCAGCAGCCGGAAAAACATAGTCCGTTACCGTAAGATGGCGCTTGATAAAATCGGCTGCATAAGGAATTTCATCCAGATCGGTGATATGCTCGGCATCGGGATTGTGGATAACCTGACCGTCCTTTCTCCATGTCAGCCCCATGACAGTTGACAAATCGCCGCCGTCACGGAGAACAATCGCCGTATCACGCACAATGTAGTCATATTCGTGTCTTGCAAGACCGTCGATTTTGTCACTGATTCCCATGGTTTCATCAGCAGTCGCCGAAGGATGTGTCCCGACAAGCATTGTAAACGCTTCCGGATATTTATCCTTTATCGTGCCTGCGAATTCGACATCGCTGTAAATCGACGGAGTGCTGGTGTCAAACACAAACAGCTTGGCATCAGACGCCTCTTTCGCGACACGCTCCAGAGTCTGCTCTTTATTAAGCTGTTTAGCCGGAGCATCAATAAAAACGACCTCAAAACCGTTTTTTTCAGCGACACATGCAGCATAAATCAGCCACAACGGATAATACAAAACACCGCTGTGACCTATAGACGGACTGCGGGACTCCCTTGAAAACTTTCCGTACTCAGGTTTGAAAGGGGGATTGATAAAACAGACTTTCATATAAATTCTCCTATTAAAACAGCATAATTATTTCAAATGCCTGTATTTCAACAGACCTCTGACAGTATAACAGCACATATAATACGAGGCGGCAAGAGGATTTAGTCCGACATAGCGGTAGGTGTTCCAGTTCATTCTGGCAGCTTTCAGTTTGTTGCTCGATTTTGACGACTTGGCAAGACGGTATATCAGCAGAGGCTCATCAATTCCGAACGCTGTCCGTCCTGTTTTCGTGATTCCGAGCCAGATTGCAAAATCCTCGTGCATGTAGTCGCCGACAGCATAAAACTGTTCATACAGCTCTTTTTTTACCAGAACAGAGGAATTCGACACCAGATTCTGTTTCAAAAGCTCGCGGTATGAAAGAATTTGCGGAACATGAAGCTGCCAGTCAATCGGATTGCCTTCGTTGTCAATAAAACCTGAACCGGTAAAAACAAGTTCGGCATTTTTGTCGTTTGCAAGGCGCAACTGCTTTTCCAGTTTGTCGGGTTTCCACATATCGTCGCTGTCCAGCACGGCGATCCATGCCCCTCGAGCAGCTTCCGCCCCTTTTTTGCGGGTAACAGACACGCCGCTGTTGGTTTCATTGCTAATAAGTCTTACGCGGGAATCTTTTTCGGCAACAGCTGAGACAATTTCTTTTGTTTTATCTTTGGAGCAGTCGTTTACGACTATCAGTTCCCAATCTTTATAAGTCTGTGCAAGTACCGATTCAATGGCAGATTCTATCGTCTTTTCGGCATTGTAAGCCGCCATGATTATACTTACAGTTTCACCACTATTTGACATTTTTACATTTTATTCAATATTTGAAACAGACTTCACCTTTTCCCCAATCACACCAAAATCACAGTCTCCAGTAGTTGTACCCGGCATCCTCGTATTCCTTGCGGTTGAGAAGACCTTTGATGTCAAGAAGAACCTTTTTGCCTTTTCCGAAAAATTTATCAACGGTTTTCATTTTTAAATTACTGAACTCTTTGTGGGCGACAGCAATAATGACGGCATCCATTTCTTTGACGTCCTTGATATCGGCAAATTCAACTCCGTAAAGAGCTTTTGCTTCGGCGGCATCAGCCTCAGGGTCGGCAATCATCGGATTTATACCGTATTCACGAAGCTCATGAACGATGTCAATCACTTTCGTATTTCTCGTGTCGGGACAGTTTTCCTTGAAGGTGAAACCAAGTATCGCGACTTTCGCTTTTCTTACCGCTTTGTCGGACGCAATCAGATTTTTGACGCAACTTTCAGCGACATATTTTCCCATATCGTCGTTGATCCTGCGGCCAGAAAGAATGATCTGGCTGTGATAGCCGATTTTTTCAGCCTTGTAAGTCAGATAGTAAGGGTCAACGCCGATGCAGTGACCACCGACCAAGCCGGGATAAAATTTAAGGAAGTTCCATTTTGTTCCCGCAGCTTTCAGGACTGCCTGCGTATCGATCCCCATTTTGTTGAAGATAATCGACAACTCGTTCATAAAGGCGATATTGATGTCGCGCTGGCTGTTCTCGATTACTTTCGCAGCTTCGGCCACTTTGATGTTCTCAGCACGGTAAACCCCTGCTTCGACAACAAGCTCATAGACTTTTGCAACACAATCCAGCGTTTCTTCATCCATACCGGAAACTATTTTTGTGATTGTTTCAAGACGGTGAACCTTGTCGCCGGGATTGATACGCTCCGGCGAATATCCGATTTTGAAATCCGTACCGCATTTGAGTCCTGACTCCCGTTCAAGAATCGGCACACATATATCCTCCGTAACACCTGGATGGACTGTCGATTCAAACACTACGACTGATCCCTTAACAAGGTTGCGACCAAGAATAGTACTTGCACTTTCTACCGGATAAAGATCAGGAGTGTGGTCATCGTTTACAGGTGTGGGCACTGCTACGATGTGGAATTTCGCCGTGCGGAGCTTCTTTTCATCGGAAGTGAACTCGACTTTTGTTTTTGCTATAGTTTCATCACCTACTTCATGAGTAGGGTCAATTCCTTTTTTATAAAGCGCTATTTTTTTATCGTTCAAATCAAATCCGACAACTTGGACCTTTTTCGCGAAAGCGACAGCTATCGGCATTCCGACATAGCCCAGTCCGACCAAAGCTATTTTTTCTTTTCCTGCAACTATTTTGTCATACAATTTTGAAAACATTATTTCCTCCAATTATTTAACACATTTTGTAAATCAAATAACAAAAAGCAATTACAAGGCTGGAAGATATTGAAATCACGGTAAAAGTCAATAAATAAGGAGCTATTCACACGTAAAAGTGTGTCCTTCGACCTTATTCACAAATTCATATTCAATCGTTCGTTTAAGACCTTCAGCCAAAGTTATCGGCGGAATGAAGTCTGTTTTTTTGATGTTTGCACCCACAAAATAGGTATCCTGAGTAAATTTTTTGACTCTAATGGAACTTATCACCAGTTTTTTGTGAAGAATTTTTGCAAGCAGATCAAAACAGAGCCCGCCGCAGTATGCAAGACCGTAAGGCCAGTGAAAAAGCTTCGTTTTGTTTTTGCCGAGAGCTTTGTAGCTGTCAAGGACAAGACTGTTCATGTCGTATGCCGGTTCGTCGCAGTAGTTGTAAATATGTTCTCCCGGCTCGGCGTCATGTGTAATTTCGTATTCGATGAAAGCAGCGACATTTTCGACATAGTTCATACTTTTGCGATTGGTTCCATTACCAACCATCGGGAATTTTCCACCTGCGATCAGCCTCAAAAGGTTGTAGACGTTGCCTCTGTTCTGCTCGCCGAAAATAACGGTCGGACGGATGATGACCGCATTGTTCGCAGGATCGTTCTTAAGCCATTCGCGGTATTTTCCTTCGGCCAGATATTTCGTGCGGCCGTAGTCGTTGAAGTAGTTTATCTCCCCGCTTTCATCAGTCCCGGCAGGAGCAAAACCGTAAACTGCGACAGAACTTGTAAAAATTATTTTGTGAATACCGAGCTTTGTACATACTTGGCAGATATTTTCGCTGCCTTGTACATTAACTTCGTCGTAAAGCGATTTTGGAGTCACGTCATCGCGGTGTTCAGCGGCAAGATTTATGACAACATCACTTCCTGCAAGCACCTCAACTAAAGATTTCATTGGCATCGCCTTTGCAGCCTCCTCAGCTTGTCCCGGTGCAGCTGCGGCGTCAGTCAGAGATTCAGGGAATTCATTTGCATCTTCATCTTTGTTCCGAATATCACACCTTACCCAAAGATCCGGATAAATTCTGCTTTTTCTTTTGTCTGCGATTTTTACTTCGTGCCCGCTTGCCAAAAGCCTTTTTGTGAGTCTGGTTCCGACAAATCCTGAACCGCCGATCAGAGTGATTTTCATGATTCCTCCTACTTGAATCAAAAAAAACGCAGCATTATACACAGATTTTCAAAAATATCGAGAATACTACTAAAATTAAAACAACTCTTAAAAATGGACATTCTTCGAAAAACAACTACCATTTGTGGAATTTCAGTTCTCTATTTTTTGAGGTTTACTATGAAAAAGATTTTTATTTTCTCTTTTATTTTGTTTCTGCTTGTAGCGTGCGGAGAAGACAACTCACTCCAACCTGAAACGGCTGAAGCTCTTATTAAGGAAAGACTTGCAAAAATGCCGGGGAGAAGCGTTTCATTCTATCTGGGCGCTATGACCGATCCGAGCTACATTCCGGTTTACAAGGCGATTGCGACTGGAAAATATCTCACTTTCAAGGATGATGTCTATGTCGAAGCGGCAGGCAAGAAAATGCCGATGTTCGAAGCGACCGAAGAGGGTAAAAAAATTTTTAAATGTGAGAAAAACCGCTGCACTGTCGAAGTATGCTCGACGGTTTTCGACCGCTTCAACGGGATCGTGAACAAGGGAAAATTCGCGATGGCGGAATATCAGGTAAAAACAGTCTGCGAGGGCGAACTTTACGGAATTTTCAAGCCGCTCGCCGATAAACAGTATATAAAACCCGAAAGCACCGTCGAAAAGTCGGAGTTCGAGTTTTCAAAAGAAGACAAAAAATGGATTTTGAAGTAGGAGGAAAAAATGGCTGAATGTTACTGCGGAAGCGGAAAAAATTACGAAGACTGCTGCGAACCGATAATCAAAGGCAAAAAAATCGCGGAAACGGCTGAAGAGCTGATGCGTGCGAGATATTCGGCTTTTGCGGCTCACGAAATAGATTTCATTATGGACACTGTAGTTCCCGATCAGAGTGGAAATATGACACGTGACGCGGTCGAAAGATGGTCGAAAAAAACCGACTGGAAAAAACTCGAAATCACGGGAACCGAAGCGGGCGGCAAGGATGACGAGACCGGAAGCGTGGATTTCAAGGCGTTTTCTCTGCTTGACGGTGTTATGCAGTGCCATCACGAACATGCGATGTTCAAGAAAATCGACGGGAAATGGTTTTTCGAGGACGGAACGCAGATCATGCCTGAGCAGGTCCGCCGTGAAACTCCGAAAATCGGTCGTAACGATCCGTGTCCCTGCGGAAGCGGCAAAAAATACAAAAAGTGCTGCGGAAAAGATGCTTAAACACTTGATTTTAATGAACAAAAAATACAAGTCCTATTTTTGCTTACAATTGTAGTTTTTTGACTATTTTTTAGGAGGATTCATGAAAAAGTTTATGCTTTTCACGCTCATGACGCTTTTCTGCATGACTTTGTTTGCGGAAAAAGTCTACAGAAGCGACGGAACGTTTTTTGAGATGAAGAGAAACGGTAACGTTTTCGCTGCGAAAATCGATGCAGCTTCTCTCAAGGCACCCGAAAACTACAAAATGAAATGGGTTTCCGGTAACGAATTTATTGTTATCGACAAACATCAGCAGGGAAATCTGCCGGTTTATCTTGTCGGAATGAATATTGTGGTCGCTGATTCAAAGTTGTTTTATCAAGGCACAAGAAGCATTGAATTTATTGAGAAAAAATACAGCGTCAAAGCCACGGAAATTATGAGCGGATACAATCTCATAGAGTTCGACGGCGCGGCTGACAGCGTAAAAACGGCTCAGCAGATAGTTGAGAACGGTGACGGTTTCGCTTTCCCGAACCTTTATAGAAGATACGAGCTCAAAGCCGTAAATCCGGTGAAGTTCCCGATCAAGGACAAATACTACACTGAAAACTACCAGTGGTCGCTTAAAAACACCGGCAAAGCGATAGGCGTATACGGCGACGAGATCGAGACCCTCAAAAACGCCGATGTCAGATTCGAAGAGGCTATGGAGTTCATCCACGACCAGATTGAAGAGGGAAATCTTGAAGGTTTCGACGAAAAAACCAAGGTTGCAATCATGGACAGCGGAGTCGATTTCAACCACCCCGACCTCAAGAACAAGCTTGAAGACGGCTTCAACATGGTTCACGAAGGTGAAACCGGAAATCCCGGCAAATACGATCCCAACGATCCGAACAATGCAATGTACGGTTCGTCGGGATATTCGCACGGAACAAACTGCGCAGGTGTCGCTGCCGCTGAAGGCAACGAGATCGGAACAGTCGGAATATGCCCGTGGTGCGGAATCTACCCCGTAACCTACATGGAAGGCGGCATGGGAACTGTGGAAAGTTCCAGCGACAAAAAACTTATGGAAGTCTACACGAAATATGCCGAAGATCCCGAAATCGTAGCAATCAACTGCTCTTTCGGTCCGATGGCCGGTTTCGGCGAAATCCCCGCTTCGGAAGGCGAAATCAAAAGCCATAAGAAATTCATGGAAGAAGGAAGAAACGGAAAAGGCGGCGTTATCGTCTATGCAAGCGGCAATGACGGCGTTGATGCAAGCTACACCGGCATTCTTTCCTATAAGTTCAATATGAAACGCGGTGAAGACTGCAGCTTTAAAGAAGGTGTGGAAGACGGCGAAGACTGCGAAGAAGTAACAAGCAGTGTCGTAACAGTCGGCGCAAGCTCAGGCTGGGATACGCGAGTCACCTACTCCAACTACGGCGATATGCTCGATATCGTTGCTCCCTCCCTTTCGATGAGACCTACTCTCGGTATCGCTACAAGCTACCTCACCGGCTACGGCGACATGAAAGACAAAGACTACACGAACCAGTTCAGCGGAACTTCTTCGGCAACTCCGGTAATCACCGGTGCATTCGGCGTTATCTTCTCTGTAAATCCTGAACTTACACTTGAAGAAGCGGTCGAAATCCTTCACAAAAGTGCCGATAAAGTCAATCCGGAAACGGGTTTCTACAAAAAAGACGGACACAGCGTCAAATACGGTTACGGCAGACTCAACCTGCTCAAGGCCGTCAGACTCGCAATGGGTCTCGATATGTGCGAAGCAAGCACCGACGAGAAAGGCGACAATATCGACAACAACTGCGACGGCAAAGTTGATGAAGGTTTGAATAAAGACATTTCCAAAGTTGCGGAAAAATGCTCGCAGGACAAAGACTGCGAAACCGCAGATTTCAAAGGCGGCGATGCAGCTTGTGTCAGCGGTACATACAACAAATACAACTTCAAAGAGGGTTACTGCGTTGTAAAGAACGATAACTTCACCTGTCCGGACGGAACCGCTCCGATCGGCGATTATGACAGCGAGTGCCTGCTTGAGTGCAACAATGAAAACCCGTGCCCTAAAGGGTTCGCATGCACTGATAAAATGCTCGGCAAATGTGTTCCCGAGTGCAAGGATGATACTGACTGCGACGAAAGCAAGGCGCACTGCGACACAAAAACCAAACTTTGCCAGAACAACCCGTCAGAGCCGATGGGACCGTGCGAAACGACAGAGGACTGCAAATACGGCGCAATGATGTGTCTCACCGAAATACCCGACGGAATCTGCATCATCATGTGCAACAATGACGACCGGTGCAATGACGAAGAGGACGGCCCGAACAAATGTGCGGAAGTCAATTTCGGCGGCTACGACATGAACCTCTGCCTGCCGGGCTGCGAAGACGACAGCCAGTGCAGATCGTTCGGGTACGGCTACTCACTTATATGCCACAAACAGTACAACGGAAAAACAAATATCTGCGGAATGCCGTGCGAAAACGATCTTGACTGTCTTGATCCGGATGATGAAACAAAATGCGTCGACTCGAGATGCGTTTCAATCAACGAACCGGACGAACCCGAAGACACCGACACGCAGGATAGCGATACCGTTTCAGACGAAGAGCCAGCCGACGATTCCGACGATGAAATGAATTTTGATGACGATCAGCCCAAAGAAAAGAAAAAATCAGGCGGCTGCACAATCACAACACTTTAAACCCTGAAATTTCACGCGGAGGTAATCATGCCGCCGCTTTCTTTTTATTGCGCGCCTTCGATATTTCGATTTGCCGCCGCTCGTTATTTCGAAATTTCGACATTTCGATATTACGACAAGAATCAGCGGCGGCGAAGAATTTAAGAGAAAACGAGAAGATCGGGTTTAATTATCAAAATCAATCCGAGCGTGAGCATGAGAAGTCCGCTCACGAGTTTGAGCTTTTTCGCGTGTTTTTCCTCAAATCTGTGCTTACCCATCGTAACGACAAAAATCAGCACGATTATTGCCAGCGGAACAACGTAATAAACATTGTAAAGCGCCATGAAGAGATATTTTTTGAGGGTCGAAACATTCTGGATCGAAAGAACTCGCGTGTAGATCGCCGGGAGTCCTATCGTACAGCCGAGCTCGATCAAATTTACAAAAAACGCAAGAGCGATCGTTCCGAGAATCGAAAGGAACATACTCTTGTTGTTGATGACTTTTCTCATCTTTTCGAAAAGTTTGGGTTTCACTTTATCTGGAATCATCAGGCTGACCCCTTTTTTGAAAAAGAAAAACTCCTTCATGTTGATGAGTCCCATGACAAGCGCAACAACTCCGAGAGCGATCGTAACGTAGGTCGTCATTCCCATAAACGTGAAAATATTGAGCCACGCCGTCATGAAAAGGAAGTAGACAACACCCGAAGAAAGAACGAAAACCGTTCCTATCATTATGACTTTTTTCCTGTTTTTCGCCGCAACAAGAAGGGTGAGAAGGAACATCAGAACCCACATAGCGCAGGGGTTTACACCGTCAAGAAGACCGATAATAAAAGTAAAACTCGGAAGTTTGACAAGCTGTGCGTCGATCTTTCCAAGCACAGGGACATCGATCACGTTTTCCTTGCACTCCTGGCACTGCTCGCCGCACGATTCACCGTCCGCTTTGTTCATTTCTATCATTTCTCGGATAAGCGCGTCGTGATGCCCCGACTGGAAGCCGACAATGAACTTTCCGTTGAAGATGAATGTCGGAACGCCGCCGCCCTGAATACCGAGCTTCTGCGTCATCTCTCTAAAAAGTCTCATGTTTTCAGGAACTTGCAGAACTTCAAGCTTTTTGAAAGTTATATCAGGATACTCTTTTTCTATCTGCGCTATAAACGGCTGAGCCTCGTGGCAGTGCGGGCACTTATAGGAATAAAAGAAGTAAAAAATGTTGTCTTTCTGCACTTCTTCGGCATGAACCGCAAACGAAAAAAGAGCCAGAAGGAGCAGCAGGAAAATTTTTTTCATAAAAACCCCCTAAGTTACGAACAAAAAAATCCGGCAATAATAGCCAAAATCATTTTTTTAACAAAAAAACCTTGAATTTTATTCCTAAACGCCGCTGGAACCTTTATTTTGCAGGCACCGGAGCCGTTTTCTTCGGAGTTTTTTCGGGTTGCGCCGGAGTTTTCACCTGCTTGGATTTATCGGTTTTATCTGGAAGTGCAGCTGCCGGTTTTTCTGCGGAAGCCGTGATCATCGCGCGGATTTTCTCTTCATAAGTTCCTTTTATAAAGCCGACGACATATTTGTCTCTGAAAACAAAAGTCGGAACACCGCTGGCATGAGTTGAGAGCTTCTCCATTTTTTTGTTGAAAATCGCTGAGTTTTCAGGAGATTGTGAAACCTCAAGTTTTTGGAAATCAATATTTGGGAACTCTTTTTCCAGCGATTCGATCAGTGGCATTGCTTCGTGACAGTGCGGGCATGAATCGGAATAGAAAAAATAGAATCTTTCTTTCTGTTGCGTCTCTTCGGCATAAAGCATCAATGAAATCATTGCCAAAGCAAGCATGATTAAAAATTTTTTCATAGTTTTTCTCCTCACAAATTACAAAAAAACAAGACATTATACTACGTTTTTTATCTAAAACAACCAAATTATATTGACATTTCTGAGTTTTTGAATATGCTGTCGCGGTTTTTTGGTTCTAACCATTTTGGAGGGTATAAAAATGGCTAACAAAGATTTCGACAAAATAACAAAACTTCCGGTTGACGAACGTTGCGAAGGTTGCGACAAAGTTGAGACGACAGAAGCAGGCAGCTTCTGCAAAAAATATGCAGATCCTTCATTTCACTGGGAAAATGACCAGGTTTGCTCTTTTGCTTCCCATGTAAAGAGAGAAGTTAAAGTTGTTACGAAGAAGCTCAATCCTCTTAAAGCTTCGAAAAGAGCAGCAGGTAAAAAGAAATAAGTTTCTGAATTTTGGAACACTTCTATTTCATCAAATTTCCCGAACAGATTTTCAATCTTCGGCAGAACATTCCGGAAGGTATTCCTGTAATTCCGTTTTTCAGCGATTTTGAGACTTTTAACCGCATTATTGCGTCACTGAAACGTAAAAAATCGGTAACCGCAGTATTTTACGAGAAAAGTTCATATCCTTTCGATCTTTTTTTACAAAAATTCGGCATTTTCGATTATGTTTTTCTGACTGATTCATCGATCGTAAAACCTTTGAGAGAAGTTGGATATACCGGGAAAATCGCACTTTTTTCGAATTTCAGGACGATTTCGTTTCCCGATTTTTTCAAAGATTTCGCAGTCAATCCCGTTGTCAGCGGAAAAGCTGATTTCAAATTCGCGCAAGACAACGGTTTGGAGCCGGTTTATTTTGTTTCCGACAAAGCCTGCATTGCCGAATTCGGTCTCTGCCTTTCGAGAAAAAGCGTTCCGCAGTGCTGCTTCGATTGCGATAACCGATGCCGCGAGAAAAGCACGACAAAACCGGGACTCGAATTTCCTGTCTCGATGAAGCCGGATCTTTGGGCACCGAATGATGCACCGTTTCTTCTTTTTTCTGAAAGGACTTTCTTTCCTGAGGTAAAAATAGCCTGTGCAAGAGAAAAAATCTTAGAAAAATCATGGAATTACCGTTATCCGGTCGGAATAGAGATACTTAAACCGGGAAAATCAAAGGACAACCTGACATACACTTTTCTTCTAGACAAAACCTCTTCAACCATGTTTGACAAAGGCCTTCTTGGCTTTTATGGATATTCCGGTGCTTTCTACAAAGGGAAATGGATCGAAGCCAAAAATGTGAGAAAAGTTGACGAAAGCAAACTTTATGCTGAAATTTCAGGAAGTTACAAATCAGTTTTGATGATTTGCAGATATACGGAAGAGGAAAAAGATTTTCTCAAAAAAGCACGCCACCATCTCTACACTCTGCCATTCCAGGAAATTCTTCCAACTCCGGTAAGCAATGAAAATGTTCCGGAAAAGAAGAAAACTTTCAGAAAATACTCGGAAAGGGCAAAAATCACTCTGATCTCAGACGACATCAAAAAATTTGCCGCTTTCAAGAGCAAAAATGTCGAACGCTATGTTTTTATCTATAATCGTAATATTCCTAAGGGTTTTTCCGACTATATTTACATTGCGGGAAATCTGGTGGAAAAAGATTTCGATGATATCGCCTCTCTTGAAAAATTAAAGGGAATAGTCGTTTCTGATACAATAATGAAAGAAGTGCTCGAAAAAATTTTCCCCAAGCTGGAAATTCTTCTCCACCCTCTGGCATACAGTGATTCCGAAGAGGCTCCGTCGTATCTGTCAGCTTCCACTTCAGTATTTGTTTCACGCTTCAGATCGGAGAACAGAAACAATTACGCATGGCCAGATATAAATATTTTTCTTAAGAACCACATCGGTTACTCAGAATTCATATCTCACAAAAAAATGATCCGCAACGGCGGGAAAAGGGAACTTTGGGTGAGCATCGCCGACATTTCTGACGACGCTTTGAGGTTTCTGAAATCGCAGGCTATTCTGATGATCACTGGAATGTGACAGCTATTCGCCGCATTTTTTCTGTTTTTGATTAAAATCGGTCTTTTCTTCTTTGGATTTTTGGATACTCTTTCTGAGTTTTTCCTTGTCTATTTTCAATGTCGGCATTTTCACAGCTTTAACCGGCAATTTGACATTTTTTTTCATATCTTCCGGTTTAACTTTCTGTTCAACCGTCGTTTCCGCTTTTTCAACCGATTCAGCAATATCATTCTGACCGGCGACTACAGCGAAAATTGCAATCGCGGCCGCGATAATTATTGCAATAACTATAATTTTTTTCATTTGACCTCAGTGAACTATTCTCGTTCCGGTTTTGCCCTCCATTGCCTCAGAGAGTTTGTCTTCGGAAGTGATTATAACAACTTTATTGCGGTCATTTTTGACGAAATCTATCGCCGCTTTTATCTTCGGACCCATGCTTCCTGCCGGAAATTCGCCCTGAGCCAGGTATTTTTCAGCTTCCGCTGAAGTCATCTGGTCAAGCCAGGTAGGCTTGTCGGACTTGAAGTTTACTGCGACTTTTTCAACACCGGTGAGGATAACAACCATATCGGCATCGATTGTCTGCGCGATCATTACACTCGCCAAGTCTTTGTCAATAACGGCGTCGATCCCCTGATAACCCGATTTATCCTTGCTTCTGTAGACCGGAATACCGCCGCCTCCGCCTGTAATAACGGTGAAGCCTGCATCAATGAGAGTGTTCATAGCTTCCGGATTGAGAACTCTGAGAGGCATGGGCGAAGGAACGACTCTGCGGTAACCTCTGCCGCTGTCTTCCACCATTTTCCAGCCGTTTTTCATCTTCATCAGAGCTTTCTGCTGATTGTAGAAAGGACCTACCGGTTTTGTCGGCTTTTTGAATGCCGGATCAAGCGGGTTTACTTCGATCTGAGTAACCAAAGTCGCAACTTTCGCACGCGATCCCGCCTTGCTGAGACAGTTCATAAGCCCCTGTTCGATCATATATCCCATGCTACCCTGCGTGTCTGCGACGCACACAACAAGCGGATCGGGATAAACTTCGGTCTCGGCCATTTCATTGCGGATGAGTCTTGCTCCCGCCTGAGGGCCGTTTCCGTGCGTGATTACAATCTGGTGTCCTTCCTTTATAAGCTGGACGATACCGTCCATTGAAGCGCGGATATTTCTTTCCTGATCTTCGACAGTTCCTTTATCTCCCGGTTTTATCAGGGCATTGCCGCCGAGCGCGATCACTATTTTCATAAAAACTCCATCAAAAAAAAGAAAGAGGGGACTTAAGCCCCCTCTTCCGGAAAAATCAGTTACAAAAAACTATTTGCAGCAGCCTTTGCATCCGCCGAAAAGTTTGTCAACAATAACTTTCTTGAGCATTTCTGCACCGTTTCCTCTCGGAGCAAGTTCATAGCCGACTCTGACGATCGGTTTGTTGACTTTAACGACTCTGCCAAGGTCGATCGGGGTGCCGCTGAGAACGATGTCTGCATCGATTGCGTTGATCGTCTTCTCAAGGTCTCTGGTCTGCTCTTCGCCGTATCCCATAGCCGGAAGGATGCCTTCGCCGATGTTCGGATACTTCTTGTATGTGAAAGCGATCTTGCCAACAGCTGCCGGTCTCGGGTCAACCATTTCCTTAACGCCGAATCTCTTTGCTGCTACGCTTGCAGCGCCGATCTTCATGCCGCCGTGGGTGAGCGTCGGGCCGTCTTCGACAACGAGGACTCTCTTTCCTTTGATGTCGCCGTCAACGGTAAGTTCGGAGTCAGCTTCGATAATAACTGCGTTCGGAGCAAGTCTCTTGCAGTTTGCTTTAACTGTTTCGATGTCTTCCGGTTTCGCGCTGTCCATCTTGTTGATGACGATAACGTCAGCCATAAGAACATTGACTTCGCCCGGATAGTAGAGGCATTCGTGACCCGGTCTGAGAGGATCGACAACAACGATCTTGAGGTCAGAATCATAGAACGGGAAATCGTTGTTTCCGCCGTCCCAGAGGATGACATCGGGTTCGCCGTCAACATCTTTTTCAGCCTGACGAAGGATAGCTTCGTAGTCAACACCAGCATAAATTACGTTGCCTGCAGCAATGTGCGGCTCGTACTCTTCCATTTCCTCGATGGTGCAGTTGTTAGCTTTGAGGTCTTCGATTTTAGCGAAGCGCTGAACAGCCTGTTTGTTGAGGTCAGGATCGTAAGGCATCGGGTGACGAACTGCGACGACCTTTTTGCCCATTTTCTTGAAAATATCATAGATGAATCTTGTGGTCTGGCTTTTGCCGCAGCCGGTTCTTACTGCGCAGATCGAAATGATCGGTTTGCAGGATTTGATCTTCGTCTTGTCATAGCCCATAAGAACGAAGTCTGCGCCGAGCGAGTTAACGAGAGCGCCTTTGCTCATAACTATCGGATAGTAAATATCGCTGTAAGCGAATACGCAGATTTCAACGCCGAGTTCTTTTACAAGTCTCGGAAGTTCGGTTTCGTCATAAATAGGAATACCGTTCGGGTAAAGGTCTTCACCTGCGAGTTCTTTCGGATACTTTCTTCCGTCGATGTCAGGAATCTGAGTAGCGGTGAAAGCAACTACTTCGTACTCGGGATTGTGTCTGAAATAGGTGTTGAAGTTGTGGAAATCTCTACCGGCAGCACCCATGATGAGAACTTTCTTTCTGGTCATTTGATCCTCCAAATGTTAAGTTATTAAAAACGGCCGGACAAGGTCAACGGCGGCCGGACACAGTCAACGGCGCGGAAAAATATCATACTAAAATTCTATGTCAAGCGTAAAAGAAAAAATTTAATAGTGATTCTGCTTATAAGAATTTAATTCTCTTTCGAAAGGAAATTCCAGAGACATGCAGCGATTGCAGCGCCGATAAGCGGAGCAACTATGAAAACCCAGAGAGCAGCGATCGGAGCGGTATTGCCTGCGATTGCAGCTACAACTGCCGGACCGAAGCTTCTAGCCGGGTTTACCGATGTTCCGGTAAGACCGATGCCGAGAATGTGGATAAGAACAAGCGTGAAGCCGATTACTACGCCTGCAAACGAGCCGTGGTTGCCTTTCTTCGAGGTAACACCGAGAATAGTGAAAACGAAGAAGAACGTGAGAACGATTTCGACAATGAGACCTGCCGCAACACTTCCGTTGACACCTGCAAGACCGTTCGTGCCGAATCCGCCTGTTTTGTCAGCAACGCCGCCGAGGCTGAAGATGAGTGCAAGAAGTCCCGAGCCTGCAAGAGCGCCGAGACACTGGGAAATTACGTAGCCGATGAAGTCTTTAACAGTCATTCCACCGGTCATAAGAACGCCGAGCGAAACAGCCGGGTTGATGTGACAGCCGGAAATGTTGCCTACGCAGTAAGCCATTCCGACAATCGTAAGACCGAAAGCGAACGCGGTAAGAAGATAGCCGCAGCCCGAAGCAGCATCGCAGCCGACAAGCATTGCCGTGCCGCAACCGAGCGTTACAAGTGCGCAAGTACCGATAAATTCAGCGATGTAAGATTTCATAACAATTCCTCCAAAAAATATTAATAGCTAATAGCTGCAGGATTCTGCAAAATTATTAAGTTCCTCTTCGCATCTGTCCATTCCGTCTTCCGGATCGGCACAGTCATATTTATATCCGCTATAGAAAATGTATGTGTCACCTTCTTCAGGATAGCAGACATAGATATTGAAATTTCCGCCTTCGCAGTGTGTGTAGAACGAGCACTCTTCCGGCTGGTTGTCACCGTAGTCATCTTCTTCACCGTAACTGCCGCCGCAGTAATCTTCCATCTCTTTGTAGCAGTCCATGCTTGTTGCGTAATCGCCTATACCGCCCTCTGTGTCGGCGCTCGACGGATCGCAGTAGAATCTCGCTCCGCCTGTTTCAATCGAATAGAAAGGCGGGAATTCGCCTTCTTCCATATCGCTCATGTCGAAAGTGTCGGGAATACAGATTGAAATCTCGAGCCCAGTCGCTTCGCATATCCATGTTTTGTGGTTGCCGCCTTCATCAAATTCCTGAGCCCATTCGGTTTCGGTTTTGCAGATAAGACCAGGTTCTTCCTCTTCAGGCTCCGAGTCGTCAATGATATCACCGCAGTATTCGTAATATTCCTCGTAGCACGAATGCATATTTTCTTCGTTGCACTCGAATTTTTTGTTTCCGACCTGATAGTAGAAGTTTCCGTCACCTTTTGTCGAAGCGCAGGCTTTAGATATTTCGCCGGTCTTCTCGCACTTTCCCTCATCTTCGCAGTAGTACCCGTCCTCGTATTCGCCCTCAATGTGTCCGCAGTACTGTTCCATTCCGAAAACACAGTCTTCATTGTTTTCAGATTCGCATTTGAATTCCTTGCTTCCGACTTTTATCGAGTAAATGTCGGAATATGAGCCGTAGAAATCACCGTAAATGCAGTAAACGAGCATCTCGCCTGTTTTCTGGCAGTAGATCGATTCGTCTTTCTTGTCACTGTAGTCGGCATCTTCTTTGTCACCGTAGAGAGTATCCCACTCTTTTATGGTTTTGCAGGTAACATCACCTGAATGATGCTTTCCGTTGTCTTTAGAATCTTCCTTAACTTCGTCAACAACAATAAAAGTATAGTCTGAGAAGTGACCGGTCGTCATCATGATAGGATCGCCTGCCGCAGCATTCATAATCGGGTCGCCCGCAGCATTGGTCATAATCGGATCACCGGCAGCAGCAAGCATGATGGGATCACCGGCAGCAGCATTCATGATAGGATCTCCCGCAGCAGTCGTCAGATTGCCGTTGCTGATCATGATGGGATCTCCCGCTGCAGTCGTCATGATAGGATCTCCCGCTTCATTGTATCCGCCGAACATCGCATAAGCTCCTTTTTTGCTGTAACTCCACGAGCCGTCACTTTTCATAACAGCAGCCGCAACAGTTTTGCCGTTTACGGATCTTTCCGCATTGATAGTGATTACAACGGGTTTTTTGAATTTAGTGCCTGAAGGACCGAATTCTACGACATTGGAAGCAAGAGCGTTTTTATTGTTGAATCCGTCTGTTGTGTAGAGTTTTACCGAAATTTCGGTATCTTTGTCGAGTGCGCCGGCAGGAATTTTTATCTTTGCTTCGCCGCCTGCGACTTCGATTTCACCGCCTTCTTCGGCTTTGACAGTCTGCGATTTTTCTTCAATGACCTTCTTGCTTTCACCGCCACCGCAGCTTACTGCCAAAAAGAGCGCTGCAATAATCAGAACCAAAAATTTTTTCATGACAACCTCCCGAAATAATTATTTAGAATTTTTCTTTTTATTGATTTTTTCTTCCGCCTTTTCGAAAGCTTCCTGGATTTTCAAATATCCCGCAACACCTTCGAGCATTTCTACCGGCTCGTCTTTGATGAAAATCCCGATCGTAGGAACGGCCTTTATTTTGCACGGCACAATGATTTTGCCGTCGGTATCCTGCGCAACATTAAACGCTCCGACCCTCGCACGCCCTTTGAAATCGGTCGCGAACTTGGTCAGAGTCGAATAAACCATGTTGCACGGCTGAGATTTTTCTACATAAAAATCGACAATTACGGGAACGGTAGAATTTTTCAGCGAAGGATAAAAAGTTTCGTTCGAAAGTTCTACAGGATATATTTTTTCATGCGGTAAAATACTTTTTAAGACATCAAAAAAACTCATTTTTCCTCCGTATTTTCGGAAATCATCGTGACTCTGCCGCCGCTCAGAAGGTATCTGCTGCCGTCAGAAGCGTCAACAGCCTCGCCGTTTCCGTCAAATTCAAGTTTGTAACCGTTTTTCGAGACCCAGCCGCGTATTTTCGCCGGAACTCCGTAAACAAGAGCAAAATCGGGAACATCCTGCGTCACCACGCTGCCAGCACCGATTAACGAATATTTTCCGATAGTTGTACCGCAGACGATAGTTGCGTTCGCTCCTACAGAGCAGCCTTTTTTCATAAGTGTTTTTTTGAATTCGTGCTTTCTTTCAATAAAGGCACGCGGATTGATGACATTCGTAAAAACCATTGACGGTCCCAGAAAAACGTCGTCTTCGACTTCAACACCGTCGTAAACTGAAATATTGTTCTGGATTTTCACGCCGTTACCGATATTTACGTTCGCTCCTATAACGCAGTTCTGACCGACAACGCACCTTTCTCCGATCTTCGTGTTTTTCAAAATATGCGAAAAGCACCAGATTTTTGTGTTTTTTCCAATAGTTACACCGTCATCAACAATGGCGGTTTCATGAACAAAATAATCTTTCTCCATTATTTACCCCAATTTTTAAGGAACGGGTGATATTCGCCGCGAAGCCCGATCGGAATAGCATTTCTGATGTTGAATGCGATTTCGACAGCAGTCCGCGCATCTTCAAGAGAGAAACCTTCGCCCGCAAGAATTTTTTCGTAACTTTTCGTGTGAAGTTCAGTGAATCCTTCGCTGAATTCAAGCTCTTTTCCGTCGACTGTGATCGAACGGTAAGTGCGCTTCCCCGCCTCTTTGACAGCTTTCGGCAGCATGTTGTCGTTGATGCTGAGGAACCAGCGGACTCTTGCACGCTGGAACTGCATGAAACCTGCCGCGACATCCTTTTCCTGAACATGAAGGATATTTTTCTGGACGTATCCGAAAATCCACTGGAGCATGTCGAAAAAGTGGATTCCGATATTTGTCGCCATACCGCCGGACTTGGAAATGTCGCCTTTCCACGAAACGTCATACCATCTGCCGCGGCTCGTGATGTATGTCAGATCGATATCATAAATTTTGTCTTTCGGACCTTCTTCGATCCTTTTCTTCAACTCGGCGATCGTCGGATGAAGCCTGAGCTGGAGAATCGTGTTGACGTGATGCCCCGTTTCGTTTTCGATTATTTTAAGGTTGTCAACAGTCCAAGGATTGAGAACGAGCGGTTTCTCGCATATCGCGTCGGCATCGTTTCTGAGAGCGATTCTGATGTGCGCGTCGTGCAGATAGTTCGGCGAAGTTATACTGACATAGTCGATTTTCGTTTCGCGTCTTCTGAGCTTGTCCAAATGACGGTCGAAACGCTCGAATTCGGTAAAAAATTCAGCTTCCGGAAAGTATGAATCTATGATTCCGATGCTGTCACACGGATCCATTATTGCAATCAGATTGTTTCCAGTATCTTTGATGGCGCGCATGTGTCTCGGCGCAATGTAACCGGCCGCGCCGATAAGAGCAAAATTCTTCATTTATATCTCCTTGTTTTGACAATCAACATAAAAACGCGGCATTTTAGCAGGATTTTAAAAAATTGAAATAATTTTTAAATTCAAGCTGTTAAAAATGGGTGCTGCGGCAAAAAAACGAACGTGTTGCCGTGATTATTTGCTTTTTTAGTATAAAAACTATATGATCGCGCGTTTTTTTGTTTATTGTTTTTTTGATAACCCTATTAAAGGAGGATTTCTTGAAAAAATTATTACTTGCAGCTTCGGTTGTAGCTCTTTGCATCAGCATGATCGTTTCATGCGGCGAAAAAAAAGAACCCGAAGCAAAAGAGAAAGTTAAACTTTCTTTCCACGTTATGAGTAAGTGTCCTTACGGTGTTCAGGTCATGAACGCAATCAAACCGACACTTGACAAACTCGGCAATGCAGTTGATTTCGAACTCAACTACATCGGTTACGAAAAAGAAGGCGGCTGGATGCCGATGCACGGTGAAACAGAACGTCAGGGCGACAAAATCTTCCTCTGCGCTAAAAAGCACATGCCGAAAGACTACATGAACCTCATAGTCTGCATGAACAAAGAATCGAGAAAGATCCCTGAAAACTATGAAAGCTGCGCGAAAGAACTCGGTCTCAATGTAGCGAAAGTCAACGCCTGCAAAGACGGCGACGAAGGCGAGAACATCCTTCTTGAGAGCTACAAATTCTCAAAATCGAAAGGCGCAAACGGTTCACCCACGATTTACCTTGCTGACCAGCCCTACAGAGGCGGAAGAACTTCCAACGATTTCCTGAGAGCTATCTGCAACGAATACAAAACCGCTAAACCTGAAGTTTGCAGCTCGATCCCGGAACCGGCAAAAGTAAAAGTTACAGTTATTTCCGACAAAAGATGCAAAGACTGCAGACCTGAAGCACTTATCGGTCAGCTTAAAAACATGTTCCCCGGTCTTATTCCGGAAACAATCGACTACTCCGATGCAAAAGCTCAGGAAATGTACAAAAAGTTTGCAGAAGCAGGCTTCAAAACCCTTCCTATCTTAGCTTTTGAAGAATCAGTTGAAAAAGAAGAAGAATACCAGAAAATCGCCCGCTGGGCTGTAAAAGCAGGCGGTTCGATCCTTCTCAGAGTCGGTGCAAAATTCGACCCGACCAAAGAGATCTGCGACAACGGAATCGACGACACAGACAACGGCAAAGTTGACTGCGCTGACGATGACTGCAAAGAAGAAATGCTCTGCAGAAAAGAGATTCCGGCAAGAGTTGACCTTTTTGTTATGAGCCAGTGCCCCTACGGCGTTATGGCGCTCAACGCAATGAAAGAGGTTTTTGCCGCTTTCAAAGACGACAAACTTGACTTCCATGTAAACTACATAGCAAACGAAACTGCTCCCGGCAAATTCAATGCACTTCACGGTCAGGGCGAAGTTGACGAGAACATCCGTGAACTCTGCGCGATCAAACACTACCCGAAAGATTACATGGACTACATCTGGTGCCGCAACGAGAACATCAGAGGAACCGACTGGCAGAAATGTGCAACCGGCAAAATCAAAGCTGACGTCATCGAAAAATGCTTCAAAGGCGGCGAAGGTGTAAAACTTCACAGCGAAAACATCAAAATCGGAAACGCTATGAATATCGGTGGCAGCCCGACATGGATTTTCAACAACAAATTCCAGGGTGGCGGCGTTGCTGCAAACGACATCCAGAGACAGATCTGCGCTCACAACAAAGATCTTAAAGGCTGTGCAGCTGACAAAGCAATCAAAGCCGGTGACAAACCTGCTCCTCAGGGCGGCTGCGGCGAATAATCTTCACTGAGCGCCGCCCGCGTGGCGGCGTTTCGTTCTTTCGATTAAAAATCGTAACGGCGTGACGACGTGACGGCGTAACGTTTCTTGATTACTTTTTCCAGAAAGCTCTTGTGAAAATCACCATGACGGTGAAGACTTCAAGTCTGCCGATTATCATCCCGACAGAAAAAACCCACTTTACCCAGTCTTTGAAGAAGTGATAGTTTTCAACAGGACCGATCCTGCCGAATCCGGGACCGATATTTCCGACAGTCGAAAGAGCCGCCGTAAAAGAGGTCAGGATCCCGACTCCCGAAGCTGCGCAGAGACATGCGGTGGTAAGAACGCAGACGGCGTAAAGGAAAACAAATGCCGAAATCGAGTAGATCATGTCCTTTTTGACGACATTGCCGTCGATGAAAATAGTCATGATAGCTTTCGGATGGACAAGATATTTCAGTTCATTTATTGCGAGTTTCATCAATGTTATTATTCGGATAAGTTTCACACCGCCGCTGGTAGATCCGCTACAAGCACCCGAAAACATTAAAAGAAAAATGATATACTGTGCAAACGGCGGCCACTGTTTATAGTCCGCAGTTGCAAATCCTGTTGTCGTAAGGATCGAGACGACCTGAAACATTGCCTGTCTGACTGCACCGTGAAAGGAGTATAGTTTGTGATACAGGAGACTGTGCGCCACAATTATCGTCCCGGTCACGATGACCGCAAGATAAACCCTGAGTTCCGTGCTTTTGAAAATCTGACGCGCCCTTCCCGTAATAATTTTGTAGTGCAGGGTGAAACTCATGCCGGCAAGGATCATAAAAACTATGACGATCCACTCAATGAACGGGGAGTTGTATGCGCCCACCGAAGCGTTTTTCGGGGAAAATCCGCCTGTCGCAATTGTCGCAAAAGCATGGTTGAAAGCATCGAAATAAGACATTCCTGCAAAATTGAGAAGCATCGCTTCGACAACCGTCAGTCCTATATAGATTCCCCAGAGTGTTTTCGCCGTTTCGCTTATTCTGGGTGAAATCTTATCAACCGTAGGACCGGGCGCTTCCGCTTTTAAAAGCTGAAGACCTCCGACGCCGAGCAGAGGAAGGACTGCAACTGCAAGAACGATGATTCCCATGCCGCCGAGCCAGTGAGTGAGACTCCTCCAGAAGAGCATCGACTTCGGCAGCGCCTCGATATTAGTCAGAATCGTAGCTCCGGTTGTCGAAAAACCGGAAACCGTCTCGAAAAAAGCCTCGGAAAAGCTGGGAATCGCCCCTGAAATATAGAAAGGAAGCGCCGAAACGAAAGAAATCGACACCCAGCAGAGCGCGACAAGGACAAAACTTTCCCTGACTGCGATTCTGTATATCGGAAGATTTTTTAAAAAATAAAAAATAACGGCGCATACGGTTGCAACCGAAACCATGACGCTGAAAAATGATTTCAAAGCGGCAGGTTCGTCATAATACAGCGCAACCAAAATAGGGAAAAACATGCAGAGCGCAACGAAAAACAGTATTATAATCAGTGGTTTGAGTATTGTACTAAAATTCATAAGTCGGAAAATATCGCTTCAACTTTAGGAACATTCTGTTTTTTCATAATTATAATGACACTGTCACCGGGTCTCATTTCGAAGTCGCCGTTAGGAATCGAAATCTCTTTGTTTCTGGTTATCGCGGCGATGATCGAATTTTCAGGCATATTGAGCTCTTTTATCTTTTTGCCGCATGCATTGCATTCGCCGGAAACAAGAATTTCAACTGCTTCAGCCTCGCCGTCAAAAAGGGTGTGAAGAGTGATTATCTTTCCGCGCCTGATATACTTCAAAATCGCGTCTACCGTGCTTCGTTTCGGGCTTACCGTTGCATCAACACCCAGTTTTTGAGCAATAGAGATGTAACTTTCCTTGCTGACCGAAGCAACCGCTCTTTCGACTCCGATACTTTTGGCGTAAAGCGCAGAAAGGACATTGAGTTCCTGATTTTCAGTGACTGTGATAATAAGATCGACTTCGTTCAGGCGTTCTTCCTCAAAAATCGATTCGTTCCTGACATCACCGTTAATTACCAGAACATTCGGGTATCTCCTCGAAATATCCTTCGCCTCTTCGTAGTCCTCCGAAAGAAGTTTCAAATTGATCGGCATCATAGAAAGGGTCCTGAGAAGGCTTTTTGCGATTTTTGTCGTGCCGACGATGAGGGCTGTCTCGATTTTTTTTATCTTTTTGCCCGTTCTTGCAAAAATGTAGTCCATCGTTTTTTCGTCTGCAACGATATAAATTTCGTCACCTTCGCGGACGACTGTGTTTCCGGACGGAATAAGCACCGATTCGCCGCGTTTTATCAAAGCTATGAGGAAAGATTTATTTATTTCTTTTCTTATTTTTATCAGATTTTTGTTTCTGAACGATGAATTTCTGTCAACGATTTCGTTTCTGACTGTGATGTTGCTCCCTTCAAACGCGAGGACATCACTGAGAGCTCCCTGTTTTACGATTTCGGAGATGTGGTTCGCCGCCGCCATTTCGGGAGAAATTATGTAGTCGGCTCCAAGAAACGGACTGCCCTGAAATTCGGCGTGAGAATAGTCAAGGTTGCTGACTCGCGCGATTTTCCTGAGTTTCAGCATCGAGCCGTCAGGAGAAGATGACGCCGCAATCGAGCACGCGATGAGGTTGGTTTCGTCCTTGTTCGTCGCTGCAATGAAGTAGTCTCCGTCGGCAAGGTCAATTTCCTGCATCGTCTGACTCCTGTTTATTTCTTTATTGATGACAAGGCAGTCGAGGTTGCTTTCGATAAACTTCGCGCGGATCGGATCCCGCTCGATAACAACAACGTCTTTTCCCTCTTTGATGAGGTGTCTGGCAATATCGTAGCCGACGGCACCTGCACCTGCAATCACGAATTTCATTAAAACTCCAAGAACATTTAAAAAACCGGAAATATTACGAATTAAAGGCAAATTGTCAAATTTTGGGCATAGCTCACATTTTCCTTTTAATATGATTCATTAGTGATAATATATGCAGGTTTGTTGAGTTTTTTAGCATTTCGGAGGAGATTGGCATGATTGATGACTATAGGATCGGGATACGTAGGAATCATCGGAATGTTGTTTTGCTCTGTATTGCTTCCGTTCTGATAAATGTCGTTTTTGCGCATCTGGCACAGTTTTTATCCAAGCATTCGGGTATGCAGCTTTGGTTCGACACTATCGGAACCATTCTCGCCGCAGCACTGGGAGGTTACCTTCCAGGTATTTTTGTCGGTTTAGTCACCAATTTCATGAAAGGTTTCATGGATTTTGCGTCAGTATACTACTCCGCGATGAATGTTCTGATCGCCGCGACTTCAGCCATGCTCGCCAATCACGGTTTTCTGAAAAAGGTTTGGAAAGTCCCGTTTTTCATACTTGTCATGGCGTTTATCGGCGGCGTGATCGGCGGGATCCTTCCAAGTATTGTAAACTCCATTCCGACCGCCGGTTTTCTGACTGATCTCTTGTGGGATCTGGCGGATAAAACTATTTCAGTAATCATAGTTATCGCCATTATCAGAGCTATTCCCGAGAAAACCAGAGAGACACTTCGTTTCAACGGCTGGAAGCAGGCACCGCTGACAAAAAACGATCTGGAAGAGATCAGAAACAAAATCAAGTGCCGTTCAGTTTTTCTAAGATCAAAAATAATTTTCATTCTGGCGGCAGCGCTTGTAACCCTGGCCGTAACAGCATCAACGATCAGCTTTATACTCTACAGAAATGCACTTCTCACTGAATATTCCGAATTCGCCCGTGAGGTCACTATTGCAGTCTCCGAGGTCCTGGATCACGAAAAAATCGACGAATACATCTCAAGCAAAGGTACGGAGCAGCCTTATCTTGAAGTCATGCACAAACTTGAAGATATAAAAACCACTGCTCCGACCGTAAAATTCATCTACATATATAAGATAGAAGAGGACGGAGGACATGTTGTCTTCGACCTTCATTCCAACAATGAGACCGACTCGATCCCAGGTAAACTGGTAAAACTCGACTCCGCTTTCGACCAATATCTTCCGACACTTCTGGAAGGCGGCGAAATCGAACCGGTTATTTCGGAGAGTGATTTCGGAGAGCTTCTCTCGGTCTACACTCCCGTAAAAAATTCCGCAGGAAAGACTGTCAGCTACATCGGCGCAGACATTCCGATGTCCATGATCGTCGGAAAAGAGCTGAACTTCCTGGTTCAGATGATCTTCCTCTTTATGGGCTTTGTAATCCTGATTATCGCGATCGTTGTCTGGTTCGTCGATTACAACGTCGTTTTTCCGATCAACTCTATGACGATGCGTACAAGCGAATTCGCCTACAGCGGCAGCAACGCGCTCGGAGAGAACGTCGAGAAGATCCGGAGACTTGACATCCACACCGGAGACGAGGTGGAAAATCTCTATAAGGCTTTCACCAAGATGACCGAAGACACGATGGGTTATGTCGATAAGATCGTCCGCTCGGCAGAGCATATAGCGCAGATAAACAGCACTTTCGGAAAAGTCGTTTCGCCTCAGGTCAGGGATTTTCTGCTTTCCGACGACCCCGATCTCGGCGGTCAGGATCTCGATGTCACTGTAATGTTCTGCGATATCCGCGGTTTCACCACTCTCTCAGAAAAACTCGAACCCAAGGAGATAGTTCTTCTTCTGAACCGCTATTTTACCCGTCTGGAAAAGCCTATCGTCGAAAACAACGGAATAATAAACAAGTATATCGGTGACGCGATAATGGCGGTTTTCGGTGTTCCGCTCAAGTCTGAAACACATGCCTACGATGCATGGAAAGCCGCTCAGGGAATGAGAGAGCAGCTTGCGGCTCTTAACGAGGAGCTGAGAAACGAAGGACAACCCGAGATCCGCTTCGGAATAGGTTTATGTTCAGGCACAGTGCTCGCCGGAAACATCGGGACGTCAAACAGACTTGAATACACCGTTATCGGAGATACCGTAAACACAGCAAGCCGAATTGAAAGCCTTTGCAAAACCTACAAGACCGATCTGCTCATATCCGAGCAGACGAAGGAACTTCTTCCTGACGATGTTTCTCTGACATTCGTCGCCGAATCGGAAATCCGCGGCAAAGAAAAACGAATCAAACTTTATTCATAGAAATTCTTGCCTTGACGGCTGGATTTTTCAAAAAGAGAGTTTATGCGGATTTTCGCAATGGCACCTTGCCAGACATTCTGTTATGAAATAAAATGAGTTATCAGCACAGCTGAATATCGATGGCTCGTTTTCGGGGTAGCAGCCGCATTCGTTAGGAATTTCGGCTGGATCGGCATCCTCGTCAGGAAGTTCCGTATCATCATCCGTCTCATTATCTTCGTCATCAGTTGGATCTGCATCTTCCCCGCTATCTTCATCTTCGTCAAGACCTCTGATAATCCCGGCTTCGCCGCAGAACCCTATTTTGTAGGAAGAGCATATTTTGTTACCTGATTTTACAGCGTAGCAGTTCGCAAAGCATGCATTAAAAACCGAAATCATACCGTCGCAACACACTGGAAAATAGTCAGGAGTATTGCCGCATCCGCATTCGATATTCGAAAATCCCTCAGGAAAAGGATCACTTTCAGGGAATATGTAACCGGGTGCATTTTCATAAGGATCATCATTCGGCGCATCAGGATCATTCATATCTGGTTCATCGGTATCGGCAGCATCAGGATCATCATCTTCAGGGTAAGGTGCGTTATGATCATCGGAATAATCTTCATCCGGATAGGGGGCATATTGTTCATCATTTTCTTCATAGTTATCCTGCCCGCCTTCATCGTAATAGTCGCTGTCGGCAGTGTCTTCATTCCAATCGTCGTAGTTTCCGGCACTTGCCGAATCCGTATTATCACTTTCATAAATCTCGTCAGGAAGCCCTTCGGTATTGTCTTCACTGTCAGCTGATTTATCGCCTAAATTTACGAACTGATTGCACGAAAAAACAAACAAAGCAATTGAAATAATTAACAAAAACCTATTTTTCATCAATTATACCCTTAATTTCGCGGCTGCGGAAACTTCTCGGGAATTCCCTGAGGTAGTCATGGCAGAGCGGAAGATCTCTGCTTCCCGATTTCTTCTGCGAAAGGCAGCCTTTTATCATGATTTCTTCTTTATACACGCGGCTTTCGCGCATTACCCGGTCGTATTTTTTGACCAGATTCACTATTTTCGCATAATCTCTTTTCGATTCATGGATCGAAACAAGTTCAAAAAGCGCCTTGTCAGGTTCTTTGCCTTTCTCGATTTCCATCGTGAAAAGCTTTTGCGCCACTCCGGTTTTTCCCGCCGAGAGAGCTTCTCTTCCCTGGAACAGGAATGATTTGCCCGGAGTCAGCGCAAAGTTTTGTTTCTTAGGATTGTTTTTCGTCTTTTTTCCAGGGGTCGTTATGGCAAGGTGTTGTTCTTTCTGATGGTCTTTGTAATCAAAAGTCTTGTTCATATCTTTGGAAAGCTGTGTTGCCGCACCGCTTGATTTTTCAATAATTTCAACGAGACCGCTGAAAACTTCAGCCGTAAGTTTTCCGTCTGAATAGTCAAGAGTGAACGAAGTTCCAAGAACTCTGACAAGGAATTTTCCGTCGACATCGATTCTGAAATCGTTTCCGGTAACGACATCGAACTTCGCTTTTCCTTTTTTCATTGAAACGTCGGTATCGGTTATATTTTCGAGATAAGTTTTTGAAATCACATTTATTTTTGCTTTTGCAAGCCGTATCTCGCTTCCGCTTTCCCTTTCGCCTGCGGCATAATCCTCTTTGGTTTCGGAAACAACTTCTGCACCAGACGTTGTTGCAACTTCGGCAGTTTCTTCAGTGTTTTCAGCTGTTTTTTCACGGTTAAAAAGTGTGACTGTAATTACAACGGCAACTGCAAGAGAAAACGCCAGAGCGGGTTTAAACCATGAAGCGAAAAATTCGGAAAGACTGAAACTTTTCTCTTTTTCCGGTTCAGATTCCGCTTCAAAAGGCAGAAATTCGAACGATTTAGCCGCAATTTCAGCTACTTTCGCCTCATTAACAGCTGGAATAAATTCCTTGGCTTCAGCGAATATTTCCTTACAGTCGGAGAAACTTTTTATCATAGCCGCACATTCCGGGCAGTTTTTTACGTGTTCTTCCGTCACTGGAAGCAGCACATATCTGCCGTCTGCGAGAGCTATTGCCTCTTCGATTGTTATGTGTTTTCCGGATACCATAAAAAACCTCTACATACTTGGATTCAATATTTCATAAAGCTCCTTTTTTGCCTGGTTTATCCTGGACCAGATTGTCTGGAGCGGTTGTTTCAATATTTCGGAAATCTCTTTTAGCGGAACTCCTTCGACTTCGTAAAGAGTGAGAACCAGGCGCTTTTCGGGTGATATTTTTCTCATGGCACTATTAAGCATTCTCGCCCTATCCTGTTTTATGAGCGAAGACTCGCTGCCTGATGATTTGTCTCCGATTTGGATAAAAAACTCAGGCTCTTCCGCAGTTTCATTCCGATCCATATTCTTTTGGATGTATTTGTAAGTCGTGTTTACCGCAATTCTATAAAGAAAAGTCGAAAACAGCGAATCGCGTCTGTAAAGCTTTATCGATTTCGCCATTTCGGTAAAAACTTCCTGCACAATATCCTCCGCTTCGGCACTTTTGCCGATAATTCTGTAAACTGTGGAAGCAACTTTTCCGTAATACCGGTTTATAAGTTCCGTCCACGCCTTCTGATTTTTTTCAAGCAGTGCAAGATCGACAAGAATATTGTCATCAAGATTTGCCAATGTCCTGTCTTCCTTCACCACAGCAAAATCCTCATATTTAGTTCCCGGTTATGCCGATTTTTATTGAAAAAAAATGAAAAAAATTCACAAAAAATAAAACTTTTAAGAAATTACCAATAAAATCAGTCATTTTTTCCTTTAAAAAAAGTTAAGAAAAATAGTGTCAGCGAGACAAAAAACACTATTAGATCGGCGGTAAAAAGATTTCCGGTCATAAAACCGCCTGCAATCAAAGTGCCGGTCATCAGAAACGCAGCAGTTATTCTCGTCACCATTTTTGATACAAATCTGCGTTCGGAATTATTCAAAATGAGCATGATCCTGTGCTGGATCGTGCCGTTTTCGAGCTTTTCAGTGATATTTGTCACTGTGCCGGGCAGAGTATGGACCGTATCGACAATCTTTTCAATCGCGCTCGTCGCCTCCTGAGCTATATTTTCAGGGGTGAACTTCTGGAGAATTATCTCTTTCGAAAGTTTTCCGGCGACGGTCATAAGCTCGAAATCGGGATCAAGTTTTCTGCAAAGTCCCTCAATCATTGAAAAACTTCTTATAAGCTGCGTCAGTTCGCGCGGCACTTTGAGCTTATATTTGAAGATGACTGCCGAAATTTTTCCTACAACTTCTGCCGTATTTATCTCAGACAAATTGTCAGGCAAGTTCTCGAAAATATTACGCAAATCACGCACAAAAAGCTCTCTGTCGGCAATTTGGCTGCCATCGCTGAGCTCAAGGCATATTCTCGCTGTTTTCTCCCAGTCCTTCGCGACAAAAGCAATAAAAAGATCGGCCAGTTTGTTACGCATGAACTTGTCGACGTATCCGCACATTCCGGTGTCTATAACAGCTATCTCGTTGTTTTCCTTAAAGAAAATATTACCTTCATGCAGATCGGCGTGGAAAAATCCGTCGTTCAATATCATCTTCATCAGAACTTCTGCGCCGCGCTCCGCAATCACTTTCCTGTCGAAAAGTTCACTGTTCTCCGGTTTTATAACATCGTCGAGCTTAAGCGCGAAGATCCGCTCCATTACAAGCATTTTGTTCGTGCAGTAAATTTCGAACATTTTCGGGAACTTGAGCCAGTTCCACTTCGGCGAGCTGAAATTTTTGATGAATTTTTCATTGTTCGATTTCTCAAGAAGAAGGTCGAGTTCCATGTTCATTGTCTGGAAAAACTCTTCCGCGATCGCCTCAAAATCTATGGTTTTGGAATATGAACTCTTGTTGATGTAGTGCGCCAGCGTGAAAATGAGCCCCATATCGTCGCGGATCGTCTCGGTGACGCCGGGTTTTCTCACTTTTACGACAACCTTCTCGCCGGTTTCCTTCAAAGTCGCGCCGTAAACCTGCGAAATTGAAGCCGAAGCAATCGGTTTTTCATCAAATTCCGAGAAAATATCGCCTATTTCGGCACAAAGTTCACCTTCTATTATCGGTTTCATCTGCGAAAACTCTATCGGCTTGACGTTGTCTGTGAGTTTTTTGAACTCTTCCGCCATCGAAGCGGGGATAATATCGCGTCTAAGCGACATCATCTGTCCCAATTTTATAAAGGTAGTTCCCAGTTCCTCGAATGCCTCGCGGATATTTTTCTCAAGTCTCGGATCGCCTGCATCATCGGAAGATTTTGAAATCCCGAACTTTTTGAAAAGTGCCTGCGGAAGGTATTTTCCGAGCCCGTGCTTGTTGAGAACGGAAATGATTTCCCTGCTTCTTTTAATTTTTTTGTTGAGATCCATCTTTCACCTTACAGATAAGTCCTCACAAATATTTTGTCGCGCTTCGTGATGCGCCTCATTTCCATCGCCATCCTCTCAAGCTGCTCCATTGAATAGCTGTCAGCAGCCTTCGCCTCAGCCGAATAAGCGTTGTCGCAGATGAAGCGCTGGAGGTAATAGACAGCATTTTCAGGAATAAAATCAGCCATTTTGCAAAGCCGCTCGTAACTTTCAACAAGTTTCGGATACATCGTCGTGCGGTATTCGACTTTCGCATTTGCCTGCTTTTCCAAAAGCTCTTTCGTAGCCAAAAGTTTCTGCTCGACCTCTTTTTTCGGCAGTTTGCAGCCGAGTTCGCCGTAAAGGTCGGGAGTCGTTTTTATGTCAATCGCGATATACGAAAGATAAGGCAGGATTTTTTCAATAAATTTAGGCTTTAGTCCGTTCGAATCAATCTTCACGTCGATACCGAAACGCTCTTTTATCTCTTTCACAAGGTCGATAAGTTCCTCGTAAAGCGAAGTCTCTCCGCCCGAAAACGAAACTCCGTCAATGAATTTCAGCCTTTTCTGAATATCGGAAATTATATAGTCCCTTGAAAGCCACTTTTCCTGCGGCGGAACCTCGAAAAGCGACGCGTTGTGGCAGTATGGACAGCGCAGATTGCAGCCCGAAAAGAAAAAAAGAGTCGCAATTTTTTCCGGAAAATCGACTAACGAAGTCTGGACATGACCGGT
>JAGCNV010000018.1 GCA_017645765.1 bacterium | reverse complement strand
CTATCAGCTACTGCGGCCTTGACTGCGAAAAGTGCGACGCATACATCGCGACGAAAAACAACGATGACGCCCTGCGTGAAAAAACGGCGAAACTGTGGAGCGAACTGAACCACGCGACAATTCTGCCGGAGCACATCAACTGCACCGGATGCCGCGCTGACGGGATCAAAACTTTCTACTGCGAAAACCTCTGCGCCGTCCGCAAATGCGCATTGCAAAAGGGTGTCGGGAGCTGCGGAGAGTGCCCCGAAATGGAAAAATGCCCTACTCTCGGAGTTATCACCGCGAACAATCCCGATGCGTTGAAAAATCTGAAGAAAACTTTGTTGTAGCCTGCAAATATCAGGGAAAAGAGGAAAATATCTGCCGGTATTCCTTTGGTTTGAGTTGAAATAAAAACTTGCTGTGCTATGGATGTTTCTTCCGGCTATAGCAGCGCAGCCATATAATACGGCAGACAAATCACTTCGTTATCCCGTTTTACATCGCCGTCATACAGGACATACTGAAAGCCGATCCTGTTGGAAAATTTTGTTTTGAAATTCCGGAGTGATTTCGCTGCAAACTCCCTGCCTGATTTCACCTCGACCGGGACAACTTTTTTCTCTTTCCTGATCAGAAAATCGATTTCCATCACAGGTTTGCCATTACCATTGTATTCAACATAAAAAAGGATTTTGTGTCCGTTGCTGCGAAGGCACTGCGCGACCGCATTTTCTACAAACATTCCCTCGTTTATATGCAGGCGATCTGTGAGAATCGCCTTGTAAAACTCATTATTCATAAATGTTCCGTCACCGAAACTGAGGTTTATAAGCAAACCGGTATCAAGCAGATAGCACTTGAAACGCTCGTCATCCATGCTGAGAGTAAGTGCCGGGCTCGGATCGGTGACGTTTCTTGCAACATTTACGATCATAGCTTCCGAAAGCCACGTGAGAGGGCTGCTGTATTCGCGGTATCTGGCGTTTTTATCCACATGAGAGAGTTGAAACGAACTCCTTTTTTCGTGTTTGGAAAGCTCGGAAGGAATATTGTCTAAAATATTTCCCAGATAAGTGCTGTTTTCCTCTTTTTGATTCTTGATGTCGTTTCTGTAAAGAGCCAGGATCTCTTTTTTGGCAAAATCGACTTTCTCAAAATCTTTCGTCTGAATGTATTTTACAACAGCCTGAGGCATTCCGCCGACACACATGTATTCTCTGAACTTCCTGAAAATGTCTTTGTGCAGGTTCCCGAGCGGTTTAACCTTTTCATAACTGCTTTTTATGATAGGGAAAGTAAATTCATCGCCAGTTGCCCAGAGAAATTCTTCAAAATCGAGAGGAAACATTTCCACGGCATATTCTTCGGACGGAATAAGGATTTCCGAGCTCTCGGTCTTCTTTTTTATACCAGCCAGAGATCCTGTTTCAATATAGTCGTATCTTCCGTCAGCCAGCAGGGTCTTCAGAGCCTGGCGTGCTAAAGGGTAAAGCTGTATTTCATCCAAAATGATGAGTGATTCACGCTTGTAAAGCTTTTTTCCGTATTGCAGCTGAATTACGTTGAAAAAATAATCCAAGTCCAAAAGACTGTTCACGAAAAGGTCTCGGATGGTATCATTCGTTGACTGGAAATTTATCGTTATGAAAGATTTATATTCGTTTCTTCCGAGTTCTTCCGCAATCGTTGTCTTTCCGACACGGCGTGCACCTTTCAGGAACAAAGCATATTCAGGGGCATATTCCTTTTTCCATTTGAGTAATTCTTCGTAAGTCTTTCTTTTCAGTACGATTTCTGCCATTAACGAACCTCATTTTCACAAAATCTCCAAATTAAAACATGAAGATTTTCACAAAATCTCCATATTCGTGAGTGCTAAATATCACAAAATCTCCAGTTTTTCAATTTTTTCAGTTGTTGAGCTTAGCGTAATTTCCGGTATTTTCTACCAAATTTAATGTTGTTTTGAGGGAAACCGTGTGCTTGTCGGGAGAAAAAATGCCATGGATTAAAATTCTTTTTTCCGTTTTTTGTGCTATACACACTCGTTTTTTGTTTTATAAACTTGAATTGAGAGGGAATTATGAAAAAAGTTTTTCTTAACGGTGAAAACCTTACGATCGATGATGTCGTTCTCGTTGCCAAAGGTCAGGCTGAAGTCGCTATCAACGAAAAGACGAGGGCAAAAATGGCGAAATGCCGCAAATTCGTCGATTCGATCCTCAAAAAGGACAAGGCTGTTTACGGTATCAACACCGGTTTTGGAATCTTAAGTGATGTCAAAGTCGAGCACAAAGACCTTGAAACTCTTCAGATCAACCTTATCCGCAGCCACGCGATCGGTGTCGGCGCACCTTTCAACAAAGAGACTGTCAGAGCGATCATGCTTCTGCGCGCAAACGTCCTTGCGAAGGGCTTCAGCGGCATCTCTCTCGAAACTTTCGACAAACTTCTTGAACTCCTCAATAAAGACATAATCCCGTTCATCCCGTCTCAGGGAAGCGTCGGCGCAAGCGGTGACCTCGCTCCTTTAGCTCACCTTGCGATCGTTCTCTGCGGAGAAGGTTTCGTAATGACCGATGATGGCAAAATGGTTGAAACTGCTCAAGTTTTCAAAGCGAAAAAGATAAAACCCATCACGCTCAAGGCTAAGGAAGGACTTGCTCTCATCAACGGAACGCAGGTAATGACCGCTCTCGGCGCTCTTGCAGTTCACAGAGTCCACAACCTTCTCAAACTTGCAGATATCGCGCTCACATCTACTATCGAAGGCATCATGGGTACCGACCGTGCATTCGATCAGAAGGTAAACATCGTCAGAGCTCATCCTGGACAGGCGGAAGTTTCCGAAAACGTTCTCAAACTCATCGCTAAATCTGAGATCAGGGAAAGCCACCGCAACTGCCCGAAAGTTCAGGATGCATACAGTCTCCGCTGCGCTCCGCAGGTTCACGGCGCAGTCAGAGACGCACTCCGCCATGTTGAGAAAGTCATCACGACCGAGCTCAATTCATCAACTGACAACCCGCTTATTTTCCCAGACGAGAAAGAGACGATCTCAGCAGGAAACTTCCACGGCGAACCGATCGGACTCGTTATGGACTACCTCACCGCGGCTGTTTCGGAACTTGGAAGCATCTCCGAGCGCAGGATCGAGCAGCTCATCAACCCCGTTTTCAACCAGGCTCCCGCATTCCTCGTTAAAAACAAAGGTCTTAACAGCGGTTTCATGATCGCTCATGTCGCAGCTGCAAGCCTTGCAAGCGAAAACAAGACCCAGTCTTTCCCGGCAACAGTAGATTCGATCCCGACTTCGGCAGGAAAAGAAGACCACGTCAGCATGGGAACGACCGCTGCAAGAAAATGCACAGCTGTAGTTGAAAACACCGTAAAAATCATCTGCATAGAGCTTCTCACCGCAATGCAGGCGATCGATTTCAGGAAACCGATGAAGGCAGGCGCAGGGATCGAGCCCGTTTACAAACTTATCCGCAAGGACGTTCCCTTCATGGAAAACGACGCATTCCTTCACCCGATGTTCATGAATGTCCTCAAGAAGGAATACGAAATAGTCAAAACGGCTGAAAAGGCAGTCGGTCCTCTCAAATAATAAAATTTATCGCATGATGGATGCAGCTCAGGCGTCCGTTCCCCTCGTAATTCATTAAGATCCCGTCAGTTTCGACGATAACATTCTGTTCAGTTTCGATCTCTATTTCACTGCCTTTTATCGTGTGGATGACGGGAACATCTGTGAGATGACCGTTGAAGAGGTTGGGAAGTGCCTTGAAAAGCTGTCTGATAGTCGGTTTTTCTACAAACATCGCGTTGAAAATGCCGTCCCGCGGGTCTGCATCGGGGTTCTGGCGTATCCCGCCGCCTGAATAAGGCCCGTTTCCGGCATTCATTGTGAAAAGTCCCGCCCTGAAGCACTCGGTTCCGTCAACTTTCAGAGTGACAGGAACAGGTTTTTGTTTGAAAAGCGCCGCGATCAGTCCGAAAAGATAGTTGAGATGATGCGAGCCAATGAAGGGTTTCAGCTTGTCTGCATAGACGCATGTTAGCGGGTCGACGCCGTAGCCGATAGAATTGATGAAATATCTGTGGCGTTCCTCGCCGTTGCTGAAGTAAGTTAGACATCCCACATCCAAAGGCTGAGGTTTGCCTGCAAAAAATATGTCGAGCGAGCGTCTGTAATTCCTTGTAAGTCCCCAGAAACGTCCGAAATCGTTGCCCGTCCCACGCGGTACAAGGCCGAGCTGAATGTTTTTCCGCTTTTCTTCGGGAATTTCCGCCGTCATTATGCCGTTTACAGTCTCGCTGAGAGTTCCGTCGCCGCCCCAGACCAGAATGCTGCCGTATCCTGATTCGACAAAATCACGTGCAATTTCCGTGGCATGGCCTTTGTATTCGGTATCTTTGGATGTGAAAGAGATATTGTGTTCTTCAAGCCGGCGCATCAGATACTGCCTCTGCAGATTCAGGTGTTTTTTGCCCGATTTCGGATTTATGATGACTGCAAGCATGAAAGAGAGTTAGTAGTTTTCAGTGCTGCTTTCTTTTGCCGGAACGATTATCGTTACAGGCTGAGTGTCAAGAACTGATCCGGTTTTGTTGTCGATTACGTTGATGTATGCTTTGAACATTTTCGCCTCTTTCTCCTGCGGGAAACAGTCATTCATGGCTTCAACGTTGAAGGTGAGCTTGTTTCCGGGAGTTCCGGCGGTCGAAGTTCCGGTCGTGAAGTTGCTGAACCCGTTGTTGTAATCAGCTCCGTTGAATGCTGCCGGAGTTGCAATAATTGTTGCTGCACAGCTGTCGACCGGCTGGTATTCAAGAGCTTCCACTTTTTTAAGGAAGCAGGATGTGTCAAGCGACGGATCATTGAGGTCATCGGCAGGTTCTACTCTAACGTCGAAACTTGCATATTTTATGAGTGCGTCAACACCGTCGATTGCGGATAAATCAAGGTTCGAGCCGTCGCTTTTTATCGTGTAGAGAAGAGTTGTTCTTCCGACGTTGGCACAGCTCGGAACGACTGCACCTGTATCGTGTGAAACAGTGGTGAGCTGATTTGTTGCAGTAGTTGTATCACCGCCTTCTGATACAACAGAAACGACTTTTGCTCCGATCGCGTTCATTTTCTCAATGACCTGAGACTGATTAAATATAGTGTAGACATAAGAGGAGTTGTAAGGAGTGTTGCTTGAATCGTGAGCTGCGGCATCCGTGATGTGGAAAACAATAGGTATTGCTCCTTCTCTGAAACCGACTCCTCCGGCCGCTACAGAACCGCCGTTCCAGCTGAGTTCTACCCCGGTAGCGATTTTGTAAAGCGATTCATAACCCGACTCGGGACCGTCTGCACCGCAGCGAAGGCTGAGTTGGTTTACTCCAGCCTGTGCTGCCGAAGTGTCTGTTGTAGGAGATTGCAGCAAACCGAAAGGCATGTCATTGCAGGTTTGCCACAAATATGAGGTGTAGCCGTAACCGTTGACAGGGAAATCATCGAAATAGGAGACTCCGAACGCACTGTCGGTAATTTTTGCTTTGATTCCAGGAATAATTTTTGAAGAAAGAGTGCTTTTTAAAGCATCGATTTCTTCGCCCATCGAACCCGTCGTATCGACATTGAAGAAAATGTCGGCTTTCTGAACCTGCGGCGAGAAAACGAGTGTATCATTCTGCTTTTCCCCTTCGTACGGAAGCTCAAAATAGAATTTTACCCCTTTATCCTTGACACCTTCCTCTGCATTGCACGGGTCACTTCCAATCAAAACTTCGGCAAGGTCGCTGAATCCGTCACCGTCCGTATCTTTACTTGTTGAAGAATGAATTCCCGAATCTGAGCAGAACACTTCCTGACTGTCCGGCAGACCGTCACCGTCACTGTCGGTTTCCATAAAATCGGGGATATTGTTGTCATTTGAATCACGGCAGGGTTGAAAAGGACACTCTTTCGCATCGGGAATACCGTCATCGTCACTGTCAGGATCGAGATAGTTGGGAATGCCGTCACCGTCGGCATCTTTATCAGTTTCTGTTCTGTCGGGAATGCCGTCACCGTCACTGTCATCGTCAATATAATTCGGTGTTTCATCCTCGTCTGCATCTGGACATTTCTGATTTTGTTCAAATTTTTCTTTAGGACATTCTGTTGAATCGAGAATACCGTCGCCGTCACTGTCTATATCGCGGTAATTCGGCATTCCGTCACCGTTTGTATCGGGACACATTTTGTTTTCGGCGAAATCGGAACACTCTTCCGAATCGGGAATCCAGTCGTTGTCTGAATCGGTGTCTTTGTAATCAGGAGTACCGTCTTCATCTGTATCAACAGGAACACCTTTCGGGACTTCGATGCAGTTCGGGATGTTGTCACCGTCTTCGTCAGCATTGCACCATGCCGCACCGTTCCCGGAAGCAAATGTTGGAATTTCATACTGCTTGCCGAAACAGTCACACATTACACCTGTTTTCCCAGCAATTTCCCCAGTATCGGAAGTGTCAGAATCTCCGGAATCGGAGCTGTCTCCTGAATCTGAGGTGTCGGCAAAAGTATCTCCCGAATCTGAAGTATCGGCTTTATCGTGACGTTGACATTTTCCCGTGTCAGTATTGCATACGAAGCCGATTTCACAATCCAGCGAACTTGCGCATACGGTCTCTTCTTCAGAATTTCCGCATCCGCAGAAAACGAGAGCTAAGAACAGAACGATCACAAAAATCATTTTCTTCATATTGTCCTCCTTTTTAGAGTTAAACAACACTCTATTATAAAAAACTGAAAATTATAGTCAAGCGAAAATATCTGCAAATTGCGAACGCCTATTTGTGTTTTTGTTTGAAAATATTTGCGTTATCATAATTTTTAGAAAGTTATTTCTAATATAAAATTTGCTATTGTTTCGCTATGTTTCTAAATATTTTTTCTAATACTCAATAAAAAAGTTGAAAAAATAAATTTTTTAAGTAAATATGAATTTGCAAATTTGTTAATTGCAATATTTGAGAGGTGGTATCTTGAGAAAAATTAAATGGTGTGCTACTGCTGTTTTTATGATTATTGTTTTGACTTTTCCTGATTTTTTGTTTGCGGCAGATACCAGCGGTATAAAATCGAAATTTCAGGAGATGGCTGACACCGTTTTCGACGTGGCGAGATATATCGGGATCTACGGCGGGCTCGGCGGGGCTATAGTTTCGCTTCTTTTCAGATATATCAACAAAGATCAGAACATCTGGTCGGACGCACTCAAAATTCTTGGTGCCGGTGCAGGACTTGCCGCGTTTTCGACTATTTTAAGCATTATCGCAGGGTGGATATGAAGGTTTACGGTATTTTGGGAACAAAACAGGCTTTTGTCGATAAAGGTCAGGCGGTTTTAATGACGGTTTTTTTCTTTTTGGGCGCAGTTTTAAAAAACATTGTTCTTCTTGTTGTTCTGCCTGCCGTGATTTTTGCCGCGACTTTTTTTGTCCGTGAGAAAATGTTTTCAGGCAAGGCTGAGTGGTGGATTTTCGTTCTCAGGATGTTCGGCGGAGGAAAAGTTTTCTACTGCCGGCAGCATAAAGACGTTGTCGGGGCGAAAAAATGAAAAGTATTTTCGATATGCTGAAAATATGTGCCGTTGAGGATGGTTTTATCCTGAATTCCGCGATGCAGCGCTTCTCTCTTTGGGAAGTTAAGGGGGCCGACTGTTATTTTTCTACTCACGATCTGCAATCGGCTGAGTCCTTTTTCATACGGGAACTGCGCGAAGGAACAGCTGTCGAGTTTTTTGCAATAGTCCGCGACACTGATGAACTTGTTGAAGGACGCTTCGATTCTGAAACCAATCCTGTAATAAGGCAGCGTCTCGGATTTCTTCGTGAGAACGGGATCAGAAAATGCCGTTATTTTTTCGCTGTTTCCGATGATTTGCCTAAAACCCGTCTTCCGGAAAGTGTTCCGGATATCGAATACCACAAAAATCTCGTTCATAGTTTTGGAATGACCGCGCACTGTCTCGACAATTCGGAAATAAAGGAGTTTCTTTACGAAATGATTTCTTTCGGCGGAGAGATGAAGATCCATCCCGAAATGAGCGTTCGCGAAGAACTTTTGCAAAAGCAGTGCACGGCGACTCCTGAATATTTCAAGGTCGGAGAGAGTTTCTGCAAAGTCCTTTCTTTAAAATTCATGCCGAAGGAAACTCATCCTTTCGCGGTTTCACGTCTCATAGACAACTTTTCGTGCAATTTCACTTTTTCAGTTTCGTTTACGGCACTTCCTCAGGCGCGGGAACTACTTTCTCTCGAGGCGAAAGAGCGTTTTTACATCGCGACAAGCGGCAGAGGTGCAGCGAAGAACGCGAAGGAATCGGACGAACTGATGAATCTTCTTACCGTTTCAAAGCACAAGATAGGTTTTCTTTCGGCGAAGATTGTTGTCTCGGAGCAAGACCTCAGGCTGCTTGAAAAACGTACGGAAGAACTTTGCGTTCTAATGAAGAATTACGGATTTTTCTTTGAGGAGGAGACATGGGGGCACGATCTGGAATTCTTTAAGTCGCTTCCATCTCTCATGAGATTTTCTGAGCGGCAGATCAGAGTTCTCAGTGCGAATTTTATCGAGATGATTCCTGCGGCAAAGCACGGACACGGCGACTTTGGCGGCAGATTTCCACTTTTTTTAAGGAACCGTTTCGGCGAAATATACGGTTTTGATGCCGGATCATCGAAGCGCAACAATAAAAACGGCTCTATTTTCGGTTGTTCCGGAAGCGGAAAATCAGTGACGGTAAACACTCTAATCGCACACACTTTTTTCCCGAACATACATTACGATGAAAATTACCCTGGAAGGATCTTCATTGTTGATTTTGCAGGGGCTGAAAACTCAAGTTATCTGAAAATGGTGAAACTTTACGGAGGCGTTTTCATTCCGATAGATCCGAGCGGAAGAATCGTGATAAACCCTTTTCCGAAGCGGGATAAAGTATATGTTGACGGGAAATGGAACAGCTCTGCGCTCAACTTTCTCAACACGATCCTCGATATTGTTCTTGAAATCCGCGAGAAGAATATGAACGCCGATCTTTTCAGAAACATCGTTTCGAAGGCGGTACGCAGTATGTATGCTGCCAAAAGCGAACCAATACTTGCAGATTTGATCGATTTTATCGAAGATGAAGACACTACAAAAGCCGAAATGATACGCCGCCTGCTACGGGGTTTTTTAGATGATCCGGTGTCGCGCATCATAAACGGAAAATCAACTGTCGATTACGGCAGAGAGCCTTTTGTGATCTATGATTTGCAGGGAATTTCGGGGCTCAGCGAAAAGCTGAAGGAACTTCTGACATTCATCGTCATTCAGGAAGCGAAGCGGAGCGCTTTCGAGATAACGAACAGCTTCATAGTTTTTGACGAAGCGGCTCAGCTTATCAAAGATCCGCGTCTTGCCGACCTGATAGAAGAACTTTTCGCCACGGCGAGAAAATACAATACCGGAGTCTGGACAGTGACGCAGAATTTCTTAAGTTTCAAAGAGGTCTCCCTTTCTTCGAAAATCAAGATCAACACGACTACAACGATATTTTTAAGCCATGCCAGCGATGAAGAGGCGAAGCGTGTGATCGCGGATGATTTTGGTCTGAGTGCTGCTGAAAAAACAGCTTTTGAAAGCCTTAAAACCGTAAAAGGGGAGTATTCGACGGCTCTTTTCAGAACTCAGCTGGGAGACAAAGTGGAATCCGAAGTAGTGAGGATAGAGCTTTCGCCATTCGATTACGCCGTAGCAACGAGTGACAAGGAGGAAAACCGGCTGCTTGAGAGATTTGCTGAAATCCGGGGTGTTAACCTCATCAACGCCTGTGCTGAAGCGGCTATGCTGGCATACAGGAAGAATCTTTTCATTATGGATGCCGTGAAGGAATTTTTAAGCGGGGGAAGATGAATTTCAATATCTGCTATAACCCTAAAACCCTGCTTGAATCGGCTGGAGCAGGATGGCTCTGGAGCGTCGTTTTTATTGTGATTTCGGTAGGTCTCGCAATAAGTTTTGTGACTGAAATCTTCAAAATACAGAAGTCCGAAAAGCCCGATTTTGCAGGAGTTGCGTGGAAGTCGGCGCTTACGGTCCTGCTTTATCTCTATCTGCCTGATTTTATAGAAAAAATAATGCTTGTCACATATCAGTTTCCGATAGTCGGAGAGCTTGACGATGAGTTCTTCAAAGCCTTTTCTCTCTATTCCTCGAACCTTCTGATGATTTCAGGGCTTTCCGGCAGTATTCCGGAAATGTGTCCGCAGTTTTCCGATCCTCTTTTGGGAGAAGCCGGGACTGCTTTGATCACATCTTTTTATTTCCAGTATTTCTGCAAATTAGCCGTTTTTTTACTAATGCTTTTTGTCTGGGTGTCGAAAGAGGTGATTTTTTCATACGGATGGGGAACTCTGATGTCTTTGAACATGGTGGGACTATGTTTTGCACTGGTCTTCCCTGCTTTTCCCAATCAGGGTTTCGCTTCCATCGGAGGTTTTTTCCGCTCGATCGCTGTTTTTGCCCTGTGGCCTGTGTTTTACGCCGTTTTTATCTTCATCACGGGTAAGGCACAGGTCGAAATCATGAAGCTTGCTTCCGAAATATGCGCCTGCCCCTACAGTTTCAGAATGGACAGAGACACTGTTGCGGTATTCTCAGGTCTTTTGTTCATGTGGCTCGGTATTACAGCGATTCCTTTTTTCGCTTCAAAAGCGGTTGGCTCGGAGCAGATCAGAAGTGCAGTTGTTAACATAAAGACTATAACTTTGGCTCATATTGACCGTTACAGGATGAAATGATGAAAAAAGATGATGCAACAAAATTTTTCGATACCTTGAAGTATCGCGATATTGAAAAAATGAGAAAATTTTTCCGCATACTTGCTTTTGCTTTCTGCGTGATGATGTTTTTTATAACTCTTTCAGCTCTTCTTTTTGCATGGTCAGTATCTGTGAAACCCGCACCGGTAATAGCTTTTGACAAAGATGGAAGGCGGATCGTTTTTGCTGGAAGCGAAACTTTGGAAACATCAACAAATCTTGTCAGAGTGCACCGCTTTATTTCCGATTTTATCGGTAAATTCGACGGAGTGAGCCCTAATATCGACGAAGATCTGAAAGAGGCCTACAATATGCTGACACCTAAATTCAGACAGATCCTTCTCGACAAGTCTGTCCACAATGAAAAGATCGATATGTGGAAGAACAAAAATTTCGAAACGAAGTTTTCTCTGACAAAGCTCAAAGTCGTGAAAGGTGCATTGGAAGTAGGTTCCACGGTAACTGTCGAGGGTTTGGGCGAGATGACTTTCGGAAATGCCGTAGACTATTCCGGAGAAAACGAAAAAAAGAAAACTTTAGTCTGGTTTTCGGCACTGCTTCTTGTAGTTCCTGTCTCGCTTGAACTATCTCCCGACGGGCTTCTCGTCGATTTCTACACAGGAAAAAGTTTTGATGATTTCAGGGAACTCAGGGCATATCTGACTGAAAACGAAAAAGAATATCTTATTGAAGAGGAAAAAGAGTAGGCTTAATGAAAAAACTTCTGATTTTATTAGCTTTTTTAGCTGTGCTAAATGTGCTTGCCAGGGATTTTGACAGTGACGAGGAAAAGGCGAAATTTATTCCGATCACAGAAAAAGTCGCAGTCATTACGATACAGAACAGCGATACTGTGATTTACAGAACAGTGAACATCGCTTTAGGTGAAGTCTTTGTTTTTGAGTTTCCTGAAAATATTTCGCTTACCGAAACTCCGACTGTAGGTGATGCCGGACTTCTTAAAATCGAGGTCGAAACGGAGCCTTTGAAGATGAAAGTGTGGGGGCTTATGTTCAGCGAGGCACCTGAAGAGGCTCTGATGTACGGCTTAAGCTCAAATGTGCAGTTCAAAATAAATTCAGGGCAGGCTTTTATCTTCAATTTCGTGATACGTCCGACTGAAGAGGCGAGCAACAGGATAATTTTTTCATATCCTGAGTGGGAGAGTTCGAACAAAGCAGTCAATAAACATCTGGAAATGTTGAGAAAAGAGCTTGAAGGAAAATACGAAAAGCGGATGAAGGAAATAAAAAAAGAGATAGATAAAAACATGATCGGGATGATGGCGAAATCTTTCAGCGAATTTTTCCAGTGCAGCAGCTATTCTGCGAGAACAGAGGAAAATCTGGTTTTCCTGAGGAGCGACCGTATCTGCAAGATCGGAAAGGATGCCCTTATAACGGTGAATTTCTCGGTAAAAAACCGTTACCGGCAGCGGTTTCATATAGAGTCGGTGAAGATCTATTCGACAAAAGGGGGAAAGGTAGAGATCGACAACGCGCAGTATCACATTGACAAATTTTCGATGCAGTTCGACGAGATAGTAAGCGGCGGTATCGCCTTTAAAATAAGCGATGAGGACTATTCGCGCGAATACATAATCGAAGTGAACGAAAGTGCCGGAAAAAAGCGAAAACTTGAACTGAAGGTGTCGTTTTGATGAAAGAAAGGGAAAAGTCGCCTCTTGAAATGCTGGCGGAAGAAGGGCAAGGTTCCGATTCGCCGTCTGTTTCAAAGGAAATCAGACCAGTGAAATATGAAGGGCAGCGCAGAAAAGTGACTTTTTTTGCGGTTCTCCTGACTCTTGCTGCCGTAATGCTGGTTTTTACTGCGGTTGTCTTCGGCGGCGGAAAACGTGAAAAGGAAAGAGCGGAAGAAGTTAAATTCAACGACTTCAGCGAGTTGCTTCGCGGCAGGGTGACAGGAGATATTAAATCGGCTATGAACAATCCGAAATCTAAGAAAAATCACTCTGGTGAAACGGAAGAAAAACGCGCCGAAGCCGCTCCGAAAGCGGCTGTAACAAAGAAAAGAAATAAAAATGAGGAAAAAGACAGAGAGATTCTTGAGGCTTATGCAAAAATGAGCGATGCGGCAGCTTCAGGCGCCACTCAGACAACAAGAAAAAGGCGGTTTGTTCCCGGAGGAGAAAGTGCCGGCGGCGGTGTTTTCGTAAAAGGAAAGAAAGAGATTCTCGGCAAAGACAATCTTTTTGCTCTGCACGATGTGAAAGTGAAGGTGAAACTCGATTTTTCGATACGTTCGACGGCTCAATCCACCGTTGTTGCGACTGTTCTTGAGGAAACCGGCGAGATTCCGAAAGGGGCTAAGTTCTACGGATCTGCTAAAAGTTTCGTCAACAAGCGGACGCAGTTGGCATTTTCCAAACTGATCATCGGTGCTGACGAATTTTCGGTCAAAGGTTTTGCGGTTTCGGGAAAGGACCCCGGTATAGAATCGGAAGTTACCGACATATCGGGTGAAAATATAAAATCTGAAGTAAAGCAGGGAATTACCAAAACTGCCGGTGCGGTCGTATCGAGACTTGCCGGGAGTGTAGGCAGCACGGCTGGAATGACAGCGGCAAACACGGTGAATCCTGCGACAGCGGAGCTCGCAAAGCAGGAAGATGCGAACAAAATGAGGCAGGAATACAGAGTTCCTGCCGGGACATCGTTTTTTGTTTATCTTGAATAGCATGAAAAAGTTTGTTTTTCTGATTTTATTTATTTTTTCTTTTACGCTTTTTGCGGAAGAAGGCGAGATCCAGATCAATATCGGAGGAGGCGGATTTTTCCCGTTTTCACTTAAAACCGACAGTAAAACGACTGTCGTATATGCCAGCTGGAATGCGGGTTTGAACTTTTTTTTCGGTCTGACTGACAACTTCGACATCGGCTTGCAGCCTTCATTTACGCGGGTCGGCGACACTTCGAGAAAAGCGGAGTTTCAGGAGATCAAAGGAAAGGAATATTTTGACTATTGGCGGGTACAAACGCTTGTTCTTGCAAGATACAATGTTTTTCCAGGCACTTTTTTTTCGCCTCACATCGTTGCCGGAGGCGGTTTCAAAGTCGAGACTTTTTCAAATATCGAATTTATTGATGACGGCGGGAGAAGTATCGCTACTTACAAGAAAGAAGATTACGCGAAAGTAAACGGTGTTGTCGCTGCGGGGATCGATTTCCAGTTCAGAGTCTGGGAGTGGATAATGCTCTCTGCGCAAGTGCTCTACAAGTGGTCTCCGCATGATCATTCGCTTGATCTGTTCGGCTTTTTCGGTGCAACATTCTTTGTAAATTACTATAACTGGGGGAAAGTATGAAAAAGATTTTTAATTTTTTCTTTTGTCTCGCTCTTCTTTCGACTGTTGTTTCATGTGACGGGAAACGGCCTGACAACGGCATACTGGAGTTCGATGTCGCTGTAAGGACTGTTCAGAAAAACGCGCAGGTAAAAGTTTTCGACGGAGAGACGGAGGTCTTATCAGGTGAAACGGATGAAAACGGTGAAATACGCTTTGAATCTGTGCGGAATATCGGAGATCTCAAGGTCAAAGTGTGCGGCGGAACGGTGGCTCTCGTTTCGTCGGATGAGCCTGTGGCGTGGAACGGATGCAACGAAAGCAGTGTTAAAGCGGCAGAAGAAAAAAATATCGTCGTAGTGGTAGATTTTTTCTCTTCGTTTATAGAAAAATATAGATCTGTTACCTCTAAATCAGAGTGGTTCGATTATCTCGATATTTCCGGGGATGTCTTCCCTGAGCTTCAAAGTTCGCTGACAGACGCTACAAAGCGTTATCTTTGGAGTCAGGCTTTTGCAAAAATCGCCGAAACGGTTTCGGCTGCGAACGATACTCAGGCGGAAACTCAGTTCTCGACGGAAAATCTGCTGAATCTGCTTTATGACGATCTCACCGACGACAATGTGATCGACGGCTCGACTTATGTGAAATTCGGTAGTGCAACAGTGAATGCAGCATTTATGAAAGGACTTATGAGTGATTTTTTAAGCGAGGTAAGCGAAAAATTCTCCGCTTCGGAACTAAAGGAGTGGAGTGAGAAAATAAGAACTTCCGAAGCTGAATTTTTAGGCGGCGAAGAGGCTGGAAAAAGCGGAGTTTCGATAGAAATCATGGTTTATCCGGAAGGAAACAAAGGAGCTCTGCCGGAGTATTTCAGCGGTGTGGTAGCAATTGAAGCGAAAGCGGAGCCTGAAAACATGATTGTAACGCTGAACTGTTCCGCAGACGGAGAAAAACTGGCTGACAAAAATGAAGATGCAGCTTTTTTTCAAGGGAGTTTCACTACCGAAAACATTGAAAATGAAAAAGAAGTTGTTGTCCGTTGCGAAGCAAGTAACGGTATAAGGGTAGAAAGCGCTGAAAAAGTTATATTCGTCAACAACGAAGCTCCTTCGGTTTTCGCCGATTTTTATAGGCACGGAACTCTTGATCCGACCGCTTCGGAAGATGATCCTGCACGGAACAGCATTGATATAAAGGTCGAAGCGACTCACAAAAGATATGCCGTTGAAGATATTTCCTGCTTTATCGAAGGTTATTCGATAGAAAATCAGAGTAACACCAGCTATCAGTATAAAGCGGTTGTCGATACTGAAAAACTTCCTGAAGGAAAAAATGTTCTTGAGTGTACTGTTTCGGTAAACAAGAGGGAATATAAGGCTTCATTCCCGTTTTATACGAAAAATACTGTTTCAGTTAAGGTGAAGCCTTTTGTGACAAACCCTCTGAGTCATTTTGAAAGTGTTTCGGTCTCATGCGGAAGCAGTTCTGAGAGCAAAAAAAACGATGATTCGTCCTCTGGAAACGAAATAAAGGTGAAACTCGGGCAAGTTTGCATAGTGAACGTTTCAGGCGGTACTTACGAGCCTGTAGTTTCGGAAAATAGCGATTCCCGGCGCTTCAGCGGCACTTTGTCGGCGGTATTTATTCCAACTACGGATGAAGATATCGTCGTTACACCGCTTACGACTGTCGGAACTTATATTTTTGTAAGCCGCAGAAATTTGGGAAATATTGACGATGAAGAGCTGTATTACCTGGTATCAGAGCACCTTTCGCAGCATTTGAGCTACGCTTTTGAGTGGAAAGAGGAGCCTTTGAACACTAATGCCGCGGACAGCATGAGCAAATATTATGTTCTTCTCTCCGGACTTGAATATCTTGCATATTTTATGGAGACCGATATCGGTTCGGAACACGGGATTTACGATGTCTCCAATGTCTTGCAGCTTTTGCAGGAAGATTACAAAGATACGGTTTTTGACGGAAAAAACGGCGAAAAGCAGCTTTTTTTTGGTGAAGACAATAGAAAAATAGAACTTGATCCCAACTTTTTCAGATACTACTACGCCCTTTCGATAAAGAGGTTCCTTACGAGCTCCTTCAATGAAACGGTTTTTACGCAACTTGGTACTATTGTCGGGAATATCGCCTCAAATTCCGATCAGTTTCTTTTTCCGGCCGAAAGTGTACCTGTGCCTGTTGATTTGCCTGGACCGAAAATAGAAATCTCCGGTTTTCATGATCTTTTTGAAACTGAAGATGAAGAAAATGCCGATGTGACAGGGGATTTGGGGAGTTATACGAAAGGCGGATTCAGGCAGTATGATTCTATGAACAGTTCGACACCTCATTTCGCAAAGGCTTTTCTTCTTAGATTCAGGGTCGTTCCTCAGTATGGAAGTTTCGTCGATCTCAATTCAGTCTCTTTGAAGAGTAAATCTGCCGATTTTGTTTTCAGGGTGAAGCGGATTGAGCCGCAGAGTATCGATGGAAGCGGATTCTCAGACGAAAGCCTTGAATTTACCATGCTTGCAGAATATTCCGACGATGAAAGTGTTCCGATGGAGAAGCAGCTTGAATTTTCTGTTTCGGCGCAGGATATAGCTTACAATATTACTGAAAAAGATGTGTCAGTTTTTCTCGACAACAAAAAACCTTCTTTAAATCTGGATTGTCCTGAAGGAACAGTCAGAACTGAAGATGTCAATGTTTCGTGGAGTGTTTCTGACAGCTGGATAGAAAATATAAAATTCACTATTGCAAAGTGGGAGGAAGAGGAAACGGTCGTTTTTGAAGAAGAGAGAGAAAGCTGCAATGCCGGTGAATGTTCTCTTTCGGCTGAAATTTTTGCAGCTGCTCTTCTTGATGCAGGGTTCGAAGGCAGTGAGACCGACGGACTTTATAAAGTCACTCTGACGGCTGTCGATCATGCCGGAAATCATTCAACGGTTTACGGTTCGTTTAAGGTCGATACGACTCCGCCGGAAGTCCCTCTTCTAATGTTGGAATCGGACGGAAGAGTGCTTGTCAACAACAGTGTCATGAATAAAAATTATTTTACAGCATCGCTTGTCAATCCTGACAAGGATGTCGCCAGATGGGCTTTTAAAGTTTCGTGCGGCATTTTTAACGGATCTGTTTCTCAGGATAAAACCGGTGGTTATGCTGCTGCATACGAGAGTCTTGATTTTTTCAATCTGCTTATGCCGTCAGAAGACAGCCTGCTTGTTGAATGTAAAGGTTTTGTCTCTGTTTGCGATGAGGTCGGCAACTGCACGAATAAAGATTTCAGCGATTCTTCTGGCTCTGTTTTTATAGATAACCGTCCTCCTGTTTTTATCTCTTACGATACGGAAAAATCTGTTTTTACGGAATGTGTTGATAGTGAAAGTTCTTTTTTTATCAAAACTTGCGTGAATGCTCCGAACTGCAACAGCGGAGGATATATGCTTCTAGGGTCCAGAAAACCGCAGATTCTGTTTTCATACAGTGATAATTTTTCAGCTCCTGAAAATATGCGTGTTTTTATTCAGTCTTCAGAAGTCGGCTGGATAAAAAGTTGTCGGTATGTTCCTAATGCCGATGCTGCTTTAAGCGGAAACTGCGATGAATTTTACTGCGATCTTGAAGGAAGTGTTGACGGTATCAACAACTTTAAGATCATAGCTTACGATGAAGTCGGCAATCGTTCTGAACATTCTTTGACAATACCTATGGATTTTACTCCGGTAGAGCCTCTTAAGATAAATTTAACGAAAAAATTTTTTACTAGTAAAGGTAAATCCAATTTATGGTGGGATACGAAAAACGGAGTCGATTACAAGTGTACTATAACAAAACAGGGAAATTCGGCTTTTTCGGCAGATTGCTCGAACAGCATGGATATTATGCCTTCAATGCTTTCAGGAAGCGGTTATTACACGGTTTCTGTAGAAAGCAAATCCGCTTCGACACAAAGAACGGATGTGACAGAATTCAGATTTTTCGATATGTCTGACTTGAATCTTTCTCTGGAGCCTCAAAAGGGGCAGTTTCTCTATCCCGGAGATGTTTTCAAAGTTAAAATTATGCTTGATTCCGGAAAAATGGCGGAAATTTCAAAGATAGATCTTTATCTTTACGGCAGGTATCTCAACGGTGTCCTTCAGGACAACAAGGAAAAACTTATTTTAAGCAGAAGTTATTCGATGCCGCTATCTTCTTTAAACAACATCTTATCTACGGTATTGTCTGCGGAAAGTACCGGTCAGTTCAGGAACATGAAAGTTGTTGTCACTTTTGCTGACAACAATAACTATATCAAAAATTTTACGCAGTCTTCAGCCAACGCATTTCTCTACTGCCTTCTTTCTTCCGATGAAAAGCCAAACAAAGCTTCTCTAAGTTTCAAAAACAAAGCTCTAAATGTATATTTCGAGAAGCCGTCCTGTGTTTCCGAAAATGACTATACTTTGACTTTGAATTCCGAGATACCTTCTGTTTGCGGAGGACAGACTCTTCTGTCTGCGTCAGTCTCCTCTGTGAAAAATTATCAGAACAACTTTACGGTCAAGGGCGATTTTGTATTTTTCAAAGACGAAAAACACAGTCATAATTTTGATTGTGATGTCTTAAATTCTTGTTATCAGATGGATCATTCATGTGCCGTGGAAACACATAACTTTGCATCTGATACAAAATTGAAAATCGCCTACGGCAGCGGAAAGACATTTGAGGTTTCGCCTGATTCAAGTGTTCAGTGTGAACACTCTGAATGGGAGATAATTTTTTACGATGAATCGGGGGATTATGATGAGTATGACAACAGAAACTGTAAAAAGTGCAAAAACAAGTTGAGTCAGCCGGCAAGCTGTTTCGGAGGAAAGTACAAAACAATGCTCCTGCAGTAGCGCATACGTTAAATTCTTCCAATATATTGCAGTTTTTCACCGATTTATTATAAATGGCTGGTTTTTGGCTTGGGGAATTATATTGATCGGTAAAACTGAAATCCTAGGATTTTTTAAAAAATTTCTTCCGCGTTTTGACCTTTTTCAGATACTTTCGGTCGTTTTTTTTACGATTCTCAATATTATTTTTCTCGTCGTTGCATCGCAGAAGAACGGTTTTTCAATAACAGATACCGATATCTGCTTCCATTTTGCGATCAAACTTCTGTTCGATGCGGCGTTTTTCCTGTTTTTCATGCTGATTTTGAAGGCAGTATTCAGAATAACTTTCATTCCGGCGCTTTACGTCGCTGCGAATGCAACTTTAGCCGTTGCCGACATTCTGCTTTATTATTTCGGTAACACGCTTGTGGAACGCAGTCACTTCGCTCTGATCACGCCTTACAGCGTTACTTCCTTCGTTCCGTGGTACGGATTTGTTGTGATTTTTGCATTTGTTTCCGCTGTTTTCGCAGTCTCATTTTTCTGCATAAGAAAAATTCCGAAAGAGGATCTTTTTAAAAAGTCGTTTTTCTGGCTTTCTGTTTGTATTTTGTTGAATTTACTAAATATTTCAGCCTCGGCTCTGTTTGATAAAGACGAGAGGTTCGACCGTGTCATAACGGGTTTCAGGAACGCTCAGATTTACTATGTTACGCAGAATCAGTGGATAGACTTTATGACCGACGTGATTTTTCCCGCTTTGGGAGAAAGATTCAAAGTACTTACTCCGGTTACAGAAAGATTTGTCGGTGATTACCGGCTTTTTTCTGAAGATTTTACGGTGACGAATGATTTTTCTCCATACAAAAAAACAATAGATGCTTTTTGTGTGAATCTCGGCAAAAACGGGGAGAAACCGCTTGAAACCGAAGAATATTCAAGGGTGATCTACATTTTCACGGAATCTCTTTCGCTTGATGCGCTGCCCTGTTACAACGGTAAGATCAAAGGAGATTTCGCAAAACGCTTTTTCTGCCGCGACGATATTATGGAGCAGACTTTTACCAACATTACCACAAGCGGATCTCCCACTCTGCAAGGGCTTACGGTGACGTTCGATTCGCATCCGAATTACAATATTCAGGAACCGACCGGTCACATAAATTCGCTTCCGAAAATCTTGAAAAAGCACGGTTTTAAGCCGGTTTTCATAAGAAGTGCTTCGAAATTTTTCGCCAATGAAAATCTTGTTTTTCAGAACATGGGATTTTCCGAAATCATCGGCAGGGAAGATTTTTTCGAAGATGAAAATCTGAAAAAATATATTTACGGCTGGGGACTTGAAGATAGAAAACTGTATGAACAAACTATTGATTATATTAAGAGAAATCGTGATGAGAAGCTGTTTGTATCAATTCTCGGAACCGATACGCATCCGCCGGCAGGGCAGATGAAATACCTCCATCTGAACTATCCGGCTGCACCGAAAATCGACAATATAAAGGATCGGGTGGCAAAACTGTGGCTTACTTCTCTCGACAGGATGGATTTCGACATCTCTGGTTTTATCGAAAGTCTCGATAAAGAGGGACTTTTTGACGATTCTACGCTCATCGTTATTTCGGCAGACCACTCGTGCCCGCTCAACAATGTTACTGCGAAAATTCCGGGTCATCCGAGGAACAATCTGGCGAAGATTCCGCTCATTTTTCTTTCTAAACGACCACTTCCCGAAACCGATTTTTCAACTCGTGCCGACCAGACAGATATCGCGCCGACGATTGCCCACATTCTGGGGATAGAAAAACCTGCCGGATGGTGGGGACAAAGCCTTTTTGCGGCGGAAAGAAAGGAAAAAACGATAGGGTTCGACAAAAAATTCCTCTATTTTTCGGATGAAAAATCGATGAAAACTATAAATACGGAAAAACCGGCGGATACTTCGGAAGAAGAATTCCTGAATCTTTTCAATACTGTATTTACGGAAAGAAGACCTTAGGCTACGAAAAGAACGCCGTCTTCGCACCAAGTGTAGATAATGTCGAGAACATCGACCTTTTTGAATTTTTTCTTCAGTTCGGCAAATGTCGCCGTTCCTTTGGAGCGGATATAATCGAACACCATGAACTCTTCATTCGAGATGACTTTTGCAAAAACCGAGCCGTCAATGCGGTAAACGATGCCGTAAAGCTCTTCCTTGTCGACTTCTGACGCATACTTCTTGAGGTCGATATAGCCGGTATCGATCAAATCTTCGATGTCATAAGAGAATTTGTCGAAAAACGCTGAATCATTGATGCCGAAAACCGTTGAATCGCAGATGGTGTCTAGCTGGTAGGGCATTGCCACCTTGTCTTCGCTTTCGACCATGAGAGAAGTAGTGTAAAAGTGGTTATGCTTCAGAAGATCGGATGCTACAGGCCACAGTTTTTTCTTCTGAAAACGGTCAAAAATGTATGCGAAGAACTCGTGAATATAGCCGAAAAGACGCGAATATTCGATCGAATCTATATCAGCTGCGACTATATCGGGAGCCTGCTTTCTTATCCACTTGTTCCAGCGCATGATGATCTCGTGGCACGGCATTTCAAGTCCTTTTGCGAGCATCGTGATTATCGAAACCATGCGTCCTTTGTTGTAAAGGAGATCTATTCCGTCGGAAAGCTCCTCCGCCTTTTCCATATCCTTTTTGGTAAATTGCGCGTTTTCCAGTGCGTTGTAGGGATATGAATTTTCGATAATGTAGCCGAATTCACGCATCCGGTTGTATATTTTAGTGCCAGGATAGACCGAAAGACCTTTGAGGTTTATTGATATCGGCCAAAGGTTGAAAACGACTTCGAGATCGTTGAGAAAATCTTCGTAGGACATTCTGGGAAGACCTGCAATCACATCGATTCCGAACATTAAAGCCGGAAAATTCGCCATATACCTGATGTTGGAGAGAGCTTTGTTGACATTGAACGATGTGAGAAGATTTTCGTGGACTTTCTGGTTTGTCGTCTGAAGTCCGATATTCAGGAAAATGTTCATGTCGGCTAAAGTCTCTATGTCGCTTTTTGAAAGCAGGTCTGCTCTTACGGACATTTCGAAAATCGCGTTCGGCAGATACTCGTTTATCATGGAAAGTATCTTGCTGAAGTGCTGATGGCTCAGGTTCGCGATCGGACAGCCGACAGATATCTGTGTAACCCCTTTTTCTGCAAAAAACTTCAGCTCTTTTTCAAGGTAGGCAAAACTGTGGTAACGCAGATTGCCTGAGTGCGAAAAATCAATGCAGAAGTCGCATTTGAAAAGGCAGCCGCGCGCTATTTCCCAGTAAACCGACGTCGATTCGCTGACAGGTATCATCCCGTTGAGATAAGGCGACGGAATGGTGTCCAGATCGGCAATAACGTGGTTTTCGCCATAAACAAAAGAGTGGCTCTTTTTATCTTTGAAAACTATGCCTGAAGCCTTTCCTATGCTGTCTCCGTTCCGTTTTAGCATCGCCATTTCGTAGAGGGAAAGTTCCGGCTCGTCCTGAATGATGAAATCGAAGTCAAATTCTTTTTTGAAGTATTCTTCCGGGCTCGCAAAGGTGTCGTAACCCCAGAGTCCTTTTGTGAACTTCATGTTTTTGCACGATTTTGCCAGTTTCAGGATGTAGCCGGCATTCCAGTAAAGCACTCTGAAAACGACGATGTCGGCCTGCTGGTTTTCTATTATTCCGGCAGAAGTCGACATGTCGTCTGTCATGTATACATTGACTATTTCGGCGCTTATTTCGTTCCACGATCTTGCTTCAACAAAGGCCTTGGCGGTAAAAACATGGTATTCCGTGTTTTTTACTACTCTTGACTTATTGACATTGACGATGGCTATCTTCATTTGAAAACCTCAAATGTGAGAATGAACGGATTTATATGAGCGGGAAATTAGTTTACAGAGCTGAGATAGCTGGAGATTGCTTTGAATTCCTTCATAGCTGCTGCATATTCGACTTTGTCGCCTTCAGCCTTGAGAACTTCGTCAAGAATAGGAGCAAAGCCCTTATCTTCGGTTTTGAGAAGAGCGATCGACATAGCTTCGCGGACATAAGGTTCAGCGTGTCTCATAACAGGTTTAAGCTGCTCTTTGTAGTCACCGAGTTTGCCAGAGTAACCAAGCATGTAAACAGCTTTTTCAACAACAGCCGGATTTTTGTCGCCGAGTTTTGCAACGTAGCATGCGTTGTCAGCTTTGCACTCTTTCGCAGCATTTGCTCTGTCGATGAATCTCTTGAACATTTCTACGGTCTTGTTTGTAGAATCGTAGTTTACGTCAAGTCTCGATTCCGTCTTGACTTTCTTGTCCATATCGTCTTTTGAAATTTCCTGACCTACAGGAAGTTCCTTTTTAACTTTTTCTGTCGATTTCTTTTCAACATTTGCAACATATTTTTCGCCTTCTTCAATGACGCCTTTTGCAACAGTGATGAATCTGTCAGCCATTTCCGGATCGGAAACCATTCTTGTAAGAGCATCAGCAGCCCAAACAGTAGCTTCGTAGAAAATGATCTTTTCGTTCATTTCATTGTATTCGGAAACCGGTTTCTGCTTGATGACTTCTTCAAGGTACGGAAGAGCTTTCGGGTCGCCGAGGATAGCCAAAGCTTCAGCGCCTTTCATCATGATCGAAATTTCCTGACCTCTGTCTGCAAGTTTAGCCTGAGCTTTTTCCTCTTTTGAAAGCTGACCTTTGGATTTCTTGTCGTTTGTTGTATCTTTCGTGAACTTCTTGCTGACCATTTTGAGAAGCGTGTCGGTAGCTCTGAAGTCGCCGAATTTTGCAAGCTGAACTGCAAGGTGCTCAGCAAGGAAAGGCTGTTTTTTGTCAGTTGCAAGCTGAGTTTCGAGCTCTTTGATAACCATGTCAACTGCCTGTTTCGAACGGATGTCGGCAAGAACGATCGAAGTTTTGAGCTTTGTCGTGGTTTCGATCGAAGCGATTGTTGCCATGTATTCGTCGTCTTTCGGGCATTCGCCTTTCTTCTTAGCTTCTTCGTTGCCGATGTATTCGGGGCAGAACTGTTTTGTAGCTCTTTCTTTGTTGTCATTCTGGATCTCGTTTACTTTCGGGTTTTCGCCGTTGTAAGCCTTAATAAGCTCTTCTTCAGCCATTTTGCCGAGTTTGATGAGCGATTTTCTTGCTTCCGGGAAAAGGCTGAAACCCTGCTCTTCGTAGAAAAGAGCGGTTACGAGCGGACGGACCGTTGAAGGATCACGCCATTCGCCGAGAAGACCTGCGGTGGTGTATTTTGTACCGAAATCTTCAATTTTCGAGTCGAAAACCTTAAGGATTTCAGGAACAAGGTGCTTACTTTCGTTCGGCATCTTAGCCAAAGCTTCGATTGCAGCACGTTTTGCAACAGATTCTGCTTTTTCACGCATTCCGGGAGCGAGAACTTCAGGAGTCTGAAGCGTGAAATACTTTGCAAGTGTAGGAACAGAGGAGGGCTGTTCGAGAAGTCCGAAAGCCATAGCTGCACTTTCAAGTGTTTTAAGGTTTCTTACGTTTGTCGTGGTGAGACATTTGTCAACGATTTCGCTGATTCTGTCTACAGACTGCGTGCAGCCGATTTCACCTGCGGTAAGAACTGCAAGACCTGCTTCGGGAGTCTGGTCGAGCTTGAGGAGCTTCGAGCAGGCTTTGTCCATATTGACGATCTCGCCTTTCATCTTTTTAAGACCCTGGATCGCGTAGTTTCTCGTGTCTTTCGAGTAAAGTTTTCCAAGGTACTCGTCTTCCGGATTACATGAAACAAGCATCATTGCAACCGGAATCAAAACCAAAAGCATTAAACTTTTCAATTTCATAACAACCTCTTAAAAATAATGGATTTAAAGCAACAAAAAACACATCGGGGCGCACATTAGCAAAAAAAAAGAAAAATATCAAAAAATTTTGCCTTATTTTCCAAAGAAATACTCAAGTGCCTTTGTCATGTAGTAATGATCGGCAGTCCCTGCGGTTTCTCTGATCGAGTGCATAGCCCACATCGCGTTGCCGACATCGACTGCTTTAATGCCGAGAGCGGCTGATGACATCGGGCCGATCGTGCTGCCTGACGGAACATCTGAGCGGTTTGCGATTTTCTGGCAGGGAACTTTTGCTCCTGCGCAGAGCTGTTCGAAATATGAACTTGTTTCAGCTGTCGTAGCGTATCTGAAACTCGAGCTGAATTTGATGACCGGACCTTTGTTCATTTTCGGAGCGTAAGCCGGATCGTGTTTTTCAGGGAAGTTAGGATGCTGCGTGTGAGCGCCGTCTGCACTGATGAGGAAACTCTTCGAGAATGCGACAAAACGGTCGTCGCGTCCGTCGGAAGTAAGTGCCACGATCCTTTCGAGAATCGTTCTCGTGAAGGATGAATCTGCACCCATCGGAGTACGTGAGCCGATCTCTTCGTTGTCGTAGAAAGCGGCGACAGTCGTTGCCTTGCCCGGTTTTGCCGCAAGGAAAGCTGTCAGAATCGAGTGACACATCTGAAGGTTGTCAAGTCTGCCGGTTGAGATGAACTCGTCGTCGATTCCGCCGAAGGTTCCGCCCTGCAGATCGTAGACGAAAAGGTCTGTCTGGCCGATATTTTCAGGTTTTTCGCCGATTTCCTTCGCAACGAGCGTCTTCAGAACATTCTTGGCTTCACTGTCCGCAGTGAGGACGACCTGAAGATGATTCTGCGGGTTGAACTCAAAGCCTTTGTTCGCCTCGCGGTTCATGTGGATCGCAAGAGAAGGAACTATGGCGACAGGTTTGTTTATGTTGACGAGTTTTTCGACTTCGCCTTTTTTGGTTTTGACCATTACACGGCCGGCAATTCCGAGATTTCTGTCAAGCCATGTGTAGACGAGCAGTCCACCGTAGATTTCGGTCGTAACTCTGACGCATCCCGCCGAAACATTTTCCGCGTTTTCTTTTAATTTAAGAAGCGGACTGTCGGTGTGGGCACCGGCGATTTTGAAACCGGTGTTTACCGGAGTATCGGTCCCGAGCCTGAAAGCGATGAGAGAAGAGCTGTTTCTTCTGACAAAATATCCTTTGCCTTTCTCAAGTTTCCACGGTTTTGCTTCGTCGAGTTCAGTGAAGCCTTTTTTAGCCAAAGTTTCGGCAATGTTCTGTGCAGCATGGAAAGCTGTCGGAGATTTGTCAATAAAATCAATTAGTTCTTGACCAAGCTGTTTGATTTCCTTTTTCATTTGTAAACTCCCCTGTAATTTGTAATACACCAAAAAAACGCAATATTTTAGGAATTTAAACATATATTGCAAATTTGTCGCACGCTCAAAGTTTGACATGACGGACTTATTCCTTAAAATATCACGTTTTACTGATTTTTAGAGGAAAACAGGGAAAAATGAAAGTTCTGGTAGTCGGAAAAGGGGGGCGCGAACACGCTCTTGCATGGAAAATCGCTCAAAGTTTTTATGTTGACAAACTTTTTTGCTTTCCGGGAAACGCAGGAATTGCCAAAGTTGCAGAAATACCTGATATTAAAGACGATTCTGTTGAATCGCTGCTTGATTTCGCAATAAAGGAATCTATAGATCTCACTGTAGTCGGTCCCGAAGATTATCTCGCAAAAGGAATTGTTGACGCCTTTGAAGCCGAAGGTCTCCGCATTTTCGGTGTCAACAAAGAGGCTGCCCGTCTTGAATCAAGCAAGGCTTTCGCGAAAGAAGTTATGAAATCAGCGAAAATTCCGACTGCGGCATATTCAACAGTCACCGATTTTGAAAGCGGCGACAAAATACTGAAAACTTCAAAATATCCGGTAGTTTTAAAAGCTGACGGTTTGGCTGCAGGAAAAGGGGTAATAATATGCGCAACTTATGAAGAGGCGGCTTCCGAACTTTCGCAAATGCTGGGTGGAAAGTTCAAGGCGGCCGGTGCAAAAGTCGTAATCGAAGAGTTTTTGAAAGGCGAAGAGCTTTCACTTCTTCTTCTTACCGACGGAAAAATTGTCAAAAGACTCCTTTTTTCGCAGGATCACAAGGCGCTGAACGACGGCGACACAGGTTTGAATACAGGCGGAATGGGAGCCTACACACCGGTAAAATCCGGAACTGACGAACTTTATGAAAAAGTCGATAAAACTATCACGCAGCCGCTTCTTAACGAACTGAAAAAGCGCGGCATAAACTACCGCGGAATCCTTTATATCGGCCTTATGATAGTTGACGGCGAACCTTTTGTCCTCGAATACAATGTCCGCTTCGGTGATCCTGAAACGGAACCGCTGATGTTTATGCTTATAAGCGATATCGTTCCGTATTTCTGGGCTGTTGCCGGAAAAGAGGGCTCTCAGGCTGATAAAAACGGCTCGCTTCCTCTCTGCACAACGCTTGAAGCTCTGCCGGAACTCGTCTGGAGAAGCGGCTACGGAATGTGTGTTGTCCTCGCAAGCGGCGGCTATCCCGAAGGCTATGAAAAAGGAAAAATCATCTCCGGACTTGATTCGGTCGATGAAAACTGCGTCGTATTCCACGCCGGAACGAAGCTCGACGCTTCAGGAAACGTCATAACCGACGGCGGCAGGGTCCTCATGGTCACGTCAGGCGGGAAAGATATAAACGAAGCGGTTGAAAACACGTATAGAAATGTTGAAAAGATAACTTTCGACAAGGCTTACTTCAGGCACGATATCGCACACCGCGAAAGAGAAAGGAACTAATGCTGATAAAGAAAGCTGAATTTGTAAAAAGTGCCTCGTCCATGTCAGGGCTTCCCGAAGACGGCAGACCCGAATTTGCATTCATCGGGCGTTCAAATGTGGGGAAATCGAGTCTGATGAACATGCTGCTCGGGCGTAAAAATCTGGTCAAAACCTCAAAAAAACCGGGAAAAACAGTTCTCCTCAACTACTTCAACGTGAATGATTCATTCTATTTCGTCGATCTTCCGGGTTACGGCTTTGCATCACGTTCGAAATCCGAGCAGGATCTCTGGCGTGTCGTTATTGAAAAGTATCTTAGGACGAGAAAAAGCCTCGCCGGTATTTTTCTTCTCATCGATTCGCGTCACGGGATTCTGCCTAACGACGGGCAGATGATAGAGTTTCTGGACCATTACCAGATCGGTTACACTCCGGTTTTTACAAAGACAGACAAACTCACGAAAACGGAACTTTCGGCTGCGAAACAGAAGAATCCGGATTCTTTTTTTGCAAGTGCAATGGATGGCACCGGGAAAGAACAACTTCTTGATTATATTGAAAAAGTTCTTGAAAGCGGAGAAGGGAAGTAATGATTTTTGCTCTGCTTTCACTCATGCTTTTTTCCCAGACTGTTCCGCTTGAAACGGTCGTAGCAAGCATGAACAACCGCGCGATAACATATTCCGAAATTCTTCAGGAAGGGGAACTTCTCAACATCGAGAACAACTTCCCGCCCGAAACGCCGCTTTCAGCCGAAATGAAGCAGACGATACTCGAACTGATATTTTTCAGGATAATCGCATTTGAAGAGGCTCGCGAACACGAAGTCACGGTCGATGAAAAACTTGTCAGGCAGAAAGTCGATACATACAAAAAAAACATCAACATGAAGAGATTCATCGAAAAATACGAACTTACCGATTTTGAGTTTAAAACGATAATAAAAATGAGGCTCATTACCGACAAGATGACGACCCGCTTTCTTGAGCAGAAATTTCCGAAAGAAAAGCGAATTTCGGAAGAAGAAAAACGAAAAGCCGTTGAAGACTGGAAGAAAAATCTTTTGAAACGGCAGAAACTTATGATTTTTTCAATGCCATAACGGAGATAAAAATGGGAAAAACGATTTCCGTAATCAATCAGAAAGGCGGCGTAGGCAAAACCACGACCGCAGTAAACCTCGCGGCATCACTCAGCGCCCTTGAAAAAAAAGTGCTGCTTATCGACATGGATCCGCAGGGAAACGCAACTTCAATGAGTTCTATCAAAGAAGAAAACTTCAATACGATCTATGACATGATGGCTGATCCTGACATCAAAGCGGTATATCCGACGAAACTGCCTTCATTAAAGGTGATTCCGTGCAATTCAGATCTGACAGGTGCCGAGATCGAGCTTCTTGAAGTCGAAAACCGCGAATTTGTCCTGAAGGAAACGCTTGACAAACTGAAAGACAAGTTCGATTTCATAATAATCGATTCACCGCCGACGCTAAATATCCTCACGGTAAACAACATGATCGCGTCCGACGGCATAATAATTCCGATCCAGTGCGAATATTTTGCGCTCGAAGGGTTGAGCAGAATAATGGAAACGATGAAGGGGATCCAGAAACTGAATCCTGCGGTAGAAATTTACGGAATACTTCTAACGATGTACGATAAACGTGTCAAACTCACCTATGAAGTCGAAAACGACGTCCGCGAGCATTTCGGCGATTTAGTTTTTGAAACGGTGATTCCGCGCAACGTCAAACTGAGCGAATCCCCGAGCTTCGGAATGCCGATACTTCTTTACGATGTTGCTTCGATCGGTGCTAAAAAATATCTCGAACTTGCCGAAGAGTTCCTCGAAAGAATCAAGTAATTCAAAAATCTGGCATCGCAAATCATACAGTCTGACAGAATCAGGGCAAAAAAAAGCGGCCACACGAAAAATCGCATGACCGCCATCCTGAAAGGATTTAAAAAACTGGAATTAGAGTTCCTTCTTGAAAACAGGTGTCGGTTTGAAAGAAACAGTCTTCGTTGCCGGGATTTTGATTTCCTGACGGGTCTTCGGGTTGATACCCTTGCGAGCTTTTCTTTCATTTACTTTGAAAGTTCCTACACCGTTAAGGCTGAGTCTTTTCTCAGAAATAACAGTATCCTTAAGGATAGCTGTGAAAACATCGTAAAGCTCTTTAGCCTGATCGTTCGTAAGAGCAACTGATTTAACCGTTTCTTTCATCTTTTTAACGAAATCGGTTTTCGTGGTTGCTACGAGGTACTCTCTTTTTTTCTTTGCTGCTTTTGCCATAACACTCTCCATAAAAAAGGTTAACAAACAACGCGTCATTTTAAGATTGTCACAGTGCTTGTCAAATATTTTTCAGTAAAATTAAGGCGTTTTTTTACTTTTTTTGTTGTTTTTTTATCTGACAGGGCATTTTTTTTGCGTTTTTTCCTCTTTTATGACGAAAAGACGGGGAAAATTCCATTTAAACAACACTTCGATTGAAATCTGTCGGAGAAAAAAATTAAAGAAGAATATCTATCTTGCTTTCACTGCGTTTCTTTTTTAGCCATGTCTGAAACATTTTTTCGACATTGCGCTGAAAGTAGATGTTACGCAGCATTTCATAAGACTCGTTGTAAGTCGGCGGATCGTGTTTCTCAACTTTGTCAAGTTTAACGATATGCCAGCCATAGCGTGTTCTGAAAGGTTCGCTTACGTCCCCTTCTTTCATAACTGCAAGTCTTTCCGAAAATTCGGGAACCATGTCGCGTGCCGAAAAAGTTCCAAGTGAACCTCCGTTTGCAGCCGAACCGTCCTGGGAATATGACTTTGCGGCTTCTGCGAAAGTCATTTTTCCTTCGGTTATTTCTTTATAAATAGTAGTAACGGCATCTTTTATCTCGGTGTCGTTGCTTTCGTTTGCCTGCATAATGATGTGGGATGCGGTGAAATAGAGTTCCTGCTCGCTGCTGAATTCCTTTTCATATATTTCACGCAGAGCTCTTTCATCGACATCCATTGTGACGATTATCCGTTTTTTCAGTTTGAGGAGCGTAAGCTGTTCCCTCAGAACTTCGTTGCGGTAAGTCTCAAACGACATATTGTTTTTGGAAAGTTCCTGCTCGAACTGCCCGCGTGTCATCTTGTTCTGTGCCAGAACAGAATCTACCGCGGCATCAAGTTCGTCATCCGGAACAGTGATATCGAGTGCTTCGGCTTCCTGTTTAGAAATGGCGTTGTTTATGAGCTGATCAATGAGTTTATCCTTTCTGTCAAGCACAGCCTGAGTATTCACGCTTGCCGGATCATCAAAGCGCAGCAGTTTTTTGCAGTCATAAATCGTGTAAACTTTGCCGTTGACACGGACAACCATTTTGTTCAGAAGCTGTTCTTCCGCAAACAAGAATGAAAATAAAATGAAAATAAAGAAAAAAACGGACCTTTTTTTCATCAGATTATTTTTTTGCAGGTTTGCCGAGTTGGAGTTTCATATTCTGGTTCTTATTCGGATCGCCGCCGTTCTTTTTGATTTCTTCCTGCTGTTTTTTCAACTGCTCAAGCTGTTCTTTCGAGAGGATCGGTTTCTGAAGTTTTGCTCTCTGATTATTGTCAAAACTGTCGGAAGCGCTTTTTGCACTTTCAGAAACGGAGATGTCGATTGCAAGAGCGGCATCTTTGTCGAATTTGAATCCGAGTTCCTTTTTGTAGCTTTCAAGCATATCGGTGTAAGCCGTTTTTCTCTTTTCGGTTTTGAGAGTGTTCTCGATATTTATCTTGACGTCTTCAAAAGTTTTTTCAATCTTTTCTTTTTTGCCGGTCAGCTTGATGATATGGAAACCGAATTCAGATTCCACCGGTTTGCTGATGTCGCCTACATTCTGAAGCGCGAAAGCACCGTCGCTGAATTCCTTAACCATGCTGCCGCCTTCTTCTGTTCTCTGGAAGTAGCCGAGATCTCCGCCTCTTTTCTTGGAACCTTCGTCTTCGCTGTATTTTTCTGCAAGTTTAGCGAAACTTCCCATATCTTTTGCGCTTTTTTCAGCCTCTGCCGCAACTTTTTCTGCAAGTTTCCTGGCAGCTTCCTTGTCTCTGGAATCCGTTATTTTGATAAGAATGTGGCTCGCTTTGACTTTTTCCGGAGTGTTGAAGGTGTTCTTGTTTTCTTCGTAGTACTTCTTCATTTCGTCTTCGGAAACTTTGAGACTTTCTTCGATCTGAACTTTCATTTTCGTACCGCTGTAATATCTTGCGATCGTGTTTTTTATCTGGGAAAGAAGGATCGGATCGTTAAGTGCGCCGTCTTTTATAGCTTTCATTGCGACAAGTTCGCCTTCCGTGATTTTTGTCATAAGCTCTTCCTTTCTTTCAGGCGTATTGTAGCGGGCTTTAAGATAGTCGTTGAGATTGTCGACATAAGTCTTCATATATTTTTCGCTGATTTTTACACCGCCGAATTCGGCAATAGTTTTCCCGCCTTCATTCGGATAAAGTTCCACTTTCCCTGCATCGTTGCAGCAACCTGAAAAAGCCAGTAACAAAGCAAATAAAACGAAAATCGATAATTTTTTCATAATAACCTCCTTAAAATACAGAAAAAATTTTCCGTAGAACAAAAAAAACGCATTATTAAAGCCAAATCGCGATTTAAGTCAAGAAATCGCAATTTACTGATGCCGTCCATGGACTGCGGAGGCAGCCGGAAAACAGCAGAATCACTTTTAAACTTGACATTCGGACTTTTCTGAATATAACACGGCGGTTTTTTGGTTCCGTGAGACTTAAGTTTATAAATGGAGGATAATTTGGCTCACCACAGATCGGCAAAAAAAAGAATTAGAACAAGTGAAAAAAGAAGACTTTACAACCGTTCTATCAAATCAAGAGTAAAAACTTTCTCGCACTACTTCGAGGCAGCAGCCGAGACAGCTGAGAACCGCGAAGATGCAGTCGCAAAACTTAATACGGCAATAAGCGAAATCCAGAAAGCTGCAAGCAAAGGCGTTCTTCACAAAAACACCGCTGCAAGAAAGGTCGCAAGACTTGCACGCCAGTTCAACAGAACTTTCTCAAAATAAGTTTTGAAATACTCTCTTATACTCCGAAACATTTCTGAAATTTTTACCGCTACAACTTTATCTCCGGTTTTAAAAGGTTCGTCTCTTCTTATTGCAGCTGACGAAGATGGAAAGATCTGCTTTGCCGGTGAAAGCGGTGATTTCAGAAAAACGGAACCCGGTTTCGAAACAAAATTCAAGGAAGTCATTGTCGATGCCGGAAACAAAGCTGTTTTCCCGGGTCTTGTCGACAGCCACACGCATCTTGTTTTCGCGGCGACACGCGAGGACGAGTTCGCGATGAAATCGAGAGGGGCTACCTACGAAGAAATCGCGGCGGCGGGCGGCGGAATAATCAACAGCACCCTGAAAACGAAAAAAGCGTCGCTTGAAGAGATCGTTGAACAGGCTTCAAAACGCCTCTCCCAGCTTGTTTCCTACGGCGTGACGACGGTCGAAATCAAATCGGGCTACGGTTTAGACACCGAAAGCGAACTTAAACTGCTCACGGCGATAGCAGAACTCAAAAAACGCTTCCCGGTTGAAATCGTTTCCACATTCCTCGGCGCGCACGCTTATCCGCCCGAATTCAAAAACGACCACGAAGGCTACATCAGCCTCATAAACAACGAGATGCTGCCTGAAATAAAGGCTAGAAATCTTGCCGAATTCGCCGATGTTTTCTGCGAGGAAGGCTATTTTTCGCTCAAAGAGACAGAAAAACTTATGCTCAGAGCGAAAGAACTCGGTTTCGGACTCAAACTTCACGCTGACGAATTCCACTCTCTCGGTGGAACCGAACTCGCAGCCGAAATGGGAGCGGCTTCCGTTGACCATCTCGAAGCGATAAGCGACGAAGGGATCAGAAAACTTGCAGAAAACGGTGTTGTAGCGGGCGTTCTGCCGATAACTTCCGTTTTTTCGAGGCTTCCGTTTGCTCCGGCGCGCAAAATGCTTGAAAACGGCGTAACTGTCGCTTTAGCTACCGACATGAACCCAGGAAGCTGCATGTGCGGATTTTTACCGCTTGCAGCAAGTTTAGGCGCAACGCAGCTCCGTCTCAGCGTGGAAGACTCGCTCAGAGGAATCACGATAAACGGCGCGAAATCTCTCAGAAGAGACAAAACCAAAGGCTCCATCGAAACCGGCAAGGACGCAGACCTTGTCATAATGGATTCTCCGAGCGTCTCATATCCGATCTACCACTTTGCCCACAACCACTGCGAAAAAGTTTTCGTCAAGGGCAGAAGAATCGTCTGATAAAATCCGGAATGAACGAGCTTGACATGTTTTTTTTTGAGTATAAGATTTGATCTGTTGTATGTTGAAATGTAAAATTAACATACATTTAGTCTAAAACGGAGCGCAAATGATATACACATACAGCGACTGTATTAAAATTTACAAATCGGATTATCAGATAAAAAAAGCTGTCAGCAGCGGACGGATTTTTCAGATAGAAAAGGGGATTTACGCTGACAAACCAGATGTTTCCGTATTGGCGGTGATAGCGGCGAAGTATCCTGATGTGATAATTACGATGGATACGGCGTTTTTCTATCACGGACTGACAGATGTCGTCCCCGATGAATACTGCATTGCGACACCGGAGTCATCAAGAGCCTTGCGTGACAAACGTATCCGGCAGTTTTTTGTCAATACCGACATTCTGAATTTAGGGGTGATGACGGCCAATCGCGGCGATGCTGTTTTCAAAATGTATGACCGCGAGCGTATGCTAATCGAACTTTTGAGATTCAAAAACAAGCTTCCCTATGATTATTACAAGGAAATTCTCGGAAATTACAGGCGTATTATCTATGAAATGGATATTGAGCGCGTTCAGGAATATGCATCGTTTTTCCCGAGGCACAAGATGATCAGCGAAGCATTGGACTCGGAGGTCTTTTGATGGCGGTTATTGATGAAATGCTGCACGCAGCCAACGAAGAGGGCTTTTTCAATGAAAGTGCTGAATCCAAGGTTTGTCAGGATATAGTTTTAAAAGCACTTGCAGAAAGTTCCTTCAACCGAAATGTCACTATAAAAGGCGGCGTTGTTATGAGAAGTATCACTAAAAGTGCGCGGAGAGCCACCCAGGACATGGATATCGACTTTATCCGTTACTCTCTGAATGACGATTCAATCCGGCTATTTATAGATAAACTCCACTGCTTGTCCGATATTCGCATCGAACAGAGTGGAGAAATAGAAGAATTGAGGCAGGAGGATTATTTCGGAAAACGTGTTCACATAATAATATCAGATAGCAGCGGAAAGGCTATTGAAAGCAAGATCGATATCGGTGTGCATAGCGTTGAAGAATCGCTCAAAGGAATCACCATAAACGGCGCAAAATCTCTCAGAAGAGACAAAACCAAAGGTTCGATCGAGATCGGCAAGGACGCAGACCTTGTCATCATGGATTCGCCGAGCGTCGCATATCCGATATACCACTTCGCACACAACCACTGCGAAAAAGTATTTGTAAAAGGAAAACAGATCCTCTGAGTTTTCTTTTTTACACTTGCAATAAAATTTTTTAAAAATATAAGGTTGCAGATTGGTTTTTTGTAATCGGAGGAGAAATGCAGGAACGTCTTGGAATTGACATCGGGTCAACATTCATCACTGTTTTTTCAAAGAATGAAAATAAAGTCGTTTTCCGCGCAAGGCACGGCGGAAAAATCACTGAAATAATTAAGAAAATTTTTGCTGACGCAGACCCTGAAACACGCGTTCGCTTTACCGGAAAAAACGCGGCGGAGTTCGCCAAAGTAAGAAGCGATATTTTTGTTTCGGAAGCCGAGGCGGCAAGCGCTGAACTCAAAAGCGCGGAATTTGCAGGAAAGGATTATGCCGCAATCATCGGAATAGGTGCGTCGTCGCTCAAAAAATATGTGATAAAATCGGGAAAGATTTCCGATATTTCCTCAAATTCGCTCTGCGCTTCGGGAACGGGACTTTTTCTTGAAGAACAGGCGGAAAGGCTTTCGATCGACCTCGAAAACATACCGGCTCTCGATATCGCGGAACCACCTTCAATCGCCAGCAGATGCACTGTTTTCGCAAAAAGCGACCTCATCCACCACCAGCAGGAAGGACGCACGAAAGAGGAGATGTGGGCTGGAATGTGCCGCGCACTCGTCGTTTCGGCGACGAGCACCCTTTTCCGCGGCCTTGAAATCAAGGGAAACTTCCTTCTTATCGGCGGAGTCAGCCTCAACAAAGAGGTCGTCCGCTGGTTCAGGACTCTTTTTCCGACTTCGTCATGGATCGTTCCCGCTTCCAGCGAGGCTTTCCTTGCAAAAGGTGCTGCGGAAGCGGCTGTCGTGAAGATTTCGGAAATCGATCCCGACAAACTCAGACATTCGTTCGTAACTGAAAAAATGCCACCGCTAACCCTCAAAAAGAGTAAATATCCGGTTTTCGCGGAATTCACTATTGATGAGCTCGGAAACGAAATCAGGATCCACAATGCCGCTTACAAAGAAATTCCAGAGGCGATCCTCGGCATGGATATCGGCTCCACAAGCACGAAACTGGCTCTTCTCGACATGAAAGGGGTTCCTGTTCTCGATATTTACAGAAAAACGGGGGGAGACCCTGTGAATGCGGCGAAAAAGCTTTTCAAAGCGCTTTATTCACTGATTCCCGCAACTACAAAAATCCGTGCTTTCGGAACGACCGGATCGGGCAGAAAACTTGCCGGAATAATTTTCGGAGCAGATGCAATAATCAACGAGATCACTGCCCACGCGAAAGGAACGGCGTCGATGTTCCCCGAAGTCGAGACGATTTTCGAGATCGGCGGACAGGACGCGAAATTCATCCGTCTCAAAAACGGAATGCCTGAAGAAGTCAACATGAACTATGTCTGCGCGGCAGGAACCGGCTCTTTCGTCGAGGAACAGGCGAGAAAGCTTGAGATCCCGATAAATCTGGTCGGAAAAATGACAGAAGACATTGTTCCGCCGGCTACGAGCGACCGCTGCACAGTCTTTATGGAGCAGGATATCCGCGCGCTTCTGCAGCAGGGTTTCGACAAGAAGGAAGTAATCGCGGCTGTGCTTTATTCCGTTGCGAAAAACTATCTCAACAGAGTTGTCGGAAACCGCAAAATCAGTCAGGATAAAATTTTCTTTCAGGGTGCGACTGCCCGCAACAAAGGGCTTGCGGCGGCTTTCGAGAATCTGCTCAGCGTTGAAATAATAGTTTCTCCATACTGTCACGTCATGGGCTGCATCGGCGCGGCATTGGTAGCACTCGAAGAAGTTTCGGCAAAGAAAGATTCTAAAGAATCGGCGTTCCGTGGAGCGGAATCGGCTACAATCGAAGTCACTTCAAGGACCGAAATCTGTAAACTTTGCAGTAACTTCTGCCGGATAAACCACATTTCTGAAAAAGGCGGCAGAGAATCTTCCTGGGGTTACGGCTGCGGAAGAGACGCAGAGACGACAACACGCCGTGAAATCAAGGAATTCGAGCTTATAAAAAAGAGAAACTCGTCATTTTTCAAGAGCATGCTTCCTGAAAAAGAATCGGTCGGAAAAGTGGGGATTCCGCTTGCAGTTTCAAGCTGGACCTTCCTTCCGCTCTGGAGAAAAATGTTCTCGCTTCTCAGTATCGAAAGTGTAATTTCGGCTCCTTCGACAACTGCTGAAATCAAAGGGCTTTCGTCAAAATATTCGGCATCCGATTTCTGCTTCCCGGTCAAAACTTCGATAGGCCACACACTCGAACTCGCGAACAAAAATATCCCCGTTTTCTACCCGACTCTCATTTCTGCCGGCGACAACGTAAAAACGGCTATCAGCTTCTTCTGTCCTTATGTTCAGAGCAATCCGTCGATAATTTCGACCGTCATGGAAAAGAACGGAATGAATCCGAAGACAAAAATAATCGACCCTGTGATCGACTTCAGAATGTCGGATGACAAGAACGGGACTCTCATTTTCAAGGCGCTGGAACCCTTTTTTCCGGAGCTTAAGGAAAAACAAGTGAGAAAGGCGTGGAAAGAGGCCCGGGACTACTACAGAAAAGAGACCGAGCGCCTTATCGATGAAGGCGAAGCGATGCTTAAAAACGCGAAAAATGCGAAAAAGCCTCTCTTCCTTCTTGTCGGCAGACCTTACAACCTTTACGACAAAGGGATCAACCTCGGTCTGCCCGAAACCATCGCCGGAATGGGCTTTGACGTGCTTCCGATAGACATGATGAAGATAAATGTCGGTGGACTTGCCGACACGAACTACTGGAATCTTTTCTGGAATTACGGTCAGAAGATCATCGCCGCGCTGAAAAGAGCGAAAAAAGAGGAAAATGTCTTCCCGATCTATCTCACCAACTTCTCATGCGGCCCCGACAGCTTCATTCTTTCTTTCGCAGAGAACGAAATGAAAGGAAAACCGATGCTTATTCTGGAACTTGATGAGCATTCGAGCGACGGCGGATATCTCACGAGAGTCGAAGCTTTTGTTGATGTCGTAAAAAGCTACATGAAAGGGGTTAAAGAGTCCGACGGGCATCCGCTTCCCGACATCTATCTTGCGGACAAAAAACTCAAAGCCGGCAAAATCTGGATCCCGCCGATGCACTTCGGTTCGCCTCTTTTCGCTGCGGCTTTCAGAGGTTTCGGATACGACGCAGTGGCAATCCCGCTTGAGACAAAGCACGATTTCATGACGGGAAAACGCTTTACACGCGGTCAGGAGTGCCTGCCGATGATCCTCACTTTGGGTGCATTCCTCAACCAGATAAAAAAAGAGCCTGAAAAACAGCACACATTCTTCATGCCTTCTTCGGAAGGGCCGTGCAGACTAGGACAGTACAACATGCTCGACAGGATCGCGTTTGAAAAACTCGGACTCAAAAATGTCGATATCCTCGCTCCTTCAAGCATAAACTCGTATCAGGGAGTAGAGGAACAGCTCAGAAGATACCTGATGCATTCAGTCATCACTAGCGATGCGCTGATGAAAATGACGACAAGAACAAGACCTTACGAAAAGACGAAAGGTGATGTTGACACATTTTTGGAAAAGGCTATGCGCACTCTTGAAAGTGTTTTCGAACAGAAAAAGAATCCGCTTCCGGTCGTCGAGGAACTTGCTTCTGAACTTGGTAGAATCCCGCGTTACAACGAGAAGAAGCCGCTAGTAGGCATCGTCGGCGAAATATATGTGAGAAGCAACGCCTGCGCAAACGAAAATCTGATCCGCGTAATCGAGGACAATGGCGGCGAAGCATGGCTCGCACCGCTTTTCGAGTGGCTGATTTACACCGTATGGGTTCAGGATTTCATGGCGAAACAGAAGGCTTTCTCTCTTTTCGGAAGAGGCGAATCGCTTATCAAAAACCTCTATGTCTCGCACATTGACGAATTGTACTGCAAGGCAACAGAAAAAATCCTTTATGACCGTCACGAGCCGGCGATAAAAGAGACTCTCGACGAAGGAATGAAGTATCTCCATCCAGAATTTGTGGGAGAGGCGATTCTCACTGTCGGACGCGCCGTAATGTTCGCAAAACAGGGAGCTTCGATGATCGTCAATGTTGCGCCTTTCGGCTGTATGCACGGAACGATCACTGACTCGATTTTCCAGGAAGTAAAAAGCACATACAACATTCCGATAGTTTCTCAGTTCTACGACGGCGACATCGACATAAACGACAGAGTTGCCAACATACTGAGAATGAGAAAATAACAGTTCGCGAGTCAGGCTCTGTTTAAGGTGAAATCGTGAAGAAGCGGCACTACAAGTGGTATTCGGCAACTTACAGGCTGAACGAAAAAATCGAAAGAAAGTTTACTACTTCAGGAAAAGTTCTTCTTATCTGTGCTTTTTCTCTAATTTTTTTCGGCCTTAATACGCGTGTCAGTATGCTTTTCGTTGTTTTTGCGGCATCGCTGGCGCTGATTCTGACCGATGCTGTCTCGCTTATGTTCAAATCTTTTGCCTTTGAGTTCGAAAGATTTCTCCCGGACTGCGTTGCAAAGGGAAAAGAAGTTAAATATCCGGTGATTCTGCGGGCAAAAGATGAAAAGGCTGTTTTGGAGAACCTTTTTTATGCCGAGGTTCCGGCTGCACCGGTTCCGACTTTTGAAGTTTTTGCCGCTACGAAAGAGCCGGGCGAAGAGAAACGGAACGCCTTTGACCGAAGAATGGGTTACTACCGCTGGAAGTGGCTGATTGATAAAAACTGCGGCGGAAAATATGAAGAATCTGCTGTTGCCGGCAGGAAAACCGACGGCGGAATTCTTTTTGAGGCATCTTTTCTTCCGGAAAGGCGCGGAAAAATCACTTTCGGCGGTGCATATATTTTTCACAAAGGTGTTTTCGGACTTTTGAAAAAAGGAAAAATCATTGCAAATCCCGGGAGTTTCCTGGTTCTGCCCGAAATAAAGGAATCGTTTGAGATCCCCGAAAACGAAGGAGCTGACTCAAATGAAAAAAACGAAAAAACACGCGAAACTCCAGAGACTGGAAGCGGCTTTGAACTGAAGTCGCTGCGTGATTTCGTGCCGGGTGATTCGATAAGAAACATCCACTGGAAATCGAGTGCGAAAAGCGGGCAGCTGAGGACGAAAGAGTTTTACAAAGAGGTCGATTCAGGTTCTGTTATGTTTGTTGACAACTTTTTTGAAGAACACTTCAGCGAAGACTTCGAAAAAATCCTGTCGGCTGCCGCATCTCTTCTGAACGCAATGCAGATAGAGGAAAATCTTCCTCAGCTTCTTTTTGTCGGCAGAGAAATTCACGAAATTCCCGACAGCTCGAAAAAGAGTTTTTCCAACGCTCTCTCTACGCTCGCTCTTGCTGAAAACGATGCGGAAAACAAGTTCGAAAACTGCCTCGAAACCTTGTTTGAAGCAGGCCGAAGCGCTTCCACGGTTTTCTTTTTCACTTCAAAATACGATGAAAACAGGAAAAAGGCTCTGAAAACACTTGCCGGATTGAATTGCGGCATCAGGATTTTTTATGCAGGAAGCGCGGAAAGCGATGCGGAGCTTAGCCGATACGAAACAAAAATAGATTTTCAATAACTTTTTAAGGCGGAAAAATGGATACCGGAATTTTCAACTACGAACTTCCCGAAGAGCTGATCGCTGACGATCCATCGGAGCGCGGAACGGGGAAGATGATGGTTCTCGACAGGAGCAGAAATTCGATAACACACTCGGATTTCAGCTTGATAACCGATTATATCGACAATATGACAACGGTCGTTTTCAATTCGACGAAAGTCATTCCTGCACGTATTTTCGGTAAGCGTTCAAGCGGCGGGAAAGTCGAATTTCTGCTGCTTAAAGCGCTTCAGAACGGACTCTGGCAGGTGATGGTGAAGTGTTCGAAACATATTGACAAAGGAGAGATTGTCTATTTCGAAAACGGGCTTACTGCCGAACTTGTCTCGAGGTCGGAACAGTTTGCCGATGTAAAATTTTCTCTCGGTGAGAATGAACTTTTTGATTATCTCGATAAATTCGGCGACATTCCGCTGCCGCCCTACATTCTGAAAAGGCGCAACGAAAAGCACAGCAGACCTGACGATAAGGAAAAATATCAGACTGTCTATGCCGAAACTGCCGGTTCTGTTGCGGCACCGACTGCCGGACTTCATTTTAGTAAAGAAATAATCGAAAAAATCCGCGAAATCACCGGCGGACACGTTGAAAATGTCGTTCTGGATGTCGGTTTGGGAACTTTTCTCCCTGTAAAAAGTGAAAAAGTCGAAGAGCACACGATGCACAAGGAGCATTTTGTGATTGATGAAGCGACTGCGGCTCGGCTTAATGCAGACAAGGCTGCGGGGAGAAAAATTCTTGCAGTCGGAACAACGACCGTAAGGGCACTGGAGAGTGCGGCGGTTGCAAAAAATATCATAGAACCGTGCGACAAAGAGACGGGAATCTTCATCTATCCGGGCTACGAGTTCCGCTTTACAGACCGCATTATTACGAATTTTCATCTTCCGTGCAGCACGCTTCTTATGATGATTTCTGCATTTGCCGGACGCGAGTTCGTTATGAATGCATACAGAGAGGCGGTCGAAAACAGATACCGTTTTTATTCCTACGGCGATTCGATGCTTATTCTTTAGAAAAAGTTTTTGATACATATCAGCCTTAACAAGACAGTACTTGTTTTATTTATTTCAAAAAATCGCGGTTTTTTGTTTATTTTTTTTATTGACTTGAATTTGTAGAACTCTATAATTCCGAGATTTTAGGCTCTTTTAACAAAAACAATTTTTTCAGGAGGTTGTTATGACTTATTTACCGCTTTCCTACTTGCTCGGTTCAAGAGCGAAAGTAGACATCATCAGAATTCTCGTAAACAAACAGAATTATACGGGAAGAAAAATCGCTGTTCTTAGCAGCACGAATCCGAATTCAAACAAGAAAGCCCTTGATTTTCTTATCGAAACAGGCCTTGTTTTGAGAGAACAGGTCGGCAACGCTTATCATTATAACCTTAACGATAAGCATTTCCTTTATGAACCGATCACCACTCTTTTCAAGGAAGAAGAAAAGACCATCAACAAAATCATGAAGTGTGGTGCGGCTTTCATCGAAGAGTTTGCTCCGAAAACGCTTGCAGGATTTGTTTCATACCTGAGAAGCAGCGTTGTTCTTACGGTACTTGCACACTCTTTCCCGGCAAAAGATCTCGGCGACTATATTTATGAAAAAACCGGTTTCAGAGTTGTTGTCAAAGTTATTGATACTATAACTCTTAACGAAAAATCGGTTACCGACTACGCTGAAAAAATTTATTTCTGGAACAACTACAAATCGATCGTAAAGATGCTCGATTCCAGAAATGTTGTTAAAACTTTCTTTAACTTCTAAGGTTTGGAGGTAATTATGAACAAAAATATCAACGTTCTTATCATTGACGACGAAGAGAGCATTCTTTCCAGCCTCCGCAGACTCCTTGAAGACAAAGGTTACAATGTAGTTACGAACAGCAATCCGGCTGCAGCGATCGAATATATGAGAAATAACATCGTTCATATCGCCCTTGTCGACATCACCATGCCGAACATGGACGGTCTTTCCGCTCTCAGCATGATGAAAGAGGTTAACGGTCTTACGCAGATCATCATGATGAGCGCTTATGCTACGACCGACAGAGTTATCGCAGCTCTTGAAAACGGCGCAAACGATTTCCTTCTCAAACCGTTCAACAACCTCGAACACGTTGTTTCGATCGTTGAAGAATCGGAAAAGAAGCTGATCCGCTGGCAGGGTGTAATCAAACAGCTTGGAGCACTTTAATTGACTATTTACCCTCAGGCAAGACTCACTCAGCTGCCTATTCAGGATATAGCTTTTCCTTCATCGTTCGCTGCCGATTTTGTATCTGAGTTCGTCAGAGCGTGCGAGCTCGACAATTCCGGCAGCGAAATTTATCACAGTTGGAAAGTCTGCATCATGGCGTGCAGAATCGGCAAAAAACTGAATCTCGACAGAAATACGATGAAAGAGCTGTTTTTTGCTTCTCTGCTCCACGATATCGGCGGAGTCATGGTCGGAGGTCATGTAATAGACCTTCTGACTCAGATTCCCGATGTTTACGGTCAGAAAGGCAATTTCCGTATTTTTGTCCATCCGCACAGAGGGGAAACGATCCTTGGCACTTTTCCGACTTTCAGAAATATCAGCGAGATCGTCGGGACTCATCACGAATTTTTCGACGGAACCGGTTTTCCTAAAGGTCTGAAAGGTGACAAAATACCGCTCTGTTCGCGCATAATCAGAGTTGCGGACGCGGTTGAAATAGCTGCGCAGGTTCATTCTGTTGATGAGCCGGATGAAATTATCTCTCTGCTCGGAATATTTTCCGAGGAAGAGTTTGACCCGGAAATTTATAAAATTTTTGTCGACCTTGTGAAAAACGAAGCGCTTTTCGACGCGGTGAAAAACAGTGAATCTGTTGAAAAGAGCATGGCGGAATTGAAAAAAGAGATGACAGACCATCACCTGCTTTCTTCGCCAGATACATTGAACCGTTTTTTCAAAATGGTCGCATCCATTGCCGACAACCTGACTTCGTCCGAATACAACCACTCTCTGCGTGTGGCGGAACTTTCAGTGCAGATGGCTTATCTGATGAAACTCAACGAAAGCGAGATTCTTACTATCCGGTGGGCTTCCTTCCTGCATGACATCGGCAAAATTGCCGGAAACCGCTTAGTTTACCGCAAAAGGGAGAAACTTACCGATGAAGAGTGGTTGAACGTAAAGGCACATCCGCAGAGAAGTTACGACATACTCAACAAAGTCACGGGAATGGATAAAATCGCATATTACATTCTCTATCACCACGAAAATCAGGACGGTTCAGGTTATCCAGAAGGTCTGAAAGGCGAGAAAATCCCGCTTGCATCGAGAATAATGCATGTTGCTGACGCCTATGACGCAATCACTTCAAACCGTCCTTATCACAGAAAAAAACAGCAGGAAGAGGCTTTGAGCGAACTTAAGAAAAATGTCGGAAGACAGTTCGATCCGAATGTCGTCGAAGTTTTTTCCAAATTCCTGATGTCGTAGCTATTTTCTTATAGCAAAAATCTTGCCGTCATCTTTTTTGGCATTATAATTTCCCGTTTTTTGCGGGTGGGATTATGAGTTCTTCTTTGAAGATACAGCAGCAGCAGAATCTGGTACTTAAAACCGATCTCAGAATGACGCTCCAGATGCGTCAGAGCATAGAGATGCTGCTGAAAAACCAGTTTGAACTGAGGGAGATGATACTTGAGGAAGTTTCGGAAAATCCGTTTCTCGAAGTCGAAGACTGGGGCGATGATATTCAGGAAGAACCTGTCCTTCAGCATGGAGAAGAGGTCGATGTCGCCGATACAAATAGCGGAGATGTCACAATTCCGTTGCAAATCAACGACAATTCAGCCGATATGAGTTCGATCCTGGCCGATTTCGACTGGGAGCAGATCAGGGAGACTTCATCAAACAATTTCGGTGAAACGAATCTCAAAAAATCGAACGATATCCCCAATGATTTCAATTTCGAAAACACGGTCCCGGCTGAAGAGAGTTTTGCCCAGTCGCTTGACTTTCAGATTTCGGTTTCGTCTTATCCTGAAACGATGAAGGATGTTCTCATCTATATGGCTTACAATCTCGATGCAAGAGGTTTTCTTGCCGACAGCGACGAAGATATCGCTGATCAGATTGCGACTGACGAAGAAACGGTGGCTAAAGCCAGAGAAATACTTAAGAATTTTGAACCTCTAGGCTGTGGATGCCGCAATTTCCCGGAATATCTGAGATTCATTTTCATTGAGCACGGATCGGTCGATATTCCTGAAAAATTCGAAAAATCTATCAATCGTCTTTTCAGCGATGAGACAATGCTCGATCTGCTCGTGAAGAAAAATTTTGACGCTCTCTGCGGAAGTCTTGGAATCACTCAGCAGGAACTTTCGGAACTTCTGCTTTTCTTCAGAAGCGGTGTTGCTGCGCCTTATCCGGCATTCGGTTACGAGCAGGAGCGGACGGAATATGTCAAAGCCGACCTCATGGTTTTTATGCGTGAAGGAGAGCCGGTGATCTATATCGATGACAAAATGCTGCCGACAGTCATTCTTAAAACAGATCTCTTCGAAGACAACATGAAAAACGTCAAAAACCGCAATGAAAAGCATTTTATCCGTGAAAAATATAAAAACGCCGAGTGGATAATCAAATCTGTGAGTGACAGAAACCGCACGCTTTATCAGGTCGCGGCAAGCATTTTTTCGCATCAGAAGGCGTTCCTTGAGCACGGTGACAAATTTCTGAAGCCGCTCACTCTGAAAGATGTTTCTGATGATATCGGCCGCCATATCGCTACGGTTTCAAGGCTTACGAACGGCAAATACGCGCAGACTCCGCACGGGATTTTCGAGCTGAAATACTTCTTCGTAAAGCAGGTAAACGACAATCTGACTACGAACAAGCGTCTCGAGCAGAAAATCGTCGAGATAATCGAAGGGGAAAGCCGCGAAAATCCCTACAGTGACGACGATATAGCCAACATTTTAAGCAGGGAGGGGATCGAAGTCGCCCGCAGAACGGTCGCGAAATACCGCTCGAAAATGAACATTCCTCTGGCAAGGGAGCGCAAAAGAAACTATCAATTCGAAGTCGGGAGCTGATTATGTGCAAAATAGGAAAATTCCTGAAAAAAGAACTCGTCGCATGCCGTGCCGACATGAAAACGAAGGAAGAACTTTTTGAATATATCGCAGGGAACGTGGAAAATTGCGCCGGTATTTCCAAAGAAACGGTGCTCAAAAGTCTGACTGAGCGAGAAACCTACGGATCTACCGGGATCGGCAAGGGCGTAGCTGTTCCTCACTGCCGGATAAAAGGTTCGAAAGAAGTCGTTGTTCAACTCATTTCATTAAAGAATCCAATGCCTTACGGAAGTAGTGACGGCGAAAATGTCAGTCTTGTTTTTACGCTTATCGTGCCTGAAGGGAATAATCTGCTTTATCTCAAACTGATAAGTCAGATTTCAGTCCTTTGCAGCAGCGACAAAATACGCGCAGGGCTTATTGCAGCGCAGAATCCCGAAGAAATGATAAATCTAATCTCAAATTTATAGGAGGAAGCTATGGTTTTCAGAGTTGAAGTCGGTTTGAACGAAGAAGTGAAGGACGCTCAGGGATTGACTTGGAAAAGAAGGATCGAGACCGATCTCGGAATCAAAACGGTCACCGATGTCAAGATGCTCAAAGTTTATCTGATCGACTGCGAGGATGTCACCCAGCAGCAGGTCGCTGCTTTTGCTGCGGAAGTTCTTTCAGATCCTGTGACTGAAGTATTTGAAACGCGCGAAGTTCTTGCCGATAACTACTCTTTTGACTGGATAGTGGAAACCGGCTACCTTCCAGGTGTTACCGACAACGAAGGAAAAACGGCTCTCTGGGGACTCAAGACCTTCCTCGGACACATCGGCGAGAACGATATGGTTTTTTCTGGCAGGAAATACCTGATCAGCGGAAATATCAGCGAAGACGAAATCAAAAAAATTGCGTCAGACCTTCTTGCAAACGGCGTAATCCAGCGTTATTCGATTCTCAGCGCGAAACAGTGGAAGAAAGGTCAGAGAATAGGCGACGCGGTTCCGAGAGTCGTTGACAAAACGCAGCCCGTTGTCGAAAAAATGGCCCTCGATGTTTCCGACGAAGACCTGATGAAGATTTCGAGATCGCGCGTTTTAGCGCTCAACATCGACGAAATGAAGGCGATCCGCGACTATTTCAGGCGCGAAGATGTCATCAAAAACAGGGTCGCTCACGGGATGTCGGCTGAAGCTACCGACTGCGAGGTCGAAGTTTTCGCACAGACATGGAGCGAACACTGCAAACACAAAATTTTTGCGGCAGACATAAAATATGAAGACAAAATCGGCGAGAAAAATGAGGAAATCCACTCGCTCTATAAATCGTGCATCAAAAAAACCACGACCGACATGCTTGACAGCAAACCGTGGATAAAATCGGTATTCGACGACAACGCCGGAATCGTCCAGATCGACGACGACACCCTTTTCGCGATGAAGGTTGAGACCCACAACTCTCCGAGCGCGCTTGACCCGTACGGCGGCGCTTTGACTGGAATCGTAGGTGTAAACCGAGACATCATCGGCTGCGGAATGGGTGCTAAACCTATTCTCAATACAGATGTTTTCTGCTTCGCAAGCCCGTTCTTCCGCGGTGAAATCCCTGAAAAACTGCTTCATCCGGGAAGAATTTTCAGAGGAGTCCACAGAGGCGTAAAAGACGGCGGCAACGAAAGCGGAATCCCTGTCGTAAACGGCTCAATCTATTTTGATAACAGATATCTCGGCAAGCCGCTCGTTTTCTGCGGAACCGGCGGACTCATGCCGATGGAGCTCAACGGCAAACCTTCGTGGAAGAAAGAGGCAAAAGCGGGTGATCTCATCGTTATGTCTGGCGGCAGAGTAGGCAAGGACGGAATCCACGGCGCGACCTTCAGCAGCGAGGAACTTCACGAAGGAAGCCCTGTAACAGCGGTTCAGATCGGTGACGCCATCGTTCAGAAAAGAATGCTCGACTTCATTCTTGAAGCGCGCGACAAAGACCTTTTCAACGCAATCACAGACAACGGCGCAGGCGGACTCAGCTCGAGTGTCGGCGAAATGGCGCAGGATACAGGCGGTGCAAGAGTCAACCTTGAAAAAGTTCCGCTCAAATATCAGGGATTGCAGCCGTGGGAGATTTTTATTTCCGAGGCTCAGGAGCGCATGACACTCTCTGTTCCGAAAGAGAAATACGACGAGCTCAAGAAAATCGCAGACATTCACGAAGTCGAAATCACGATTGTCGGCGAATACACCAACACGGGATACCTTGAAATCTACTACAACGACATCAAGGCGGCTTACCTTGAAATGGAATTTCTCCACAAAGGCAACCCGAAATACAAACTCGAAGCAGTCTGGAATTTCCGTGAAAGACAGCCTGAAAAAGAGTTCGTTCCGGCTGAAAAGAGCAATCTAAACCATACTCTGCTTGACATGATCGGACGCGTGAACATTGCTTCGAAAGAGGACTGGGTAAGACAGTACGACCACGAAGTTCAGGGCAGAAGCGCTGGCAAGCCTTTCTGCGGAGTCGAGCACGACGGTCCGAGCGATGCAGGCGTTCTCAGAGTTTCTCCATTCAAGAAAAACGCGATCGTCGTTTCGCACGGAATCAAGCCTTCATTCAGTGATATCGACTGCTTCCACATGACTTCAAGCGTAATTGACGAAGCCGTCAGAAACGCAGTCTGTGTCGGCGCAGACCCCGATTTCATGAGCGGTCTCGACAACTTCTGCTGGCCCGATCCGATATATGATGCCGAAAAGAACGACGACGGAAAGGCGAAACTTGCTCAGCTTGTCCGTTCCAACAAAGCGCTTTACAAATACTGCACCGAATACGGAATTCCGCTCATCAGCGGCAAAGACAGTATGCACAACGACTACGGCAGCGGCAAAAACAAAATTTCGATCCCGCCGACACTTCTTTTTACCCTCATTTCAAAGATGGACGACGTTGAGAAGATGGTCACCATGGATTTCAAGCATGAAAACGACAAGATTTTCCTCATAGGAGAGACGAAAGACGAGCTTGGCGGCAGCGAATACTATCTCTACCACGGCATAAAACACGAAGGATTTGTCCCGAAAGTCGATTCGGCGAAGTTTATGAAGAATTACCGCGCTCTCCACGAAGCAATGAAGCAGGGACTTATAGCAAGTGCTCACGATCTTTCGGACGGCGGTTTTGCTATAGCAGTTGCAGAATCCGCCTTCTCCGGTGGTTTCGGCGCGAAAGTAGACCTCAAGAAAATGGCTAAGAGCAGCGATGTCACAAGAAACGACACGCTCCTTTTCAGCGAATCGAACGGAAGGATCCTTGTTTCGGTAAAACCTGAAAATGCAGAATCATTCAAGAAGGTTATGAAAGACTGCGACTGTACCGAAATAGGAGAAGTAACATCCGGAACATTCCTCAAAATCAACGGTCTCAAGGACGAAAGCGTCGTCGATCTCGATGTCGCGGAACTCAAAAAGAGCTGGAAAGGCCTTATGAATAAGATGAAATAATCAAACCTGTTTAATTTCTTCGGAAACCTTTAATATTTCAATGCAATTTCCTGTAAACCAGCCGTTTCCCGCAAAAGAGTAGTATCCGCCGCCTTTCGTAAAAATAATGTGATCTAAAAGTTCTATTCCCATAAAAAAACCGATTTCGCGCAGTTGTTTTGTTATTTTTTTATCTTCATTTGACGGTATCAGGCTGCCGGATGGATGGTTGTGCGCCACGATAATTGAAGCTGCCCTGTCGGTGAAGGCTAAGGCGAAAACTTCTCTGGGATGGAGCGGAGCCTGGTTCAATGTTCCGATGAATGTGAGGTGAACGTCGATCACCCGTCTCGAGCCGTCTAAAGTCACTGTCAGAAAGTGTTCCTGCTTCTTGTCAGCATAATCTTTAAGGAGCGGGAGCAAATCTTCAGGAGTTCGGATCAGCGGCTTTTCGCTTTCAATGTAAAAGCGTTTTGCAAGTTCAAATGCCGCTAAAATCTGGCATGCCTTGGAGTTCCCGACACCTGGAATTCCAGAAAGTTTTCCGATATCAAGAGCTTCAAGCTTCTCATCTTCAAGCAGTTTTTCGATCTCTTTCGAAATGCTCATCAGCGGGTGATCTTTGCCTCCGCTTCCGAAAATCAGGGCGATGAGTTCACGGTTGCTCAGCGCGGAAACCCCTTTCAAAAGCAGCTTTTCGCGCGGCTTGTCCTTTTCATAAAGGTCTTTTATCTGTTTCATAATCACCTCGCGTTTTAATATAAATTATCTTAATTTGAAAATCAAGATTAAAAATTAAGATTATGAATAAGAGTTTTAATAAATATTGAAGTAACAATGCTTTCTCTTGCTTTCCAGACTGAAATCAGTTAGAGAGTGCGCGCAACCCGAAGGACCTTAAGGACTTTAAGGACCCTGGTGACCTTAACGATGCGCGCCAAAAAGGAGGAAAAATGCAGCTGAAATCGGTTATTTTCGATATGGACGGAACGCTTCTCGACACGCTCGACATCATTTCAAGGACAAACAACAGAATTCTGCGTAAACACGGTTTTCCGGAGCATACGATCGAAGAATACAAAGGTTTTGTCGGTGACGGAATGCGGATGCTGCTTCGCCGTGCGCTTCCGAAAGAGGCTCCGGACGATGTGATCCCGGTCCTTCTGCCCGAAGTTCTCGACCTTTACCACGAAGAAGGAGTAGGCACGATCCCGCCCTTTCCAGGGATCAGGGAAACACTTTCGGGGCTTGTTGAAAGAAGGATAAAAATCTCGATTCTTACCAACAAAGAGCACAAATACGCGCTTCTAAACGCCGAAACCATTCTCGGCGAATTCCATTTTGACGCGATCCTTGGCGAACGCCCCGGAATTCCGCTCAAACCCGCTCCCGACGGGATATTCGAGATATCTGAAATCACGAAAGTTCCGCTTTCTCAAACCGTTTATGTCGGTGACATGAAAGCAGATATCCTGACTGCGAAAAATGCGGGGATCACCTCGGTCGGATGCCTCTGGGGTTTCGGCAGGAAAGAAGACCTTGTCGCTCTTGGAGCCGATATCCTTATTTCTGAACCGAAAGAACTTCTTGAAATGGCGGATAAAAATTAGTCATTCTGAGCAAAGCGAAGAATCTTAGAGATGTTTCGGCAAGCCTCAACATGACGCAAACCGGTATTCTGGTCATTGAGCCTGTCGAAATGAGTGAAGAATCTGTTTACCCAACCACATTAACGAGTTTGCCGGGGAGGACAAGCGGAATGACGGTATTTTCTTCGATTTTGCTTGGTTTTGCTGCTGTTGTTTACAGAGTATCAAGAATATTTAAGATCTTTTAAAAACTGAATCCTAACGATGCGTAAAATCCATCATTTGTCGGAGCAATGGAAAGACTGTCGAGTTCGATTCTCGCTTTTTTTTCTCTGACAGCTCCGAGCGGTGCTAGAATAGCTCCTGTGAGAAGTGCAGCTCCACCGATGACTAAAAAAGAAATTCCAGCGGATTCTGCTGCGTCTACATCTACCGATTCATCTGGATCTGTCGCAAAGAGAAAGCATAATCCTCCCAAAGCCATAGATGATGCGCCGACAATAAGCATGCCGTATCCTGCTTTTTTTATAAGAGGTCCTGATTCCAGGTCGTCATGGGCTTTTGCCCTACGCTGCTGTTTTTCTTCTCTTCTTTTTTCTCTTTCCCTTTCACGGGCCTCCTGTTCTTCTCTTATTTCAGCTTCTCTTTTTCTCGCTTCGGCTTCTCTCCTCATCTCTTCTTGTTTTTTTACCTCGGCCTCTCTTTTCATCTCTTCCCTTCTTCTTTCCTCGGCCTCTCTTTTCATTTCTTCTTCCCGTATTCTTTTATCTTTTTCCAATATACCTTGATAAGTCGAAATGATTTTTTCAACAATGGAGTCAAGTGCTTCACGCATAGATTCTTCGCTTCCGTTGTAGTTTTTCTTCGCTCCGATGACACTTGCTTCTTTTGCAAGGTCGATAAGTTCCGAAGAAATTGTGTAAACACCGCCGAAATAGGTGATCGTTGTTCTCATGATTGTGTCAGCGGCAAGTGCCTGACCGAGCGGAATCTGGCAGTTTTTATCGTTGCAGGCTTTGTAGGATTCTTTTTTCATTGCCTTTATCATTTCCCGTTCCTGCCGTTCTTTGGCAATTACGATGTAGGTGTTTGAACTGATAATTGAATTACGGACATATTCCGTTGCTTCGGAAAGAGTCTGTTTTGAAATTTTACCGCTTCTGTCCTCAAATTCCATAACAGCAAGCTTCAGTTTGTCATCGTCATCGTAGGCCAGTAAATTGAAAAATGTGCAAAAAAGAACTAGAACAATACAAATTTTCTTCATTTTAAATCTCCAAAATTAAAAAAGTTGATGATATTATTGAAATTTTTTATAGAAAAAACTTGACTGAAATTATAGGATGGACACGCTTTTAATAATTGTGCTGTGCTGT
>JAGCNV010000017.1 GCA_017645765.1 bacterium | reverse complement strand
TGATGGGGGTCTCGGTCTTCTGGGGGTCCGCTTCCCACGCTTTCAACGCGGCGATCAGGTTGCGGGGATTCAGGTCGGGACAGTACGGCTGCAAAAGCGAGGTTGCAGCGGTAATGACGGCTGGGGTGATTCTGTTTTGGACTTTCATACATACTCCTTCTGTTAGTTTTTGACGGTCGCCGTTGCGAATCAACAGCGCCCAGAAGGAATCCTTTTTTTTGCGGGATGTCCGAACCGCTTTTTTTCAGTTTTTTCGGTTTTCGCCTCAAAATTTATTTTTCGGTTTCGTGTTTGTTTCGTGTTTGTTTCGTGAGAAAAGACGGATTACCGACAAAAAACGGGCAAAAAGAAACCCCATGACGTGATATCATGAGGCATGGCAAAGAATCTGACGGGGCAATCAGTCTATGTCGTCTTCTTCCGTATCGTCGTCATCATAATCCCCTGTATGTGACGCTTGCCGCCTTGCTCGTTCCAATTCTTCTTCGCTCCCACATAAAATGGGGTGTTTTATATTTTTGAGGGATTCTCGATGAAATCTTGTTATTTTTTCGTTTTTAAGCCCACATTCAACACTTTTTGCAAAGCTGGCCAGTTCACAGTTTCTGCCCGGATACCACGACGGGGCTTTATGCTTGGGGTTCTCGCTTTCCCAATTCTGAATAGTTCTGACTGTTAGTTTCTTATAACGACTCACTTTAAGAGTGTTGGCCATTCTTCTTATAACGTCCGCCGCCTGCTCCTGAGTCAAACCGGGCTGTTTCTGGTTTTCTTTCTGCTTTTGCCGGATTTCCTGTTTGATTTCGCTATGTTCTTCCCGTTCAGCCGCGCGGTTTGCTTTCTGAAATTCGGACATCGAAGACACCAATGCTGCCAGATTATCCAGTTTGGACATTATTTCAGGGGTTGTCTTTACCCTTTCCAGTTCGGATTTCAACGCTTTGATCTCTTCCAATGCCGGGAGATGACAGCTGAGATAGTTCTTTTGGTTTTCGAGGGCAATCCGAAACTCCGAGTAATAATCCGCAAAGGCTTTCCCCCATTCCATCATTTCATCCAGTCCGATTTGATTCTTGGTTTCTGTTGCGGCTTTATAGATTCTACTCCACAGGCTGTAAACGGTCCTTGCTTTCTCCAACGTATACCGAATATAGTCTTCCCCTGTCTGTATTGAGTGGTCATAATCAGGGTATTGACGAAGAAAAGAGTCCGGCAGTTCATATTCGCCGTTTTCATGGGCCTGGTCCAGCGAAAAGATCAGGTTCCAGAAAACGCCAGCCCCGGATTTTTGGCCTGCTTTGATGCCCTCTATGACCAAGCGTCCATCTATTTCCAGTCCGTTTTCCAGTCCGTTTTCCAGTTCAATCATATTCAATCTCCTTCAAAGGGTGTTTGTATCCGCTTCATGTTTGCGAGCTAATATAGCACAGCACATTGCCATCTAATGTCAGTCTATATTCAAAAAGAGAAAAAAGTCGAAAAAAAAGTTTGATGGGCCCCCAGGGGAACATATTCGAGGGCGACACGGGACCGGGGACCTTTCGCCCTTGTCTGTGCAAAGGGCGTTCCACCTCAGGGAAAGCAGCCAGAATGCAGCTTTTAAGTTCAAATCGTGGAAAATTCGTGGAAAACAGGGGGCAAACCCCGTGTTTTTCGCGTCAGTTTTCAGACCGGATGGATTACCCCTGTCATGGCGCGACGGCATCCCGCAGGGGGCATGGTTTTCCACGATCTTGCATCATGGGGTGAGCATAGAGACGGTTTTTCTGAGCTCAAAATTTTTCCACGATTTTTCCACGATTTTTCCACGATTCGTGTCACGAAACATGAAAAATCACCACATTTCACGAAGGATGAAAAATGGTGATTTTGAGCTTAAAAGTGGTGCTCCGGGCGGGACTCGAACCCACGACCCTCTGCTTAGAAGGCAGATGCTCTATCCAGCTGAGCTACCGGAGCATACATACATGAAC